>NZ_JAQOUE010000001.1:672500-1345000 GCF_032191465.1 Candidatus Nitronereus thalassa | reverse complement strand
ATGTCGAGCCGGGCCGCCGATGCGTTAAAAGATGATATGGAAGCCAAAGGTCCGGCGAAGTTGAGCGATGTCGAAGCCAGCCAACGGACGATATTGAAAGTCGCACAAAAACTTGCGGCTGAAGGACGAATCGCGCTGGGAGGTAAGGATGCCGAGCAGATGGTCTAAAGTCATTAAAGAAGTTAAAGGCTCCTTGGCTATCGAAAGTTGGGAAGCGCTGGATTTAGACGAAGAACGGCTGGCTCGAGAACGGGCAGAACAGGAGAAGGAACCTCCCCATGATTGCTCGCAACTGCAACAGGAAGCCTACGAATCCGGGGTAGAAGCGGGGCGTACTCAAGGACGAGCCGAGGTCCAAGGTCCTGCTGAGGCTGAAATGGCGAGGGCATTGAGCCTTATCAGCCAAGTTGAGCACTTGCGCGTACAGTCAGCGAAACAGGCCGAGGCCGATATCGTGGAACTTGCCTTGGCCATGGCCCGCAAGGTCATTCATCGTGAGACTAGTCTCGATCCGGATATCCTTGTGACCCAAGTTCGAGAAATAATCTCCAGTATTGCCGAGAAAGGATTGATTCGAGTCTTGGTACATCCCAATGAAGTGGAGCATCTCCTATCTTTTCGTGACTCATTGCCCGGCGCTGATGGAAAGCCCGCTCAACTAAGTATTGAAGCGGATGAAACGATTCAAGCCGGCGGATGTATCATTGAGTCCAGTCAATATTTCATCAACGCTACCATCGAAACACAACTCGAAGCCATCTGGCAGGAAATGCTTGTGTCTGATGCCGAGAACGACTCTCCTTCAACGACTTGAAGATATCCGTCCCATCAAAATTCATGGTCGGGTCTGCCGAGCGGTTGGGCTCACGATTGAAGGAACAGGGCCGGTCTCTTCTGTGGGGCAATGTTGCCAAATAGTATCTCCTGCCGGTCATTGCGTGGAAGCCGAAGTCGTTGGGTTCCGAGATGATCGTGTGCTGGTTATGCCGTTGGGGGAAGTGCGCGGAATTGGCCCAGGCAGTCGACTCGTGTATCAACCCGACAATCCACAGGTCCGGGTCGGATCAGGTTTATTGGGGCGAGTCCTTGATGGCTTAGGAAATCCCTTGGATGGCAAAGGTCCGGTGCCCACGACGGACTCTTATCCTCTTTATTCTCCTTCCCTCAATCCTTTAGACCGCGCTCGTATTACGCAACCTTTAGATCTTGGTGTTCGTGCCATCAATGGGCTACTCACCTGTGGTCGTGGACAAAAGGTCGGCATTTTTGCAGGGAGCGGGGTAGGAAAAAGTGTCCTCCTCGGCATGATGTGCCGACAAACGGCCGCAGATGTGACGGTATTGGCGCTAATCGGTGAGCGCGGGCGTGAAGTCAAAGAATTCATTGAGAAGGAGTTAGGAGAGGAAGGATTGAAGCGGACCGTCGTGATCGCGGCGACTTCAGACCAACCGCCCTTGGTTCGATTGCGCGGAGCCTTTATTGCCACGGCGATTGCCGAATATTTTCGTGATCAGGGGCGTGATGTCCTGTTGCTCATGGATTCCCTCACCCGGGTCGGACATGCGCAACGAGAAGTGGGGTTAGCCGTGGGTGAACCGCCCACCTCCAAAGGCTATCCACCGTCGGTTTTTACTGTACTTCCACGTTTATTGGAACGGGTGGGGCCGACCATGACGGGTTCGTTAACGGGTTTATACACGGTGCTGGTGGAGGGAGATGATTTGTCCGACCCTGTCGCTGACTTTGTTCGAGCCATTCTTGATGGCCATATTGTGTTGAGCCGTGAGTTGGCCTCACGAGGACATTTCCCTGCTATTGACGTGCTACAAAGCGTGAGTCGCGTCATGCCTGATATCTCCGAGTCTTCACATCTCACCTCGGCACGTGCCTTGATGGAACTCATGTCACTCTACCGCAATGCAGAAGATCTGATTAACTTGGGCGCGTACCGAAGTGGGTCGAATCCTCGTCTGGACTTGGCGGTTTCAATGATGGATCCCATTACACAATTTCTTCGGCAAGGCATCTCTGAAAACGCCGATTTGGCAACAAGTTTGCAGGAAGTAGAGCAATTAGTAGCACAGGCCCAGGAGCATGTGGGACAAAAAACGTGAAAAGTCATGGGTGAAGTGAAAAGTACTGAAAACCATTTTTCCCGGAATGCATCACGTCGCACAGAATCGTTTATGTAAAAATTGGCAACGAAGACACAGGGCAGTTTCAGCAGGTCAATTCTTTCCGAGTAGGAAATAAATTCATAGGTCAATGATGAATTGGGGCACGATTGTTCGATTTCGGAAGCAGGTGGAAGACATGATCAAAGAAGAATTAGCCTTGGCAGAATGGGAAAAAAGCCAAGAAATTACGAAACAAGAGATTCTTCGGGAAGATCTTGAAACCATTTCTTCGGAATTGGAACGAAACTTGCCTCATGGCATTGCAGGTTCGTTTACAGAGGAACGGTATCGATGGTTAGAAGAAACCAGTCAACGCTTAGAACGGCAGGCCTTGGTGCTTGGAGTCCAAGAGAAAAAAATTTCGGAATTGCAAGACAAGTTGAAGGATGCCTATCACTCACGGCGGATTATTGAAATGATTATGACCAAGAAACATGCAGACCGACAACAACGAATCATGAGGCACGAGCAAAAAGAACAAGATGACCTTGCAGCTTTGCGGGTCCTTGCCGTTCGGGAGGGTGCTTAACCCGTGGCTCTTTCACGTATCATGAAAATTTGGATGGGATTGGGGTTGGCCTTGTTGGTATCAGTGGTGGTGCCGGTATACGGAACAGGAAGCGAGGAAGTGACCTCGCCAACTGATCCTGAAGCCAAGAGCTCCTCGGCAGTCGAAGCCACGGATCCTCCTTCAGAATCATCTGAGGAAAATGATTCGAATGAAAAGTCAACGGAGTTGACCTTAGTTGAAAAACTCCAAACGCGGCTGCAGCAAATCGAAAAACGGGAAGAACGTATTCAAGATGATGAGCAGCGGCTTGCGGCGCTGCGTCGAGATTTAGAAGCCTTGGCAACACGGCAAGAAAAGGCCATCGCTGAGGCAATGGCGATTCGCGAATCGCAAAAATCTACAGAGAAAACTGATCAATCCCAAGAATCATTGAAGCACTTGATTAAAGTGTATGAGGCCATGGATCCGGAAGAAGCCGCCCTTCGCATCAGTGAGATGAATGAACCTTTAGCGTTAGATATTTTAGCGGGCATTAAAGATAAAAAGGCGGCTGGAATGTTGGCGAGTATTGAACCCGTGAAAGCTGCAAAGTTAACGCAAGGGTTGCGGCACTATCATAAGAGGAAGCGGGAAGCAACGACTCCATAATTAAAAAGAATACTTGGACTTGTCGCATACGCGTAACGTGATATGAATCTCATTCCCACACCAGTTGTGCCAAAAGTGTCAGTAGCGAACTCTCAGCCAGTGGGAGGAGGGGCGCTGTTGACGAAAAGTGGGGCTGTGGATCAGTCCGCAGGAACCTCTTTCCCAGCAGCCCTGGCCCAAGCAAATCAACAGGCGCCAGCATCCAAGGTCCTACCTAATGGGAAAATCCAGTCAGAAAAATCCACATTGCCATCTCTAGAAACAACTGAAGAAGGCGGGAGGGCATATCCTCAACATGGGGAGGGCGAGGGGTCACTGGTGACACTTCTGGTTCCCATTAATCAGCACGTTGGTGAGGGTAAAGGAATTCCGCAATTGCCGCTTAATGGGAATGCAGGAACTCTCGCAACAACATTGAATTCTCAGATTAGTTCGACGGACGTAAATTCTTCATCGGTAGTAGCGGCTCCAACAGCCTCTGCCTTGCTTGAGAGTGGACTTGAAAGTGTGGAGACGACGCCTCAAGAATTTCAGTCAACTTCCCTTCCTTCTGCGAAAAATATTAAGGGAGGAGAACCTACCTCCCAGGTTCTTCCAAATTCCTCGCAACATTCTACGCAGTCTACAGTGCCCTCAACTGGGCAAATCCGACCGGAGGTATTTACCGGAAGGTCGAATGGGCCTGAAGAGCCGTCACTGGTCTTTCCCCGAGAGCAGTCCTTGCCTCTCCAATCAGGCAGCAGGGCTCCAATCCCCAATGTCCCGCTATCATTTGTGAATGGAGGATTTCAGCAGGGGCAGGCGATCATTGACCCTGTGAATACGGGCCAGTTTTCTCCGGCAATTCAACAACCTCTTCAAGGCTCGTTCACTCCCGTGTCTTCCACTTCCCCAGTGACCGTTCAGGAAGCCATTGCCAATTCTCATTTATCCGGCGGAGGGCTCGGTGAGGGAGAGACCGCTGAAAATGAATTTGGTGCGGGAGATCACCGGGAAAATGCAGGAGCTTTTGCCAATAAACACCAAGCTTCCAAGCAGATCTTCGGTGGCTTTTCGATTGCGACAGAGTCGGGAAGTGATTTTCGTATCGGGGAATCGGTATCTTCTGGCCGAACTGATACGATGGTAGATCGTTCCCGTATGATGAACGTACTTTCCCCTCAGCGCATGCAAATGGAAGTGATGCTTGCGGATGAAACCAAAGTGCAAGTGGATGTGGCAGTCACGCAACACCAAGTGTCGGCCCAGTTAGTGACGGATCAATTGATGCTCAGGAATCTGGCGCTTCAACATGAACCGCAATTAGATGCGCAACTGGCATCTGCGGGTCTGGAACTCAAGCAGTTTGGCGCCGAAGTGAGTGAACATGGGTTGTTTGGGCAGCACCTGTCCGATTCCTCTTCCCCAGAGTTTTCAGGCGGAGGAGG
The DNA here is from genome assembly GCF_032191465.1 of Candidatus Nitronereus thalassa. Classification (NCBI taxonomy): domain Bacteria; kingdom Pseudomonadati; phylum Nitrospirota; class Nitrospiria; order Nitrospirales; family Nitrospiraceae; genus Candidatus Nitronereus; species Candidatus Nitronereus thalassa. Next base: position 1,340,237 of record NZ_JAQOUE010000001.1, on the reverse strand, counting down.
GAGCGAAGCTGAGGAATTGCCAAATTCAGATATCCCAGTCGGTGCAGGGGTGGAGGCCGATGGCCGTGTGCATTTTGTGGCGTGATCCTTTTTTGTCCATTGGTGTGCATGAAAGGTTGATGAGAAACACATAACCAGGCGAGGGCAACATGGAAGTCAATAGTGTCATTGAAAATCTGGGACTCACTCGCAATTTAAATGAACCAACCACGGCTTCACAGGAGCTTGACCAAAATACGTTCCTGCGGTTGTTTATCACTCAGTTGGAAAATCAAGATCCCCTCGATCCTACCGCGAATGAAGAATTTGTGGCTCAGTTGGCCCAATTTAGTTCTCTGGAACAGGCAACCCAAACCACATCGCTTCTTGAACAACTAATTGCCCAAGGGAATGAGCGAGGGCGTTTGGAATCCGTCAGTCTCATAGGCCATGAGGTGTTGGCGACGGGGAATACCGTGGAAATTGATAGTGATGGCGAAGGAAATGTGGTGTATCAATTAACGGGAGAGAGCGCCTCTGGAACCCTCGCGATTATGGACTTGGGAGGAAATTTAGTCAGGACAATAAACCTTGAAGCCCAAGGCGCTGGCCAACAAACTGTGAAATGGGATGGTTTGAACAATCAAGAGGAGCCGGTTCCGCCCGGGGTATATCAATACATTGTGAATTCGATCAATGCCGACGGGAAAAGTGTTGGAGTCACAACCTTTCTGAGGGAATCGGTGAAGAGTGCCACCTGGGTAGGTGGACAAAGTGAACTAGTTTTGGCCAGTGGGCGGTCATTATCCACGGATGATGTGATATCAGTATTTTAATCTAATAGGCGTAAAAGTCTTTTTAAAGAGAGGTGAATCATGGGACTCCAGTCAGCATTTTTTACCGCGATCAGTGGAATTAGTGCCACGGGTCGCGCGCTAGGCGAAATTGGCAATAATATCGCCAACGCCGAAACCTCGGGGTACAAAGCCAGACGGGTATCGTTCGGTGATCTCTTTGGGGCGACGATTGGTGGTGGTGGAACCTCCACCGCAGTGACAGAGGGACGGGGTGTCAGTGTTATCGGGGTCGATGCCCTTTTCTCTCAGGGTTCCTTGGAAAGCACTTCCAACTCTTTGGACTTGGCCGTCGATGGTGATGGATTTTTCCATGTCCAGGATGCTAACGGAAGTAATTTCTATACTCGTGACGGGCAGTTTAGTGTTAACACGGCTGGACAAATTGTCAATTCCAAAGGATTTATCTTACAGGGGTTTCAGGCAGATTCGAGTGGAACTATTCTTGGAACGACGGGCAGTCTAGTCCTGTCGACCACACAAGAGCCGGCTTCCCCTACCACCACGGTTGATGTTGGGGCCAATTTGGACGCGTCGTCGACTGCAACAACATTCTCTATTGCCAACCCAACAGGAACCTCACAATTTAGTACAGGAATTACGGTGTTTGATTCGCTGGGAACGGCCCATGATTTAACCGTTTACTTTACGAAGACCGCCAATTTAACCTGGAATTATAATGTCGTGGCGCCATCAAGTTCGGTGACAGTCGATGCCTCGGCGTTATCCGGGACGAATGCCTTGATTTTTACAGGGTCCTTAACTTTCACGACATCCGGAGCATTGGATACGGAAACGTCTGTGGCCTATTATGATGCTTCTTCAGCATCTGCAGGGGGAATAGATTTTACCGGTGGTGCGGCTGCAGATCAAACCATCACATTCGATTTTGGAACGAGCATTACAACCGATAGTGGTGGGTCGACTGCAGGCTTAGATGGTACGACTCAGTTCGGAGCAACATCCAGTTTGCTTACCTTGTCCCAAGATGGGCAAACCAGCGGAACGCTCACCGGTACGTCCATCAGTGATACCGGTATTATTGTTGGTCGATTTTCGAATGGGACCACTCGGAACCTTGGACAGGTCGCGCTCGCCCGATTTACCAATCCCAATGGGCTTGATGCGGTTGGAGGAAACTTATTCATTGAGTCTGCCGATTCTGGGGCTCCTCTGACCGGGGGGCCAGGGTCAGGAGCTTTTGGAAACGTGGTGGCGAATACGTTGGAGTCCTCAAATGTAGATTTAGGAGACGAACTCGTCAACATGATTCGAATGCAACGATCGTTTCAAGCCAATTCGCGAATCATTACCACCACGAATGATCTCTTGGGAGAACTCGTAAATCTTTCTCGATAACTCCTTTCGCAGATACTATCAGTTGATGAAGGGGACTTTTCTTCGTGAGAAGAAAAGTCCCCTTTTCAATTTTTGAATGCCGAACAGGAATCATCAACCTCACAGGTATCGTTTCTCAAGTTGGTGAATTGGGCCTGAATGATCTTCAAGAGAAGGCGTGTTTCGGTAACTCTGTATTGAGGTGTCAGAGTTTCCACTCGTGTGACGAGAATTCTGACACATATTCCCCACTACCTGAAAAACTTCAGTACGGTTCCTTGAGATTTTCACGCACTTTTCCAAGGGTTTTCTGCATTGAGAACGTATCTCCCTGTCAAGAAATTGAGAATGTCTTTGGCATGAAGGTTGCTCTATTTGAAGTAAGGCTAAGTGGGACCATTGAACGTGTAAGAGTGAGGACATGCTATGGCAGATGATGCAGAAAAAGGTGAAGAGGCAGTTTCCGGTGGCATAAACAAGAAGCTGTTACTACTAATCTTATTGGGTGTGCTCGTTGTTGGGGGAGGAGCCGGGTTCTTTTTTATGTCTGGAGGAGAGCCGGAAAAAACAGCCAAGGCCCATAATGATGAGGATGGTGAGGTTGAAGCGACAGCGGACTCGGAGCCTGGCTTTGTTGGGCCGGTGATAGACTTAGAACCGTTTGTGTTGAATTTAGCCGATAGAGATCAGCTCCGGTATCTCAAGGTTTCCATTAAAGTGCAATTGGATCGGCCAGAAGAACAAACGGATTTTACGGCAAAACAGCCTGCCATTCGTGATGCCCTGCTTGTGCTTCTGACGAGTAAGGAGTCAAGAGCCTTACGCACCGTGGATGGAAAGATGTTGGTGCGTGATGAAATTGGAGGGCGGGTAAATACGATCATGAAAAAAGGAAAGGTCAAGCAAGTCTTCTTCACAGACTTCATAATTCAATAAGTGGCGCGGCGGGTAACGCGTTATGCGTGAAGTGTTGGAATAACCTGTCACGCGGTTTCTTTCACGTATCATTCTTCAAGGATAACACCTCAGGATTTTTAGACATCCATGGAAAAAATTCTTTCACAAGACGAAGTTGATGCCCTACTTCGAGGAGTCACCGGGGGAGAAGTTGATACGACCCCCGACCCGGAAGAACCTACCGATGGTCCGGTCCCGTATGATCTTGGCAACCAAGAATGGATTGTTCGGGGGCGAATGCCAACCCTGGACATTATCCACCAACAGTTCGCGCGGTTGTTTCGGATGGGGTTGGGTGATGCGCTACGGAAACCCGTTGAAGTCACTGTCACCAACCAGGCGGTCATGAAGTTTGGTGATTTTATAAAACGGCTGCCTTTGCCGGCGTTTTTAACCATTCTGTCTATGGAGCCCCTTCGAGGATTTGCTCTCATGGCCACGGATGCTCAAACGGTCTATTTGTTGGTTGATCACTTTTTTGGAGGATCAGGGCAGACGCATGTGAAACCTGAGGGTCAGGATTTTACTCTGATCGAACAGCGAGTGATGACCCGGGTGACGGCGATGGCTCTGGGGAATCTGGCGAAAGCCTGGGAGCCGGTGCATCAAGTGGATATTAAGGCGGTCCGTTCTGAGATGAATCCGCAATTGGCTGCAATCGTCATACCCTCAGAAATCGTAATCGTCATCACAGTGGGTATTGAGTTAGGCGATGCCGTAGGGGACATGCATCTGTGTATTCCGTATGCGATGTTAGAGCCGCTTCGGGAAAAGCTGCAAACCAGCTTCCAGAGCGATATGTATGAAGTGGATCAAGGATGGGTTGCTCGGTTTTGCTCACGAGTTCAAGAAGCCACCGTCACCATGAATATTGAATTGGGTTCAACCACAATCGCGATTGAAGACTTGTTGAATTTTTCCGCCGGTGACGTGGTGGTCTTGGAACAGGCCGCGAGCCAACCATTACTTGCGAGCATTGAAGGGACTCCAAAATTTTTAGGATTTGGGGTGAAACAAAATGGCGTTCAGCAATTTCGGGTGGAAAAAATATTGCTGCCTCCCGAATAGGTTATCCCAGTATGAAGTTGGTGGTGAATATACAACCGGAGAATCGAAAAGAAATTAATTACTGTCTCAATCCTGATTGGTGAGGAATGGCTATGAGTGATGATGTCGAAGAAGTGGAAACAGGGTCCACCGAAGCAGCAGGAGCCAATGCCGTGATAGAGGCCGATGATGGTGAGGATGAAAAACTCACCAAGGTCACCACGACGAAACCGACGAAAACCGGAAAAGGAGGATCGAAGTTGTCGAGTGCGGATTCGGAAAAAATGGATCGTATTCTAGATATTCCTTTGGTGTTGTCCGCTCAACTAGGTTCTTCGCGAATGCTGGTCAAGGAATTGCTTCAGCTGGGACCAGGGTCGGTCGTGGAGTTAGATAAATTGGCCGGTGAGCCCCTGGAAGTATTGGTGAATGATAAATTGGTGGCGCGAGGAGAAGTGGTGATGGTGAATGACAAGTTTGGCGTTCGGTTGACGGATGTGGTGAGCCCAACAGAGCGAGTCCAAAAGTTACGGTAGGAAAGACGTGAGGCGTATTTTGAATTTCGTACCATGAGGTGCGAACAAGGGGGAGTATGGATTTTGCGACTGAGGCAATAAAAATGGCCGGGGCTCTGATAGCCGTATTATTGCTCATGGCTGGAGCAGCCTTAGTCGTAAAACGATTTCTCGGGGATCAACGAGCCATAGGCGGAGGGCCGGCGTTACGTTTGATGGGCGGGCTACGATTAGGACCGGGAAAATCAGTTGTCCTTGTTGAGCTTGCCGGGGAAGTGTTGGTTTTAGGGAGCACGGCCAAAGAACTGACGCTTCTCACTCGAGTGGACGATCCACGCCGCATTGAACAACTTCGACCAGGAACGGGGTTGGGACTTCCATCGTTATCATGGCCGGCAGTGTTTGCAAAAGAAAAATTTCGAGTCGTGGGGCAGAGGACAGAAACCTAAACAATTTATGAGGTTGTTATTTAAAAAATTGTCTATGTCAAAAACACCATTCATTGTTAGTGCGAGTCTGTGTCTGGTTCTCGGGTTGGTGGGAGTGGAGGTATGGGCGCAAAGTTCCCAGAGCACGGCCTTTAATGTCGATGTGATAGGGCCGGAGGGGCCTCAGTCATATACAGTCGGCATCAGAATCATGCTGCTGCTGACTGCCCTGACTTTGGCACCGGCATTTATCATGATGATGACGTCGTTCACTCGCGTTGTGATCGTGCTGGCCTTGGTTCGTCAGGCGATGGGTACGTTGCATTCCCCTCCCAATCAGGTGGTGGTGGGGCTGGCCCTATTTTTGACCTTATTTATTATGACTCCCGTGTGGGAGCAAATTCAGGTTCGTGCCTTAGACCCGTACATGCAAGACCAACTTTCACAAGAAGATGCTCTGCTCCAGGCCATGGATCCGATTCGGACATTCATGTTGAAGCAGGTGCGCGAAAAAGACTTGGAATTATTTGTGAATTTGTCAGGGGTAAGTGTTCCCGAAGGTCCAGAGCAAATACCCCTGCGCGTGCTTATCCCGGCATTTGTCACGAGTGAATTACGCACGGCATTCCAAATTGGATTTCTGATTTATATTCCGTTCTTGGTGATCGATATGATCGTCGCCAGCATTTTGATGTCCATGGGCATGATGTTGTTGCCTCCGATCATGATTTCTTTGCCATTTAAATTGATTTTGTTTGTCTTGGCAGATGGATGGTTTCTGATTGTCGGTTCGCTCATGGAGAGTTTTAACTGAAGATCGTGAAGCGAAAATACATGAAGGTAGGGAAGATGAATAGCCGCGATGGCACTCCAAAGGCCATGATGAGATGTGTTTCACGTTTACCACTTCACGCCTCACGTCTCACGCTTGACGGGGTTAAACGTTGACACCGGAAACGGTTTTAGATGTGGCGCAATTAGCGATTGAGACCACCATGTTGGTGGCTGGTCCTATGCTGATTTTAAGCTTAGTCGTCGGCCTGTTCGTAGGTGCATTCCAGGCGATGACGCAAATCAATGAAGCCACCCTTACGTTTGTTCCAAAAATTGTCATGATCTTTCTCGTCCTGTTAATCGGCTTCCCATGGTTTATGAAGGTGTTTCTGGGATTCATGACAGGGTTGTGGGGAAATATCCCTAGCTATATTAGGTAATGTACCGTGGCAAAGTTTGAAATTGGTCTTCAAGAGTTTTGGGGGTTCGTGTTGGTGTTAGTCCGAACGGGGGGCATATTGTCGGCGTTTCCCATCATATCTTCCCAGATGGTGCCCATGAGAGTTCGGGCGGGCATGGTGTTGGCGGTGACCCTTGCCTTTGGTCCTCTCGTCGCCCCCACGTTGCAGCCTGATTGGTTGGAACCCTTGAAGTTAAGTTTGGGGTTAGCGTCGGAATTATTTATTGGGGTGTTCTTGGGATTTGCGACACGATTGTTATTAGCCGCAGTGGAAGTGGCCGGGAGCATCATGGGGTTTCAATTGGGATTTGGTATGGCGGTTCAATTAGATCCTGTGACGCAAGTGGAAGTTCCGGTGCTGGGAAGTTTTTTAGTCATGATTGCCTCGCTTCTCTATTTTGTGGTGGATGGGCACCATTTGTTGCTGCTCGCGTTGGGTTCGAGTTTTGCCTTGATTCCTCCCCTTGGGGCGCAGTTTCATCCGCCGTTATTGGTGGATGCAGTGGATCTCATGCAGCGGACCTTTAATTTTGGGGTCAAGCTGGCGATTCCATTGATCGCTGTTACCCTATTCATTTACCTGGTGCTGGGTATTCTTGGGAGAATCATGCCTCAGATGAATGTCCTGTTTTTGGGATTTCCATTGACCATCAGCGTAGGGCTTCTCGTGTTGGGATTTGGGTTGCCCCTCTTTTCCTCCTTGTTTCAGCACACCATCTTAGAATTACAAGGAGTGTTGACGGGGTTGTTACAGGAGATGGGTCGTGGCTGAGAATGAAGATGGGATGGAGAAATCTGAACAGCCAAGTTCGCGGCGGCTGGAAAAAGCACGTGAAAAAGGCCAGGTGCCTTCGACCAAAGAATTTAGTCCTGTTGTCGTGCTCTTTGGCGCCATGGGCATGATAGCGATGTGGGCGCCCTTGGCTTGGCAGCATATTCAACGGACGAGTACGGATTGGTTTGCTACGGCTGGTGTCCGGGCCATCACGACGGATACTTTTTATGCCCTAATTGTCAACATGGTGGAAAACGGGATGGTTATTGTTCTGCCCTTTGCGGTGGTATCGATGACGTTGGGAGTGTTGGCGACGCTTCTTCAAACTGGACCGCTATGGATCGAGGATGGGCTTCAGCCAAAAATTTCCAAACTCAATCCGGTGGCGGGTCTCAAGAGAATTCTTTCTCTTCGAGGCGTAGTTGAGTTGGTGAAATCGCTCATGAAGTTGGCCATTCTGTGTGGGATTTCCTATTTCATTATTGTGGCGCATTTTGAGGAAATTATCGAATTGCCTGGGTTGTCCGTAGGAGAAATTTTTCAACGGGTCGGGCGAATCTTATTTCAATTGGCCCTGTCGATTGGATTGGTCTTATTGGTGTTGGCTGTGGCCGATTTTGCCTATCAGCGGTGGCAATTCACCAAAGACCAACGCATGACAAAACAGGAAGTCAAAGATGAAATGAAAGACGTAGAAGGGAATCCTTTGATTCGCTCCCGTCGCATGAGTTTGCAACGGGACCGTGCGCGGCAACGAATGATGCAAACCGTCCCCAATGCGGATGTGGTGATTACCAACCCGACTCATCTTGCCGTCGCCTTAAAATATAATCCCGACCAATCGGATGCGCCGATGGTACTGGCGAAAGGCGCAGGGTATGTGGCCGAACAAATTAAACAGGTAGCTCGATCGGCAGGCATTCCGATCGTGGAAAACAAACCGGTGGCGCAAGGCTTGTATAAACTTGTGGAAGTTGGACGAACGATTCCCGCGGACTTATATAAAGCCGTGGCAGAAATTTTGGCCTATGTCTATCGATTAAAACAGGGGCCTGAAGGGATGGCAGGGTAACACACGATGGCAGTGTCTTCGACCATAGAAAAACCGGGTGCCATGTTCGGGTCGTATAACGATTTCCTGTTGCCGATGGGCGTCATTGGCTTATTGATGTTGATGCTGGTCCCGTTGCCGCCGTTGCTGCTCGACCTGTTTCTGTCCTTTAGCATTACGCTGGCCATTCTGGTGTTGTTTGTAACCATGAATGCGAAACGACCAATTGATTTTTCCGTATTTCCTTCCGTTCTGCTTCTGGTGACGCTCTTTCGGTTGGCTCTGAATATCGCCTCCACGCGAGTCATTCTTTTGAATGGCAGCGAAGGGATGTCTGCGGCTGGCGAGGTCATCAAATCATTCGGTTCCTTCGTTGTGGGTGGGAATTTTGCCGTAGGGATCGTGGTTTTTTCCATCTTGGTTATCATTAACTTCGTCGTGATTACCAAAGGCGCGGGTCGTATTGCGGAAGTTGCGGCGCGGTTCACATTGGACGCCATGCCGGGAAAGCAAATGAGTATTGATGCGGATCTCAATGCTGGCTTGATCGATGAAGCGACGGCGCGTCGTCGTCGTGAAGACATTGCCGAAGAAGCTGATTTTTATGGGTCCATGGACGGTGCCAGTAAGTTTGTCCGTGGGGATGCCATTGCTTCCATTATTATTATTCTCATAAATATTGTCGGTGGATTGGCCATCGGGGTGCTGGAGTATGGCATGCCTTTAGTGGAAGCCGCACATACCTTTACGCTACTGACGGTGGGAGATGCCTTGGTTGCTCAAATTCCGGCCCTCATTATTTCCACCGCTGCCGGTATCATCATTACGCGGGCGGCCTCCTCCACTAATTTGGGAGAACAAATCACCAAACAAATATTTGTTAATCCCGATTTGATTGGGATGGTGGCCGGCATTCTTTTCCTACTAGGGCTCACTCCTGGCCTACCACATTTTGCCTTCCTGTTGTTGGGGGCCATGGTGGCAGGATTGGCCTATGCTCTCAAAGAGCACCAGAAAACAGCGGCAGTCAAAGAGAAGGCCGCTGCACCAAAAAAGGGTGAAGAAGGGGCCAAGGGAGATGCTCCCGATGTCGTAACCCCTCCTGATTTACTTGAGCTTCACGTTGGGTATGGATTGGTGCCCTTGGTGGATGTGGCGCAAGGGGGGGAGCTCCTGGAACGTATCCGTGGCATTCGAAAACAGACTGGCCAGGAGCTAGGTTTGGTCGTTCCGCCTGTGCATATACGGGATAATCTTCAACTGCGTCCCAATGAATACAGCATCATGTTAAAGGGCGTACAGGTGGCCAAAGGAGAGGTGGTCCCGAGGCATTTATTGGCGATTAATCCAGGTCAGGCCACGGGAGAATTAGAGGGCAAACCAGCGCAAGATCCATGTTTTGGATTGCCGGCGGTATGGATTTCTTCTCAAACCAAAGAGAAGGCTCAAGTTGAGGGATACACGGTCGTGGATTGTGGCTCGGTGATTGCAACGCATCTGACCGAGATCATTCGAGCGAATGGGTATGAACTGATTGGTCGCCAAGAGGTCCAGAGTTTGTTGGAGAATATTGCCAAAACGCATCCGAAGGTCGTGGATGACTTAATTCCCACGTTGTTGCCCCTAGGAACGGTTGTAAGAATTTTGAAAAATCTTCTGAAAGAACGCGTGTCTATTCGCGATTTGCGAACGATTCTTGAAAGCGTGGCAGACTATGCCACACAGGTGAAAGATCCTGACGTGTTAACGGATTATGCGCGGCAAAGCTTGGGTCGAACGATTACGAGTCAATTCATCACGCCTGATGGGTTGCTGCCGGTGATTAGTTTAGACCCTGGGCTGGACCGACGGTTAGTTGACGCACTGCGGCCAAGTCCGACAGGGGAAGTGCAATCCATGAGCCCAACCTTTGTGAACACATTTTTGGAAAATGTGCGTCGATCCATTGAACGAGTCATTACGCGAGGCTATCAGCCTGTGTTGCTGTGTTCGCATGTGATCCGATCCCATGTGTATCGCCTGGTGGCGCCCAGTGTGCAGGCGTTGACAGTGCTTTCTCCAAATGAAATTGATGTCAAAGCCAAAATTCAAGCCATTGAAGTGGTGAGGATGCCAGATGAAGCTTAAACGATTTGAAGCATTAACTCTTCAGGAAGCCTTAGGCGCGGTCAAGGCGGAACTCGGTTCTGATGCCGTCATCGTGTCGACTCGGCGTATTAATAAAGGCGGGCGATTTCTCGGGTTGCTCAGTCAGCCCATGATTGAAGTGACGGCGGCGGTCGATCGAGGGGCAAGCCCCAAGGAATCTAAGAAAACCGTCGATGATCAAAATCGCCGAGTATCGATGCCGGTAAAGCCAAAAGCGGAACCTGAATTTGTCGCGGAGAGGCATTGGTATGAAAGTTCAACCGAAGCGGAACCGCTAGCCAATCCTTCGTTCGGGGAACACCTCAAGGTTGCCGCTTTGCTTGATCCCGTGAATCAGCAGATCGCCGATCTTCGGGAAGAAATGAAAGAGTTGCGAAGTGGGGGATCCGATCCAGATACCGTCATTGGGCCGATTCGCCGGGAACTCGAATCGTTTCGCGCCCTGATGGGAGAGGTATTGGCCGATCGATCGGCTCATCGGCTCGCGACGCTTCCCAAAGATATGACCATGTATCATGAAGCCCTTGTGGCTGCCGGCATTCATTCGTCGTTGGCGGCGAATCTTGTTCGGACGGTGGGAGAAACGGTGGGCTCCGGGGGAACGGTCAGCGACGAAACTATCGCGGAGTTATTGCGAGACCAAATGGAGCAAGTCGTTTCCACATCAGGACCATTGGTGACTCCTGGAGGACTGCAAAAAGTTGTGATGCTGGTGGGACCGACGGGAGTCGGGAAAACCACCACCATCGCAAAACTGGCCAGTCATTTCATGCAAAGCCCCACGCGGATTAAAACCGTGATCGTGACCCTTGATACGTATCGAGTGGCGGCTGTTGAGCAACTTCGGGTCTATGCGCGAATCCTCAAAGTACCTGTTGAAGTAGCGGTCACTCCAGCGGAATTGCCGATGTGTATTGCGAAGCATCCGGATGCGGGCTTGGTGCTGGTGGATACCGCTGGGCGTAGCCCACAAGATCCAGCTGGTGCACGCGAGCTTGCAGCCATTGCCGAACAAAAATTGGCACTGGAAACTCATTTGGTGTTGTCGGCTCCGACGGACCTCACCGTCCAGGAAGAAATTGTTCGTCGGTATAGCCGTATTCCAGTGCATCGTCTACTACTGACCAAATTGGATGAAATGCCTCAATTAGGAAGATTGTTCAACCTCATCCATCAAACGGGGCTTCCGCTTTCCTACCTTTCCATGGGGCAGCGCGTACCTGAAGATTTGGAGCAAGCGACGAAGAAGTCCATTTTGGATCGCATCGACCTGGCTGCTGCCTGGGAACAGGTATCAAGTCAACATGCTGGGGTGGAAGTGGCGTAACGCGTCACACGAGATGCCGATAATGGTTAATGCCAACCATCACACTACAACGGGATGGTTTTGCCGAGGTCCCGTATCTTTTGGCAAGCCGGCTTTTGCCGGAGTTGAAGCAATGGTCATATCAACTTTTGGTTTATAAGGAAATACCCTATGGTCACCCAGATTGATCAAGCGAGCGGACTACGAGCAAGAGCCAGTGCCGGCCAAACCCATTCCCCCGTTCAAGTGATTGCCGTGAGTTCAGGGAAAGGCGGAGTGGGGAAAACCAATATCGTGGCGAACTTAGCCGTGGCTGGAGCGAAACAGGGATCTCACGTCATGATTATGGATGCCGATTTGGCGCTGGGGAACCTGGATGTCCTGTTAGGCCTCAATCCGACCTATACCTTGGAAGATGTGATTGCTGGGCGTCAATCGTTAGAGGATGTCGTGATTGACGGGCCATCGGGGGTACGAATTCTCCCAGCCACCTCGGGCGTGCAAGATCTCACCAGCTTGAGTCATGACCAGCAAATTCATCTGCAATCACAATTTTCACAATTGACGAAACCCCCGGAATTACTCTTGATCGACTGTGCGGCTGGTATCGCGGCCAATGTGCTCTACTTTAGCTTGGTCGCGAACGAAGTCCTGGTGGTGGTGACTCCGGAACCGACCTCACTGACGGATGCCTATGCGCTCATTAAGGTTTTATCAACTCGCTACCGACAAAAACGTTTTAGAATTTTAATCAACATGGCGAAACATGTTCGAGAGGCCAAAGACGTCTTTCGGAAATTAAGTAAGGTGTCGGACCGATTTCTGAGCGTCTCTCTGGATTTTGCTGGATGGGTTCCCTTGGATGACCACCTGTCTATGGCCGTTTGTCAGCAAAAGGCCGTGGTGGAAGCCTATCCTAAGGCTCCGTCGAGTCGGGCCTTGGTCGAACTGGTCGCGACGATCAATGAATGGCGAGCAGAACAATCGATGGATGGCGGGCTGCAACTCTTTGGCCCTTCGGTTCTGTGGGCACCTGGACAGGAAGGAGCGTAAGGTATTATGAAATCGACCCTCTCAGAGGCCCAAGCCAAGCGGAAAGTACAAGCTCGGTTTAAGACGACGGAGGCTGCGAAGTCCGTTGGGATACGAGGAGAAGAACGGGAAGTATTGATCAAGGAATTTGTGCCGGTCATTAAATATATGGCGCTACGGCTTGCCATGCGTGTTCCCGCGGGTTTGAATGTGGAAGACCTCATGAGTGCTGGCACCGTCGGTCTTTTGGATGCCCTCAGTAAATTCGATTCTTCGCGAGAAGTGAAGTTTCGCACCTATGCCGAGTTCCGTATTCGCGGGGCCATGCTCGATGAAATGCGATCCATGGATTGGGTGCCACGATCCGTACGTGAACGGATTGGCCGCATTCAACATGCCGCGAATGAATTTACCAAGAGAAAAGGTCGAACGCCTTCCGAGCAGGAATTGGCCGCAGAACTTGGAGTCGATGCCCAAGAAGTCGATGAAACCCTCCTGCAGGCAAAAGGAACGGTGGTCCTAAGTCTCGATGATTTGGGAACGTCGGATGATGATGCCCATTCAATATTAGATGTGTTGGCTGATACCGAACAGCCGAATCCCTTGGAGTCCTTATTATCCGAAGATACTCGGAAAGTGCTGGCCGAGGCGATCGACCGATTGCCTGAACGACAACGGTTGGTGTTGACCTTATATTATTTCGAAGAACTCACTATGAAAGAAATCGGGACGTTGCTGAGCGTGACGGAATCAAGGATTTGCCAATTACATGCGCAGGCAATGGTTCGGTTAAAAGCGCAACTCAGCACTAAACTGTCGCGGTAGAGATCGCTCATCTTTAGTTTTCGAGGCCCTGTCCTTCCTCAGGACTCCGCTTTTCTATTTATCGATCACATACCTACCAACATTCGAAAACCCATCGAATAGGCAAAGTTCACATGTTTTAGGTGAACGTTTGAGTATTGACGTTTTCTACCTTCACGTTCCAGGTCAGATCGGAAAGTATTTGTGCGTCTTTGATGGTGTAATGTTGCCAATTAATGTGATTTCAGTTTTCAATCTTTGAGTTTCAAAGTTGTTACGCGTCATTGGGTGCCAAACCTCATTTTCCCTTCATTAAGTTCGACTCATAAAATCCCGAAAGTTCAGTCAAACTATTCATCTCTATCTGGTTCTGTGGATGGCGATATTGGGGGTGGATCATCCTCGATTTCACTTAATACGGGAGCACGAGGCTGCCGAAGGAGCTGCAATGACTGAGCGCATAAATTTGATGACAGAAGAACCTGGTTTTGAGAAGGCGATTTCCGGTTCGTCTTCGCCTTCTACCATTTTGTTGGTTGATGATGAGAAGCTGGCTCGAATGGTTACCCGGCGACGCCTGGAACGTTTAGGCCATAAAATTATTGAAGCTGAAGATGGGAAACAGGCCATGGCCATCTTGGAGGAACACGGTGCGGATCTCATCATTTCTGATTGGATGATGCCGGAAATGGATGGTCCGACCCTGTGCGAAGCCGTGAAGGCTCATGAAAAACTTCGATCAACACCAATTATCTTGATGACCGCATTGGATCAGCCAGCCCAAATTGCTGAGGGGTTACAGCGTGGGGCAGATGATTTCTTAACCAAGTCCGCATCCGATCAGGAAGTTACCGCTCGAGTGAATGCCGGCCTTCGAACCCAACGATTAATTGACAACCTGGAACGATCGTATGAAGTCATAGCTCAAAAACAAAGTGAAATGGATGCCGAGCTAAAATCTGCTGCGAATTTTGTGACCTCACTGTTTCCGAAAGCGGGAGAAATTGTCCCTGGTATTCGATTAGACTGGGAATTTATTCCGTCGCTGGGCCTTGGAGGAGATCTATTTCAGGTGACTCGGTGGAGTGATGAATATCTTGGATTGGCCATTCTGGATATGTCAGGGCATGGGATTGGTCCTGCCTTGCGGGCCGTGTCCTTGGCATTAAAGTTCCGGGCAGACCACATGGCCCAAAGTCATCCAACGTATGATCCTGGAGAAATTATTGCCAGCCTCAATAAGGAAAATCCACTGACGGATGAGGGCGAATATTTTACGATTTGGGTTGGGGCCCTTCATTTGCCCACCCGTCGTTTGCGGTACGCTACCGCTGGCCATCCGGCAGTCGTTCTGACGCGAAATGACCAACCCCTTCAACCTATTGGCGCTAAAACGTGGCCGATAGGATTTGGTATCGAAGAAGTCTACCAAAGTGAGGAAGTGTCTTTGCAGTCGGGTGATCGATTGTATTTATTTAGTGACGGGATCTATGAGGTTTTTTCTCCTGCTGAAGAGTTGTGGGATCGTACCGGATTTGAGAACGCGTGTCAGGCTGTTCATACCACACCATTAAAGCAAGGATTGCAATGGATCGTCCAACAAGCCAAAGATTGGCAACATCAAGACACCTTTTTCGATGATGTCGCGTTAGTGGGTTTGGAAATACTCTCCTGAGTAGAGACTGCCTGGCGATGACACCAATATAGATGTTTTTGTTGGAAAGACGAGTGATCAATATTCACTGCACCTAGGTTTGGTATGGCAAGTATTTGAACGATGATCTACTAAAGGTAAATACTTCTTGCTCCGAAGACATCTCAAGAAGATATGAGGCAACATAAAAGACGTTAACTCGTTCTGTTGCTAGCCCTAAACACCTAAACGGGCAGGAGAATACGGCCTGCAAGTTGGAGGTCCCAATCCGTTGATTGAACGAATCTGGAATATTTCGGATGTTGGGTGCGCGACATGTCCTCGGCATATTAGGCCCCCACGGTTTGATGCCTGGCATGGACCCTACTCCTCTCTTGTCTCCAGTTCTCTAGAAAACCAAATTCCTATCTATCGAAGTCGTGGCCTGTCGCCATGAAGGCGAGCGATGCGCCTTGAAGAGGCAGTACCGTACGTGAGTTTCGGCCTGATTCTGAAAGAACACCAGAATGCTGATCGTGGGTTTCATATACCGTGAAATGAAATATATTTATCTAGATGCCGAACGTTTTGGAAATAGTCTTAAGCTGAAATAGGTCAACTCCGATAGAAAAGGGTCAATTTTGATGAACCAGGACGCTTTCCCAATATTAGTGAAAGGATGAATGGGAAAGTTTTTCTCATGATAGAAGAGCCGAATGTCCGCAGGTTAGTGACGTTGTGAATTCGGAAGTCTAGGCTTGGAGAACAAAGAAATGACGATTCAAGAACAGAACGGCCGCATAATTTTACAGCCCGAGGGTGAATTAACGATTTTTGAAGCCGCGGATTTTCGTCAGGCTCTCCTGGGTTTGAGTGAAAAGCCGGGAGACTTGGAGCTGAATTTGGCCAACGTTTCACGCATGGATTCATCAGGGGTCCAATTGGTTGTCTCTGCCTGCCAGGAAATGATTCTAGAGGTTACCAATGTCCCCTCCGCCGTCAAAGAGCAGTTTGAGGTTATTGGCTGTGGAAAATTTTTGGAGGGTCCTGCGATCTCCTCAGTAATGAAATCGTGAAGATGAATAATCTTCCAGAAAAAGGCTAAACATGATGCCTCTCATAATCGGAATATTTATTGGCCTGCTTGGAGTGGCTTGGGGAGTGGTGGCCAAGAGAAAACAAGCTTGGCTGGAGGAGCAACTTGCTTGTTGTCAGCAACAATGTGAGGAGAATCAGGCGTATCGACAAAGTTGGAAGGATTTTTCAGCTTGTCTTAGTGAATTGACCCCGGTCCTCGTGGCTCAGCTCAAGATGGTGGTGGAGGAAACGGGTCGGGCGGCAGATGGATTGATCGTGAGTTTTCAGGATATTGCACAACGCGCACGAACACAGGCGGAAGAGAACTCGCTATTAGTCGCTGACACAGAGGAATCTGAAGAGGTTGGTGAAATCCACTCGGTGAAACATATATTGGAAGAAACGAGCAAGACCATGGATCGATTTGTTCAAGATGTCTTCCGAACTTCAAAAATCACCATGCAAGCGGTTCAAGTCATGGAGGGAGCCGTGACGAGTACCGCGTCGATTTCTCAGATGGTTGAAGAGGTGGAATTCATTGCAGATCAAACCCGGCTGTTAGCACTCAATGCCGCGATTGAGGCTGCAAGGGCTGGTGAGCATGGTCGTGGGTTTGCAGTTGTGGCTGAGGAGGTCACGAAGTTAGCGAATCGATCACGACATGCGGCTAACCAGATTCGGGAAATGTGTGAAGGCGTTGCCGAATGCACTCGGGGGGCCATGAATGGATTAGAAGAATTAGCCTCTGTTGATATGACGGTGACGTTGGAATCCCAGGAAAGAGTAAAAGGTTTTACGAAAACAATTTTGGAAACCAACAGGGAATTAGAAGAAAAAGTCACGCGGGGTGCAGACCAAGCCAACGTGTTGGCACAAGATATCGCGGGCATTGTCGTCTCATTGCAATTTCAAGATATCACTCGCCAAAAAATTGAGCATGTATATGAGCCTCTTGAGACCATTCGGGAGACCATTAAAAAAATGGAGAAAGAGGGGTACTCGCAGGAAGTCGCGTTGGAAGCAGCTTCTATTTTTCGTGGACTGGGCGAGAGTTATACCATGGAGTCTGAGCGAGCCGTGATGAACGCAATTGCAGAAGGCGCAGATCTCACGACGGTGTCGGCGAAGAACGAATCGGAGGATAACGTAACGTTGTTTTGAACTGTGAGCAGATTTACGTTCACAAAAACCAATAAGCCAAATACGTGTTGGGAAGTATAGGGGGAGGTGTATGAGCAAGACAATTTTAGTCGTGGATGATTCGGTCTCCATGCGACAAATGGTAACGTTTACGCTCAAGGGGGCGGGGTTCGAGGTCGTGGAAGCTGGAGATGGAAAAGAAGCCGTTGCCAAACTCAATGGCGGTGCAAAACCTAACCTGGTGATCACCGATCTCAATATGCCGAATATGGATGGCATTTCTCTTATTAAGGAAATTCGAGGGATGGCGGCTCACAAATTTACCCCGGTACTCATGTTGACCACTGAGTCGGCGGATGACAAGAAAAAAGAAGGCCAATCAGCCGGAGCCACGGGCTGGATTGTGAAGCCCTTTAACCCCGATCAAATGTTGCAAGTCATCAAAAAGGTTTTGCCAGGGTGAGTCAAGGGAAGTCTCTGATGGTGCAAAGCCACGGTACTACAATGACATTTTCAGGGATGGTGAAAAGGGCATGCTATGAGCATTGATTTTTCAAGATTTCAGGAAACTTTTTTTGTAGAGTCTGCGGAGCATGTCGAAACCATGGAGACCGGCTTGCTGGATTTAGAACAGCGGGCCGATGATCTCGACCTGTTAAATCGAATATTTCGAGCTGCGCATTCCATTAAAGGGAACGCGGGTATGTTTGGGTTTACGGCCATCGGAGAACTGACCCACAAGATGGAGAATGTGCTGGATCGTCTTCGAAATCAAGAAATGGTCGCTACCCAGGGGACGATCGACGTGTTGTTGCGAAGCTTGGATGCATTGAAGTCATTACTCGATGCGGCACAAGGTGGAGCCAGTTTCGACCCCGAGATAATAAAACCCATCGAGGACGAACTTGTGGCCTGTCAAATGGGAGAACAAGCGGATTCTTCGCCTCAAGCCACGTCGTCCGCTCCTTCTCGACCTTCCGGTCCAACGCATCTCTGTGTGGATTGGGTGCCGTTGTCTGAATTGTTTCAGCGTGGTTTGGATCCTTCTCGCATCATTAAAGATCTCGCCGAACTCGGGGAAGTGTTAGAGGTGGGAGTAAAAACTAATCGCGTGCCTGCCTTAGCCGTGATGGATCCCGAGGTCTGCTACTTGGCCTGGCAGATCCGTATGGAGACGGATAAGTCGGTGAGAGAACTCGATGCTGTGTTTGATTTTGTGCGTGATGGAAGTGAATTAGTGATTACGGAGCAGCCGGTCTCCACATTTGTCAGCCAAGAAACCAAACGTGTGGGCGAAATCCTGGTAGACGAAGGCGCATTAACTCAAGCGCAACTCGAGGAGAGTTTAAATAAACAAAGGCGAATCGGGGAAATCTTGGTCGAGGACAAGGTGGTCGCTCCTCAACAGGTCGCGCAAGCGCTTCAAAAACAGCAAGACTCTGTCTCTCGTGTCAAAAAGAGTGAAGCGGCCTCGATTCGTGTGGATACGGAAAAAATCGACAAGCTCATTAATTTGGTCGGTGAGTTAGTTATTACGCAATCCATGATTACGGATTTAGGAGAACGATTTACTTTGGATCAACTCCCCATTCTTCAAGAGCGAGTCCTTCAATTGGAGCGGAATACACGAGAATTGCAAGAACGGGTGATGTCTATCCGGATGTTACCCATCGGGACAGCATTTCAACGGTTCCCACGTTTGGTGAGAGATTTGGCGTCAAAAAGTGGCAAGCAAATTCAGCTTGTCATGTCAGGTGAGGAAACGGAACTCGATAAGACGGTCATTGAGGCTATCGGAGATCCTTTGACTCATTTAGTGCGTAACTCTGCTGACCATGGATTGGAGTTACCAGAAGATCGCAAGGCCGAGGGAAAAAGTGAGTTGGGCACTATCCGGCTGAATGCCTATCAAGAAGGTGGAAGTATCTGCATTACGGTGGAAGATGACGGGCGAGGTTTGAATCGGGAAAAAATCCTGAAAAAAGCCGTTGCCAATGGCGTGATTTCCGAGGGGGAGACCTTGCCCGATGACCAAGTCTGGCAACTGATCTTCCGGCCGGGTTTTTCCACCGCAGAGAAAATTACGGATGTGTCAGGTCGTGGAGTGGGTATGGATGTCGTGAAACGAAACATTGAAGCGTTGGGTGGAGCCGTGACCATCCAGACTCAAGAAGGCAAGGGGTCACGACTGATGCTCAAACTTCCTCTCACCTTAGCGATTATGGATGGAATGACCGTTCGCGTTGGGGAGGAGCAATACATTATTCCGCTATTGTCTGTCACCGAGACCATTCAACCTAAGCGGTCGGAATTACAAACCATGGCGGGACGTGGAGAGGTAGTCGGTCTGCGCGGGGAATGGCTTCCGGTTCTCCGTTTGTATGAAGCGTTTCAGGTAACACCGGTAGTCACCGATCCTTGCCAGGCATTATTAGTTATTGTGGAGTCAGAAGGAAAACGGGTGGCCGTGTTAGTGGATGAACTCGTCGGGCAACAACAAGTCGTCATTAAAAGCCTGGAACAAAATTATCAAAAAGTGGGTGGCATTGCCGGCGCGACGATTCTGGGAGATGGTCATGTCGCGTTGATTGTTGATGTGCAAGGGTTAGTCAGTCATTCCCTCAATGGACAAAGTGTGGCCGCGTAGGTGTCAGGGGTTGTGCGAACAAACTGCTCCATTGGCGAAAGTGTTGGGAACATGATGAGCCGAATTGTATGAAACGTAGTGACCCTGTTCATCAAGGGCCATTCCAAATCTGATGGAGGAGGTAGGGTATGTCAACGGCAGTTGTTGAGCGTGAAGAATCACGAATAACCGGGGACGAGGAGGAAAAGCAATATCTGACCTTCGTTCTGGGAGATGAACAATATGGAGTGAATATACTCACCGTACAAGAAATCAAAGGGTATACCGATGTCACAAGAATTCCCAATACTCCTCCCTATATGAAGGGTGTCCTCAATCTTCGTGGGACCATTGTGCCGATCATCAATTTGCGGATGAAATTTGGAATGGAGCAGATTGACTTTACCAGCTTCACGGTCATTGTCGTGGTAGTGGTACAGGGTCGTGTAATGGGTATGATTGTCGACTCGGTGTCCGATGTTCTGACGATGAAAGCGCAGGACATGAAACCAGCGCCAGCCTTGGGCGTAAAAGTAGATACCAGTTTCATCGATGGAATCGCGACAACTGGAGATCGACTGGTCACGCTGCTGGATATTGATCGAGTGCTGTCAGACCGGGAAATCGAACAGGTGGAAGCCGTAGCCTCGAAGGAAAACGAGTAAATAGAAAAATGATTGTATTAATAGTAATGGTATTTCTCGATATCACGACCTTTCTTTAGGAAAGGGAGAAGGAAAAAGGGGGCATGGATATGTGGACCAAATGGGTTTCGTTTAAAAATTGGAGTGTGACGGGGAAGTTGATCGCACTGTTCGCGGTGTTCGGGATTATTCCTATGGCTGCCATCGGATTGATTGCTTTTCAAGCGACGACGGGCATGACAGAAAAAGTCGGTCTTCGTTTTCAGGACCTGGCCGTGGCGGTATCCGAACAAATTGATCGGAACCTGTTTGAGCGATATGGGGATGTGCAGGCGTTTACATACAATGACGTGGTGACCCGCTTATCCAATTGGGGGGATCGAAGTGATACGAATGCCATTAGCAAGGTGATGAATAAATATGTGGCGGCCTATGGAATCTATTATTTGACTATGATGGTGGATACTAATGGGCAGTTGATTGCCGTTAACTATAAGGATGCCTTGGGAAATCCTATTGATGTGAGTTCTTTATGGACAAAAAATTTTAAAGAGACCCCCTGGTTTAAAGCCCTAGAAGCGGATCAGTATACCACCAAAATGCCGTTTACCGCTCCGGGAAACGATCAATCCACCGGAACCTTTATTGAGGATGTCCATGTGGATCCGATGGTGAAAGCTGCCTATCCAGGAAATGATGGGTTGACCATGGGATTTTCGGCTCGGGTATACGATGGAGATGGACAGCTGGTGGGATATTGGACCAACCGAGCCAAGTTTTCTGTTGTGGAAGAAATATTCCAGAAAACGTATCAGGAGTTGAAAGGTGCTGGTTTTCCGGGGGCAGAATTAACCTTACTTGGAGATAAGGGACAAGTGTTAATCGACTTTGATCCCGTGCGGCAGGGAAAAGAAGTAATTACTCACGATTTAGCCAACACACTTTTCGTCATGAACTTGGCGGACAAAGGTGTGCCGTTTGCTCAACGCGCGGTTGCCGGAGAATCAGGGT
Source organism: Candidatus Nitronereus thalassa (assembly GCF_032191465.1). Taxonomy (NCBI): domain Bacteria; kingdom Pseudomonadati; phylum Nitrospirota; class Nitrospiria; order Nitrospirales; family Nitrospiraceae; genus Candidatus Nitronereus; species Candidatus Nitronereus thalassa. The sequence goes on along the minus strand of NZ_JAQOUE010000001.1, from coordinate 1,318,638 downwards.
ATCTTACGGCGATACATGCCCGGAAACAGATTTCACAGACCGGGGGGTTCACACATTTAGATGGTGCGTTAGGCTACCCAGGAATGAATTGGTCTGTATTGGTCAGAGTCCCGGAAACCGAAGCCATTGCTGAAGCCTTGGGTATTCAGCAAAAAGTTCTCATGACGGCCCTGGTATGTTTAGCCTTTATTATCCCGATAGGGTGGTTCGTTGGTCGTAAGGCGGCTCAAGGATTAACAAGGGTGAACGAAGTGGCTCAACTCGCGGCCCAAGGAGATCTGACTCAGCGTATTCCGGTGACGAGTAATGATGAGTTAGGAAAAATGAGCGAGGCACTCAATAGTATGTTCGAGAATGTGTCGAAGGTGGTTGGGCAAGTCCGGCAGGCGGCAGAGCAAGTGACTACCGCCTCAGCAGAAATTAGCCAGGGCAATGATGATCTCTCACAACGGACATCAGAGCAAGCCTCATCATTAGAGGAAACAAGTGCGTCGATGGAGGAAATGACTTCGACTGTGAAGCAAAACGCGGATAATGCCAAGCAAGCGAATCAATTGGCCATTGCCGCTCGCGAAGTAGCGGAAAAAGGTGGCAAGGTGACGGCGGATGCAGTTCATGCCATGGAAGAAATTAATAAAAGCAGCAAAAAGATTGCTGACATTATCAATGTGATCGATGAAATTGCCTTCCAAACAAACTTGTTGGCCTTGAATGCAGCGGTGGAAGCTGCCAGAGCCGGCGAGCAAGGCCGGGGGTTTGCCGTGGTGGCCTCCGAGGTCAGGAACTTGGCGCAGCGTTCGGCGAGTGCCGCCAAAGAAATCAAAGACCACATCAGTGAGTCTGTGCAAAAGGTCAGTGATGGGTCTGAGTTAGTGAATCAATCTGGAAAGACGCTTGAGGAAATTGTGGGCTCGGTGAAACGGGTGACGGATATTATCTCCGAAATCACTGCAGCTTCGCAGGAGCAATCGGCCGGGATTGACCAAGTGAACAAAGCCATTATGCAAATGGATCAAACCACCCAACAAAATGCCGCCTTAGTGGAACAAGCGGCTTCTAGTGCACAATCGATGCAACAGCAAGCTGGTGCCTTGCAACAAGAAGTGGAATTTTTCAAAACCGCGGTGGAAAATGCGTCGTCACGCTTACAGGTATCCAGTCCTGAGGCCAAAACCGTTACGGCAAAGCAAAAAGGGCAATCAGCACCACAGAAAACTCCTAACTCTCCTGCTCCTAAGAAAGAAACCTTTGAGCTAGTCGGCGCTGGTGCCGGCAAAGGGCAAAATAGCCGGGAGCGAACAGATGATGAGTTTGAGGAATTTTAAGAGTGTAAATATTGCTTGACATACAGGGGGAGTCGGCAAAGAATACGCAATCCTCAGTAATGGGAAAAGCGTTTACTATTCACCGTATTATCCTAAGGAGGGGATGTATGAGGAAAACATTGCAGACAGTGGTATTGTTGGGAGTCGGTGTGGTATTTGCGACAGGCGTTATTGTTTCGTCTGGCCAAGCGGCTGACATGAGCAAGGATACGGCGATTAAGTACATTCTTGCGACCGCGAAAGCAGCGAGAACAGTTTATGTCAAAGGTATTATTGGCAAGGCTAAGAAGGGCGGCGTGAGCCCTAATGAAGATTGGGTCAAGGAAGATCATTCGATTATGCTTCCTGCCCAATATGTCAAGGCCATTGGCGCGGAAATTAAGGATTTTGAATTGACCTTAGTTGGGACTAATCCTCTGTACTCGTCCAATGCGGCGAAGACCGACAAGGAAAAAGAAATGCTGGCGGCTCTGGCCAGCGGGAAAGAGAAAATGGTGACGTTTGAAGATGGAAATATGACAAAAGGCATGTCTGCGGATTTTGCTATTGTTGAAGGGTGTGCCGATTGTCATAATAAACATCCCAAAACGACGAAGAAGGATTGGAAAAAGGGAGATTTCATGGGGGCAATTATCGTCAGAATGCGATAAAGCTATCTCGGAATTTTCTGAGCCCAGGGACGCTAGGTTTAGCCTAGTTTCCCTGGGCTTTTTTTGTCACAAGGGAGATGATTCGCCTGATGAACGTTGAAATCCTCCTCCAATTTTTACTTGGGTCTTTATTTTCTTACATGCGCCCTGGGGCAAAGTTAAACGAGTCTGAAAGAGTACGTGCGAACATTTTTTAATTGCCCTAGGGAAAAAGCGATCTTGAAGTGTCTGTGAATGAATTGTTCTATCTCAGGAAAGTTCTTTTAATGACATCTGGTAAAGGGCTTGTTGATGAACACCGATATAGAACACACAACCAAAGTGAAATCTCACCAAAAAATATGATTGCATGTTGATTCTCGAATGTTCTTTCGAGGGGGCACATGAGCCTACGAACGAGTCTATGATGGATATGACCCTTACGACCAATGAATTTCAACAGATTCAAAGCCTCTTATATCAAAAGGCAGGGATTACTCTGACCGAACAAAAACAAACATTGATCGTATCCAGGCTATCCAAGCGGATTCGACACCTCGGGTTGCCTTCCTTTCAAGCCTATTATGATTTGGTCGTGAATGGAGTGGACTCTGGCGAGCTCACGCAAATGCTGGACCTCTTGTCCACTAATAAAACGGATTTTTTTCGGGAGCCCGTCCATTTCGAATTCTTAAAAGCACAAATCATTCCCACGCTCTCTCCATCCAAGCATATTCGAATTTGGTCTTCCGCTTCCTCAAGTGGAGAGGAGCCGTATTCCATTGCCATGACTTTATTAGATGCCGTGCCCGACCCGAGTCAATGGAATTGTAAAATCTTGGCGTCGGATCTATCGACACGAGTGTTGGCGAAGGCTGCTCGTGGAGTGTACGAAGATGAGCGTGTATTGAATTTACCGCCGGAGATGGTGAAGCGTCATTTTCTTCGAGGGAACGGGGGACAACGAGGATACGTGAAGGTTAAGCCCAAAGTCCGTCAGATGGTCATCTATCGACGCATTAATCTAATGGATGAATCTTTTCCCATTCAAAGTTTATTAGATGTCATTTTTTGCCGGAACGTCATGATCTATTTTGATCGTCCAACACAGGCCAAACTGATGGCGAAGTTTTTTCGATATTTAAAACCAGGAGGCTATCTGTTTATCGGACATTCAGAAAGTTTGCAATGGATCGATCATCCTTTTACCTATGTGGCACCGACGATCTATCGAAAATCGGTCTAAATTGGAAATGAGAATTTTCGAAGGAACGCCAGCGCAAGAGGGGGGAAGAGGGAAGTCGTGATGGAGTTTGGCCATATACGGCGAATGCGAGATATGCGGTTTCCTCATGAAATTGCCGTGATTATGCCGGGCGAGTTTTTTGTGAGTCGGGCGCCCATGGTGGTGTATACGGTTCTCGGATCGTGCATTTCGGTGTGTATCAGGGATACCGTTACCAAAATCGGCGGTATGAATCATTTTATGTTGGCTTCGCCTAGCGGAAACGTGGAAAACGATCATTGGGGCCCTTCGGCGCGGTATGGTAGTTATGCCATGGAAGTACTCGTAAATGAATTGTTGGGACAAGGAGGCCACAAGAGTCGCTTTGAAGTGAAGGTGTTTGGCGGTGGAAAAATTTATGAAGGTCGGAATGATGTCGGGGCGAAAAATGCAGCGTGGGCCCTAGAATACTTGGAGCGTGAAGGTATGCAGCCTATCAAGGCTGATGTCGGAGACGTGTGTCCGCGAAAGGTCTATTACTTTACGGAATCTGGGAGAGTGCTATTAAAGAAACTGGATGGTATTCAACGACAACAGATTGTGAAAGAAGAACAGCAATACCAGCAGATTGTTGAAAAAGAAGTTAGTGCTGGTGATGTGACGCTTTTCTAAGTGCCTATATTCAGGATTGAGATTCATGCCTAGTGAAAGAGATCGTGGACCATGGGGAGATAAAACTACTTCTGATTTTGGGGAAGGAATGTAATGAAAATGATACGTGTTCTCGTGGTTGATGATTCGGCATTAATTCGCGGGGTATTGACAGAGATATTGTCTCAAGATTCTGAAATCGAAGTCATAGGTACGGCTCCAGATCCTTATATCGCCCGACAAAAAATAAAAACCCTCAATCCTGATGTCCTGACCTTGGATGTTGAAATGCCCAAGATGGATGGTCTGACATTTTTGGAAAAATTAATGACGGGTCATCCTATGCCTGTGGTCATGGTCAGTTCGTTAACCCAACAAGGATGTGAAACTACCCTTCGGGCACTCGAGTTGGGAGCGGTGGATTTTGCAACCAAACCGACCTTAGATATTCGGCATGGTATGGAAGATCTTGGGCAAGATCTTATTCATAAAGTCAAAGCGGCGGCCCAATCTACTGTTCGGGCCCGGCAGAAACGAAAGAATTCTGAAGTAGAAGTCCGACCTTCGTTGGCCTCATCGGCTATGTTGAAAACGACAGACACGATTATTGCCATTGGCGCGTCAACCGGGGGCACAGAGGCATTGCGCGATATCCTTGAAGTTCTTCCTCCGAATACTCCGCCTATTATTATCACGCAACACATGCCGGAGCGATTCACTAAGCATTTTTCGGATCGGCTCAATGAAATTTGCCAAATTCGGGTCAAGGAAGCCGAAGATGGCGATAGCGTGATTCCGGGGCAAGCGCTCATTGCTCCTGGAAATTTTCATATGGAGCTTCGTAGGAGCGGTGCTCGCTATCATGTCGTGACCAATCAAAACCCGCCGGTGAATCGGCACCGACCCTCGGTTGACGTGTTGTTCCAATCAGTGTCCCAATATGCAGGAACGAACAGTGTTGGCGTGATTCTCACAGGAATGGGAAATGATGGGGCCGCCGGTCTTTTAGAGATGAAACGTGCTGGAGCTTATACGATCGGCCAGGATGAGGCCTCTTGTGTTGTGTTTGGAATGCCGAAGGAGGCCATTAAGGCTGGAGGGGTCGATAAAATCCTACCTTTAAGCGAAATACCTGCTGACATTTTACATCGCGTGTCTCAAGTGTGATCTTTTGGGTAAAGATCTAGGTCTTGATCACCGATAATACCCTAGCGGGTTGTCCTGATAAATATCAGACGATTCCTCAAGATTATCGAATTCATGGGAAATTCTTCAGGGGGCCACCCCAGGAATTGAGCATAACATCTTTGGTTCGAGTCGAAGTACAGAGTTTACCTTTTTAGGGAGGTCGTCATGGAGTTGACAGAACATCAGCAGGGTTCCGCGACAGTATTGGATATCAGTGGTCGGTTTGATTTTGCATCCCGGCGGGAATTTAAAGAGGCCATGGATCGACTTCAACAAGCTGGATGTCACCATGTGATTCTCAATCTCGAGAAAGTATCCTTTGTCGATAGCTCCGCATTAGGTTTGTTGGTCGTGGCCCATCAAAATCTGAAGCTAAAGGAAGGTCGTATTTCCTTGGTAAATCCACAGTCGTATGTTCGGCAGATATTAGATCTTGCCAATGTGCCCAGGATGATCCCAGTGTTTTCGTCTGTGGAAGAGGCATGCTCGGGGTTTGATCAGTCCGTGGCCGTCGCTCATTAAGAAAAAGCTGTCTGGCAGAGGCGCCTTCCAAAACTTTTGGAATAACCCTTTGTCTGCCATGAAGGGAAAGGGTGACGCGGTATTGGCGAGCCCATTATTTTGATGGGGTCCACAATCCTGTCTGGCCGGTCTTTTTTTGTTTTTCTCACCGGGTTCAAACCCGTGGTTTCTCCAGGACGTTCCTGCCTGTTTTTCAGTTCTCTCGCTTCATGGTTGTTAGGATGAGGGAGTGCTGAGCATCGATTCATAACATCATGAAAAAACAGATCTCATTAGATCAGCTTAAACCCGGCATGTTTCTCATGGGCATGGACCAAAGTTGGTGGAATACTCCTTTCATCCTGCACCACCGAATCATAAAAAATATAGGGGAAGTGGAACGGTTACGGCAGTCCGGTGTTCGGACCGTGGTTATTGAAACCTCTAAGGGGCTGGACGTTGAGGAGTCTAGTGCTCCAGATACACCCGATGCCAATGAGCCGCAGGGAATTGAATCATCTGTTGTGGATGAAACCGTTTTGCCCGAACTAGGATCGGACATTCCGAATAAAGTTTCTGATGTTAGAATGGCCGAATCATGTGATGATCATAACCCCCAACATCCTAAGGATTCGCTTGCCCCGTCTTTCAGAATGGATTCTGGCTCTGGGTCCAGACCATCCGACAGTCCTCAGCTGACACCAGAAGAGGGTGCCCAACGTGTCCGTGATGAAGCCGTACGCGCCGTCCAAAAAGTATTTGAAGGAGTGCATTCAGGAGAGCCGATCGACCAGCCAGCGCTGGAGAATATGGCTCACGACATTGTTCAGAATGTCGTAGATGATCCAAAAGCCTTTTCTCAGATTATCCTGATCCAAAATCTTTCCTCGGTTGATAAATATCTCTACCACCATGTGGTAGATGTCTGTGCCCTATCCGTCGTCTTGGGAATTGAAATGGGATGGGAGGAAAAAGAATTGAAAACTCTCGCCATGGGTGCCCTGCTCCATGACCTCGGCTATGTTCGGTTACCCAACAATTTGGTCCGAAAAAGGAAAACGGCCGGAGAGGCAGAGCGTCAGTTACTGTCCAAACATGCGGAGCTGGGATATGCCATGGTGCAATCCTCTACCGAACTTTCTCCAGGTATTAAACAGATTATTTTGGAGCATCATGAACGATCGGATGGAACGGGAGAGCCACATGGACTTCAAGGTTCGGTCCTTTCCCTTTTGAGCCAGGTCGTGGGCTTGGTCGATGAGTTTGACAAGTTGACGAGCAATTGGGGCGCAGGGCCTTCTCGGCCTACGGCATTGGTTTTAAGAGAATTGTACCATGAGGCGCAACAAGGTCGTTTTTCCTTACGCCCCATCGAACGCCTGATTCAATGTTTGGGTGTGTATCCTTTAGGGAGTCTAGTTGAGCTGTCCACCGGGGAGCAGGGAGTGGTCGTTATGACGAATCCTACGAGCTTGCTTAAACCCAAGATCAAGTTGATTGTGGGGCCCGACCATCTTCCTTATCCGGTTCCCATTGTTATTGACCTGAATGATTCGGCACCTGGGGATCCAGCCCGATCGATTCGGTCCTTGTTAGATGCGCATCAGGAACAAATTCAGGTTGAAAAATATATGACTGTCGGCGCTTCAGCTTGAATCTTACCGATCGCACATGGTGCCGCATTCTAGGCTGTGTTGTTTGTGCCCCCTGAGCCATTTTAATCAGCAACCTAGCGCTGCTGAAAAGTTTTGGCTCAATGAGGCGGTAATCGTGCTGGCTGATCAAAGGTGTTTGCATGTCACAAAATAGATCACCAATAGGATCGCAGGGGTCGTTGGAGCAACAATTACGTTGGTTTCATGCGACCAATCGGGCGGTGCTCAATTCCTTAGCGGTTGCGGTGTGTACGGTGGATCAGCGTGGCATCATCCAAACCCTAAATCAGGAAGCGGTGAGGCTTCTGGGTTGGGGTGAATCGGTCTGCCAGGGTCGGTCCTTTCATGAATTGACTCAATGTTCATCAAGTCAGTCTTCCTCAAATGAAGACGTCTGCCCCATTATTCAAGCTTTACAGACAGGGAAACCTTTATGGCTCCCCCGAGCGGGCCTCAAGGCTCGGAATGGAGAATGGCTGGTGGTTGAATTGACATGTACGCCTCTGGTTGATGAGGGAGCGTCAGGGATTGTTCTAAGTTTTCGAGATTTGGCCACCCAGATTCAAATGGAGGAAAATCTGCGTCGGTTGGCCTCGATCCCAGAGGAAAGTCCCTTCCCAATTGTTGAGTTGGATAGCCAAGCCAATATGCTGTATGCGAATCCTTCCATGACCCGGTTGATGCAACAGGCAGGATTTCGTGACGAAGGGTTCTCCGCGGCGTTGCCTCATGATGTGTCCAACATCGTTGGGCGATGTTTGGAGTCAGGAGTATCGGAGCAAGACGTTGAGGTGGATGTGGGGCATAAACAATATGCGTGGCTCTTTTGCCCATTGATAGAACTACAGTTAGTTCGAGGTTATGGCATTGACGTGACTGAGCGGAAGAACGCGGCTGATGAACTCGGCCAGTTTGTCGAAATGCTCGGCCGTAAAAATATTGAATTGGATGAAGCCTTAACGAAGGCAGAAGCTGCGACTCAGGCGAAAGCCGCGTTCCTGGCGACAATGAGCCATGAAATTCGTACTCCGTTGAATGGAATCATTGGCATGACGGCATTGCTCGCCGACAGTTCCTTGTCTGCTGAACAACAGGAAGATGCTGAGACGATACAAAAATCCGCCGAAGGCCTCTTGAGTATTATTAATGACATTTTGGATTTCTCGAAAATTGAAGCAGGTCGGCTCGAATTTGAAGTCATCGATTTTGATTTGCAGGAATTGCTGGAGGATGTGTTAGACATTCTTGCGTTGCGAGCTCACGATAAGGGGCTCCATTTATCAGGGTGGGTCTCTCATGATGTGCCCGGTGGCCTACGAGGGGACCCCATGCGATTGCGGCAAATCCTGACTAACCTTGTTAGTAATGCAATAAAATTTACAGAGCGAGGAGAGGTGATTGTTGAGATTAAACCTCAAGCTCGAGACGCTCACTCTGATACGTTGGCTGTTGGTCGCACAGACCTGAAGACCGTGGAGTTAAAATTTTCCGTTCGGGATACGGGGATTGGCATTACCCCGGAAGGGCAACATCGATTATTTCAGGCATTTTCACAGGCCGATTCCACGATGACGCGAAAGTATGGGGGGACAGGCTTGGGGTTGGCGATTTCCAAACAACTGGCGGAGTTGATGGGGGGGGGCATCGGAGTCACTTCTCTCCCAGAGCAAGGGAGTGAGTTTTGGGTCACCATCCCGTTTGAATTTTACCCGGATCACGCAGTTGCAATGTTTGCCACTGAACGTTCCATGCTGCAAGACCGGGCAGTGTTACTTTTGGAGGCCCATGCCCCTACGAAGAAGAGCATCGAAGCGTCGTTGGAAGCAGTCGGAGTGTCTTGTCATAGCGTAGATTCACTTTCGCAGGGGATTCAAACCCTTCAAGGGCTGTCTTCCAATCCTCAGGTGTTCGATATGGCCATCATTGATTGTGAGGGGCTGGAAACCGCCCCTTCATCAATCCTGCAAGCTCTTCAAGATGCGATGGGGACAGCCAAGGTCCCCTTAGTTCCTCTTCTTCGTGGCAATAGGAGAAGTAGCGAGTTGGCTTCCGAGGTTGGTGGAGATTTATGGCTGACCAAGCCCTTACGCCGGTCCAGGCTATACAAATGCCTTCAATCGTTACTCAATCAGCCTGGTGCCTTATCCCGCCGAGAAGCGGTGCCCGAAAAATCAGAAGCTCAGGGGGGTGTGATCAAGGGGCTTACTTCTCCCGCCAAGGGATTTCAGGGACGAATATTATTGGCAGAGGATAACCCGATTAATCTCAAAGTAGTCCTAGGGATGTTACAAAAATCGGGGGTCGAAGTCGATGCGGTGAGCAATGGGCGAGAGGCCTACAAAGCCTTTGTGACGACACGGTATGACCTTGTCTTCATGGATTGGCAAATGCCCCATATGGATGGTCTTCAAGCTACCCAAGAAATGAGAAAGCATGAAGCACTGGGGAGCAACCGTGATGCCGAAAAACAGAATGATGGCAAAAAAACTTTGGAGCGACGGCATAGGGATCACGTCCCCATCATTGCCATGACTGCCAATGCCATGCCAGGAGATCGAGAAAAATGTCTGGCGGCTGGGATGGATGATTATTTGGTGAAACCGCTTCGCATGTCGGCTGTGGTCGATATGTTGACCACTTGGTTGCCGCTTCAAGAGTCCGCATGGGACAGAGAATTAGACGAGACTCATGATTCGACATGTGTCACCTTGAGTGACGACAATAGTGAAGGAATGCCATCGTCTGACGATGTCACTCCATGTGGGGAATCCACGATTTGGGACCCCAGTATTGCGCTGTCTCATCTGGATGGTGATCCGGTATTGTTGCACGAGTTAATTGAAATGTTTCTGGAAATCGGGCCGGCGACGTTATCAAAAATTCGTCAGGCGCTTGATGATCAAGATTTAATAACGATTGAACGTTCGGCCCATACCCTCAAGGGTTCGGTTGGAGCATTTCGCGTCGATTCCCTGATGGTTTTGGCCGCAGACCTTGAGCGACTCGCTGTTGAACAACGAGGGGACAAGGCGGAACTTGTCTTTCAACAATTATCCGAAAAGATGACACAACTATTTCGGGAATTTCAGGAGTATCTCCACCACCTCTGTGCCCAGAAAAACTCCTGAATCTTTCAACCTATTACCATAAAAGATTGAAGGCGATATGGCTTTTCCCTCACAACATCCTGAGACAGTACTGGTGGTGGATGATGATCCGGTGACTTTGGATTGTTTAAGAGAAACCATCATCCTATTGGGATTAGAGGTGTGTGTGGCTTCCGATGGCAATGAGGCTCTGTTAGTGTTTGAACAACAGAACCCGAGTCTCGTGATCACCGATGTTCGAATGCCGAACATGGATGGGTTGTCGTTAACTCATCAAGTCAAAGCCCGCTGTCCTGATTGTCCGGTGATCATGGTGACGGGATATGGAGATGAGGCTACAGCGGTCGCCGCGTTAAAAGCTGGAGCCAGTGATTATTTGCATAAACCGTTTCAAATTTCGGAATTAAAGAACACCGTTCAACGGTCTCTTTCACTCATTCGTGCAAGATCCACAGAAACCCAGGCATTACAGTCCCTCAAGAAGGTGACGTGGTCATTCGAAATCGAAAATAACCTTGATAGTTTAGGTGGAATTCTGACGACCATGCTTCGACCTGTGGATGTCTGGTTGTCCGAAGGTGGTCAATTGCATGTCCGAATGGGTTTGCAAGAGTTATTGATCAATGCCGTTGAGCATGGAAATTTAGGGATTACGGCGGAGGAGAAGCGTACGGCCTTGATGGAGGATACCTATGACGCATTATTGGAGGCACGTCGGAAACTTCCACTCTATGCCAATCGTCGGGTGAAGGTGTGGATGGAAAATGATCCAGCCAAGCATGTTTTTCATTGTCGCATTCAGGACGAAGGTGAAGGGTTTGATTGGGAACCTCTTCTCCATGGCCATGTCGATTCCATTCCCGCCTTAGCAGGATCAGGGCGAGGAATTTTTTTGGTGAAAACGATGATTCCTCAAATCCAATATTTTGGTTGTGGCAATGAGGTGATGCTTACCGTGCAATATGGAGCTTTGGGGGACGGTTCTTCCAATTCTCCATCTCCGCAATGATGGTGAATAGCTAAGCTCCTCAGGGCTAAGTTAGCGAGAATTCCAAACGTTCATATCAGAAAAAAATGACCTGAGAACAAATTTGCCTATTTGAGGAAAATCTTCCTTAAGTTTGTCGATTCCTACTCCGATAACCCAATCAACTAGAAACAGTTTTAATGAGGTAAAAACATGAGAGATCTACTCACATTGAGTGAAGTCTCGTCGTTTCTCAAAGTGCCGAAGTCTACGATTTACAAATTGGCACGCGAACGGCGTCTTCCTGGTCACAAAGTCGGGAAGCATTGGCGGTTCGTGCGCGAAGAAATTGAGTCGTGGGTGCAAAGCGCTGGGATTGACGAAGTTTCGGCTGCCGCGACATCGGCAAAACAATCTTAATTTTTGTTACGTAGCCCTCGGCGTTCCTTCAACACGCATGTGGATGTACGTATTTGGTTCGCGTTTCAAGCAAACGTGGAATTAGGTCTACATACATGGTGGGGATGAGTGAGCCATATAGGATGTTGGGCTTCTCAAATGGAGAGGTATTAACAAGTTGTCCTGTGTGGATAGTCACATCTTCAGAGACGCCAATCCAATGAGTGGTTTTCATGACGAATGGTGTGGCAAGGACGCTTCTCCAAAACCCGGACTTTGCGGTACGTCGTACTGCAATTGAGGAACTGAAGCAGGATGCTCAGTTGCCCGGGGCACAGGACGGGACGATTGAAATCCTTGTCGCCGCATTAAGTGACGCTCATGTGGCCGTGCAGGATGCGGCCATTCATTCGTTAATGGATTTCAAGCCGGAAAGGGTTGTGATCCATGTGCTACCTCTACTACATGCCGCGGTTCATCTCCGAAGTCTGGCCATAGAAGTCTTACAGCAGCTGGCCGCCCCAGCGGTTGTTCCGATTCTTCATGCGGCCGCAGATTCTGATCCACACATACGAAAAATTATCGCAGATATCCTGGGACATATTCGTGGGCCTCGAGCCGTGGATGGGCTGTTGGGGTTATTGAATGATTCTTGCCCCAACGTGCGTTCAGCCGCAGCGGAGTCCTTGGGGAATCTTGGGGATTCTCGAGCCGCTGTCCCGTTGATTGCCCTCCTGCAAGATCCTGAGGAATGGGTGGTGTTCAGTGCGATCAATGCGCTTGGAAATTTGGGTGATGATCAGGCATTACCTGCCCTTTTGGACCTACTAACTTCCGACGTTTCGGCTCTTCAAGACGCCGTGGTCGAGGCGCTTGGAAAAATTGGCAATCCCGAATGCCTTCCCGACTTATTAGAGATCTTGCCAATGGCTCGGCTACCGTTACGTCACCTTCTGTTCGTGACGATTGTGAAGTTGGTGGGAGAAGATTCTTGGGTGTTTCGTCAAGAAGAACTTCAGGAATTTTTATTTGCGGAATTGGTAGGAGCATTGAAATCCCGAGAATCGGAAGTTCAGCTTGCGGCGCTTCAAGGGTTGCGATTGTTGGGAAACTCTCGTGCCACAGTTGCGCTGCTTCAGTTTTTAACGTGCCAGCAATTTATGGAGGACAAGATTCACGCTGCGGTCCTAGATGCTTTGACGGAAATTGGAGAGGAATCCCAATTAATCGAATCCGCAAAAAATCAAGATGAGAGGATCGCATTGTTTTGCATCCAGGCCCTATCCGGCCGATGCGCGTCTTTGGCGGTACCGGCCCTTGGGGAGTTGGTTGTGCGATCAGAGAATCGTGAGGTTCGTCGTGCCGCATTAGTGGCTCTGGAACGCATTGGTATCCAAGGAGTTGAATCCTCGGTCATGATGGCGCTCCAAGATCAAAGTGGCTACATCAGAGCTGAAGCGGCTCGTCTTGTGGGAATGCACGGTATTCAAAAAGCCGGTGCGGTTTTGGAAGCGCAGATTGAAGTCGAACCATACCCTGACGTCGTGCAAGAGCAAGTGCGGGCCATGGTGGCTCTTTCAGGGCCTCATTCGTTACAAACGCTGGAAAGGTTGCTGGGGCATCCTCGGGTAGAAGTTCGTGAAGCCGTCGTGGCGAATTGGAGTACACCCTTAGACCAGCCTGATCTGGCGCTGTTGATAAGGCACCTCGGTGATTCTGAATGGCGTGTGCGACTTCAAATCGTGGATCGGCTGAGTACAGTGCAGGACGAATCAATCTTTGAGATTCTTGTCACTTCATCCACCGATGTGCATCCCCACATACGTCAGTCTGCGGTGCAAGCCTTAGGGCGTTACTCTGGACCTCGCACGCTGTCAATTTTGCGGAAGGTAGCTGCGGAAGATCCAGATGTGTGGGTCCGGTCAAGGGCGGTGGAACAACTAGCGGCCATTCAAGACTCTTCGATCGTGCCGTTCTTCATCGAGTTATTAGAGGAAGCCCCGCCGCTTTTGAAATTGGCGGTAGCCGAAGCATTGGGCACATTGAAGGATCGGTCAGCCATAGAACCCTTGTCTCGACTTCAGTTTGTCGAAGAGCCAGAACTACAACGCGTGGTGAATCATGCCCTTGCTCAACTTCATGAGCCTCAAGCGAGCGAGGGAGTGGTCCTATGACCTCTTCGCTATCCTCCGAAACATTCCAGACTTTACGGGAGTTCATCTACCAAAAGAGTGGGCTAGAATTTCCAGACTCTAAAAAATATCTTTTAGAATCTCGATTGCAATCGAGACTCCTGGCTGTTCATTGTCAAAATTTTGAGGAGTACTACAAATTTTTGCGATTTGACCCACAGCGTGAAAAGGAAATTGTAGAATTGTTCAATTGTGTGACCACGAACGAAACCTTCTTTTTTCGAGATAAGGCGCAGTTGGATTGTTTTCAACAGGTGATTGTACCGCAGGTCACCACTGCACGGGATAAAGTGCGCAAGCTTCGCATTTGGAGCGCTGGATGTTCTTCAGGGGAAGAACCATACACCTTGGCTATGATCATCATGGAAGAATTTCCAGCGTTGGCCAATTGGGATGTTCAAATTGTCGCGACGGATTTGAGTGAGAAAATTCTAGAGGCGGCTCGTCTTGGCGTGTACGGTCCGTATTCGGTGCGTAATATTACCCCTCCATTGTTGCAGAAATATTTTACGTTCTCGGATGGCGTGTACACCGTGGGGCCAGCCCTTCGTAAATTTGTCACATTTTCCAGCCTGAATTTGTTTGACTCCCTGCGGATGCGATCGTTTCGAGACATTGACGTCATCTTTTGTCGAAACGTGCTGATTTATTTTGATCAGGAAGCCCGACGAAAAATTATTACGAATTTTTATGACTCACTTCAGGCATCCGGCGTTTTGATGATTGGATTCTCCGAGTCTCTGAGTGGTGTGAACCGATTATTTCATCCCATTCCTTGGAATAAAACTGTGATGTACCGCAAGGCTGGTACACCTGTGGCGATTCCCACGACTCCTTCTATAGACACGAGCTCGAGGCCCACAGGCATTCAGGTGTGGAAGGATGGGGAGGCTCACAGTGGGCAAACACCTGACAAACCTTCTCGGTTGGTTCCGGTAGGAACCGGAAACTCTATTTCTGGGAAGGTTTCTAGCCCCGAAATGAAAATAGATACCAAAACACTAAAGAGTGAACCCCGAGGAACCCGATAATGGATGAAGGCAAACTGGGATCAGTAATTTTGGTGGTGGATGACTGCCGAATGACCCGTCGGCTGCTTTCCATGTACCTTCGAGAAGCTGGGTATGAAGTGTTGATGGCGGAAAATGGGTTAGAAGCCCTAGAGCAATTAGGACGGGAATCCTGTGCCGCCGTAATTACGGACTTGAATATGCCGCAAATGGATGGAATTGAGTTAACCCAATCCCTGAAGGAGCACCCGGTGTATCGGGATCTTCCCATACTTATGTTGACCACACAGGGTGAAGAACGTGAACGGAAGAGTGGGTTGGAAGCTGGAGTTTCGGTGTTTTTAACCAAACCGATTTCTCAAGAGTTGCTGCTCAAGGAATTGATCCGAGTCGTGTCATCATCAAGCCAAACGAATCCGATGCCCATCGCCTAACAAGAGTTTGATAACGATTTACGGGAGGAAGACACATGTCAGATTTAGATTTTTCCATCAAGGTTTTAGTGGTTGATGATATGTCCACGATGCGGCGAATCGTCAAAAATGTGCTGAAGCAGATTGGGTATTCGAATATTGAGGAAGCGGAAAATGGAGAAGAGGGGTTGAAGAAACTGAGGGCCGGCGGGTTTGGCCTTGTAGTGTCTGATTGGAATATGCCCGTCATGATGGGGATTGACATGCTTCGTGCCATCCGGGCCGACCCCGAACTCAAAAGCGTTCCGGTGTTGATGGTGACGGCGGAAGCCCAAAAAGAAAATATCATTGAAGCCGTTCAAGCTGGAGTGAGCAACTATGTAGTGAAACCCTTTACCCCGGATGCGTTGCTGGAAAAATTGCAAAAAATATTTGCCAAAAAGACGGTTAACGCCTAGTTCACACATAGATATCCTGACTGGAAAACTTACGACCAAGGGAGATGCTCATGTTGATGGACCGCAGTTTTGAGACGGAAGAGAAGGAAGATCCTACGCCTTTGGAATCGGCTGAAGATCGGACGATCTATGAAGAACTCGGGGAGTTGGCGAAATTTGTGGAAGCAACTACACGGGCGATTCGTGATATGGAATCACCAGTGGCGTCGACGGCCAGCACGCTACCAGATGCCAATAATTTTTTACAAGAACTGGCGACCATGACTGAAGAGGGCACCCATAAAGTCATGAGTTTGACGGAAAAGATTTTGGACAGTCGCGCCACGGTCATGAAGTCTTTGGAAGAGACGCAAACGCTTTTGGCGGGTGCAGAAGACCAGGGGCCGGCTCGAGAGCGGATTGCCTCCGTGATCCAGAGGTTGGGGCAGGATGAAGCCCAGCTTATGGAAATCACCGTCGCCTTGTCGTTCCAAGACTTAGTGGCCCAGCGAGTGAAGAAATTGGTGACGATCTTGGAAGACATTCAACACAAGCTGCTGAAGCTGGTGGTGGTATTTGGATTGAAGCAGGATGAAATAAAATCGAAGCAAGACGGTCGAGGCCATGAAATGCTTAAACAATTAGAAGCTTCGAACAAAACGGCGTTGGAACAAAATTTGGTGGACGACATCCTTGGCGAATTTGGTTTTAACTAACCGTGCACCATGGTTGTGAAAAGGAAGAGTTGGTCCAAGAGAACCTTGTTGGACAAATGGAAACAGCGGCAGTCGGTAATGCATATCTGATTGAATAAACGGGGTCTTCTATGAATGAAGAAATGAAAGAAATCTTAGGTGACTTCCTCGCCGAAAGTGCGGAAATGCTGGAGTCGCTTGACCAGCATTTTGTGACCTTGGAATCAGATCCTGGAAATGTGGAATTATTGAACGAAATCTTCCGCGCCATGCACAGCATGAAGGGGGGGGCAGGATTCCTTGGTTTTTCGCATTTAGTGGAGGTGGCTCATAACGCGGAAAGTCTGATGAATAAACTCCGCAACGGGGAAATGGCTGCAACCAGCCACGTAGTGGATATTATTCTCGAAACAGTCGATATCATTAAGTTGCTTCAAGAAGACATCCGCAGTACGGGGGAAGACACCCATGTCGATACCGATTTAATTGTGACAAAGTTGACCCTGACGATGGACAGTGCCGCGGACATTGGAGCCTCGTCAGCTTCTTCGGTGCCTGAAGCCCCAAGTGCCTCAACTGCCGAAGAGCCAATTGCTGAAGAATCCGATGTTTTGGAAGCAACACCTTCAGCGACCTCAGATCCTGAACCTCCGGTTGTTCAGGCTCCAAAGGAAAATAAGGAAAGCTCATCGATACCCAAACCGCCAGCAATTCCCCATGCGGTTGAGTTTGCTGCCTCGCAGTCGTCCAATCCATCCGAAGTTCCACCAGCAACTCCTCCTGCTGCGCCAGCTTTATCGGAGATGTTGGCAAAAATGTCAGAGGCCACCACCCGAACCATGGAACATGCGGGAAAAACACAACCCAAGCCTTCCACTCGTGAAGAGGATCAGAGTGTTCGTGTGGAAACCCGTCGTTTGGATCATGTCATGAACTTGGTCGGCGAATTGGTACTTGGGCGGAATCGGCTCATGAAACTTGGAGGAGGGTTGGAAGAACGTTACGAGAATGACACTCTGGTTCGAGAATTAGGAGTTACTCTAGCTCAGATTAACTTGGTGGCTAGCGATCTTCAGCTTGCCGTCATGAAAACCCGCATGGTGCCTATTCGAAAAGTGTTTGCCAAATTTCCACGATTGGTTCGCGATCTTGCCCACAAATTAGGGAAAACCGTGCATCTCGAAATGGCAGGGGAAGACACGGAGGTTGATAAATCCGTGGCGGATGAATTGGGTGATCCCCTTGTGCATTTGGTGAGGAATTCCATCGATCATGCGATCGAGTTGGGGAGTGAACGAAAAGCCGCTGGCAAACATCCGGAAGGCAATGTTCGATTGTCCGCTTCGCAAGAAGGCAACAGTATCGTCATTCGCATCGAAGATGATGGCCGCGGTCTCCAGGTCGAAAAGATCAAAGAAAAAGCATTGTCCAAAGGCCTGGTGACAGAAAGTGATTTGGCCGGAATGGATAAACGTGATGCGATGAACTTGATCTTTTTGCCAGGATTCAGCACTGCCGACGTGGTGAGTGATGTGTCCGGGCGAGGCGTTGGCATGGATGTGGTTCGCACGAATATCAGTCGCATGAACGGCAGCATTGAGTTGAACTCCGAGCCTGGGCATGGATGTTTAGTAACCATAAAATTGCCATTGACTGTAGCGATTATCCAAGCATTGCTGGTTGAGGTGGAATGTTCCACGTTCGCAATCCCCTTAGCCTCCGTAGTTGAGGCCGTCAAAGTAACCAAAGAGGATTTCAAGACGATCAATGGTCGATCGGTTCTCAACTTACGAGAACGGATATTGCCCTTAGTTCGCCTTGCCGATGAATTTGGAATTCCCTCAATGGATGAGGCGGAAGAGTCTTATGTCGTGGTGGTGGCGGTAGGCGAACGCCGATTGGGAATTGTCGTTGATCGGTTGCGTGCCCAGGAGGAAGTCGTCATTAAGTCGCTCGGGGAATATCTTTCCGAAGTCGCAGGAGTAGCCGGGGCCACGATTACCGGGGATGGCAAGGTCGTGCTGATATTGGATATGGCAGATATGGTGCAAAAAGTCGGTACTCTTGGTGGTTCAGGGCTGGCGATGGTTGGGTAACCTCGATCTGAACCCGTGAACGACGTAGGGAAAAACAGTGGGTATGGAGGTCTCGTGTTTTGGAGTCACGAGAAATCCTGGAGGAAAAAGACATGTCGAATCTGATGGCTGAAATTGATCAACGTACGCGACTGGCCGGTGCGAATAAAATGGAACTGTTGATGTTTTCCTTGGGGACGGAGGAGATCTACGGCATCAATGTCTTCAAGATTCGAGAAGTCATGAAAATTCCGGCGATTACGAAAATTCCAGACTCGGATTCACGGATACTGGGAGTGGTCAACCTCCGCGGAGAGAATATTCCCCTGGTGGACCTTCGCCAATCCATCGGACTGGGACCCCTGGATAAAGAGGGAGCCAAGCTCATCATTACCGAATACAACGACAACAAGCAGGGGTTTCTCGTGGCCTCCGTTGATCGCATTATCCGGATGTCGTGGGATCGTGTAAATGTGCCTCCACCCATGATCCGGACGAGCCGACAAGGTGCCGTGACCGCAGTGACCAAGCTGGATGATGACCGAATGGTGCTCATTCTGGATGTCGAAAAAGTGTTGGCGGAAATTTCCCCACGATCAGATGATGAAACCTACGCTGGGATTGAAGCGACCCCTGCGACCAAAGGCAAGCATGTTCTGGTGGCGGATGATTCGCTGGTGGCCCGCAAACAACTGGTGAAAGCTCTTGATCGTTTGGGTATGACCTATGAGGAAGTCAGTACGGGCAAAGAAGCTTGGGAGCGGATGAAAATGCATGCCGAGCGCGCGGAACTTCTGGGTAAGGATTTTCAGGACATTATGCAATTGGTTCTAACTGATATCGAAATGCCTGAAATGGATGGGTTTACGTTTACCAAGCATGTGCGGAGCGATGGGCGTTTTGGGAACATTCCGATTCTCATGCATTCTTCCTTGTCTGGTACGTGCAATGTGGAAAAGGGAAAAGTCGTTGGGGTGACCGATTATGTCACCAAATTCGATGCCCAGCATTTACGCAAAGTGATTCAAAGAATTTTTGAACCGGCAGAGGATGCCGCAAATTCTAAACTCTGATATTGGTGTGCAACGGGCGAAAGTAAGGAAAAAACGAAAATACATTCAGACGTGTAGCAGAGGTCTACATAGTTCGATTTTGTGAACCAACGAGCGGAGGGGATGCTCACTCTACCCGGGGTTCGATGCCAAGGAGGCAGTTATGCCACAGAAACAAAAATTTCTAGGAAAACTCGGGTTGACTTCTAAACTGGTCGCGTTGTTATTGGTCTTTGGTGTGATTCCGATGGCGGTCGTGGCCTATATTGGATTCAGTGCCACTGCGGATATTGAGAAAGGCGCCGGCCAACGCTTTCAGCTGGTGAGCGAAAATATTGCCGACAAAATCGATCGAAACTTGTTCGAGCGATATGGGGACGTGCAGGCCTTTGCCAGCAATCAAATTTTGCAAGAACGGTATGCCTGGTATAACCCTGATGAAGCCGAAAATTCCATTGTCAGGACCATGAATGCGTATGTGAAAAGTTATGGGATGTATTACCTATCCATGTTCGTGGATCTACAAGGGGATGTCATTGCGGTCAATAGTCGCGATGCACAGGGCAACCCGATTCCTACTGAATCCCTATACACCAAAAACTATGCCGACACGCCCTGGTTTCAAGCGCTGCAAAATGAGCAATTCACCACCAGCATGCCGTTTACGGCTCCGGGTAATGATGTTTCCACTGGTACGTTTATCGAAGATATCCATGTGGACCAAGATGTGAAAGCCATTTTTCCAGAGGATGGTGGCTTAACAATTGGCTTTTCAGCTCCGGTGTATCAAGGTGAAGATGTCATTGGCTATTGGACCAATCGAGCGAAGTTTCGATTGGTGGCTGATATTTTTGAGCAAACTTATCCAGAGTTAAAGCGTGCCGGAATGCAGGGGGCTGAATTGACGCTTCTCGATTCCAAGGGACGGGTCATTTTGGATTTTGATCCGCAGACACAAGGATCAGAAAAGATAAGCTTTGATCTCGAAAATGTCATTTTGAAATTAAATCTGGCGGACAAAGGCGTGGCCATGGCTCAAGAGGCGATCCAGGGAAAAAGTGGGTTCATGCAATCGCTTCATGACAGAAAGCAAATTATGCAAGTTGGCGGGTTCACCCATCTCAAGGGGGCCATGGGATTCCCAGGGATGAATTGGGCGGTGTTGGTGCGAGTGCCTTCCGCTGAAGCCGCCGCTGAGGCCTTTTCCATTCAACGAGATATTTGGCTCGCGGTGCTGGCATGTTTAGCGCTCATTATTCCTGCTGGCCTGTTCATTGGTCGAGCGGTTATTGGTCAATTAAAACCCGTGATTGCCGTGGCCGAGCAGGCCTCAAAGGGTGATTTGCGAGGACGAGTCCCTGTCACCAGTGCCGACGAGTTAGGCCAAATGGGGCAGGCCTTTAATGCCTTTTTGGAAAGTCTCAATGCCATGATTGGGCAAACCGCTCAGGTTGCACATACTGTGGCCGCGGCAGCAGAGGAATTATCCGTTAATGGAACGCAAGTCTCTCAAGCCAGTCGCGACCAGGCGAGTCAATCCACCCAAGTTGCCTCTGCCGTGGAGGAAATGTCTGCGACCGCCAATGAAATGACACGAAATGCCCAAGTCATGGCTCAGACCGCCAAAGAGTTAAGCGGAACCGCGATGAAGGGTGGTGAGGTAGTGGCTAATTCTATCCGTGGCATGGAAGCAGTAGCCGGTACCATGCAAGTATCGTCAGAGCGCATTCAAGTATTAGGGCAACGTTCCCAAGAAATTGGCGAGATCATCCGGGTGATCGAGGATATTGCCGATCAGACGAATTTGTTGGCTTTGAATGCGGCGATTGAGGCGGCTCGCGCAGGAGAGCAGGGTCGTGGGTTTGCGGTGGTGGCGGACGAAGTTCGGAAACTTGCAGAACGAACAGGAAAAGCCACGAAGGAAATCGCCGGCGTGATTGAAACCGTTCAAGTCGGGACCCAAGAGGCTGTCGCTTCCATGGAATCCGGAACAGCAGAAGTTCAATCGGGCATGGATTTAGTGAATGAAGCGGGTTTGCGATTAAACGAAATCGTGGATGGAGTGCAAAAAGTGACGACTATGGTCCAACAACTGGCTGGATCGATTGATGAACAAACCCAGGCCACCGAGCAAATTGCTGGCGGAATTCAAACTGTGGCCGGACTCAGTCAGCAAAATGAAAACAGTGTGGATCAAGTCGTGACGGCGACGAGCGACTTGTCTGAAATGGCAGCGAAATTACAATCAAATCTCAAACAATTTCAACTTGCATAAGGCTTGAAATCAATAGGGAATACACAAAGAAATTACGCTTCACGGTTTGTGGTTTCTTCAAGACAGAAAGATTGATCGTCTACCAAGGGGCCAGAAGCTAGGGTTGCATAGGCCAATGAGGTAGCAGGAAAAGGAGGGGCAGCTCGATGTTAGCCGACATGAAGATTGGAACAAAAATGGTGGCCTGTTTAGGAGCCATCGCGGCGGTGCTGAGTCTGGTGGGATTGTATTTCTTATACAGTCAAGAGGAAGCCAACATGCTTCGACAGCTTGAAGAACGCGGGAAAGTTATTCAAGCCCAAGTCGAGGTAACGCGAAGCTATATCGCAAAAAATTATGTCGGCAAAATGAAAAACTCTTCAGCAGGTTCGTCCATTGAGGTCGCGAGGGATCATGCTAATAATCCCAATGCGATTCCGTTCCCAGCGACAGCGACTCGGGAAATTGGAGAAGCCCTTGGTGAACGGAATATTTTTCAATCCAGGTTGGTCAGTAAAACCCCGTTGAATCCCGCGAACAAGCCCAAGGATAGTTTTGAAACCCAGGCATTAGCGGCAATCGCAGAAGGAAAAGATAGTTATTCCGTAGTGGAAGGGTCTGGGGGTTCTATGGTGTTTCGGCGCGCGAGCGCGGATAAAGCCACGGTTGAAGCTTGCACTGGTTGTCATGCTGGCACCAGCGTTGGGGATACCCTAGGCGTGTTATCCGTTTCTATTCCCATGGCCGATGTAAATGCGGCCATGCTCGGTTCTTTGCAGCGAACAGGTGGCCTGTTAGTCGGAATTATTGTGACCAGTTTAGTCATGGTCTATCTCCTTCTGCATAAATTTATCATAGCTCCGCTTGGGCAACTCCGTAATATTACGAAGGATATTGCAGCGGGTGAAGGTGACCTGACCCAACGTGTTCCCGTTGCCGGAAGAGATGAGCTTGGTGAGTTGGCTGACAACTTCAACCGGTTTATCGAAAAACTGCAAAGATCGATTCGACGAGTTGGTGAGGTGACGGATCGCGTCGCTTCTGCCTCGGCACAATTGTCCGCAACTGCGGATGAAATGGCCAAGGGGGCGGATACTCAAACACAACGAGTGACGCAATCAGCCTCTGCGGTTGAGGAGATGACCATGACTGCGAGTGAAGTGGCGCGTCATTCTCAGGAAGCGGCCGCGATTGCTCAAGAGACGACTCAAACCGCGCAAAGTGGCCATTCGGTTGTGAATGAAACCGTCGCGGGCATGCGGCAATTATCAGATGCGGTAGGACAATCAGCAACGATTATATCCGCCTTGGGGAGTTCCTCCGATCAAATTGGAGAGATCGTTCGGGTGATTGAAGACATTGCCGACCAAACCAATTTGTTAGCATTGAATGCCGCCATTGAAGCTGCTCGGGCCGGTGAACAAGGTCGCGGGTTTGCGGTGGTCGCGGATGAAGTCCGAAAACTTGCAGAACGAACGACCAAGGCCACCAAAGAAATTGGCGATATGATTCGCCAAATTCAGAAGGACACCAAAAGTGCCGTAGCTTCCATGGAGGAGGGTACAGGAAAGGTGACAAGTGGTGTGGAATTGGCGAATAAAACAGGGGACGCATTGAGCCGGATACAAGATATGGTACAAAGCACGGCTTCCATGATTCAACAAATCGCCGGAGCTGCAGAAGAACAATCCACGGTGACCAGGCAAATTGCCAGTGACCTGGAAACGGTGGCTCAGGTGACCCGTGATTCTTCGAGTGGATCTGCAGAATCTGCCAAAGCGAGTCACGACCTGAGTATGCTTGCAACTGAATTGCAGGCAATTGTCGGAAACTTTCGAGTGTGAGAATAAGCATACTCGGCAGGTCTGAATCTATTTTGTTTGCCCATGAGGTAGGGTTTTGATGCAACATGATCACCTCTTGAAATCTCAACTGCCCATCCGTGTCCTGGTAGTGGATGATTCCGCATTTATGCGTAAGGCGATTTCTAATATGCTGTGCGAGTCCTCGGATTTTGTTATCGCGGGAACGGCTATAAACGGAGAGGATGCCTTGCGCAAAGTGGCAGCCATGGATATTGACGTGATGACACTAGATATCGATATGCCTGGTATGGATG
This sequence comes from Candidatus Nitronereus thalassa, assembly GCF_032191465.1. NCBI lineage: Bacteria > Pseudomonadati > Nitrospirota > Nitrospiria > Nitrospirales > Nitrospiraceae > Candidatus Nitronereus > Candidatus Nitronereus thalassa. The sequence continues at coordinate 1,294,744 of NZ_JAQOUE010000001.1, read as the reverse complement.
GGTTGGCCGTCTTGGAACAGGTCATGGCCCATCATCCCCTTCCGGTGGTGATTGTGAGTTCCTTAACTGAAGGAGGCGCTGCCGTGACGATTCGCGCCCTGGAATTGGGCGCTGTAGATTTTATTTTCAAACATTTGGGTGGGTCGTCCTTAAAAATTTCTGAAATTCGTGTGCCGTTGCAAGAAAAGGTTCGGGCCGCAGCAACGGCCAGAAGCAAAATTCAATCGGGGAGCAGGCAACCGGTCGTTCCAAGGGCGCTTCGAAAAGCGACTCCTCCGTTTCCATTTTCTTCAAAAAATGCGAACACGGGGAATCCTGACTCGGATGGTGGGATGCAGGTGAACCTACCTGGTGATCCAGGGGTTCTGATTATTGGCTGTTCAACCGGCGGTCCTCAAGCCCTTCAAGTTGTCTTGACCCTCTTACCCAGTACATTCCCGTACCCTATTGTCGTGGCTCAGCATATGCCAAAGTTTTTTACGAAACCCTTTGCCGAACGTCTGGACCAGTTGTGTGCATTAGAAGTGGCAGAAGCTCAGGAAGGTGATCACCTCAAGCCTGGCCGGGTCCTTATTGCACCAGGGGGACAACATTTAACTCTCGAGAGAAGGGGACATGTCGTGATGACTCATGTGAGTGATCACCCGAAACACTTGCCCTATCGTCCCTCGGTGGATTTGTTGATGGAGTCTGCCGCGAAGCTGTATGGCCAGAAGGTGGTTGGATTAGTTATGACCGGAATGGGCCAAGATGGTCTTGAGGGGGCTCGTGCAATCAAGAGGGCTGGAGGATCAGTTTTGGCGCAAGATGAAGCGAGTAGTATTGTATATGGTATGCCCAAAGCGGTAGCTGATCATGGAATTGTTGATAAAGTGGTATCACTGCAGAAGATCTCAACGGAAATTCAGTTATGGGTGAAACATCAGTCAAGGCATGACTCGGCCGATACTGTGTTGGTGGGTCTCACAACCTCTCATTCTTAGCATGCATCGTAGAGGACTTATGAGGAAAGGGTGTGGTAGGCGAGGAGATAATCCTGCCTTGTCCTCATAGGGGGTGATTGTAGGAGGATGGCGCAATGATTCAGACAGCCCAAGAAGCGAAAGTGGCAGAAGATACTTCAGCCTATTCCGGTGAAGTATTTCAGGTCGTCAGCTTTCATATAGGATCGGAGGAATTTGCCGTAGATATTCTGGAGGTCCAGGAAATTATCAGGATGGTGGAAATTACGCCCGTTCCCAAGGCGCCCTACTATGTTGAAGGTGTGGTCAACCTTCGTGGCAAAGTCATTCCGATAATTGATATGCGACTCCGCTTTGGGCTTTCGGAGGCGGAGCGCACCAAGGAGACTCGTATCGTGGTGGTCGATGTGAATCGTGTGATCTTGGGCTTAGTAGTGGATTCCGTGTCCGAGGTGCTGCGAATCCCTTCTAACCTTATTGAATCCCCACCGAATGGGAAACAAGGGGCCTCGGAGTTTCATAAAGGCGTTGGACGTGTGGATGGTCGTTTATTAGTTCTGTTGGATTTGACAAGGCTGGTAGGGACGGCAGCAGGCTGATCCGAATTTTATTTTTGATGTAGTGGTATTACGATGGATATTCTCTCTATTCTTGGAATAATTTTGGCCTTAGGCTCCATTGTGGTGGGGCAGCATCTGGAAGGCGGCCATCTGAGTTCGATTTTGCAGCTCACGGCGTTTATTATCGTGGCCGGTGGGACGTTGGGCGCCGTGATGCTCCAATTCCCTATGCCCGTGTTCATGAAAGCCTTAAAGTCCATCAGCATGGTGTTTGTCAATCCCCATGTGGATTCCAAGGGGTTGATTGCTCAATTGGTCGAATTATCCAATCTCAGCCGAAAACAGGGGTTGTTGGCGCTTGAAGGAAAAATTAAAACATTGGAAGATCCCTTATTAAAAAAAGGGCTTCAGATGGTGGTGGATGGCACCGAGCCACCGAAAATTCGTGAAATTTTGGAAGTCGAAGTGGAAATGTTTGAAGAAGAATTCGCCAATGCTGGAAAAGTTTTTGATGGGTTTGGCGGGTATGCCCCGACGGTCGGGATTATTGGCGCGGTGCTTGGGTTGATTCACGTCATGGAAAATTTGGCTGATCCTTCGAAGTTGGGGGGTGGTATCGCCGTGGCCTTCGTTGCCACCGTCTATGGCGTGGGTCTGGCCAACCTGTTTTTTCTTCCTATGGGAGGGAAAATCAAAATGAAGGTGAAAGAACTTGTAACGGCTCGTGCAATGACGATTGAAGGGTTGGTCTCTTTGGCTCAGGGGGAGAATCCGCGAATGATTGAAGAAAAACTAAGTGGATATCTTCCAGAAAGCGAACGTTCGGTCCCGGAATAAATGATCGTTCTCTGGCAACCCATTCAGATCGAGCTCTCCGTATATGTCCAAAAAGAAAAAACACGAAGAACATGAAAACCACGAGCGGTGGCTGGTATCCTATGCCGACTTCATTACTCTGCTCTTTGCCTTTTTTGTCGTTATGTACTCGGTCTCGTCAGTAAACGAAGGGAAATATCGGGTGCTCAGTGAATCCATGGTTTCCGCCTTTACGAATCAGAAGCCTCTGGGCCAAATGTCGGTGGTGGAACTTCCACTTGAACAATCCCGACCGGCGATGGAAAAAGATATTCAGAAGCGACCTGATGATTTTCAAGTCTATATTCAAGTTGCGAATGCCTTGGAATCCCTCGATCATGGGAGTGCCGATGTGTCGGTTCAAAATACCGCACGCGGAATCTCTATAAAAATTAAAGACGAAGTGGCGTTTGATAGTGGAAGTGTTGAGCTAAAGCGTGAGGTTCGAGAGATCTTGGATCTCCTTGCCGCGCTGGTGAAAAATTTGCCCAATCTGATTAGCGTAGAGGGACATACCGATACCATTCCCATCCGCAGCGCACAATTTCCCTCGAACTGGGAATTGTCTGCCGCTAGATCTGCCGCATTGGTACGATATTTCATTAATCAGCACCAACTATCTCCTGAACGGTTTTCGGCCACCGGGTTTGGTGGCGAACGGCCTTTGGAATCCAATGAAACTTCGGAAGGGCGTTCAGCCAACCGACGTGTAGAAATTGTGATTTTGCGGGAAACCGCTATTCCTGAATCGGATCAAATGTCTTCCCTATTTTAAATTGCTTTTTGGCACCCTTACCTCGAGCTTTATCCTTTTCATTTTTCTAATGCCCTTGTGTGTTGGATCTTCTCTAGGCAAAAACCTGGCAGAGGGCAGCTTCTGCCTAGAATCCCATGCCTATCTGAGCTCACCCTCCCAATCCCTCCCTCTTTTCTTAGAAAAACCGCACAGACAAGGCACGGATGAAAAAATGCCTTTGAATTTTTAGGAAACTCGCCGTAGTTGGCCCTATTCTTTCAACGTTCCTATGCCTCAAAGCGATGTTCTGTGAAACACCAATAGGCGATGTCCGCCTTTGGCAAGCTAGTCAAAATGTGAGGAGAGGAAAGATTCCAAAGGAAAATAAAAATTTTGGCATGGCCGTTGCTACTTCTTGACCAAGATGATTTAAGTTTGGAGGTCTGTGCGATGAATCGAGGAATTTATCCAGTAGTGGCCGGGGCCATTACTCAAGAACGTCAATTAGAATTGCTCGCCCATAATCTTGGAAACATTCATACGACGGGCTTTAAGAAAGATGACTCGGTGTTTGGAACTATTTTAGCTCGTTCTGTTGGCCAACCCGTCGCCGGTTTTGACCTCTTTCCTCAAGTCGCGACTGTCCGTCCGGATACGAGTCAAGGTACGCTGAAATTTACTGGACATGATATGGATGTTGGGCTTCAAGGCGATGGATATCTGGTGGTATCGACCGTGGATGGCCTTCGGCATTTCCGAGGCGGGCAGCTCAAAATCAATTCCAAGGGGGAGTTGGCTACCCAACTCGATGACCCAGTTTTAGGAGAGAATGGTCCAATTAAGGTGCCTGCCGGCACTATGAATATTGATCGAAAAGGAATTGTGAATGTGGAAGGGCGTCAAGTTGGGAAGTTGCGGATTGAAAGTTTGCCTCCTACGACCGTGGCGGTGAAAGTCGGTGATCGGTATTGGCAAGTCCCCAATCAGGTGACCGAGGCCACAAACGTGGAAGTGTTTCAAGCGAGTCTGGAGCAGGCGAATGTGAATCCCAGTATGGAATTGGTGAATATGATCAAAGTGACGCGTGCGTATGAGCAAATGCAAAAGGCCATCCAATCGATGGATGAAATGACCGAACGGATGATTCGGTCCGCCAATGTTCAATAAGAGCAGAGAATAGTTGTGAAGGGAAAAATAGAAAGCATTGAATAATGGAATGTTGCCCTTTTCGTTTCACGACAGCATCTAGAAGTTTGGCAGGATACAAATGAAGGCGGCTCAACGAGTTTATTCTGGGCAAGGGGGTAATGCATGATTCGTGCAATGCATACGGCATCAACGGGCATGGAGGCTCAACAGCTTAATATTGATACGATTGCTCACAATTTGGCCAACGTGAATACCAATGGTTTCAAGAGAAGCCGCGCGGAATTTGCAGATCTGTTATACCAGATCCAACGTCTGCCGGGTTCAAGTGCCTCAAATGTTGGGGTGTTCCCCGTGGGAATTCAGGTGGGTGCTGGGGTGCGTCCTATCACGGTGGCCAAGGAATACCTCCAGGGGAATTTGCGACGCACGGATAATTCATTGGATGTCGCGATCGAAGGGCAAGGGTTTTTCCAAGTGCAACGTCCAGATGGAACGACCATGTATACCCGGGCTGGGTCTTTCAAGATCGACAATACCGGTAATGTGGTTACGGGTGATGGGGATAATTTAATCCCAAACATCACCATTCCCTCTGGGGCATTGCAAATTGATATTGGTCAAGATGGAACGGTATCTGTCCTTCTTCCAGGCGTGTCTCAATCCACTCAAGTGGGGCAAATTCAGTTGGTACGATTTGATAATCCCTCAGGGTTAATTGCCCAGGGAGGAAATTTGTTTATCGACAGTACTGCATCCGGCCCGGCCCAGGCTGGAAGTCCAGGGTTTACGACAGGGTTTGGTTTGATTCGACAAGGGTTTCTCGAAACATCCAATGTCAATATTGCCGACGAGATGGTCAATATGATCATTGCGCAACGCAGTTATGAAATTAATGCGAAAGCAATCCAGGCTGCGGATGATATGTTGCAGGTCGTCAATAACATCAAGCGATAGTCTTTGGCCTCTGATTGACTGGTGAGGTGTCAAGAGCATGAGTCAAACGAAAGATGGAGGATACATGGATTGGTTGAAATCAGGAGTGCTGATGGTATTGGTCTTTGCTCTCCCGTTGGTAACGTGGAGTGAGGTGCGACCGCCAATTCAAGTTGCCACTAACGTGCCTCCTACTCAAGAGGTGACTCCGAAACAACTTCAGTCCACATTGGAACAGCAGCTTCGTGAACAATTTCCCATGAATAATGTGGACTTTTCGGTCGATATTCTTTTTCCCAAACAACCGATTCTCGTGCCCAAAGGGCGAGTCGGAATTGAAATCCCTCCGGATACCATGAACGGGAGAACCGGGCGGCGATCGATTCGAGGAGCGATCCACGTAGATTCCCAGTATGAACAGATGGTGAATCTCGTGGCCGACATCTCCGCACACACCAAGGTGGTCGTGCCAGTTCGTTTTATTAAGGCGCATGAGGTGGTGAAACCCGAAGACATTAATATGATGGATGTGGCCTTGCCGGCACTTCAGCATGAGTATTTGGATGATGTAGATATGGCGATAGGGAAAAAAACCATGCGGCTTCTTTCCCCCAACCTTCCCATTCAAAAACCGTATTTAACCTCTCCGCCGGTCATTCATAAAGGTGATCGAGTCGTTCTGGAAGTTCGACAGGGTGCCTTGCTCGTCCAGGCTGTGGGAATTGCTAAAGACTCAGGAGAGCCAGGAAAAACCATTGCCGTTGAAAATCAGCAATCGGGTCGAGAAGTCTTGGGGAAGGTTGTAAATTCAGGATTAGTCGAGGTTTTGTTTTGAACCTAGTGCTCAAATCCATTCGTGCCGTGTTTCGTTCGGTCGCTCCTGCGTTGATGGTGGTGTTGGCCACGGCTTGTGCTCAACCCCTTCCCATACTCAAGGAAGAGGCAAAGGAACAAAAGATGCCGGATCTGCCAATGATGAGCCCTCCTAGTACGGTGGGGTCCTTGTGGCAGGATGGGAATGGGCGCGCGTACATGTTCGAAGATTTACGAGCCAGTCGTGTCGGGGATATCGTGGTCGTGAAAATTGTGGAGGACCATAAAGGTTCCAAAAGTGCGGATACCACAGCCGATCGCGACTCTTCTTACGATGGCAGTCTTGGTGGCTCGTTTCTCGGATTGAATGATTTGGCCTCGGCTTTAGTCGATGGGGTGGCGCTCAATGCCAGTTCGAAAAATGAATTTGAGGGAAAGGGGTCCACCAGTCGTGAGGATACCCTCACTGGGACCATAGCGGCTCGGGTGGTGGAAGTGTTGCCCAATGGGGATATGCGGATCAAAGGTCGTCGGGAAGTCACCGTGAACAGCGAAAAACAAACCATGATTATTTCCGGTATTGTGCGCCGAATTGATTTAGATACGACAAATACCGTGCTGTCCTCTTCTATCGCAGATGCTCAAATTGAGTATTCGGGCTTGGGAGTGGTGGATGATGTCCAACGCCCAGGTTGGGGAGTCCGAATCATTGACTGGATTCTTCCATTGTAATGATCGGACTCTTTTTTTCTAAAGCCTAGTAACAAGTTATTGAAATAATGAGGTGGAGGTTGGTGAAAAAAATCCGGCAATTCAGTGCGTTGGCCGTTTCAGTCATCTTAGCTCTTTTAGCAGGGGATGGATGGAATGCCACGGAGGCCGCCCGAATCAAAGATATTGCTGCCGTTGAGGGCGTTCGAGACAACCAATTGATCGGCTATGGCTTGGTCGTTGGATTAGACCGAACCGGTGATTCAGTGGTTGGTGGACAATTCACCGCGCAAGCGATTATTTCCATGTTGAATACGATGGGCATTAATTTGAAAGTCGACCCCATTCAATTGCTGACGCGTAATACCGCATCGGTGATGGTGACGGCAAAACTACCTCCTTTTGCGAGACCTGGAACTCGGTTGGACGTTCAGGTGTCGTCCTTGGCCAATGCCAAAAGTTTAAAAGGCGGAACGTTGTTGATGACACCCTTGAAGGCACCAAACCAAGAAGTGTTTGCTGTGGCCCAAGGGCCTATTTCGACTTCCGGGTTTGAAGGCGGGGATGGGGGAAATTCTGTGGTGAAGAATCAACAGTCCGGGGGAATTGTCCCGAGCGGGGCGATTGTTGAAAAAGCCGTGGATTTAAAAATTGAAGAATGGGATTCCTTTTCCTTATCGTTGCAACAAGCCGATTTTACCACCTCGCTTCGATTAGCTGAAGTGGTCAATACCCATTTGGGGGAGGGGTTGGCGACGCCCGTGAGTTCCGGACAAGTGGTCGTGACGGTGCCGGATGCCTATAAAGGAAAAATTGTTCAGTTGATTGCCGCGGTTGAGGGCCTGGATGTGAAAGTGGATGTGCGCGCAAAGGTCATTGTCAATGAACGAACCGGCACGATTGTCATGGGACAGCATGTACGATTATCCAGCATGGCAGTTTCCCATGGAAATCTGACAATCAAAATCAAGACGACTTTGAATGTATCGCAACCAGGACCGGCCAGCTTTGGAGGGGAAACCGTGGTGACTCCGGAGGTTGATACGAATATTGAGGAAGAAGATGGCCGAGTCATTCAGGTCGATGGTTCGGTAACTCTGGGTGATTTAGTGAAAGCGTTGAATTCGGTGGGGGTTACCCCTCGTGACCTGGTGGCGGTGTTGACTGCGGCAAAAGCTGCAGGCGCACTTCAAGCGGATTTGGAAATGATTTAAAAAACCCGTTGTTGGTTGCTCTACGCTAGTTGCTCAAAAACGGGAACAATTTTTCCAGCACTAGAAACCAGCGATTAGTAACAGTTCATGCCAGGAGGTTTTGTCAATGATTTCTGACGTAGGGGCGCTTGTGGCGCAGTCAGCCGACCATGCCGTGTCTGATGGGCGCGTCGAGGCCATTAAAAAGACCATTCAGCAAGGCGACATCAAAAAAGCCAGTGAAGATTTTGAAGCGTACTTCCTTGCCTTCATGATGAAGGTGATGAGAGAGACTGTGCCCAAGAGCACCCTCACCCAAAACCGAATGGGTGAAACGTTTCAATCATTTTATGATGAAGCCATTGGAAAAGAATCAGCCAAAGTCGGAGGAATAGGTCTTGCCCAATACATTGAGTCGAAATTACGAGAAGAGGAAGTGATTCTTAGCCAGGAAGAAAAGGTGGCGTAATAGGTGTCGGATTCCCCTGTCTCCACTTGGGCCAAGGGCTTCCTTCTGGCCGCACCATCCCTAGTGATATGGCAAAAATTCAGATCTACAATCATCCTTCTCAAGTTATAACGGTGAATAACCGATAATAACGGTAAGGAGGATACTCAAATGGCTATATCAGGATCAGATCCGGTCAGTGATCTCAACCAGGCATTGTTTGGGATTCGGCGACCTCAAGCTGGGGATAAACGCCCAGGGGATGTCCCTTCCCAATCCACCGGTCAATCCGGGGATACGGTGGTTTTTTCTTCGGCCATAAAAGAACAGGAGTCGGTGATCAACCAAATTCATGCGTTACCGGATATCCGGGTGGACTACGTGGCGTCGATTCAAAAAGCCCTTGAGGCTGGAGAACATCATGTCGACGGTGTTCGTATTGCCGCCGGAGTCATCCGGGAAACGGTCTTAAATGCCGTTGCCTAATCGGTAGTTTACGTGGCTCACCTTGTGAATGAAGAGGTTCAATGAATTCCACAGCATTATGGGATGATCTCCTAGGAACTCTTCGCGCGGAACGTACCACCTACCATCATCTCTTCACGCTCTTGACACAAGAACATGATGCCTTGCGTCGGATGGCGTCTGACCCTTTACTGGAATTAGCGGAACATAAAAAAATCGTATTGTCGGATTTACGTGATCTGGATACACGTCGTGTGACGTTGTTTGAGGCATTATTAGGGTCGCAAACAATTCACACTCCGTTGGATTGGCTCCCACTCCTCACACAGGCACAACCTCCCTGGGGAGGTCAGGCGGCCGCCGAATTTCGAGAGGTCGTCAAGGTTGCGCGTCGGGTTGCTGACCAAGGTCGTCAAAACGCCGAGCTCACCCACCGTGGATTAGGCATGGTGCGTGAAGCCTTGCGTTTAATACATGGCGGTGGGAATCAGGATCCGACGTATGAAGGGTCGGGCGAAATGCGAATGCCCTCCGTCACCTCGTCGTTAAGTGTTCTTGGGTAACGGTATCGAATTATGGCTGGGATCACCAATATATTTGAAATCGGGCGGACCGGCATTCTAGCTAATCAGCAAGGCTTGTCGACGGCGTCGAATAATATCACCAATGCGGGGACGGAAGGGTTCTCCCGTCAGCGAGCCATATTTGAAGCGGGTCGTCCTCAAGGTGGGATTATTTCGACCGGTGTTCGTGTCACGGATGTCACGCGCGTGGTGGATCAATTTATCGAAGCCCAGTTGACCGACACCACACAAGATTTCGGGCGTTTGAATATTCGCCGTGATCTCCTGCGACGGGTCGAAACCGTGTTTACGGAAACGGATTCAGGGGGAATCAACAATGCGGTTGATCGGCTCTTTAATGCGTTCCGCGATCTTTCCACATTTCCGGAAGAAAGTTCTCAACGGACGTTGGTCATCAATGAAGCGCAGGCGTTAGTGGATACGATTAATTTGGCCGAAGGTACGTTGTCGCAAATTCGTCGCGACATTGATAATGCCATTGGCCAAAACTTATCCACGGTCAATACGATCGCGGTTCAAATTGCCGAGCTAAATGGACAAATTCACTTTGCCGAATCGAGTGGAAAAACCGCCAATGATTTACGGGATCGTCGCGCCTTGTTGGTGAACAATATGGCGGAGTTAGTCAACATCGAAACCGTCGAGATGCCCAATGGTTTGGCCATCATGGTTGGTGGACAGCTGTTAGTGAGCGGGGATCGGAATAATACCCTTGTACAGGTGTCGGATGCCGATAATCCTGGCATGAATGATGTCGCGGTTCGGCGATCTGATGGCACGGATTTCGTGGTGACCTCGAAAATCAATGATGGTGAAGTGGCTGGCCGGTTAGCCGTGAGGGATGCTGACATCCAAGGTTATCAAGATCGCTTGGACAGATTAGCTGCCGTACTGGTCAATCAAATTAATATTCAACATGAAGCTGGGTATGGTCTCGACGGCACCACGACCAACTCCCTTTTCTCTGCATTAACTCCTGATGCACCGCTGGCCAAGGATACGAATACCGGAGGGGCGGCCGGGACGTCGACGGCAGTTTCCACTGCGGCTTCATTGACCATGGACAACTATGAAGTTCGATTTACCAATGCGACCACCTTCGATGTCGTCAATGTGACCGATGGCACAACAACGCTCAGCGCTCAGGCCTATACTTCCGGAGCCACAATTACCTTTGATGGACTGGATGTGGTGATTACGAATGGGAGCGGTGCCCCGGCAACCGGCGATATTTTTTTCGTGAGCGCGCATAAAGGTGCCGCCACGGACATGGCAGTGAGTTTGACCGATACGGATAAAGTCGCAGCCTCCTCTACGGCCCTTGGCGTTCCTGGAGATAATGTCAATGCTATTGCGCTCGTGGCGATACAGTCAACGAGTCAAAGCACATTGGGTGGTATCAACATCGACGATTATCATGCTGTCACCGTTGGGGATGTGGGCAGCGATACATTTCTAGCGGGGCTGCAGCGTGAAGCGAAGCAAGTTGAAAGAGACCAAGTGACGTCTTTGAGAGAAAGTGTCTCTGGAGTAAACCTCGATGAAGAGCTGACTCGGTTGCTAGAGTTTCAACGGGCGTTTGAAGCTTCGGCGAGATTAATTTCAACCGCTGATGAATTATTTCAAACCGTATTAGGTCTTGGCCTGTAACATGATGTGTCATGTTGGGAACATAGAACCAGTGAATCAGATTGAAGGTAAATCGAGCTTGTATAGTGTTGCTCGAATGCCTCACCCTTCACGCATTGCGATAAAGAGCTTAACCCATGCGTATCACTCAACAACAACAGATTAATCTCATTTTGGGACAATATCAGAATCAGCAAGGGGCGTTTGCGCGTGTCAGCGAAGCCTTGTCATCTGGGAAAAAAGTCAATCGCCCCTCGGATGAGCCGATTGCGTATGAACAAATTTTGAAGTTTCGAAATGTGCTCAATAATATTGAGAAACGATCCCTAGCCGTCCATGAAGGCGCCTCGCGATTAAACTTGTCCGAAAACTCCATTGGAACCGCTGGATCCATCGTACAGCGGGCAAAAGAAATTGCTCTGCAGCAACGAAATGACACGAGTTCTTCCGCAGAACGTCAAGCGGTGGCGAAAGAAGTGCATCAGTTATTGCTGAGCTTGCGAGATGCGGCGAATACGAAAATCAATGAACGGTATCTGTTTTCCGGATTTGAAACGCAAACGGAAACCTACGCGCTTTCGACGTCGGTCTCTGCGACGGGACGGACTCCAACGATTTCGGCCAATGACGATAACACCGGCACTACGTCCTCAACCGTGGCCATTCAAACGGCGGCCTCACTCACGGGGAATGAGTACAAGATTTCCTTTTCCGATTCCACGACCTTTGATGTAATTAACCTGACTACCGGTGCCACCGTCTTGGCCAGCCAAACTTATTCGTCTGGTGCGAATATTGATTTTGATGGGTTACGAACCGTTCTTACCGATAATCCCAGTGGTCCGCTCGGAGGAGATGAATTTCAAATCACCGCGCATAATCCTTCTGATGCGACAATTACTGCGTCGGTGACCACTCCTTCAGCACTACAACCCAATATCTATGAAATTCGATTTACCAGCACTACCGCCTTTGACATTGTGAACTTGACCGATAATCAAGTGCTCTCGACCGGGAACGCGTATGTCTCTGGGGCTAATATCGTGTTTGCTGGGATTACCGCGGTGGTGACGGATGGCACGGTGACTCCACAGCCAGGTGATGTGTTCCGCGTTCGCCCGAATTATACCTATCAGGGCGACACGGGAAGTATTGCAGTGGAATACGAAGATGGGAAAACCATTGCCACGAATGTGGTTGGCAGCCAGGTGTTTTCTGGACCGAGCGTGGATATTTTTGATGCGTTACAAGATCTGGAACAAGCGTTATTGACGAATTCACCTTCGGACCTGGCAGCCGTGATTACCAATTTAAGCACTGGCTTAGATCAATTGACGGATGCCCGAGCGGATATTGGGTCTAAAGTGAATCGTCTGGATCGGATCGCGGAAGGGTTAGATCTCTTGGCGGTCACCACCCAGGATGAGCGCTCGGCGATTGAAGATACGGATTTTGCCGAAGCCTCCTCGCAATTAGCCACGCTAGAGCTCAACCTGCAGGCCTCGCTGCTCACCCTCAACCGGCAATTTCAAATTAGCCTGCTCAACTTCCTCCGTTAGGCAGAATCTTAGCCGTTTCTTGAGAATATCGCAGATCCTTTAGTTTTCCTGCTATCCAACCGAAAGAATCTTAGAGGCCAGGAAGGCTCCTTTCTCAGACAAAACTTGCCATGGGGTTGGTTCGCTCACCCTCCATCCGCAAGTGCCTTTCCTGGATATATGATCACTCGTACAGTGCGTGAAAAGGAATACTTGAATGGATGTCCTGCTTGCGGATGATGATCCAGTGTCGCTCCATTTGCTCAGATCCAAACTGCAAAAATGGCAGTACAACGTCACGGTCTGTACGGATGGGCAAGAAGCCTGGAAGATTTTGCAATCTGAGTCTCCTCCGCGTTTGGCCATTTTGGATTGGATGATGCCTGGCTTGGATGGCTTGCAAATTTGCCAGAATGTTCGGGCGAATCGAAACACACCCTACATTTATATTTTATTACTTACATCGCGAGGCGAAACGGCAGATCTTGTCGCAGGAATGGAAGCCGGGGCGGACGATTACCTCACGAAACCATTTAATGTGGAGGAACTGGAAGTACGGCTTCGTGCAGGACGGCGAATTTTGGAACTTCAAGCTGAGCTAATGGCGGCTCAAGAGTCCCTGCGTATCCAGGCCACTCATGACACGTTAACGGGTCTTTTAAACCGCGCGGCTATTCTGGAAAACTTAGATCGAGAACTGGCTCGGGCTCAACGGGAGCAGAGTCCAATTAGTGTCATATTGGTTGACCTCGATAATTTTAAGACAATCAATGATACCCATGGCCACCTGGTTGGCGATGCGGTACTCATCGAAGCGAGCCGACGAATGGGATCTTGTATACGTCCCTATGATTCATTGGGGAGATATGGTGGCGAGGAGTTTCTTATCGTTTTGCCGGGAAGTGATGCGACCAATGCCTTAAATGAAGCAGCGCGTGTGAAGGCGGCAATGGGAGAACGTCCGTATGTGTTTTCAGATTTTTCGGTGACCGTGACCTGTAGTCAAGGGGTCACGACGTGGACGAGTACCTCGCAAGGCGATATTGAAAGCCTGTTGAAAGCGGCGGATGGGGGAATGTATTTGGCGAAATATAGTGGACGGAATCGTGTCGAATATTTGGAAGTTGATCGAACAAACCAAAATACCCAGGTCTCGACATCATGACGTTAGGCATGAAGGATTTTTTGTAATGTCACGTATTCTGATCGTCCATCATGATTCGGTACAGCGGCATTTTCTTAGCTCCTTGCTCCAGCACCAAGGGTGGGAGATTGTGGTGAGTGCCGATGCGGAAGATGCATGCCGTGTCCTCCAAGGGGAAGGTTCCATCGATGTCATGGTCATTGACCTTCGCCTACCTGGTGTGAGTGGTTGGGAGTTTTGTCGGATGCTCCGTCGTGGCTATCAGGCCAGGTTTGCCAATATTCCGATACTCTGCTTGTCCTCGAGTTTGTCGACAATGGAAGGGGAACGTGTGACCGCTTTCCTCGGAGGGCAGGCGTTTCTTCCGTTGCCTTTGGACCCGGCATCTTTGACTCAATCTTTGGTTCAGATTCTTGAGGGGAAGACGCTGCTGGCTCCGTTTCGAGTTCAGGTGATTGGGGAGGAAACGGAATGGTTAACCAGCTTGTCCCGAATGTTCCAACGCAATGGTTGGTCGGTCGGAGAGTCTCAGGGAGTACCAGAGCCTTGCTGGCAAGAAGCAGGGGATAGTCCTGACCTGATCGTAGGACATCATCCTTTTGCTGGTTGTTGGAGTCTTGACTGGGTAGCCGACTTCAAGGGGCATGCACCCAATGCAAAAATTTTTGTAGTCACTGACGATCCCAATCCGGAATTAGCCCTGGAATCCCTGCAGTACGGCGCCGATGAATTTATTCGAGAACCAGTGGATCCGAAATATCTTGATGAGTTGCTGGTCAAAGCCGAGCGAACACGTGTTGGCAATCTTTTCTCGGGCGAATGGAGTACCTCATCTGCTTTGTCGAAACCGGGTGATGAGGAATTCAAAAAATTCCTCCACGAGTTTGATGAGGTGGTCATTCTTACTGATGGTGAAGGCAAGATTGTGGATCTGAACCCACAGGGCTGTCGGCAACTATCTTGGTCTGGCAGTGAGCTGTGCGGGCATTCCTTAGTGATGCTTGAACCCTCGGTTCCGTTGGACTGGTGGTCTTCCAACCAGAATGGTCATGGATCTCGAGAGGCTTGCTTTCGGACCCGTGGCGGCTCGACATTGAAAGTCATGGTCACGACCTATCCAGTCTGTTGGAGCGAAGGGGTTCGCTTCGTGCTGGTAGCGAAAAATGTGCAAGAGTTGAGCGAACTTCGCATGGAAGTACAACGAATGCAGGAGCAAGTACGGCAATTTCAAGAAATCGAATCCATCGGAAACCTGGCTGGGGGCATTGCCCATGATGTCAATAACATTTTAACGGCGATCCAGGGCCATGCCAGTCTTCTAACCTATAAAGATTCTTCTGATGCTGCGACTCAAAAACCTGCGGAAGTGATTCGTCAGGCGGCTCATCGGGGTCAAGAACTTACGGCCCAGCTTCTTGGAGCAGCAAGAAGGGGAAAAGAGCGGCGTACCTCCATTAATGTCCATGATGCCATTGATGAAGTTCTTGCGCTTCTGTCTGGCGACCGGACCAAGAGCATTCAGATTATGAAAGCTTTAGTGGCACGGGATCCTTGGATCGGTGTGAATGCGAGGCAACTGCATCAGGTGTTGCTCAATCTTATGGTAAATGCGTGTGATGCGATGCCGAATGGGGGGACGTTACAAATTTCAACCGACTCTTTTCGACCCCATGATCCAGCCTACTCTCAAAATTCTTCATTTCATGATTCCCCCTATTTGGAAATTATTGTGAAGGACTCAGGATGCGGTATTTCCGCGGAACTCGCTGAAACCGTGTTTGAGCCCTTCTTCACGACCAAACCTCCTAGCCGGGGGTCTGGAATGGGTTTAGCGATTGTTAAGGAGATCGTGGAATCCTATGGAGGGCATATTTCTCTCTCCAGTGAGCCTCATAAAGGGAGTGCATTTCATCTCTATTTTCCACAACACCCAAGTCCTCCGTCTAGCCTGATTCATTTACCTACCTTGTTAAAAAAACCTCATCCGCGGGTGTTGGTCGTGGATGATGAGCATTTGGTCGCGGACACAACAGTGGAGATGTTGCGCCATTTGGAATGTGAGACGTGTGTGGCCTATAGCGGAGAGGAGGCTTTGACTTGCTATCAAGGCCATGCCCATGAAATTGATGTGGTCCTGTTAGATCTCACCATGACCACGATGAGCGGGGAAAACTGCTTTCGGACCCTCCAGACCATCAATCCTTCCCTCAAGGTTGTATTTTCCAGTGGTGGAGAGGTGCCCTATTCCGTTCAACAGCTTTGCGATGAAGGTCTGGCAGGATTTGTGCAGAAGCCTTTTGACGTAGAAGATTTGTCTCTGGCTTTAACACAGGCATGTGTGCCTGATCGGGAAGGGCAGCAGTATGCGTTGTCCGGGTGTTCGCCTGGGACGAAGGAAGACGTGTAACTTCTTGAAAGGTGAGTGAGCTTATGGAAATTGAAACAAGTCGATTTGGCGCTTTAACAATCCCGGAAGAACATATCCTCCTATTTAATGCAGGGTTGATTGGATTTAACCAACATACTCGATATGCCCTGCTGGGAGATGAGCGGGGGATCGGCTATCAATGGTTGCAATCTCTCGATGATGGGAATTTGGCCTTTGTCGTGGTGCAGCCTGGATTGATCAAGGCGGACTATCATATCGAGATTCAAGACGATGCCTTGCATGAGATCGAATTTCAAGAAGGGGATGAAGTTGTGGTCCTTTCGATTGTCACGGTTCCGCCAAATGAACCCGAAAAGGCTACCGCGAATTTACAGGGCCCACTCGTCATCAATTCCAGTCGAGCTCGTGGAAAACAAATCATTTTAAATGAGTCATTCCCCATTCGTTATGCCTTGATTCCTGAAAAACAAGATGTGGCGCACGGGGCCGAAACGCCTTCTCAAGCCACGGTGAATTCCTAATGTTGATCGCATACGACGATCTTCGTTGATGTCTCACGTTTGTCTGCCAAGGAGGGCAGCATGTTAATATTGACTCGCAAGGAAGGCGAAGGCATTCGGCTCGGTGATAACATCCGAGTGGTGCTTGTCCAGCTAAAAGGCAACCAAGTCCGACTTGGGATTGAATGTCCAAACAATATGCGCGTGTTACGAGAAGAATTGTATCAAGCTGTTCGGCATGAAAATCTTGCGGCCATGGCAGCTGATCCGGCGCATATGAAAGATCTCTCTAAGCACATCTTGCCGCAATCTTCGAAGGAATCTCCAAAGTCCTAATGGAGGTTTTCGCATTCATTGAGAGTCGGAGATTTGTCGAAATTGATGGCCGAGACCTTGGGGTGTCAAAACTGCCTCTCGGCTAATATTTCCTACCGTCCTTATAAGAAAAATCCCCGACTCGTCCCCCAACATCCTTTGAACTCTCGTCAATATCATAGCGCTTTAAGGTCTTGGGAGTGTCAAGTTTGACAACGAATGAGTCAAACCTGGCCAAAAAACCTTCTCCCAGCATGGCATGAATATTGTAGCGTTCCTTCAGCACGGGGTGTGATGGCCTCAGGAAGGAGTGTCTCTGCAATGGCAAAAAATTTATCGAGTCTTATCCAACGTCATCTCCAGGGAAAAACGATTTTGTTGACCGGGGGAACCGGATCGTTCGGACAGCGGCTCACCAAAATCCTGATAGAGCATTTTTCGTTTAAAACTCTGAGAATTTTCAGTCGAGACGAATTAAAGCAGCATGATATGGCGCGAAAGTGCACTGATGACCGGATTCGTTTCTTTATCGGGGATGTGCGGGATGAGAGTCGCGTGCGCCGCGCCGTTCAAGGCGTGGACATTGTCATTCACGCCGCCGCCATGAAGCAAGTTCCTACCTGCGAATACAATCCTTTTGAGGCGGTTCGGACGAACGTCGTGGGTGCCCAGCATTTGATCGATGCCGCCATCGATCAAGATGTGAAGCAAATTATGGCATTGAGTACGGATAAAGCCGTGAACCCCATCAATCTCTATGGAGCGACCAAACTTTGCGCCGAACGGATTTTTATCCAAGGGAATAGTTACGCGGGGCCGAAGCCGACCCGGATGAGTTGTGTGCGATATGGCAATGTGCTGGGCAGTCGGGGAAGTGTGGTTCCGGTGTTTCAGGCCCAGAGAAAACAAGGGACCGTCACCGTGACGGATAAGCGAATGACGCGATTTTGGCTCACCTTGGATCAAGCGGCATGGTTTGTCTTGCGATGCCTGACTCTGACCCGCGGTGGAGAAATCTTCGTGCCCAAAATTCCAAGTATAGGGATTTTGGATTTGGTGGAGGCGATGGCTCCGGAATGTTCCATCCAATATATCGGCCTTCGACCGGGAGAAAAACTTCACGAAGTGTTGTTGACGGAAGATGAGAGTCGACATGCCGTGGAATATGACGACTTGTATACCATTTTGCCTGAATACCAATCCTGGAAAGGTGGCGTACGCGAGGGTTCCGCAGGGAAACGACGAACGCTTCCAGAAGGCTATCGGTATAGCAGTGAAAACAATACGCATTGGTTATCGGTTTCCGAGTTAAGAAACCTTTTAATGCAGAATGGATTTAATACGGGAGCTCCTGTGGTTAAAAAATCTCGTGGGCTTGTGGTGCGGTAGGAAGTGTTAGGATGATGATTCCCTACGGACGACATAGTCTTGATGCCGCGGATATTGCTGCTGTGGTCGATACCTTGCAGTCCGATTGGTTAACCACGGGAGCCAAGGTCCAAGAGTTTGAACAAGCCGTGGCGCAACTCGTTTCAGCCCGTGAGGCGGTGGCAGTATCCAATGGAACCGCGGGACTCCATTGCGCGTTGCATGCAGTGGGAATACAGCTAGGCGATGAAGTCATTCTCCCTCCTCTCACCTTTGTCGCCACTGCCAATGCAGTGGTGATGTGCGGTGGCGTGCCGGTGTTTGCCGATGTGGATCCCGAGACCCTGCTACTGGATCCTCAAGCTGTGGAAGACAAGGTCACACCTCGGACGAAAGCCATTCTCGCGGTAGATTTTGCCGGGCAGCCCTGTGACTACCAAACCCTTCGTTCCATTGCCGATCGACGTGACCTGGTGTTGATTGCGGATGCTTGTCATTCCCTTGGTGCGACGTTGAATGGTCGTCCCGTAGGGTCGTTGGCTGATCTGACGATTTTTAGTTTTCATCCAGTCAAAGCGATCACGACTGGCGAAGGCGGAATGATTGTGACGAATCATCCCGAGTATGCTCAGCGGATGCGCATCTTTCGAAATCATGGGATTACCTCAACTCTCAAAGAGCGCGAAGCCAAGCAAACGTGGGAATACCAGATGATCCGTCTGGGCATGAATTATCGGCTGACTGATTTTCAATGTGCGTTAGGAATCAGCCAACTGAATAAACTTCAAGAGTGGGTCACCCGTCGGCAAGCGCATGCAGCGCACTATGATAAGGCGTGGTCGTCCGTGCCAGGTATTCATCCCCTCAGGACTCGTGCGGGAGTGTCCCATGCCTACCATTTGTATGTGATTCGTGTAGATCAACACGTTTGTGGGATCGATCGCGGCGCTCTTTTTTCATTGTTAAGAGAACGAGGGGTAGGGGTTCAAGTGCATTACATTCCCGTGCATCTGCAACCGTATTATCGCGAGGAATTTGGTGCGGGGCTAGGATGTTGTCCACATGCTGAATCTGCCTACGAAAGCATTTTGTCCTTGCCCATTTTTCCTATGCTCAAGAATGAAGAGATAGATAAGGTAATTGGGACGATACAGGATCTTGTCACTCATCATGATTTGGTATCGGCGGGGGTGGCATGAGCGGGGATTGTAGGTTGCGAGTCATGAAATGAGAGAGGCCATGCCTGTCCGGTTTGTCGCAGAAGTCTCGAGTAATCACCATCAGAACCTGGATCGGTGTCTGGCATTTATCGATCGCGCCGCAGCTATCGGTTGTGCGGCGGTCAAGTTCCAGTTGTTTAAGGTGCGAGAATTGTTCGCTCCTGAAGTGCTGGAGCAAAGTGAGGTTCATCGCGCCCGTGAGCAATGGGAATTGCCGATATCCTACATTCCCAAATTGGTGGCGCGTTGCCGTCAGCGAGACATTCAATTTTCTTGCACCCCCTTTTACTTACAGGCAGTCCAGGAGCTAGAACCCTTTGTCGATTTTTATAAAATCGCCTCCTACGAATTGTTGTGGGATGACTTGTTAATTGCTTGCGCACAAACGCAAAAGCCAGTCGTGCTGTCCACGGGAATGTCGACCATGGATGAGGTGATCCATGCCACACGGGTGATGCGAGAAGCTGGATGCCAAGATCTGACCTTATTGCACTGTGTATCTGGATATCCTGCCGTCCCGAGTGAGTGCAATCTTTCAAGTCTTGAGACTCTTCGGGAACATTGTGAATGTGCGGTGGGGTGGTCGGATCATACCGTCAATCCTGGAGTCGTCTATCGAGCGGTTCATCGATGGGGAGCGGCGATGGTGGAGTTTCATTTGGACTTAGATCGGCAAGGAGAAGAATATCAGGCCGGTCATTGTTGGTTGCCAGAAGAAATGGCGCCGGTAATTCAACAGGTGAATTGTGGGCTTGGCGCGGATGGACATGGAGTGAAAGCTCCGACGGCCAGTGAGGTTGATGAGCGGAAGTGGCGGGCTGATCCTCTTGATGGGTTACGACCACTCCAACAGGTGAGGGAAACATGGATACAGCCAGCCAGCGTCCGGTAGCGATTGTCCAGGCACGGATGGGTTCAACCCGCCTTCCCGGAAAAGTGATGCGCTTGTTGATCGGCAAGCCCGTTCTTTGGCATGTCGTGGATCGTTTGCGGTTTTGTAAACAACTTGGATCCATTGTGGTCGCCACCACGACGGCGCCTGAAGATGATGCGATTGAAGAATGGTGTTTTGCGCATTGGGTTCGATGTTTTCGTGGAAGCGAAAACGATGTGCTTGATCGATATTATCAGGCGGCATCCTTTTATCAGGCATCCTCCGTCCTTCGCATTACTGCCGATTGCCCGGCGATTGATCCAGAGGTGGTCGATGAATTGATCGAGGAGTTCGAAAAACATACCTATGATATTTGCGGGTTGTCGGGATCATTTCCTGATGGCTTGGATTGTGAGGTCATGGACTTTTGCTCCTTGGAGCGGGCTTGGAAGGAGGCTGAACTGGCTTCTGAACGTGAACATGTGACGCCGTATCTCCATGCGCATCCTGAACTATTCCGTGCAGGAAAGTTCGAACGATTTTTCAATTTGGCTCATCATCGATGGACCTTAGATGAGGAAGCAGATTTGCGATTTCTTGAACGGGTGTTTCATCGCCTCTATCAAGAAGACCGGCCGTTTGTGGCTTCGGATGTCTTGGCGTTATTAGAGCGTGAGCCTGAGTTGATGTCGATCAATCAGGGAATTGTTCGGAACGAAGGGTATTTGCGTTCTTTGGAAGCTGACCATCGCGTGGGGGCAAGGAACTAACATGGCGATACTGACTCAACATTCCACCCCAGCAGTTTCTCCTGAGCATCGGTCATCAGGACAACGTTTGTATGAAAGAGCGAAACGCTTCATTCCCGGTGGCACGCAATTACTGTCGAAGCGTCCTGAACTGATATTGCCAAATCAGTGGCCAACCTATTATGCCCAGGCTCAGGGGATTGAAGTGACCGATCTCGATGGTCGTGTTTTTAAGGACATGAGCCTGATGGGCATCGGGGCTTGTGTGTTGGGGTATGCAGATCCTGAAGTCGACGGAGCTGTTAAAGCAGCCATTGATAAGGGGGTGATGTGTACATTGAACGTGCCGGAAGAAGTGGAGTTGGCCGAACTCTTATGTGAACTCCACCCCTGGGCGCAGATGGTTCGTTATGCGAAATCCGGCGGTGAGGCAATGTCCATTGCGGTGCGAATTGCACGGGCACATACCAAACGGGAAAAAATTGCATTCTGTGGATATCACGGTTGGGGGGATTGGTACCTCGCGGCCAACCTTGGGGAAGTGGATGCCCTTGATGGACATTTGATGCCAGGGTTAGAGCCGGCAGGTGTCCCCAGGAGTTTACGTGGCACGGCATTTCCCTTCCACTATAACCAGATTGAAGAATTGAAAAAAATTGTCGACGAACATCGCCATGATTTGGCTGCGATTGTTATGGAACCCCAACGCGGGCAGAATCCTGATCCAGGATTTTTAGAACAGGTCCGTGATCTGGCCACGGAAACCGGCGCGGTGTTGATCTTCGATGAAATTACCACGGCGTTTCGGATGACCACCGGAGGTATTCACCTTTTGTTGAATATCATGCCGGATATCGCGGTGTTTGCGAAGGCCATGGCCAATGGATTTCCCATGGCCGCAATACTTGGCACCTCGACAGTCATGGATTCAGCCCAAAATACTTTTATCAGTAGTACGAACTGGACCGAGCGCATGGGGCCGGTGGCCGCGTTAGCCACCATTCGAAAGCACCGTCGAGAGAATGTAGCCTCACACCTGATCATGATCGGCAACATGGTCAAAATGGGTTGGCAAAAAGCCGGTGAACACGTGGGTTTTCACGTGCACGTCGATGGTCTTCCGAGTTTAGCGCATTTTGCCATCATGCATGAGGATGGCGTGAAACTCATGACGCTGTTTTCTCAACTCATGTTGGAAAAAGGATATTTGGCGGGCGATCAGTTTAAACCTTCTTTTGCCCATGAAATGGAAGATGTTGCGGAATATTTGGAAGCGGTCTCCGATGCCTTTCTTGTCATAGCCGAGGCTGTGGCCTGGGGTGATGTCGATCGACGTCTCAAAGGTCCACAAGCGAAAAAAGGTTTTTATCGACTGACAGAGTCATGAATGTCTTGAATCGTAAAATTGAACAAAAGGCCTTAGGCCGAACCGGAATTATGGTATCCGAGATCGCACTGGGGACCGTCGAACTCGGTCTGGATTATGGCATTCCCATGCCGGGGGCTTATGGTCGTCCGGAAACATCCGATGCCGTTCGTTTGATTTCACAAGCTGCGGAGTCAGGCATCAACCTCTTTGATACCGCTCCCAACTACGGCACGAGCGAATCGTTGCTCGGTAGTGTACTCAACGATCGGCCCGATTGTGTGATTGCGACTAAAGTGAATATTCCGGTCGATGCCAATAGAAACTTGCGAAGGGGACAGGAATTCGAAAAAAGCATCAATGAATCGTTGGACAATAGCAGGAGGCAATTACGACGGGATACCTTGGATATTGTGCAAATCCACAATGCCACGGTCGAAGTTCTGGAGTCTAATGAATGGCAAACAATAATGGCCCGGACAACAGAGCAAGGAAAGGTGCGGGTGTGGGGCGCATCTGTCTACACAGAAGAAGAGGCTCTGTCCGCTATTCGTTTAGGGCTTTGTTCATTGATTCAAGTACCGTACAACCTTCTTGACCAAAAGATGGCGGAACGTGTGTTTCCCCTGGCGGAACAAGCTGGAGTGGCCATCATGGTACGGTCGGTCTTTCTTAAAGGAGTGCTGACTGAGAAAGCGCAATGGCTTCCTGCTACCCTTGAGCCTCTCAAAAATAGTGCAGAAAAAATTTGTGGGTATCTTGAAGGGTCTTGGAGGGACGTGTCTCGGATGGCGTTGCGGTTTTGTGTGTCTACTCCAGGAGTGACGACCGCTCTCGTTGGTTTGCGTACACAAGCCGAACTTCAAGAGACCTTAGATTCCATAGAATGTGGCCCGTTGCCCACGGAGGAATTTTATTGTGCGCAGTCGTGGGGACTATCCGATGAACCCTTACTTAACCCGAGTTCTTGGCCGGAGTAATCCATGAAACAGGCTGGTCCTACTATTCTTATTCGATGTGACGGATCTTCCGAAATTGGGTTCGGTCATGTGACCAGGTGTTTGGCTTTGGCCGATGAATTCCGACTTCAGCATGGCTGTGCGGTGACCTTTGCCATGCGGCGAGATGCCTTGGGTGTTGGTCTATGTGAGGAACGGGGATATCGTGTCGTAAGAGGGTTGACCCCAAATTTACCCGATCAAGGAGTGTGGCTTCGAGATCTTTGCCAAGCCATCCATGCCGAGGTTGTGGTGTTGGATGTCCGTGATGAATTGCCTCGCGAGGTGGTGCAACGGTTGCGAGACGAGGGAAAACTGATTGTGACCATCGATGATCCTACCGACCGTCGCTTGGATGCCGATCTCGCTTTTTATCCACCGGTTCCACAAGTACACCGTATGGATTGGAACGGGTTTACCGGGCAGATGCATTCTGGGTGGGAGTGGATCATTTTGCGAGATGAGTTTCGAACACCCTCAGCGTTTTTGCCCAAGAGTCGTCCAGTTATTTTGGTAACCATGGGAGCCAGTGATCCCGCAGGACTAACCCTTAAAGCACTTGAAGCTTTGGCAAGTTTAGAGTCTGACTGTCGAGTCCTTTTGGTTCTTGGTCCAGCATGTCGACAAATTCTAGCTATTACAAATTGGGTGGAAGGTTCTAGTTTGGATGTTGAAATTCACTTTGGACCTAAAACGATGTCTGACCTTATGAATCAAGCCGATGTTGCGCTGGCATCTTTTGGTATCACTGCGTATGAGTTGGCAGCCATGGGTGTGCCGACTGTGTATCTTTGTCTTACAGAAGATCATGTTGAATCCGCAAGAGCTCTATCTCAGGAGGGGGCTGCCATGTGTTTGGGTCTGCACGAACATGTAGAAGTAGTGGATATTTCTCGCGAAATAATTCAATTGCTAGATAATCCATTGAAGCGTGAGCAAATGGCTCAAAACGGAAAGAGGGTTGTTGATGGTTTTGGCGCGCAACGTATTGCCAGTATGGTGGTCTCGCAGGTGTCAGAAAAGGTCAATGAGTTAGTTTGCCAACAGTAATGGTAAGGGCAATTTTGATGGATGGAGTTTAGTAAAAAGTTGATTGTGCAAAGGGAACAAGATGACTCTTCATGTAGACAATAATCAACTAGCCTTCTCTAGCCTTCCGTCTTCCCAACGAGGATTTTGTGTTTGGTTTACTGGACTTAGTGCGTCTGGTAAGTCGACGACAGCTCAAACGCTGACGTCTCAATTCTTAGAGCTTGGACGAGAGGTGACGCTCTTAGACGGAGATGTTATTCGGACGCATCTGTCCAAAGAATTGGGTTTTAGTCGAGAAGACCGGAATACCAATATCCGCCGTATTGGGTTTGTCGCTAAAGAAATTGTGCGTCATGGGGGAATTGTGGTGTGCGCAACGATTAGTCCCTATTGTGCGATTCGCCAGGAAGTTCGGCAGATGATTGGGGAGAATCACTTTATCGAAGTATTTATGAATACGCCACTTCAGGAATGTCAGCGCCGTGACCCCAAAGGGCTGTATTCTAAGGCGGCTCGTGGACAATTGTCAGGATTTACTGGAATTGATGATCCCTATGAGCAACCGTTATCTCCTGAATTGCAATTGGAAACAACACATTCTTCTCCAGAAGCCAATGCTGAGCTGGTGGTCGGTTATGTGAAGACACATGGATGGTTGCAAGGTTCGGAAACCAGGATTCATGCCCAATTTCATTCTGCATCTTCTTATGGAGAATGTGATGTCTAGGCAGGAACTCTTTTTGAATGAGTATGCAACGGGTGGGTTAAAAAAATGGAAAGCGCATGAAGGATTTATACTGGACTCCGTGAATGGGTATGACGTGCTGGAGTGCCAACTGTGTAAGTTTGCACATGTCGTGCCGATTCCTGATGAGTCTGAACTGCAACGAGTCTATCACGATGAATATTACGGAGAGGAAAAACCAAATTATCTTGAAGAACATAGCGAAGATTTAGATTGGTGGAATGTGGTTCATGGCGAACGGTATGAACGCATAGAACAATTATTAGGACAACAGAGCGGGCGCTTATGTGACATTGGTTCTGGTCCAGGATCATTTCTCCTCTCTGGGAAAAGCCGAGGGTGGGACACGCTTGGAATCGAACCATCGTCGCAAGCGGCAGCCCAAAGTCGTGCTCATGGTGCAAATGTTGTCGAGGAATTTTTGACCCCAGAGCTTGCCCATTCCTTGGGACGATTTGACGCGATTCAAATGAGTGAAGTCTTGGAGCACCATCCTGACCCACAAAAGTTTTTGAAAATCGCACGAATGATGATGGACCCTCAGGGTGTTCTCTGTGTGGTTGTTCCGAATGACTACAATCCCTTGCAGCGGGCTGTCCAGCAATTGACTCAGTGCGAATCATGGTGGGTGGCTCCTCCCCATCACCTCAATTATTTTACTTTACAGTCGCTTTGCCATCTCCTTGCGCAATGTGGCTTTTCGGTTGTGGATTCTCATACCACATTTCCTATGGAGTTTTTTCTTCTTATGGGGGAGCACTATATTGGGAATGACAAATTAGGAAGGAATTGCCATAAAAAACGCATGCAATTTGAGCTCAATCTAAGTCAAACAGGGTTGCAAAAAGAAAAAGCTACGATCTTTCGTAATTTCGCAGCACTGGGCATTGGAAGAGAGCTTGTGGTGTATGCCAAGCCAAATGTTCAGTCCCCTGAGCAGGAGGAGGAGAATTTATGAGCAGGGACACAAAACCATTTTTTATCGTATCGAGTGGGAGATCTGGAACACAGCTTATGGAAAAAGTTTTTGGGCTGTATCCGCAAGTTGAAATGCATCATGAGTATCTGTGTACACATGTTCAGCCATTGGCCGTGCGATATTATATGGGATTAATTTCACTTGATGAAGTCTGTCAAGAATTATCCACATATCATGGGGCAGCAATCAATTATAGTACACGCGGGTTTTGGGGAGACTCATCGAATAAGCTTTCGTGGCTCATTGAAGCGTTAGATCGGCTTTTTCCGAACGCAAAATTTATTTACATCGTTCGGGATGGACGAAAAGTGACAAGTTCATTTTTTCATAAATTGGGTCACGAGTGTTACGACGATAGAAGTACGAATATCCTGCAAAATCATATTGATCACCCAGATCAATTATCTGCCCCGCCGCCAGAAAAAAAATATTGGTGGAATTTGCCACCAGCGGGTAGCGCAATGGCTCATGAATTCAGAGGGTTTAATCAATTTCAGCGCATATGTTTTCACTGGGGCGAGGTAAATCGGTGGATTCAACGAACCCTGGCACCCCTCGGTGAAAGTCGAAAGCGGATCTATAAACTTGAAGAATTAGTCTCTAATCCTGATGCCGTCGAAGACATGCTGAGTTTCTTGGGATTGCCGATTGATCAAGAAATATTCTCATTAATTAAACATCCACACAATGTGGGTACCCCTATTGATCGCCTTCTCACTGATGAACAGC
Source organism: Candidatus Nitronereus thalassa (assembly GCF_032191465.1). Lineage (NCBI taxonomy): Bacteria > Pseudomonadati > Nitrospirota > Nitrospiria > Nitrospirales > Nitrospiraceae > Candidatus Nitronereus > Candidatus Nitronereus thalassa. Next base: position 1,267,760 of record NZ_JAQOUE010000001.1, on the reverse strand, counting down.
GATTGGATTTGATGACTATTGCGGGAGATGTCATGCGGCAATTTGGATACGATCGAACAGAGGAATATCGAATGGAGTATGACTCTATTCCTGAGCCTGAGCCAAGTTGGGCGACGTCGCCATGAACAGCTATTGCGATTTGTGTCAGGAAGAAAGAATGGAACGTGCGTACCAAGCTCCCACAGGGACCCGCGGTCTTTCCGTCTATGTGTGTTGTGTTTGTGGTTTGGTCCAAAGTTTGCCAAGAATCGATCATGTTGCCGACCGAAAAGTCGCCGTATCAGGTGGGGCTGACTGGGGCAATATTCGATATGGCAAAGGGTTTCGTACAACAGTAGCCATATCCGTTTTGCAGGAATTCGTAGATTTGGAAACAATCCATTCATGTTTAGATGTTGGATCCAATCGCGGATCTTTTGTGAAGCACATAAAGGCGTTAGCTCCACAGGCATCAATTTTGGCTATCGAATCTGACCCCAATATTGTTGGGGACTATTCTTCAATCGAAGGCATTGATGTGCTTGTCAATCGTATTGAAGACGTCACCTTGCCAGACAATACCTTTGAGGTAGTGTATTGCGGACATACACTTGAGCACCTTCGTTCTCCACGAGAAACCTTAAGGCAGATTGAAAAAGCCATGATCCCGGGAGGGTTGTTATTCCTTGAAGTGCCCAATTTAGAATTTGTAGGGCGCGAGGATGTGGTTGAAGAATGGTTTATTGATAAACACCTTTTCCATTTTCTTCCTGAGCACCTTACCCATTACCTTGAAGTGTCTGGATTCCAGGTAGAAGCCATTGTGCCGGATTCCTCATTGGAAAACCTTACATGTGTGGGGCGCAAGCCGGAAGAGCCTGCGCCGCGTTTCGGTGGCGAAATGCCGGCCTTAGCCACAAAAAGTTTTGATTTGATTAGGTGCTATCAAGAGACAATGGCTCAGGGTAAATCTCGATTGCGGAAGGTCGGGGACACCTTGAATGAGCTACTGCACAAGCAGCGCGTGGTTGTGTGGGGAGCCGGGAGACTATTTGATGTGCTTGTGCAGATTGGTGGATTGAATACCCAAGCCTTACAAGGTGTGATCGATAAACATCTCGTCAAATTCACCTCTTCGGTTCATGGGTGCCACTTGAAAGTTCCTGATGATCTTTTAGCCCTGAACCCCGACGTGGTGCTGATTATGTCCCGCTCCTACTTTTCTGAGATTCAAGAGGAGGTGCATACCCTCATTCCATCGTGTGAAGTCATTGGTGTCGTACAATTGCTCGATGCCGCCAATGCAGAACAACCTGTAACGATAAGTTGAAACAACTATGCTGTGTTCTGCAATTAATCAAGACCTCCTAATCGAACGTGCACGCCAGGTGAGGATTGGTAGCCTATTGTCAATATATTTTGCGGGCTCGGGACATCCTGGGGGCTCACTGTCTGCAGCAGATCTATTAACTGCGTTATGGAGTGAGGAGTTAAACGTGTTTCCTGAAGACAGGGAATCTACCTCACGCCATAAATTTATCCTTTCCAAGGGCCATGCTTGTCCAGCCCTCTATGCGATTCTTGCAGAAATGGGTTACTTACAAAAAACCGCACTCAAGACACTGCGAAAACTGGGAAGTCCTCTACAAGGTCATCCCCATGTGCTTGACCTGCCGTGCGTGGAAGCCAGTACGGGGTCCCTGGGACAAGGTTTTTCCGTGGCAATCGGGATGGCCCTAGGGTTGAAGAAGCAACAAAAGGCAGAACGTGTGTACGTGCTACTGGGTGATGGAGAATTACAGGAAGGCGAAATTTGGGAAGGCGCGATGTGTGCGGCTCAATTCCAGTTAGATAACCTCTGTGCGATCGTCGACTATAACAAACTCCAAAGCGATGATTTCAATGAACGCATCATGGGGCTTGAACCCTTAGGGGCCAAATGGGAAGCATTTAATTGGCATGTTCTAGAAATCGATGGACACAATTTTTTTGAAATCTCTGAGGCATTGGCAAAATCGAGGAGCCATGGGTTGGGGCCTACTCTTATCATTGCGCATACCCTCAAGGGAAAGGGCGTCAGCTTTATGGAAGGGAATCCTGCATGGCATGGGAGTGTGAAGTTGCAACTGGAGGATATGGAAACCAGCCTTGATGATTTGGGAATGACCAACGAAGAAATTCAAAGGAGTCTCCATGGGAATGTGTGAAGTGGGGCAACCAGTTCCGGTTCAAATCGGATCCAGTGGAGACTCTTTGAGAGAGGCATTTGGCCGTACGTTAGTGCAGCTTGGTGATCAATATCTTAACTTTGTGGTGTTAGATGCCGATATTGCTGGAGGGACGGGGACCCATCACTTTCGAAAGGCTTTCCCTGATCGGTTTTATCAATGTGGCATTGCGGAGCAAAACATGATGGGAGTGGCGGGTGGAATAGCTAGTGTGGGGCTGGTGCCTTTTGTCACGACCTTTGCCGTGTTTTGTTTGCGTGCATTAGAGCAGGCGAGGCTTTCGGTTGCCTATGCCAAAAGGAATGTCAAAATTGTGGCCAGTCATCCTGGATTAGATGTGGGGCCTGACGGGGGTTCAGCGCAATGCTTGGAAGATCTCGCGGCCTTTCGCGCCATTCCTGGAATGGTGGTGATTTCTCCGGCTGATCCATATGAAATGGAGCAAGCTACGAAAGCCGTGCTGATGTATGACGGCCCGGTGTACATGCGAACTGGGCGGAGTCCTGCGAAAAGGATTCTTCATCCCAACTACCAATTTGAAATTGGAAAAGGGCAAATCCTTCAACAAGGCAAGGACGTCACCATTATCGCTTGTGGGGTTGAAGTGGCGAGGGCTTTGGATGCAGCTGTATTGTTGGCGAAAGAAGGGCTCTCAGTGCGAGTAGTGAATATGTCGACGATTAAGCCAATCGATCGGGAATTGGTGGTGTCGTGCGCTCAAGAAACTGGTGCGATTGTCACCGCTGAAGACCATAACATTTATGGAGGGTTAGGCAGTGCCGTGGCTGAAGTGCTTGTCCGGGACCATCCCTGCCCCATGGAGTTTGTGGGGGTAAAGGATTCCTTTGGTGAGTCAGGAGAACCTGAAGAACTCGCCGTGAAGTATGGCCTCTGTTCTAAGGGAATCGCTGAGGCTGTTTGCCGGGTCTTAAAGCGAAGGGAAAGCATGGAGGACAGTCAAGCTACTCAGATGGCAAGGAGTGGGCAATGAAATACTTACATGTCTATCCCCCCAGGTATGTAGTTCATGGGGAAACAATCTTCGTTAAGCAACCGTTCCCCTTGGTGCGGCCTAAGAGAGCTCATCGTCTTGCCCAAACAGAACTAGTTGGCCCATTCCCGGTTCGGATGTTTGTCTAGGGAGGTAATCATGAAAATCAATAGAATTATGTTGATGGACCCACCATTTTATCGATTTTTAAACGAAGAGCAACGGGGTGTGCCGCTAGGAGCTGCCTATCTTTCCGCTGCGCTTCGGTCAAAGGGTTACAGGGATGTGGTGATCTATAATACCGACCTTGACCCTCATCAGCGATTATGTGTGGCCAATCGAGGATACTTAGAAGAAATGAATATGTTTGATCAATATTTGGCAGATGTCACCAATGAGCAGCATCCTGTTTATCAAGAAGTTGTGTCTACGGTTGTCGATTATCAGCCAGATTTCATTGGGATGTCAGTTCGGACAGCAAAGTTTTTTATTGCCAAGACGGTTATTCATTTAATTCGGCAAGCCTTGCCGAAGGTGATTATTGTTGTGGGGGGACCTCATGCAACTGCGAATCCGGACCATGTTTTAGAGCGTACGGAGGCGGATTTCGTTGCACGGGGTGAAGGTGAGGACACGATTGTGGAGCTGATCCAAGCCCTTAATCGAGGCAATCAAGAAGTTGGAAGTGTTGCAGGAATTGGATTTAGGCGAAATGGGAATATTGTACAAACACCAAGTCTAAAACGTAACTTAATGTTGGATGCAAGTTCAGTATCGACAGGACCATTCATTCAAAATGCTGATCGACCACTTATCTCTGACATTGATACGCTGCGTTTCCCTGAGAGAGATATTATTCTTCATAGTCATCAAATGACACCAAATGATTTTAGCAATCTATTCTCTTCACGTGGTTGCCCTTACGGCTGTACGTTTTGCGATTCTCGGGCGACCTGGACCCGCCAAGTTCGACGTCATTCTCCCCGTTATATCGTTGATGAGATCTTAAGTATCAAAGGTAAGTATGGGAGTTCCTTCTTTTCATTCCAGGATGATATTTTTGTCACTGATCTCGATTATACCTTGGCAATATGTGAAGAGATGCAAAAGCGAGGCCTTGGGGATTTGCCAAAGTCCGAATTTCGTTGGTGGTGTGAGATTCATCCTCATTTGGTGAATGAAAAAGTGATTCACGCTATGAAGGAAGTTAATTGTGTGGCAGCGGCTATTGGAGGAGAAAGCGGCAACCAACGAACCTTGAAAAACATTAAGAAGGCTAGTTCAGAGGAAACCGTACGCCGTGCTTCAAGAATTATTCAAGAGGCAGGTCTCCATTTAACGATGTTTATTATGATCGGTTTTCCTTGGGAAACCGCAGCTGATATCGAGGAAACCCTTTGCTTTATGGAAGATGTTCAGCCAGATAGCCCGGAAATCAGCGTATTGACTCCTCTGCCAGGAACAGAAATTTTTGAATATTGCAAAGAGCAAGGTTTGATCAATTACGACGAAGACTTCCTGACGCTCTTCCACCAACGAAGTTCATATTTTCATTCGCGACTTATTTCTGATGAAGCCTCACGTGAAATTATTCGTGATGCTCACATGCGTGCGGACCGCCTAAAGAGAGGGGCACGACAAAGAAGAATTCTGCGATTCGTCCAAGATCGTATGGCAGCCAATTTTGCTGAAGAGTGTGGTGTCGAGCTTGAAATTGTAGAAGATATAATGTCTGTAACTGTGGATAAACTATCTCAACATGGTCAGGGTCCCCATATCGGAGTCAATATCACAGAAAATTATCTAGATGAAAAACTTAACGTTCAATTTGCTGGTTCAAATCTATCTGTTGATTCAATGAATTGGATTGGGACCCAACTCTTAGAAGAATTTCCTGAATATGAAACTGTAGAAATGCAAGATCGAAATGAGAGCAATGTTCAGGCATATATTATTCAATCACATACAAAATCCGCACAAGTTGTTCCTCGATGGGTTTCACCATTACCAGAGGAACACCTCGCCTCTGTAGACTCTGCTCAATGAAAGAAAAATGAATCAAAGGCATAGGGCAACTTTCCTTTATTCAAGAATGTTCCTCCATGGTGGATCCTTTTCAAAGAAATTTATCGAAGGAACTACTGAGATGCTGCAATTTTAAAAAGGAGCCTTCGGTTGAAGTCCCTGAACCCGTCGCCGGTTGTGTTATTGCGTCAGGCCGTGGACGAGTTAAGTAGAGATTCGCGTCAAATATTTACGTAGATACGCCATGACCATGATAGAAAAACTTGATGGAAAAGTTGCCTTCGTGACTGGTGGAAGCCGGGGGATTGGAAAGGCCATTTCTCTGGCTTTGGCTCGAGGGGGAGCTCGTGTTGCGGTAGCTTATCAGCACAAAGTTGAAGCAGCAGAAAGTGTCGTGAAAGACATTGAGGCGGCTGGGGGGACGAGCTGTTGCTTGTCTGTGGAAGTGACGAATCGGAAGAGCATTGCGTCAGCGTTGTCTCGTATTGAAGACACGTATGGTGGGGTAGATATTTTGGTGAATAATGCTGGAATCAATCAGCCTACGGACTTTGATCAAATCTTGGACGAAGATTGGGACCGGATTCTTTCCGTGAATTTAAAAGGTCCGTTTATATGTGCGCAGGAGGCCCTTCCGTTTCTAAAAAAAAGACAACATGGGAGTATTATTAATATTGGGTCGGTCAGTGGACAATACGGGGGACCGCGGACCGCGCATTATGCGGCAAGTAAGGCCGGGCTGATTTCTTTGTCACAGGTGATTGCTCGTTTTGGGGCTCAATGGAATATTCGATGCAACACGGTTGCGGCAGGGTTAATTGCTTCAGACATGGCCCAATCAGGATTGCAGGCCCCAAGTGTCCAACAGGCTGCGGAGCAGATTGTGCTCAAGCGACTTGGCACTCCGGAGGAAGTGGCGCAGGCCGTGGTGTTTTTAGCTTCTGACATGAGTAGTTATATAACCGCACAAACGATCAATGTGAATGGGGGATTATATTTTTGAAACGGACCTTACTTGTCGTTGGTGGGGGCATAGAGGCTGTACCGGGCATTCAGTTGGCTCAATCGATGGGCTTGCATGTGGTAGTGAGTGACCGGGATGCAGATGCAGAAGGTGCAGCTGTAGCTGACGACTTTCTTCTTACCGATACGTATGACGTTAGTCGCACGGTCGCTCAGGCAAAAATGTTTTGCGAAACCGTCAGACCCATTCATGGCGTGATGTGTATGGGCTCTGATGTCCCACAAACCGTGGCTGCCATAGCTCAAGACCTGGGGCTTCCGGGGATTTCCCGTGAGTCGGCCCGACTGGCTACAGACAAATATGCGATGAAAATGAAGTTATTGGCGGATGGTGTTCCCGTTCCCTGGTTTTCTTTGGTTCATTCTTTAACGCACTTACAGGAAATCGTTCTTGAGCAAGGATTGCCACTGGTGATTAAGCCAGTGGATAGTCGCGGTGCCCGGGGTGTTCTTCGTTTGACGGCTGAAATCGATTTAGCCTGGGCTTACCAATTTTCTTTGTCATATTCGCCTTCCCAGCAAGTTCTGGTTGAGCGATTTTTAGATGGGCCTCAGGTGAGTACAGAAACGATGATGGTCGATGGGGTTGCCCATACCCCTGGTTTTTCTGATCGCAATTATGAATTGTTAGAAACCTATGCCCCACATATTATTGAAAATGGAGGTGATTTGCCCAGTCATCTTTCTCCGTCACAGCAAGAATTGGTTGGCAAGGTGGTTGAGCAGGCAGCCAGAAGTCTGGGCATTGTCGAGGGAGTGGTGAAGGGGGATATTGTTGTCCACCATGGTCAACCGTACATCATTGAGATCGCGGCTCGTCTGAGCGGCGGGTATTTTTGTACGCACGAAATTCCTTTAAATACGGGAGTGGAATTTGTTCGGCATGCCATTTATGTGGCCTTAGGGCAGAAACCCAAACCGGAAGATTTATTACCTCGCTACCAAAAATGTGTTGCTCAACGATATCTGTTCCCATCGCCAGGAAGGGTCACGCGGATTTCTGACTTTTCCCATTGGGCTCATAAACCTGGGATTGCTTTTTTGCAAGTACGGGTTCAGGTCGGAGATGTTGTGGGTACCATTGAGCATCATCCGGCAAGAGCCGGAGTCGTGATTGCCACGGGAGAGACGAGAGAAGAAGCCGCCAATAGGGCCCAAAACGTAGTTCAGAATATTCAGATCGAGACAATTCCTATTTCTCAGGCAATGCTCTCACTATGTCATTAAACCTTTTTACCGTTTTTCACTTGAACCTGGCGTATTCCTCGATTGAAGAAGAGGAACGGTTCTCGGTTATTTCCCGCTGCTACTGGCCACTTTTAAAACTTTCTAAAGATTTACGGGTTCCCATTGGTATTGAAGCTACGGGCGCCACCCTGGAAAGCATCTTCGAAATTGATCCTACCTGGGTTCAACAGTTACGAGAACTGATTGATGACGGTCTTTGTGAATTTGTTGGAAGCGGCTATGCCCAAATTATTGGTCCTTTGGTTCCTGCTGAAGTGAATGGTGCGAATCTCCGGTTTGGAAACGAAATCTACAAGCAATTGCTCGGGTGTTCCCCGTCCCTTGCGCTTATCAATGAACAGGCTTATTCCGCGGGGATCATCGATCATTATGTGAATGCCGGTTTTCAAGCCATGATGATGGAATGGGATAATCCTTTTCACGAAAATCCCGAATGGAGCCCAGAGTGGCGGTATTATCCTCAACTTGTTTCTAGTCCCTCTGGGCAAGAGCTTCCTGTGATATGGAATAAGTCCATCGCCTTTCAAAAATTTCAACGGTTTGTTCATGGGGATTTGGAATGGGCAGATTATCTCACCTATCTCGGTCATCATGTGGGATCGACGCCAAGAGTTTTTCCTCTATATGGAAACGATGCTGAGGTGTTTGATTATCGTCCAGGGCGGTATCTCACAGAGCCGGCGCCCATGGCCGATGAATGGGAGCGCATTCGATTCATATTTGCTCAATTGAAAGGTGATGATCGCTTTCAATTTATCCGTCCCAGCGACACCTTGAGATTTCTGGAAAATTCTTTAGCCGGGCATCACCTACGATTAGAATCCTCGCAATGCCCCATTCCCGTGAAGAAACAGGCTAAATATAACGTACTTCGATGGGCAGTCACCGGGCGTGATGATGCGGGAATCAATGCCGCCTGCTACCGTGCCTTTGAAGCCCTGAAGATGAATCCATTTGTGACGGACGATGATTGGAAAGAGCTCTGCTATCTTTGGAGTAGCGACTTTCGAACCCATATTACCAAACGTCGGTGGGTGGCTTACCAGAAACGCTTAAACCGGTTTCAAAAAAAACTGGGTTTGGCCACGCAGCAAAAAGCCTCCCCTTTCATCCTTCCAGGGAAAACCTATTCATATTCCCAGTTTCATCCACAATGGGAGATTCGCCGATGTGGAAAATATCTTGAGGTGGAAAATAACCAAGTCAAGGCTCGATTGAACTGCAGACGGGGGCTTGCCATTGATGGTTTTTGGGTACATGCCGTTTCAACGAAACCTCTTATCGGAACAATACACCATGGGTTCTTTGATGATATTACGATGGGTGCTGATTTTTATTCAGGTCACTTAGTGCTGGAGTCGTACGGTAGACCAAAAATTACGGATTTGGTTCCTGTCGAACCAGATGTTACGCCCATGGTGGGTGATGGCGGTGTGGAAATCTGTTGTACGATTCCGACCCGGTTTGGCCCCATAGAAAAATCGTTATGTCTGGGATGGAATGGAGAGCTTCATGTACGTTATCAATTATTTTGGAACAAAGTCCCGGCTGGGGCCCTTCGGCTATGGCCCATTACGTTAATGCCTGATGCCTTCGATTATAATTCCCTCATGATCCAAACTCATAACGGCGGATTCGTCCCTGAGAAATTTTTGTTGCAGGCTGGGTCCATTGACCATTCTCGGGCCGTCTCCTTTTTGGTGTCAGCGAATGGAGGGTTGGGAATGACGGAAGGCACCATGCTAGTGGGTGATCACAGAACCACCTTGTCTATGGCGGTCAAACAGTCGACGGGATACCTCGTCCCATTGGTGACATCGTTTCCAGTGGGCAAGTCATATTTTTCTCGTGTCTCGTTTTCCGCATCTGAATGTGATGATACGACACGTCAAATCTCGGTGAGGGGAAAAAATCCTAAGGTCTATGAGTTGAGCTTGGTGGCCAAAACCCAAGCCGAGGTTCAAGAAATTTCCGAAGTAGACGCGATGATGATTGGTGCTGTGTCATGAATGGGTACAGGGGAACAGGCTTTGCAATGAATGAAGAAGCTCTGGTGCAGGAGGAAATGGATTTGAAGCGGAATAGGCAACATGTTGTGATTGCTCAGAATCCCAACCGCCATTTGGCCTTTCCCGATGTTTGCCAATTGATCTCAGGTGAAATTCTTGTGGTGTATCGTGAGGGCGCGGAGCATGTCGATGCCTCGGGGAGATTGATGATGTGCCGATCGGTGACTCCCGGAAATACGGAAACATTTTCGGCTCCAAAAGTTATCTGTGATACCGATTGGGACGATCGTGATCCTTCCATCGTCCAACTCTCGAATGGCATCGTATTGGTAAATTTTTTTCGGATGAATGTTTCTCAAAACAAGCTGTGTTTGACGATCGTTAAGTCTTTGGATGGAGGCGAGACGTGGGAAGCTCCTCAAGATATTAACGTGTCCGGGTTTTCCAATGGACTTGCCACGACTGACGCCGTGCTGGAACTTCCTTCTGGTGAATTACTGATGCCGCTGTATGGCTGTTCGGATCAGGGCGCCAATGGATCGTATCTTCTACGCTCTCAGGATGGTGGCCATTCCTGGCCTGTGATTGGGCCTCTTGCAGTGTCCGGCAATCCAATATTTGAAGAGCCTGCCCTAATGCGCCTCCAAGATGGTCGATTACTTTCTTTTCTTAGAACGGATCACAAGGGACGGGGGTATGTGTATCAAACAATTTCAGAGGATGAAGGTGTCACATGGAACGTACCTGAGCGACTTCCGCTTTGGGGGTATCCTGCGGACTTATTGATGTTGAGCCGCGGTGGTGTACTTGCCACGTATGGATATCGCCAATTGCCCGCTGGGATTCGATGTTGTCGGTCACAATCGGGACTATCCTGGTCTATTTTTGATGAGCAAGTTCTCCGAGCCGACGGGCATGATGATGGGGAATTGGGCTACCCTTCCTCTATAGAGTTGAGCAATGGAGAAATCCTCACCGTGTATTATTTCTCGGATCGTGGAGGTGGAGCTCCCTATATCGCCGGGACTCGATACCAACTGACATGAGGAGATACGAATGAACGAAAGCCTCTATGAAGAAAATCTCAGGGCGTTAGAGGAGCATCATCCAGAGCTAAGAGGTGTGGTGGAGCATGTCGAGCCATCTGAGCGATACCAGGTTACCAAGGCTACCAGCGGAGCCTGTCGATTACTAGTCGAAACCTTATCTGGAGAGACGGTCGCGGTTCATAATGGCGATGATCCAGTTCAGGTGGCAAGGAACACTGCAAAAAAATTGCAGGGCAATGCCAATAGAGTATTGGTGGTTATGGGAATGGGATTGGGGTATTTGGCAAAGGAACTTGCTGAGAATTTAAAAAAAGGATCGGCACTCATCGTATATGAAGCTGACCCGCAAATTTTTCGATTAGCTATGGAATTGGTCGATCTGACGCCAATATTGACCCATTCACGTATTAAGGTGTTGGTCGGGGAAGAGGTGCGAATAGAACCTTCGTGTTACCAATATATGTTGGAAACGGGAGGCGATGTGTTCGTCATCCGATTTGCTCCTGCCCTAAAGTTGTCACCGGCCATCTATAACCGGAAAATCGACAAAGAATTAGTGCGATTCACGACTGGAGCTAAGATTAACCTAGCGACGGCCTCGCGGTTTGGCCAACTATTTACGAAAAGAATTTTTGAAGCCATGCCTCATGTGATGACCGCCAGTGGCGTTGATAGGCTGAAAGGTCTATTTCCTGGGCTCCCAGCCGTCATAGTGGCCGCTGGTCCCTCATTGCGGAAAAATTGTCATTACTTGAAAGAACTCAAAGGGCGGGCCGTGATTATTGCTGCGGATACTATAATCGGTTTTCTTTTGGCTCAGGGTATCAAACCTGATTTCGTGGTGAGCGTTGATCCTCAAGAAGAGACCACTTGTAAGTATCAAGGCGTAGTCATACCGGAAGATGTCAGTCTCGTATTCCATCCCTCCTGTCATGATCGGTTTGTAAAGCATTTTCCCGGACCAAAATTTGTGACGGCTACGAGTATGACCGCGTACCAATGGCTTCAGGATTTTTTTCCTGAAAAGGGGTCTATAGAGGGCCAAATCCAGTGTCAGGTCCATATGGGATTTAATCTTGCTCAGTGGTTAGGGTGTGATCCTATTGTATTGATAGGACTAGATTTGAGTTATACCGATGATCTACCGCATGTGAAAGGAGGATCCTATTTTGTAGAAGGTACAGAAGCATCTTGGATAGAAAAACAAGGAAAGTGGACGAAAAACATTTTTGGAGAACCCGTACGAGCGGAACCTGTGTTTTTTGGATATAAACAGACCTGGGAGCAGAAAATTCGAAATTGCACGAACACCGTGATCAATGCCACTGAAGGTGGCGTGAATATTGAAGGAGCCCAAAATTGGCTTCTTCGCGATGTTCTCACAGAATTTTGCCTTCAAGGCCTTTCCCCCATATTCGAAACTATTCAACATAGCCTTGGCGAATCTGAACGAGTAAGCCGGGCTCCTATTCTTTCCGAAATTCGCCAACGTCTTCGAGAACTTCAAAAGCTTGAGCGAGCTTCTCTTCGGCTCTGCGACTTAATGGAAAAAATCAAGATTTTACGGCAGCAAGGTGATGATGGATCTCCAGCCCTAGTACGGTTAAGCAGAAAGGCGGAACGGATAACGAGCTTAGTTCCAGGCTATGCCAAGACGCTTGGGCTTTTGCAGCTCATCGACTTCGATCTGGAATTATATATGTGTCGAGAGGAGACCGATGCTGCAGATTTTATTGAAGGGGAGGAAACTGAATTTGATCGATTAGATAAACAGGTCAGTCGAGGCCTTCGATATTATGGCGACTTGACTAACGCGATCCCTATCCTACGCCAACAAATCAGGCGGCTTTATGGTCGGTTGAAAGCATTAGATCAACTAGAATCCACTGCGCATGACAATTTTTCTAGGCAAGAATTATTGAGGTGTGCTCAAAAGTTCATTGCCATTGAATGTTACGATAATGCTAAAGTTCCTTTTTCTCATGTCTTAGAAAAAACCCACATTGACTCCCTTACTGAAGACGGTATGTCGGTTGGAATTATGATTGCCTTGGGCCAGAGTAATCCGGAAATGGCTTGGGAATTGGTAAGGACGGCTCAGGATAAATGGTCAGGCAATAAAAAAATCGAGACCCTTTATCAAAAAGCCAAACGGGATTATGAGCGATGGCAAAAAAGAATTGTCGATGCTCGTCCTGATCCGCATCGGCAGAGTGATGAATTATTCTATCCAGGGGATTTTTACTTTCGTCTTGAGAATTATGAGAAGGCAAGCACTCATTATAGAACCATCGCTAATAATCCGAAGATTGAAGTGATCGCACGAGGGGAAGCGTATTTCCGGTTGTCGAAGGCCCAGCAGGCTTTGGGTAATCGTGAGAATTCTATTGAGGCCTTGGAGCAGGCACTGGTTATGAACGCGTCTGATCCTCGTGTGTATTATGACCTTGGGGTTCTTTCTCTGCAGGAGCAGCGAGTCGAGGTGGCTCAGCGATTTTTTGAAAAAGGAGCCGAAGTCAGTCTCGATGATCCGGATTTTTTCGAAGCCGTGGGAGCGGTGTTTTCTGCAGCGGGATCCTATACTTTGGCCATCCCATTTTATGAGCAAGCCCTACTTCAGCGTCCTCAAGATCCCGACCTTATTAATAAAATTTCCGAAGCCTACCAGAACCTTTTTGAAGCGGTTCCCACAGCTTAGAAAATTACGCCTTTTCCTGAATGTGATTCCTGTACATTCAACAGCTTGAGACTCAAACATACAGGAAATGTTGCTGATTGGGTGCGTTTTCATAAGGTGTGAACCGTCTCAAGGATTTTGATTGAAAAACCGAAAGATGTTCTTGATAGCAAATAAAGGTGAAATAAACGTTAAGTTTGGTCGATTGTTTTCCGAATAGAGAGAAAATCGGCTGTATTTTAGGAAATGCAAAAATTCCACGGTTAAGAAAATGCCACGAATGGCATAACAATCACTAAACGATTCAAGGAGGAATCATCATGCCACTTGTAGTTAATACCAACATTGCCAGTCTCAACACGCAGCGCCAATTAACAGGTGCCAACAACGCCATCAACCGATCTCTTGAGCGGTTATCTTCAGGTTTGAGAATTAACCGGGCATCTGACGATGCTGCCGGTTTAGCTATTGCCACACGGTTGCAAGCGCAGGTTCGTGGTCTGCAACAAGCTTCTCGGAATGCCAATAACGCCATTTCATTAGTGCAAACTGCTGAAGGTGCTCTCAATTCCGTCACGAATATTTTGCAACGGCTTCGTGAGTTGGCCGTGCAAGCCGCATCTGACGATAACACCGATACCGACCGAACCGCACTCAACAATGAGGCCACTCAGCTACGAAATGAGTTGACGCGGTTGGCCCAAACTGTGGAATTCAACGGCACCACTCTTCTCGATGGAACGTTCAGCGGGAAAAAGTTCCAAATCGGTGCGAATGCTGATCAAACACTGACGTTTGAAATCGCGGATGTTCGGGCTACGGCCATTGGCCAGTTTGCTTCTCAAGCTGCCGATGTCGGGGATGGAGTGTCCAGTGCTACGGCGAATGGTGTTGGGAACTTATCTGCTGGAGAATTCAGCATCAATGGAACCGATGTTTTGGCGACTTCCGATAGTGACGACCAAGTATCGGTGTTGAATATCGGTGGTGGTACCATTACATCGGCTACTGTCATCGCTGGAAATAGTGCGTACATTGCTAGTTTGATCAATGCATCTTTATATATCAATGACACGGCTATTGACTTGAGCGGTTTAACGGGGTCTTCCGTTGCATCCTTGGTTACGGATATTGCCTCATTGGTGAATGCGGCTTCTATCACGAATGTCACTGCTCGGGTAATCGAGTCGAGCAATCTTGTCTTTGAAACTACGGCTGGAACCAACCTTGCCATTGGGTTTAGCACTGTGGCTGCCAACACCCTCTTTAGTAATGGTGCGGATGTTGCTACCAACTTGGGAATTGGATCGGGTTTTGTGGGTTCCACAGGCACAACGAGTGCCATTACAACGTATAATGGGCAGTCTTCTGCACTCGCGAAGGCAGCGGCGATTAATGGTATTAGTTCAACAACCGGTGTGAGTGCGACGGTGGAATCGAATGCCGTGACCTTTACTAACTCCGTAGGGTCTGCCACCCTGACGTCAGGTGATTTGTTCATCAATGGCGTGAACATTGGAGGGCTGACCATTTCCACGAACGATTCGAATGGGGCTCTAGCGGCGGCGATCAATGCGCAGTCTAGCAGTACAGGCGTTAAAGCTACCGTGTCATCTGGTAAGTTGACGTTGACGGCCGCGGATGGTCGAAATATTGCCATTACCGCGACCAGTGCTGCCCAGACGGCGTTAGGGAATAGTGGTGATGTTACTTTTTCAGGGAGAACAGGGGTTGTCCGTGGTTCCCTTACCTTAACCTCGACCAATAACTTTACCGTGGCTGGGACGACAAGCGATATCGGCGCTATCTCTGCTACGACGTATGTCGCTTCTGGAAATTTGAGCACCTTGGCCATTACCAGTCGGTCGTCGGCTAATACCGCGATTACCCAGATTGACTCGGCCTTGGATACGATCAATACGAGCCGGTCAAGTATCGGTGCTGTGCAAAGCCGACTCAGCACGGCCATTGCGTTCTTGGATAATGCCGCTGAAAACCAGGCAGCTTCGGAATCGCGAATTCGTGATGCCGACTTTGCATTGGAAACGGCCCAATTTACACGGGGTCAGATTTTGGTGCAGGCTGCGACGGCCATTTTGGCTCAGGCGAATGCCCAGCCCCAGGTCGCATTGCAGTTGCTCCAGTAATTGGTTTGATCATCCATTGGGAAAGAGTTCGCCATGAGCGGTGGACTCTTTCCCATGCGAGTTTTCGTCTTTCATGCGACGTTCTCCTCTTAAGACTCAGGATGGAGTTGAGATAGTGAGAGCCAAGCTGGATCCTTGTGATCTATATGTGAGAGATGAGTATGGAGGAAGTCAGTGTCATAAGAACCCACAACCAAACGGTGTCTCACACCGGGAAATCTCCTACTGTCTCTCCGCCTAAGTCAGGACGGAGCGAAGCGAGGGGGGCTCAGGTAGCGGAGGCAGTTGATGTGGGTGCAAAAAATATCACATCTGCTTTTCCATCTGACAAAAAGATTGAATTGGCAGAGGTGAGTGCCGCAGTCGAAGATCTCAATCACCGGTTAGAATTGGCCAATAACACCCTTCGATTCCATATAGACGATACGACGGAAGAAATAAAAGTGCAGGTGGTGGATAAAGAGACGGGGAAAGTCGTTCGTACCATTCCCCCGGAACCCTCCTTGAGCATCTTGGCTCAGGGGGAATTCAGTGGCCTGTTGTCCGTTCAAGGGTGAGACCACCATTTCGCATACCGATTGGTTGTGTAAAATAATGTTGCTCATCACTTCAGGAGGAAGAATGTAGCATGGGACTCACGTCGGCGACTGGACTCATTTCCGGGATCAATTTCAACGAGGTCGTCAGTCAGTTAGTTGAACTTGAATCTCAACCCATCCTTTTACTTCAATCTCGAAAAGCCAGCCTAGAAACCGTTAGCGCGGAGCTGAGCACCCTGAGCGTCAAACTTTCTGGCCTTCAAAGTGCAGCCAGTAAGTTGTCTTCTCTGGCCAATTTCAATGTCAATTCGGTTTCCGTCACGAAATCCACGTCAGGAATCGAGTTGCTTTCCGCTACAGTGAATAGCTCGGCAGTGCCCGGAACATCACAAGTGCAAGTCAATCAACTGGCCCAGGCACATTCTATTGCCTCTCAAGGATTTGTGGATGATGACACAACGGCGATCGCCAGCGCTTCGGGGACCTTTAAGTTTAAAGTTGGCAATGCCGGGGCAGAGACGTCAATTAGTATTACCAACGAAACGACGTTAGTCCAGTTGCGGGATGCGATTAATAATGCCAATGGTTCGGTACAAGCATCGATTTTGAATGATGGTTCCGGTTCAAACCCATATCGTTTGGTGCTGGCATCCAAGAATACCGGTACGGCAAATTCGGTTAACATTACCAGTAACCCTACGACCCTGGACTTTACCAATAAACAGGTGGAAGACGCCTATGCCAATGCCACCAATAGTTATTCTGGAACCGTCGCGTCCAATTCCGGCAATAATTATCTTGGGACGACCAACAAGACTTTTCTTGTGGAGATTGTTACAGGAGGAGATCCAGGAACTGCGACGTATAAATACTCCATTGATGGAGGTATTACCTTCCTCGGAGCCAATGGGGCCGCCTATAACGGATCCAATGCCATCACAACCCAAACATCTTTGACCAATTATATTGACGGTCAGGGTTCCTCTAGCACGACGGAGGGAGAAAACGAGGGTGTCCAAATTTCTTTTGGGGCCTCGTCGGGAACGCTGGTCGCAGGTGATGAATTTACGATTGATGTATTCAACCCTACCTTGCAAGAAGCCAAGGATGCCGTGATCGAAGTCGGGAACCTCACGATTTCTAAATCCTCCAACACCATTTCTGATGTCATTCAAGGTGTCACGTTAAATCTGCTGCAGGCTGATTCGGCTTCCACCATTGATGTGACGGTAGTGAATGATACGAGCGGTATTCAATCCCAGATTGAGGGCTTTATCTCGGCCTATAATGATGTGATTGAATATTTACAAGAACAGTTATCATTTGATCCCGAAGACCCAGAGTCCAATACCGCGAAACCATTGTTGGGTGATACCACGGCAGTATTGTTAAATCGGCAATTGCAAAATTTAATTACCTCGGCCGTTCCCGGCGCAAGCAGTAGTTTGAATAGCTTGGCGAAATTGGGAATCTCAACGAATGAGGATACCTCAAAAATTAGTTTGGACTCGGCGACGTTTAGTGCCGCTATTGCGGCCAATATTACAAATGTCACACGCCTGTTTGTGGGAATTGGGGTGCCCAGTAATTCGCAAATAAAGTTTGTCAGTAAAACTGATGAAACGGATTCTGGAAGCTATGGCCTGTTCATTAATACTGCGCCCACACGAGCCACCATTGATGCTGACCATGCCATCCAAGCTGGGGGAATTACAGCTCAAGAAGTGATCTCGGTGAGTTTCTTTTCGGATGCGACCAATAGCGCTATTTCTCCGACGACCGCTCAAATTACGGCGGCGGCGGGAAGTACGATCAATGATATTGTCAATGCTTTGAATAGCGCCTTTGCGACGCAAAAAATTGCTGCCAGTGCTTCGAATAATAGTGGGGCCATTCGGATTCGGGCGACTGAATATGGCGATGATATTAAAATTCAAGTCCACTCAGATCAGGATAATTCGGCAACCCAATCAGGACTGGGCACGGCAGATAGTACCGCCAAGGAAAATACCGGAGTTGATATTGCCGGAACCATAAATGGATTTAAGGCTAATGGAAAAGGTGCAGTACTGACTAGTGGGTCTGGCTTTGCGGACGATGGGCTTTCCATTCGTGCCGAGGTGACCACGACCGGAAATTTTGGCACCATTACGGTATCCTCTGGGGTGGCAGATCGCATTGCTTCGTTAATTCGGAGGAATATTGATACCTCGACGGGTACCATTCGGGTGCGACAAGATGGTATCGCGGACTCTGTGGAAAGTATTGATGAAGAGATCGAGCGGAAAGGTGTGTTGGTCGCGGCCTTTGAAGAAAGAACGAGGCAACAATTTCAGCGATTAGAAGTGTTGTTGGGGCAGTTCCAAATTCAGGGCAATGCGTTGACCGCTGGGTTAACAAGCATACAAAACCTTCAAGCACAAATTAATAATCGTTAATTAAGACAGTTCCTTATTTTGAATCCTAATCTTCAGATGTATCGACAGCAGCAGGTGCAGCACGAGGTGGAGCAGGCCTCTCCTGTGCGGCTCGTGGTGTTATTGTATGACAAGGCCGTTGCCTTAGTGCGCCAATCGGTGCAACATATCGAGAGGGAAAATGAAAAAGCCAAAGGGGAAGCCCTCAATCGAGTCGTGGATATTCTGTGTGAATTACAAGCCGTGTTGAATCGGGAGGATGGTGGAGTCGTCGCGGAAAAATTAGATGCCATGTACGAGTTCATGATTCGAGAAATCACAATTGCCAACATGAATAGTGATCCTGCGCCACTTGGAACAGTCCTGGGTGTCCTGGAAGAATTACGAAAAGGATGGCAGGAATTAGATCTCATGACAAAAGATGGAGAAGTTTCCACAGGGGCGAGTGCCCTCAAATCCCAGATTTAGACCGATGATTTACACTCTTATTGACCAATATCAGGCTTATCTTCATTTACAAGGTAGAATAGCGAAGGCGATTGAAAATCGGGACGAAAGCCTGTTGAATCAATTGAGAGAAGCCAGTACCGATCTTTTTTTGATAATTGAGGCCAACCGAAAAGATCTAGTCGAAGCCACGGATATTAAAAGTATTCGTGAAACCTCATTTCTGTCGGACTCTAGGCACCTCGTTTTACTTATGGAGCGGGCGCAGCGGCAAGTGCAGGAAAATGAAACCCGTCTTCAAAGTTGGTTAAGTCAAATGAAGGCTGATATCCAGCAATACCGTTCCTCTCAACCCCACCGCGGTGTCTTGGCGTCTTATCTGCAGCAAAAGCAAGTGGCTTCCCACGGTATGATTCCAACCCCCAACATCCCGAGTGTTTCTACTCAGGACGAAACCGTCCCCGTCATGACTACTCCCGCCCAAAGCCCTTGGACGGTTCCCTCTCGCGAATCAGAAACAGTTGGACATCGCTTTCACGAACAGTCCTAATTCCCAAGAATTCCCTCAATCTATTTTCAAACCTTATCCTAAAACTCGTGATTAAAGGTGGTCTGTCATTCGTCATTCTTTTGACAGGAAGGCGTCAAAGAGTGGTCGTTGCCCTTTATCTTTGGTGGTTCTTCTCTAGTCTCGGTGAGAAAGACTACGGGAACAGAAATTGCTTTTAAAACCATAAGTTGTCCAAGTCTCTCCTTTGGGGGATGCTTGATCTATGAATTGGCTTAAAAATTGCTTCATTAGCTAAGAGATAAGTCCC
Source organism: Candidatus Nitronereus thalassa (assembly GCF_032191465.1). Classification (NCBI taxonomy): domain Bacteria; kingdom Pseudomonadati; phylum Nitrospirota; class Nitrospiria; order Nitrospirales; family Nitrospiraceae; genus Candidatus Nitronereus; species Candidatus Nitronereus thalassa. The sequence continues at coordinate 1,248,163 of NZ_JAQOUE010000001.1, read as the reverse complement.
CTATTAATGTTCTGGGTGTGCATAAGTTGACCGGAGGGTATTGACCAAGAATGAAAGTTAAACCATCACAGGAATCCGTATCCGTGGAGAAGCTCACCTGGGAAGAAGATGATTGGGTTCCTCATATGCCTAGAGTCTTGCATACTCTTTCGAATAAGTTACTGCCTATTGTCGCGTTCTCTGATTTGGGCTCGCGCCGTTGTGAAGATCCAACCCTTCGGGAATATTTTGAAAAAATTCGGCAGGCGGCTCGGGATTCTCGGGATCTTATCATTCAACTTCGGCAGGATGTTCAACAAAAAAATGGTCCTGCGCCTAGGAGCCACGAGAAGCCGACGGATAGCTTGTAGAAGTCGAGAAGGATGCTCTGGAGTGATGTGTTGAGCCAGTGAATGTTGAAGAAAGGTAGAGTAGGAAATGGGTGTATTGCTGTTCATGTTTTGGCGACGCATGTGGAAAGATCGAGGTCGCTGGGAATGGTATGCCTGGAAGAAAAGGTAATGTGGAATGAGGGTTCTAGCAAGAAAGGATGTCAAGAATGAGTAAGCCACCTGTTCCTTCACCTGAACTTCAAGGAGACGATCGACGCCAAGACTTTCGTGCTGATATGCCCATCTGCGTGTCCGTGGATATGCCGTTGGCTCTTTCCTGCGAAGCACTCCCGCCTAGACACGGGGTGAATGTTTCTTGGCAATGGGATGATCTCGCGGTGTCCCCGGATTTAGTGAAATCCATGGTGACCCAAACCGATCTTCTGACGCAAGAACCTTTGTTACTCCAAATGCTGACACGCATTGATTGGATGTTGACGACAGTGATGAAAACTTTAGGAAAAAACTCCCCGGTTCAACAAGGATTTCCTGAATTTTTGATGGCGAATATGAGTGCCTCTGGGATTCGGTTTCTCACTCGGCAGGAGTTTCCCACAGAGTCCGAGGTGATGCTTCGCATGGTGCTTCGCCCGTTTGTCCCTATTCAAGCCTTAGCAAAGGTTCTGCGAGTTCGCCCCATGAAGGTTGAGGGGGAAACCCGATTTGAAACGGCCTGTGAATTCTCTGAAATTGGGTCTGATGATCGGGAAGCTATTATTCGGCATGTCTTTCGGGCGCAAGCTAGTTTGCAACGCCAACGTCTTACCCACCAAGAAGCTTTTGTGACCTAGTGGGTACAGGAAGTCCTGATGCATGATGGTCCGGGGAAATGCGAGTACGTGTAGTCCGAGAAGCAGCTCTGTCGGGTTTGACCGGCTTTGGGTCATCTGTCTGATTTTTTTCTTGGCTGGACTAGCCACTCTGTTAGGGGGATGTGCTGAGGTCAATAATCCAGCCAATCCTCCAGCCCCTATTCCAATCCCATCGACGGTTTCTTCTGTTGATACGCCTCACCCGGTTTCTTCTCCCTATTCTCTGGCCATTCTCCCGTTTGAAGATTATTCCAATCGACAGGATTTAAGCTGGTTGCGGCAAGGGTTGCCTGACATGTTAGTCACGGACTTGGCTTTGCTTCCCGGAGTTCGTGTCGTGTCTCGGCATCGATTAGGGGAAGTTCTTCGAGAGCAATGGCTACAGCATCGGGGTGCCTTTGAGGAGGCGTCCTCGGTTCGCTTGGGGCGACTTGTGGGCGCCCGGTATTTACTGAGTGGTCTCTATTATGTTGGCGGGGAGGAGTTAATCCTCGAAGTGCATCTGCTAGATGTCGAACAAGGCGCTGTCGTTCGGACATTCCGCGTCACCGGATCGCCTCAGGACATTCCAGGGCTTGAGCTTGAACTGGCTTCCAGTTTAGGCCAAGTCTTTGATTCAAAGGGAAGGGAATCACATGTGGAGGAACTTTCCTCGGTGGGAAACGAAGCGCCAATCGTTCAATTTGATTCTCAAGAAATCCTGGATATTCATAAAGAGATAGGAAGTCAGGCTCCATCTACCGAAACCCAGGCTTCGATTGCTACGACCCTTAGAACGGATACGGTATTAGGGTTGGAACGGTTAAAGCATGTACGCGAGGCTGCGGCCAGTATCGCTCATGATTTATGGTCTCAGGCGCTCGATATCCGTTTAGGAAACTTAAATTATCAATCGCATTCTGGAAACAAGGATGCCTCGCATGCGTTAACCGTAAATATTCCTGTGTCAGCAACCATACGAGAAAAAGCCCTGACCACACTTGATGCCGCTATCAATATTGTGGAGCGAGGTGGGCCAGAGGGTGGAGAAATTGTGCTAGGTTTTGAAGAGTCAGATGCCGGAGCGCAGCAATTGTTTCGTGAAGCCCTGCAAGCGCCACGACGGTTATTTGTTCGGGCTATTCGAGAATCAGGCGAAGTGCTCGCGGTTTCGTCGGAATGGTCTTGGCGGATGGATTTATATGTGCACATAAGGCCGGATGGGACCGTTGGTCTGCCTCGCTCGTCGTCGCCCTTTCTGATGGGGAACGCAACTTTTTGGGGAGCCCTGCTATCTCGTCAAGACGCCACCATTACTTTTGATGCGTTGGTGCTTCCGGTTCCGGAAGAATCTCGAACGGTTTCAGTGGAAGTCGTGGAAGATCATAGTGAAGATGGTCTGTCGAATTTGGAAGCTGAAGATTGGGTTACGTCTTTACGCACCTGGTTGGATCATCGATGGCATCCCTCAGTCGCAGAATCCATTCCTACCTCAGGGTACCTTCCAGGGAACCGCCGCCATGCGGTGGCATTGGTCTCTGGGAAAGGTGGGACCATTGCTCACATTCAGATCGTGCACATCGATGAAGAGGAAAAATTTGCCGATAGCGTGGACGATGCGTTGAGGAAATTGCCGGGAGAATGTTTTTGGAAATGTGAGAACTCTGATCCCAAGAAGAGTGCCCCGCAACCGTTTACTCTGCGAATCCAGTTTGAATTGAATAAGGATCTTCGTCATGCCGGACTTGGTCGATTGAGGTAAGCGCTCCGCCTATTTTCGACTGTCCCTGTGGCATAAGACTTGCGATGAAAAACCTAATTATTTTGTTTAATACCGTGTCAGGTAAGCAAATTTTTAAAAAAGAAGGTAAAGCATGAAGGTAGGTTTTTCGGCGCTAAATCAATCTAGCTATCACGTGATCCCGCATATTCAGAAATTATTAATGCAGGGCATACGGGAATCAGGTGGGAGCCCAATCCTTGTGCATAAAGTTCAAGACACTCGAGGGCTTGACGCTTTTGTACTACTCAATTCTCTTGCGCTGGATATTCAAAAAGAAATTTTCGAAAATGTTCAGCATTATTGGACATATTTATTGGATGCGCCTTTTCACCATGCTGGGTGGATTTGGCTTGGACCGTCATCGGTGAACTATGCGGTCGTGGATCCTTCTCATTTATCATTACTGGCCTTGTTAAATCGAACCGGTACTTTTTTCCCACATGGTGGCGATACTCATCCCTTTCGTTCTTGGCCACATCGGGAAATTGATATTCTTTTAACCGGGACTGCGCCGAGCATTGACCGGAAGTCTCAGTTGATGAAGGGACTTTCTCTCGAATTACAAACGTTTGCTGAGCGGCTTATCCAAGAAGCGTTAGCATTTCCCGAGCGGGCATTAGAAGAATTGTTAATCAAGCTCTTGGAGCACCAGGGTGTCAACATGCAGGTGTCCGATTCGATGTTGGTACTTACGGTGGCAGATCATATCGTACGAAGTACCCATCGCCTAAATTTATTGCGGGCCTTTTCCGAATTTCCTGTCGTAATAGCTGGCAGTGGGTGGGACAAGGTTGAGATGAGTCCCCGGCACCGATGGATTGGGGAAGTTCCGTATCCACAGATTGCTGAATTAATGAGTCAGGCAAAGGTGGTGTTATGTCCAGGTTGTGGATTTACCCAAGGGGGCCATGATCGAATTCTCACTGCTATGGGAAGTGGCGCTGTTCCCTTGACTATGTCCACTCCCTATCTGTCGAAACATTTCCTTCATGGTGTTCACTTGGCCTATTTTAAAAAGGAAAATGAGGCCGTGGATCTTGCCCGCTTGATTCTTGGTGGATCCCATTGGGGAGTTGTTGGAGAGGCTGGGCATGCGGCCGTGGCAACAGGGCATTCCTGGGTGTGTCGTGGAAAGGAGTTTCTGGCCTTATTGCGGGGAGAAATCGGGGATGGTCATCGTGAGGGAGAGCTGCCTTCTGAAGAGTTGGTGGCCTAACTCATTATGAAGAGGCGTCATGCACCGGTGCCAGTTTCGTTGAAATGTACGATTGTCGTTCCTACTATTCGCGAACATTCGATCAAGGAATTTTTAGCCGTCTGGAAAAAGGCTCTGATCTCTGCTCATTTGATCGTTATTGAAGACAATCCCACTCCCACCTTTGATCTCCGTGCATATCCTCAAGTAACTCATTATTCCTGGAATGATATTGACCGAGACTTGGGAGCCAATAATTGGATCATTCCTCGGCGAACCGATTGCATTCGATCTTATGGGTTTTGGAAAGCCTATCAAGATCATCCGGATATGGTCATCACCTTGGACGATGATTGTCATCCAGTTGATGATGGGACCCACTTTATTGAAACCCATTGGGAGGCGTTAACTCACTCTGGTACCAGTGAGGCGTGGCAGCAGACGGGGGAAGGGATCCCGACTCGAGGAATTCCCTATTTCCAACGACATCGAGAATGGCCTTGCATGTTGAATCATGGGCTATGGGACCATGTTCCAGATTTCGATGCGCCAACACAGTTGGTCCAATCGCGGGTTCCTCAAACATTTATCCCTGTCAATCAAACCATTCCTGTTGGGAGATATTTCCCCATGTGTGGAATGAATGTAGCCTTTCGCCCGGAATTAATTCCGGCCATGTACTTTCTGCTCATGGGAAAAGGATATCAGTATGATCGATTTGGTGATATTTGGAGCGGGGTTCTCGTGAAGAAGATTTGCGATCACCTTGGATATGCCATTAAGAGTGGCGATCCCATCGTCGTTCATCAACGAGCCTCAAATGTGTGGGCCAATCTTCGGAAAGAAGCTCCCGGCCTCGAAGTAAATGAAGAATTTTGGTCTGCGGTTGATCGGCTTTGCCTGACTGGAAGAACCGTTATTGAGTGTTATCAAGAAATTGCGGAATCTTTGACATTGGAAGGTCAGTATTGGTCAGCGTTACGGGAGGCCATGTTGCTTTGGTCTGGCCTGTTTACCAAGGCGGAGATTCATGAAAATTTGGCATCCCCTCCTCGCATCAAAGGTAATTCCCTCCCGGCCTCGCAGTCGGCTCTGGTTTGACGGCTACGCATTCTTCACATTAAAAAATCAAGCTATCTTCTGAGAACTGTTTCAATGGCCTTTGCGAGGGCTTCATCGGCATGATGGTTTTTGGCAAAAATTCGGAGTTGGACAATTTTGGAAGGTAAAAACTCAAATAATTCCTTGAGGCGTTCTTTGGCCACAGATTGCGTGGCAGGGTCGTAAATATAAAATTGAAACTGTCCCATGTTGAGAACGTTGAAGGGGCGAGTATCTTTACTGGCAATATCCACGCGAAACGTTAACTTTTTCAGGCTGCGAGGGAGTTGCTGCCGAATGCGTGCTTCGAGTTTGGCTGGCGTGGTGGCTGATTTTTGAAGATGGTAATCTTTGGTGGTCAATAGTTGGCTGTATGCGGTTTTCCATTTCACCTGACGGCCTAAGATCTCTCCCCATTCTTTAGCGAGCCGCCGTCGTTTCCGATTGGTCGATCTGGTCCAACTCCGAACTGTCTCCAGCAGAGACCAATCTGTTAGACGAAGGTAGTCTTTTAGAGATTCGATCGGATTATGGGGAAACACGCATTCCATGGTTTCGCGAAAAATTTCTAAGAGATGCAAATCGATGGCTCGTGTTGTTCGATGAAAGTAAACGTTGGAGTAGAGGTAAAATCTCGCATTCAAAAACATTTGAAGGGCAGGGAGCCCATTCTTGTGTAAGGTCAGTCCTTTCGGGGTAATGAGGGTGTAGTGAATTAATCGAGAAATATCAACCGGTCCCACCGCAATTCCGCACATATACGAGTCTCGCAAGACGTAATCAAAATTATCCGCAGTGAACAAACCGCCGATCAATGGCTGGAGGAGTTGAAGCCATCTGGGATAGCGTAGGCTTTGTTTGTGGGGATCTTTCAAAATCAGGAAGGCGATATGCTCAGGATTCAGGACTTCTTCGTGTTCAAAGGCACCGGAGGGACTCCGTGTTAATTTTTTTATGATTGAACCAAGCTCATGACGAATAATCGATTGTCCAACTTGTTCGTGGGATAAATTGTAGTGTTTAAGAAAATGGTGATCAAAAAAATGGCAAAACGGTCCGTGCCCAATATCGTGGACGAGCGCGGTGACTCTGAGAAGTTCTTCAATATAGGGGAGTGAGGGAACGTCCCGGACGATCTGGGCCAAGGTGGGATAAATATGCTTGGCATACCGTCCTGCCAAATGCATGGCTCCCAGCGAATGTTGGAACCGGCTATGCTCTGCCGAAGGATAGACCCATCGAGCGCTTTGTAATTGATAGATGTAACGAAGTCGTTGGAGCCAGGGAGAATCGATGAGATCCTTTTCCGTGGTTTCGCTGGACCCTGTCTTTTCGAGTGGAACGGTGAATTGAATGTACTGATGAATGGGATCGGCAATAAGCGAAATGTGATTTAACGGGGGGTGTGGCATAAGAAAGTCGTGGCCGTGTGACTTGGGAAACGCCAAACGACCGTGATCTTAACTCAAGCCGGCTTTTCGGAACAACTGGGGGGATCGGAGCGAGATACTTGGTTCTTCCGGTAACGGGAAATGAGGAGAAGGCCGAGGGGATAGGCAAGCAACGCACCTAACAAACTCAATGTAAGGGCTCCGAGGGTAAATGGTAGAATGTAGGGCATGGCCACTTCGAAGATGGCTTCCGCGGAAAGGTCATCCCAGGAAAAGGTTGGAGTGTCAGGAATGCCGAGAATGAAAAACCCTGTCCACATCGTGGCGCCAAGAATTGGAATTGTCGTCCAAGGGTTATTGATAAAGTTCCCCAACAGTAAGGCTGGAAAGTTTAAGCGAAATGCCCAAGCCAAAAAAATAGCTGATATGGTATGCAACCCATACGTTGGGCTAAAGGCAATGAACACTCCACAAGCGAAGGCTAGAGCCGTCCGATGTGGAGATTCATCAAGGTGGAGCACCTGCTTCAATTGTGTTCGAATGGATTGGAGTGAGATCACGATAGTGGATCGTTTAGCTAGCGGATCGGTTTCTTTGAAAAATGATCGTAACTATGCTTAGCAATACTTCGGCTGATTCCACCCTCGGACTTAAGCTTGAGGCCAAAGGATCGGGGTCGTATTTCGCCGATACAGGTAAGTGGCGTTTTAAAGGTCCTGGAGAGTTTGGCCATTGTCTGTTGATGCCGGGGAGAGACGGTAAACAATAACTCGTAATCTTCGCCTCCTTCAAGCGCTAATTCAATGGAGGAATGTCCGTAGGCTTTTGCATAGGTGGCACATTGGCGTGAAATGGGCAGTTGCGAGGCCCATAGTTCAACCCCTACGCCACTGGCTTTGCAAAGATGCTGAATATCGCCGGAAAGTCCGTCAGAGATATCTATCGCCCCATGCGCCCAGCGACTTTTGGCCAACTGTTGCCCCATGGCAGGTCGTGGTGTCGGGCGGAGGTGTCTTTTGATTAAAAATGATTCATAGGGCTGGGGGGCATTGGGATTTTTCTGTGTTGCTCGTCGTTGTAAAATCTGAAGGCCAGCTTTTGAATCCCCCAACGTGCCGGTGACATAGACGTGATCCCCCACCTTTGCCCCACTACGTTTCAATGCGTGATTGGTTTTCACCTGCCCGAGAATGGTCATGCAAAGAAACAAGCCAGATTGTGATGATGAGGTATCCCCGCCGACCATAGAAATATTATATCGCCGACATGGTTCCTTGAAGCCGCGATACAAGTCTTTTAAACTTTTGACCGCCGTCGAAGGTGGAACAGCCAACCCAACCAGGAGAAATTTTGGGGTGGCGCCCATAGCGGCCATATCACTAATATTGGCCACGGCGGTGCGGTAGCCTACATCCTGAAATGATTCAAAACTCAAATCAAAGTGAATGCCTTCGATGGCGAGATCAGTGCTGACAATGAGGGCTTCGTTTGGTGTAGTGCGAAGAATGGCGGCATCATCGCCAATTCCCTGAAGGACGTCAGATCGAAGATGATGACAATGTTGTTCAAGTGCGCGAATCAGGCCAAATTCTCCAATCGTCTGAAGGGTGGATGGCCGTGACGCGTGAATCATCGTGTGGCGCGGGATGTGGGAGACGTCTTGCGACGTTTGGTTCCCGTGGTGGGTTTGGCCGCTATCCGTGTCTTTGGCTTTGGAGCCCTGGTGGGAGATGATTTTGACTTGGTGTGTTTGGGAGTCGCCCGTGCAATGGCTATAGGTTTGTAGTGTTTTAAGAGGGGTTTGGGGAGCAAAAGCGCAGCGCCAAAGACATCGCCCATGGTTTCGGCAAACACGAATTTAACTCCCTTTAATAAATGTGGAGGGAGATCTTCTAGATCTTTTTCATTGCGTTTGGGAATGATAATGTTCGTCACGGTGGCACGTTTGGCGGCGAGCACTTTTTCCTTGAGCCCCCCGATAGGAAGGATCCTTCCTCTTAAGGTGACTTCACCGGTCATTGCCACATTATGGCGGGCTGGTATGTTAGCCATACTCGAGGCAATGGCTGTAGCCATGGTAATGCCTGCAGATGGTCCATCCTTGGGAATGGCTCCGGCTGGCACATGAATGTGAATATCCGTCGTGGTAAAGGCTTCTGGTTTAATCCCGAGATGTTTGGCTTGTGAGCGAACATAACTTAATGCGGCTTGCGCGGATTCTTTCATTACATCGCCCAGTTGGCCGGTAAGTGTGAGACTGCCTTTGCCCTTCATCACCGTGGCCTCAATGTGCAAAATATCACCGCCGGCTTCGGTCCAAGCCAACCCCGTCGTCACCCCAATCTGATCTTTTTCTTTCTCGGTTTCTGGCAAATATTTTGGGACCCCCAAGTACTTTTGCAAAGTCTCTGGCACGATCTTATGTGGTTTGGTTTTCCCTTCCGCGACCTGCTTTGCGACTTTACGCATGGCATTGGCAATTTCCCGTTCGAGGTTTCTGACTCCTGCCTCACGGGTGTAATGAGAGATTAATTGGTGAAGTGCTGGGTCGCTGATCCGGAAATGCTTTTCGGTGATTCCATGTTCGTCTAATTGGCGGGGAATCAAAAATCGATGGGCAATACCAAATTTTTCTTCTTCGGTGTACCCAGGGATGGTGATGATTTCCATTCGATCTCGCAGGGCGGAAAGGATCGGGTCGATTAGGTTCGCTGTGGTGATGAACATGACATTACTAATATCAAAGGGTACGCCCAAGTAGTGGTCGGTAAACGAATGGTTTTGTTCTGGGTCTAAGACTTCTAAGAGCGCTGCTGAAGGGTCCCCACGAAAGTCCATTCCTACTTTATCGACTTCATCAAGCATGAACACGGGGTTGTTGGTCCCGGCCTGTTTGATGCCTTGAATGATCCGCCCTGGAAGAGCGCCCACGTACGTACGTCGATGCCCACGAATTTCTGCTTCATCGCGGACTCCACCAAGACTTATGCGAACAAATTCTCGGCCAAGCGCTCGAGCAATCGATTTGCCAAGGGAGGTTTTGCCCACGCCGGGTGGGCCGGCAAAACAAAGAATCGGCCCTTTCAATTTCTTTTTTAATTTTCGAACAGCGAGGTATTCCAGGATACGCTCTTTGACTTTTTCCAGATCGTAGTGGTCTTCATTAAGCACCTTGTGTGCGGTGGGAATATCGAGATTGTCTTTCGAGGCATGAGCCCAAGGGATTTCCACCAGCCATTCCAAATAGGTTCGAACCGTGGCCGCTTCCGCGGTGTCTGGATGCATTTTTTCCAGGCGCTTGAGCTGCTTTTCGGCCTCTTTTAACACTTTTTCCGGCATAGAAGCGTCTTGAATTCGCTTACGAAATTCTGCGGCTTCTTCCGCTCGTTCATCCAAATCGCCAAGTTCTTTTTGGATGGCCTTGAGTTGTTCGCGGAGGTAGTATTCTCGTTGCGTTTTATCAATCTCGCCTTTGGCTTCAGCCTGGATTTTCTGCTGCATCGACATCACTTCGATTTCTTTTCCCAAGAGATCCGTGACTTGTTTCAAGCGAACAATAGGGTCTTCGGTTTCCAGGATTTCCTGTGTGGCCTCTACCTTAAGCCCGAGATTGGAGATGATGATGTCGGCCAGCCTTCCTGGATCATCCAGGTTTTCAATCACGACCATGACATCGGGCATTAAAACCTTTCCAAGGCTGGTCATGCGTTCTAACGTTTCCTTGGCCGTACGAATCACTGCTTCAATTTCAAGAGAGGGTGGCGCCGCCTGTGTGGCCGGAATGGGGTCGATCTGAACGGTATAATAGGGATTTGTTTGGACATAGTTGGTAATTCGTCCCTTGCTGACGCCTTGCACCAGGATTTTTATGCGCTCATCGGGAAGCTTGAGCATGCGCATGATCGTTCCTACGGTCCCCACGGAATAAATATCCTCCGGGCCCGGCGTTTCCGTGTCGTGCGATTTCTGAGTCGCGAGAAAGACCAATCGGTCGCCGGCGAGTGAGGCTTCGATCGCCTTGATCGACATTTCTCGACCCACGAAGAGGGGCAGAACCATATAGGGAAACACAACAATATCCCGAACTGGGATCAACGGCAGGGTGTCTGGAATGTCGATATTCTGTGGGCTCGGGGCATTTTCTTCAGTCATAAGTCCAATAACCTTAAGGCAGAATGTGAATCTGATAATCTATCGAGTCCCTTGAAAATCCTTTATTCTCGCAGGTCTAGTAGGAATACGATAGAGGTAAGGATGAAAGCAAATTGCCAAGAGTTGCCAATCCTTAGAAGGTGAGGAATTATTAGTGCTTTCTTTTCGTGGAGCTGAATTTTTCACCATGATGACAGGGATTTACCAAGAAGTGTGTGGATACTAGGTGAAGGAAAAAATGAATGTCAAGGAAGGAAAATCATTGCAATGACAATACTTTACAACTTCAGGGAGGCACCTTATAATGCCCCTGCCCACCAGGGTCCCCTAGTGGGCAGGATGGGTGGTTCGCCCATTTAGGGGCCCTGTTCAACATGGAAAACAATATCTGATCTTCGATTTTCATATCACAAGTGGTTTGGTCTCTTGGCTCCTTCCTCAGTGTCGTTGCCTCCCAAGCCGTGAACCGACAGGCTTTGTCATGGATGTAGGATGGAAGAGGCCGGGGTCGCTGCTGAAGAGGCTGTATGTCAGGCAATTTGGCTCGGCTCGTTTTGCCGTGGTCTGTTTTGGACTGGTTCTCAGTGTCATGATTGTGAACACGCCCATGGTTCTTGGGCAAACTTCAGGAATGATCGTGCAATCTATTGGAGTTCAAGGAAATCAGCGGATTGAAGAATCGGCTATCTTGGCCCGGGTGACATTGAATCCTGGGGATACCATTACCACGGCCATTGCGCGCCAACAAATTCAACGCATCTATGACATGGGTTTCTTTGATGATGTGCAAGTGCAAACCTCCGATGTGCCCAACGGGGTTCGGGTTATTTTTCTTGTCAAAGAAAAACCATTTACCGTCGAAATTGTTTTTGATGGGAACGAAGAATTATCAGAAGATAAGTTGAAGGAATTAGTGACCCTTCAAAGCCAGGTGTTTTTGGATAAAAAGGAAGTGAAGGCGAGCGCGGAAAAAATCCGGGAAGAATACCAGAAGGAAGGATACCATAATGCCAAAGTCATTCCCATTGTACAGGCGCTCGATGATACGCGGAATCGGATAACATTTTTTATCCAGGAAGGCACGCGCGCCAGAATTGAAAACATCGTTTTCGAGGGGTTGACCGTCACGACGAAGAAAGAATTATTAGGGGTCATGGCGAATCGAGAGTGGGTGCCCCTCGTATCGTTGCTGACCGATGCGGGAATTTTGCGCCGTGAAGAATTGCCGAATGACGTTGAACGGATTAAAGAATTTTATTCCAATAAGGGGTACCTGGACGTTCAAGTGGGTGTGCCTACCGTTGAGTTAAGTGAGGATAAAAAGTCTTTTGTGGTTACCTTTAGAATCATTGAAGGCCAACCTTATACCATTGGGTCAGTCACCTTCACCGGCAACAAAATTTTCGAGAATGAAGAATTAGAATTAGAGTCCCTAGTTCAACCTGATGATGTTTTTCAACGATCGACAATTCGTCAGGAAGTCACGAGGATCACGGATAAATACGGAGAAAAAGGATATTCCTTTGCGGAAGTGACTCCCTCGCTGCTTCCAAACCCCGAAACCCTGACCACACAGGTGACCTTCAATATTAAGGAAGGCGCTCTGATTCGAGTTCGGGCGATTCACATATCTGGAAATGATAAAACTCGCGACAATGTCATTCGTCGAGAAATTCGAGTTGATGAACAAGAAGTCATTAACTCGGTGGCTATTAAGCGAAGTTTTCAGCGACTCAATAATTTAAACTTTTTTGAAACCGTTGAAATACTGCCCAACCAAGTTGAGGAAGATAAAGTCGATCTTGAGGTGAAAGTGAAAGAGAAGCCCACAGGGTCGTTTAGTATCGGTGGTGGGTTTAGCACCTTGGATCAATTTACCGCCATTGCGAACATCTCTGAGGGGAATCTGTTCGGGATGGGCTATTTAGCGCGTATTCGTGGACAGCTGGGTTTCCGCCGGACTTTAGGTGTTCTTACGTTTCGAAATCCTGCGCTATTTGATGGTCCGACCTCATTTCAAGTGGATGGATTCAGTACGCAAACGGACTTCTTAACTTATGAAGAAGAGCGGAGTGGGGGAACGATTCAATTCGGTCGAGCCTTTTCGGAATATATTGTGGGGAGTTTTACATTGGTTGGAGAAGCCATTGAAATTAGCAACCCCTCTTCAGATGCTCCTTCATTTATTCTTCGTCAGGTTGGAGACCAATCTACGACTGGGTTTCGGGCCAGCTTGTTTCGTGATACAAGGGATAATTTTCAGGACCCGCGAAGTGGTTCACGATCGGGGATTCGGCTGGGTTTCGGTTCTGAGGTATTTGGAGGCACCAATAACTTCTATCGTGTGAGTCTAGATGGGCTGAAGTATGTTCCCCTTCCTATCTGGGATCTTCGGATGGCCTTTCGAGGTCGGTTTGGGTTAGCCGAGGGATACGGTGGAGACCCAGTACCCTTGACCGAGCTCTTTTTTGTGGGAGGCATTAATTCCGTTCGTGGATTTAAATTCGGTCGTGCGGGCCCCGTGACGGCCAGCGGTACACTTGAGGGTGGAAATAAAGAGGTCGTCCTCAATGCCGAGATCATTTTCCCGGTGTTGGCTGATGCCAAACTTAATGGGGTGGTATTTTTCGATTATGGGAAAGGATTTGCGGAAGATACTGATCTTTCCTTTGATCTCCGACCCGCCACTGGCCTTGAGGTTCGATGGATTTCTCCGTTTGGTCCCTTGCGTGCGGCTTGGGGGCTGAATTTAGATCCGAAACAAAATGAACAAGAAACCGTATTTGAATTTTCAGTCGGGAACGTTTTTTAAAGGATGTGAATATGTTGGGATGTCGTGGAGTTTTGCAGATTCGAAAAAGAATCAAAGGTTATGGGCTAGGATGCCTCATGATGGGGGTTCTGTTGCTGAGCAGTGGATGTATGTCATCTTCTCCTGCCATTGAGAAAAAGACTGATGCCCCACTGGCTATTGGTGTTGTGGATACCCAATGGTTGCTCAAAGAATCAAAGTTGGGAAAACAAGTCACTGAAACCCTTGAAGCCTTCATGAAAGATCGTCAAACCTTGATTGAGCTAGAGCAGAAAGAACTCAGAAACTTGGAAAGTCAGCTCTTGCGCCAAGGGAGTGTGTTAAGCCAATCCGCCCGACAGGAGCGTGAAGAACAATTTCGCCGAAGGATGGGGGAATATCAGCAGAAAGTGGCCAACATGAACCAGGAGGTTCAGGGCAAGCAAGCGCAACTCTTTACCGAATTTCGTGACAATGTTGATGCCGTCGTAGAAAAATTGGCCAAACGGCTTGGCTTAGCCCTTGTTGTAGAAAAAGGGGCAAATACTCCCACCCGGTATTATGAGCCAAGTTTAGATATTTCCAAGAATGTATTAGAGGAATTGAATCAGCGGGGCCCATAACAGGAATATGGGCCTTGGAGCCATACTCATTGGTAATGAACGCGGTTACCTAAGTTTCTTTTTTTCACTCCTGCACATAAGAGTGGAGCCCATTGGCGGAGGAGCCTCATGAGTGAGATCCTGTTAGATAACATTGATATTCAAGCTATTCTGCCACACCGATATCCGTTTTTATTGGTTGACCGGGTGACAGAATTAGATATGAATGAGAAGGCCATTGGCCTTAAGAATGTCACCATTAACGAGCCATTTTTTCAGGGCCACTTTCCAGGACGCCCTATTTTCCCCGGGGTGCTTATTCTCGAAGCTTTGGCTCAACTCGGCGGAATTTTAGCGATTCGCTCTGCACCAGGGGAGGCTCCGCCGGTTGTCTATTTGACGGGCATTGACAAGGCCAAATTTCGTAAGCCGGTGCTTCCCGGAGATCAGCTGCGTCTTCAAGTTACGGTGATAAAACGGCGACCTCCCTTTTGGAAAATGGAAGGCAAAGCGTTTGTTGGTGATGATTTGGTGTGTGAAGCTGAATCAACCGCCATGGTCACCACGAGAACCGAACCGTAAGGCCTTAGAAACTGTTATGAAAGGTGAGTCCTTGATAATACGAACTGTAGTGGGAGTGAGGCCCTGACTATGTCAATCCATTCTACCGCAATTGTGCACCCCAAAGCGGAGCTTGATAAAGATGTCACAATTGGCCCGTATTGTATGGTGGGGGAGCATGTGAAAATCGGACGGGGTACAGAATTAATGTCCCATGTCTGCATTGAGGGGTGGACCGAAATCGGTCACCGATGCAAGTTTTTCCCGTTCGTTTCCATCGGCACTCCTCCGCAACACCTACAATATCATGATGAACCCACGAAGGTCGTCATTGGGGATGAAAATATTCTCCGGGAATATGTCACTGTAAACCGTGGGACGGCATTTGGCGGGGGTGTGACCACTTTGGGAAAGCATAATTTTTTGATGGCCTATGTGCATATTGCGCATGATTGTCATGTCGGAGATTCCGTTGTTATGGCCAATGCCGCGACCTTGGCTGGACATATTCATATTGGGAGCTATGCGGTGATTGGTGGATTGGTGGGGGTTCACCAATATGTGCGTATTGGGGATTATGCGATGATTGGTGGATGTTCCGCTGTCGCCCGAGATGTGCCGCCTTATATGCGTGCCGCCGGAAACCGTTCTAAGCTCTATGGACTCAACGCCATCGGCCTTCGGCGCGGAGGCTTTTCTGCTGCGCGGATTCGTGTTCTGAAACAAGCATATCAGGTCCTTTTTCGCAAAGGCCAACGATTGGCTGAAGCGACAAAGCTAGCCAGGCATCAATTTCAAGATAGTCAGGATGTCTTGATGATGTTGACCTTTTTGGAAGCGTCCACGCGGGGAGTCTGCCGGCCCGCTCGAAAAGGTCAGGATGATCAAGAGGAGTTCTAATTGACCTTAAAGTCCCAGCCTTTACAGGGGACAACGTCCCTTGTGACACCGCCTTCTCCAGGTGAATCCATCGGGTTAATCGCGGGGAATGGTCGATTTCCTATTATTTTCGCGGAAAATGCCAAAAAACTTGGTTACACGGTATCGGCGGTTGCCCATGTCGGGGAGACCGCGCCCGAGTTAGAACAGACCGTTGACCGGATTCATTGGATTCGCATAGGCCAATTCAATAAACTCATTCGTGCGCTCAAAGATGATGGGATCCACCAGGCCGTCATGCTGGGCGGAATCAAGAAAACGCATATGTTCTCAGACGTGCGTCCCGACCTACGCGCGATTGCATTGTTCTCGCGCTTGAAGGTATGGAAGGACGACGGGATTTTGCGCGCGATTGCCCAAGAAATTGAGAGTGAGGGCATCAAAATTCGAGAATCCACGTTTGGGCTCAGTGATATTTTAGTCCCGGTGGGAGAGTTGTCCAAACGGCGACCAACAAAAAAGGAGTTGGAAGATATTCGCTTTGGTTGGGAGATGGCAAAAGAAATCGGATTGCTGGATGTCGGGCAATGCGTGGTAGTGAAGGATCGTGTCATTGTCGCAGTTGAAGCGGTGGAAGGTACGGATGAAGCCATTCGTCGTGGGGGGCAATTGGCGCGCAAGGGAGCCATAGTGGTGAAACGATCCAAGCCGCAGCAGGATTTTCGGTTCGATTTGCCAGCTGTTGGGCCAAAGACCATTGAAGTGATGCAGGAGGTCAAAGCCACCGTTTTGGCCGTTGAAGCAGGAAAAACTATTTTTCTTGATCGAGAAGACATGCTGGCGCTGGCCAACCGCACAGGAATAGCCATTGTGGGGATGACTAATTCGTGAATCGTCAAAAATTTTTTCTCGTACCAAGTATTGTGTATTACGCCTCATAACACCCAGGAATTGAAGCCATGGATAAACTCAGAGTCGGTGTTATTGGGGTGGGCCATTTGGGGCAGCATCATGCCAGGCTCTATTCCCAATTCTCCGATGTCCAGCTAATGGGCATTACCGATCTGGATCCAGATCGGGCGAGTGTCATTGGTCAGCAACATGGCGTGGCTGTTATTCCAGATATGGAGGCGTTATTAAAGCTGGTGGATGCGGTGAGCGTGGCTGTGCCAACCTCTTATCATCGAGCGGTGGTCATGAGGTGCTTAGAAGCTGGTGTGCATGTTCTAGTAGAAAAGCCTCTGGCGTCATTAGTCGAAGATGCCCAGGCGATGGTCCACTTTGCCAACCAACAAGGACTCACCCTACAAGTGGGGCATGTCGAACGATTCAATCCAATTATGGATGTAATTCGTGGAATCGTTCGCGCACCAGGGTTTATCGAATGCCATCGACTTGCACCGTACCAACTTCGCGGAACCGATGTGGATGTCGTGTTAGATCTCATGATTCATGATTTGGATCTGATTTTGTCCCTTAAACTGGGAGACGCGAAAAAGGTGGAAGCCGTTGGGGTGGCCGTGCTGTCTTCTCGAGTGGATTTTGCGAATGCCCGAGTGGAATTTTCCGATGGATGCATCGTGAGTTTTACGGCCAGTCGGATGTCGACCGGCCGATTGCGGAAAATGCGCTTATTCCAATCGGATCTGTATTTGTCTGTGGATTACCAAAGTCGGCAGGGCATTGTCTATCGACGTGTTCAGGCTGCGTCACAGGAGTCAACTGTAGTCGAAGAGTCTATTCGTGGTAATGAAGAAGAGCCGCTCAAGCGGGAATTGCTGGCCTTTGTCCAATCTATCCAAACGGGAATATCCTCTGGAGTCTCTGGAGAAGAGGGTCTGGCCGCTATGGAATTGGCCCAAAAAATTATTGCCTCGATCCATAAAACCAGTGCCCCGGATCGGTTGATCCAAGGGGCCGGGGTATCCTTCTGACCATCAACCTTGGCCCATGTCTGCTCCCACCCTACTTATTGTCACTGGAGAAGCCTCGGGGGATTTACATGGGGCGAATTTGGCGAAGGCTTTAAAGGCCAGAGATCCCAACATTCGATTGTTGGGCGTGGGGGGGCAGCACATGCGTGCCGCGGGGGTGGAATTGCTTCAAGGCCTCAAACGATTAGATGCGGTTGGAGTGCCAGGTCCGGTGACCATTGGCAAGGGAATCTTCAATCTCTTTACCATGAAACGTTTTTTCAAGGAATTGAACTTGAATGGTGTCGTATTCGTGGATAACCCGTCCATGAATCTTCGGTTGGCGAGAATGGCGGCAAAGCTTGGGCATAGGGTGATTTATTATATCGCTCCACAAATTTGGGCTTGGGGCCGGCATCGAATTCATTTGATTAAACGAGTTGTCCGTCGCATGATTGTCATTCTGCCCTTTGAAGAAGCTATCTATCGAGATGCCGGAGTGCCTTGTGACTTTGTTGGACATCCTCTGCTCGACACACTCGCACTTCCCTATGACCGCCGATATGCACGAAAACAATTGGGCTTGCCCGAGGGTGGATTGATTATTGGAGTGCTGCCGGGCAGTCGTCTTTCCGAGGTGCAACCATTGCTCCCCGAAATGATTCAGGCAGTCAAAAAAATGAGAACGTTCGATCCTGATGTCCGGTGCGTCGTTGGTCAAGCGCAGTCGATTTCCAGTGACTGCCTCGAAGCCCTGATTGATCGTGAAAAATTGCCAGTTACGGTCGTGGCTAATCAGACGAATGAGGTGATGGCGGCGGCTGATCTGCTGCTTGTGGCTTCGGGTACTGCTACGCTTCAGGCGGCGTTGGTAGGGACGCCGATGATCATTACCTATCGATTATCCTGGCTGACCTATCATATTGCGAAACGCATCGCTTTGGTCAAGCACCTGGGCTTAGTAAATTTAGTCGCGGGTCGTGGGGTTGTTCCTGAGTTGCTTCAAGAGGAAGCTACGGCAGATCGATTGTTTGAAGAAGCCATGAGCCTCTTGAAAGATCGTGAGCGATATCGTTCCATGGAACAATCGTTTATCTCTATTCGTGAACAAATGGGTGCGCCTGGTGCTTCAGACCGTGCGGCGGAGGTGGTGTTAGCGGAATGTCAAGCCTAGACGTCTTTTTGAGAATTCTGAAATACCTTCGAGGGTATTATGGTCGACTGTTTGCCGCCTTGGTGTGCGCTACGGGGGTCGCCGGAACCACGGCGGCCTATGCCTGGTTGATGCAACCGGTCATGGATGATTTGTTCATTGCGAAAGATCAGGCGCTCTTGGTGGTTTTGCCCATCGTGATTATGGGCGTAGCCGCATGTAAGGGGCTTTTTAGTTACGGACAGGCCTACCTCATGAGTTATGTGGGGCATCAGTTGGTGGCGGGTGTTCGCCATCAATTGTTTGGTCAATTTCTGCGTTTGCCCATGCCGTTTCATCAGGCCAATACCTCCGGGCGTCTCCTCGCCCGGGTGGTCAATGATGTGAATGAAATGGGGAATGCGATCCCTAGTGTTGTGAAAGATCTTTTTCAGCAAGGGCTCACGTTTGTGGCCATGCTAGGGGTGGCTTTTTATCAGAATTGGAAGTTGGCCATTTTGGTTTTGCTCGTGTTTCCATTCTCCGGCGTTGCCATCATTCGAATCGGGAAACGAATTCGGAAATTCTCTACTAAAGGCCAAGAGTCCATGGGCGATATGGCTTCCTCGGTGAGTGAGGCGCTGAAAGGGATTCGGATCGTTAAAGCTTATGGAGCCGAGAAGCTTGAGGGCGAACGGTTTAGCAAAAGCAATCATGCCTTTATGCGCGCGAATATAAAATCGGCACAAGTTTCGGCTTTAGCGTCTCCCTTGTTGGAAATTATTGGCGTGGCTGGGATTGCTGTCATTATTTGGTATGGCGGCTCTTTAGTCATTGAGAACCAGATGAAGCCAGGAGAGTTTTTTTCCTTCTTGCTGGCCTTGGGTATGGCTTATGCCCCGGTGCGGAAATTAGCCGGGGCCAATGGGGCCATTCAGCGTGCCCTCGCAGCGGGGTATCGTATCTTCGATATGCTTGACCGGCGGAATGAGTATGAACAAGATCGTGGCCATATTGTGTTGCCAAAAGTGGCCCATTCCCTTGAATTTCAAAACGTGACTTTTTGTTATGAAGGCAGCGAGAGGCCTGCACTTTCGAATATAGATCTGGCTATTCGAGCGGGGGAGATTATCGCTTTTGTCGGGCGGAGTGGTAGTGGGAAATCCACATTAATCAGTTTAGTGTCACGGTTCTACCATCCAACCGATGGGATTATTTTGATCGATGGGCAGGATATTCAGGAGGTGACGCTGGAATCTTTGCGATCTCACATCGCGATTGTTTCACAAGATACGGTGTTGTTTGATGAAACGATTTTGGCGAATATTCAATATGGTCGCGTTGACGCCAGTGAAACTGAAGTTATTGAGGCTGCCAAGGCGGCGCATGCCTGGGAATTCATTGAGCAATTGCCCGATGGTCTGAATACGCTGATTGGAGAAAATGGGGTGAAATTATCAGGAGGCCAACGGCAACGCTTGGCCATTGCACGCGCTATTTTGCGAGATCCGCCATTGCTTATCCTTGATGAGGCCACCTCTTCGCTGGATACCGAGTCGGAGCGCATGGTGCAGGCGGCATTGACGGTCTTATTGAAGAATAGGACCACTCTGGTTATAGCGCATCGTCTGTCTACTGTTCAGCATGCCAATCGAATCGTAGTCTTGAATGAGGGACGTATTTTAGAAATTGGGTCGCATACGGAGCTCATTGGTCGCAATGGGGTGTATAAGCGCCTCTACCAAACACAATTCCACGATGTACCGATGGAATCACTTCTCAGCTAACCAGGCAATTAGAATACATGGACGTCAATCCTTGGATAACGAAGACCGTCATTCCCCGAGTGGGATATTGGCTGATCCGTGGGTTGGGAAAAACCATGCGGTGGTCCGTCAAGGGATCGGAGTTCGTGGATCAACTCTATGGCGAGGGCAAGCGAGTGATTATTGCCTTTTGGCATGGCCAACAATTGATGATGCCCTTGGCCTATCGTGGAAATGTTGCACAGATTCTCATTAGCCAGCATCGAGATGGGGAATTGATTTGTGGAATTATGAAGCAATTTGGATTCGGGGCGGTTCGAGGATCGACGACCCGTGGTGGAAGTGTTGCGTTGCGCCAGTTGATTCGACTTGGCAAGTCAGGAGCTGATTTGGTGGTGACCCCCGATGGCCCGAAAGGCCCTAGGCACGTTGTCCAAAAAGGGGTGATTCAACTTGCCCAAGCTACGGGTCTTCCCATTGTTCCTTTAACCTTTGCCTGCTCAAAAAAAAAGTCTTTTCGAGTTGGGATCAATTCGTGTTGCCTTTTCCTTTTTCCAGAGGGTGTTTTATTTGGGGAACGCCTCTCTGGGTAGAGCGGCTGGTGGACGAATCCATACTTGAAATCCGCCGCCAAGAATTAGAAGCCACCTTATGTTCTTTGGGGTCCGAGGCTGATGCAGTAGTCAGACATCCACAAGTGGGAAAATCTCCATAGTTCCTTTTGTGCCATAACGGAGAATCCCTTCTTCTCTGGTCAGGGACCATCGGACTTCTGAGCATCAACCTACGCCCGTGCGATACGTCTTTCCAAATGTGGTACCTCCTTTATAATATGGTTTTGGTGGTGGCTGCGCCGGTCATTGTTCTCATTTTATTGCTCAAGAAACGGTGCCGTCGAGGGTTATCCCAGCGCCTAGGCCTCTCCCACCCTCAGGGAATAGGTTCGGACCAAACGGTGTTGTGGGTTCATGCAGTATCGATGGGCGAAGTTCTCGCTGCCGTTCCATTGGTTACGGGAATTCACCAAGCCTTTCCGAACCTGACGATCCTGGTTTCCACAATTACCGACACGGGACGTGAAGCGGTAGAGCAACGCTTGGCTGGCATAGCGCGTCATTGTTATTTGCCTTTGGATTGGCCCTGGACCGTCCGCCGGTTTATCCAACACGTTCGTCCCAAGGCATTCCTGGTCATTGAAACCGAATTATGGCCCAATGTGCTCAGGGAGCTTCAGGCACAGGGGGTCTCGAGCGCGTTGGTGAATGGGCGTTTGTCCACGCGATCTTTTCAACGGTATCTGTGGGTGCAGTCCTTCATGAAAACCGTTTTCTCTTCATTCAAAGTTTGTTTGGTGCAATCTGAGCGGGATGCCGAGCGAATGACTGCCCTGGGAGCCTCTCCCGAACGAGTGCATCGAACAGGCAATATGAAGTTCGATGTGGAGCTCGTGGGATTGAAATCCCGCTCTGTCCAAGTGAATCCGCACATGATGGAGTTACAAGATGATGAGGTGTTGCTTGTGGCCGGCAGCACTCATGCCAAGGAAGAGGAGATCTTGCTGGACTGTTATCAAAATATCCTCAAAGTTTACCCCAATCTGGTCTTGTTAATGGCCCCTCGTCACATCGAACGGAGCAAGCAACTTGAAGAAACTGTGCGATCGTTTGGTTTAAAAGTCACGAGAAGAAGCCAAATACGCCAGGGTCGTGCTCCGGTTGGAGCTTCGGGTTCTCGAGTGATTGTACTTGATACCCGGGGCGAGTTGGCGCAGGTGTATGCGTTGGCTCGGGTGGCATTTGTCGGTGGAACCTTTGTGCCAGTGGGAGGGCATAATCTTTTGGAACCGGCCTCGTGGGGAAAACCGGTCTTGTTTGGTCCCCATACCGATCATTGTCAGGAAATTGCTGATCTTCTCGTTGAGAGTGGCGGGGGACGTCAGGTTGGCGATGCGAGCGAAATGGCCTCGTTGGTTCTGACGATTCTCAACGATTCATCTTTGGCTGGTCGAATGGGCAAGGCTGCGCAAAAAGTCGTTCTTGAAAATCAGGGTGTAGTGAAACGGAATATGGAGTTCCTAGCCCCAATGTTGGCATCTTGAATAACATGAAGGGGTTTCTCCAGCGTGAGGGCACAGAGTGTTGGCCAATCTCTTGACCTACCCGTATCAGTTGGTGGTGCGTTCACGTCTTTGGTTGTATCAACAAGGCCTGAAAAAGTCCAAGCGGTTGCCACGTCCCGTCGTGAGTGTCGGAAACCTTACGGTAGGCGGAACCGGCAAGACTCCCATGACCATGTGGGTCTCCCGATATTTGGCGGCCACTGGTAAACGGGTAGCAATCCTAAGCCGGGGGTATCGGCGCCAGTCTGGAAAACCATTCTTATTGGTTTCTAACGGGAACGATATCCTCACCGGACCGAAAGAAGCGGGAGATGAGCCATTTCTCATGGCGACCCGTTGTCCGGGAATTGTTGTGGCAGTCGGTGCCAATCGTTATGAATTGGGTCGTTGGGTGCTGGAGCAACATGACGTGGATTGTTTTGTGTTGGATGATGGGTTTCAACATTTGAATCTTGAGCGAGATTTGAACCTTTTGCTTGTCGATGTTTCGGATGTATCTAGTCTAAAGTCCTTGCTTCCGCTGGGGAAATTGCGGGAGCCAATATCTGGTGCTCGTCGGGCCTCAGAAATAATTTTTACGCGTGCGGAGAGACAGGAAGATACGGAGTCGGTCCGACAATTATTGGAGTCTGCCCTTGGTGAATCTATTGTTCCCATTACCTCCCGGTTTCATGGGACGGGGATTCTCTGTGGGGGGAGCGATGTGGTTCACGACCCATTTTGGTTACAGGGAAAACGGGTCTGTTTATTTAGTGGTATTGCGAATGCCGGCTCCTTTCGACATTTGGTAGAACGGCTGGAAGCGCAAGTCGTGGAGGAACTAATTTACCCGGACCACATGGCATATACACTCGAAACTCTTGAGGAAATTCAACAGCGGGCATTGCAAGCTCAATCCCAAGTTCTTTTAACGACGGAAAAAGACATCGTGAAAGTCATACCCATATGGCCTTATGCTGATCCGGTGTGGGTTATGTCGCTTGGTCTTCAATTCTTGGATGGACAGGATAGGCTGGAACACCAATTATGTAGCCTATAGAGATCAATGATAAAATATATTGGCGGAATTCCAATCTTGAATTCGATATTTTACGAGGCGAAATGCTTGAGAAGTTAAATCCAGATAGGGTCCGGCGGATTCTTGTGCGAGGGCCGAATTGGGTCGGTGATGCGGTGATGTGTACACCGGCCTTACAGGGCATTCGCCAAACGTTTCCGTCTGCGGATATCTGTCTTTTGGCGCGTCCAGCAGTGGCACAGCTCCTGCAGAATCATCCCAGTGTAAATGATACGATAGTGTATGAACATCAGGCGCAACATGCGGGGTTGATGGGGAGGTTAAGGCTTGCCATGAACTTGCAAACGATGCACTTTGATCTCGCGATACTGTTTCCCAATGCGCTTGATGCGGCGATCCTGACTTTTTTGGCTCGTATTCCTAACCGGTATGGTTATGCGACGGATGGAAGGTCCTGGTTGTTGACGGATGCAATTCCCCTTCCCCAAGGGGCGAAAACCCTACACCAAGTTCACTATTATGAAGAACTGATCCGTCCTTTGTGTTCGGAGTATTCGCCTCAACCCCCTTTGTTGCAGGTATCTTCCGATGATGAACGGCAAGCCGCCGAATTACTTTTCGAACATTCGGTACGGATGAATTGTTCGATTCTTGGCCTCAATCCTGGATCCATGTATGGTGAGGCCAAGCGGTGGTTGCCCAAACGTTTTGCCCAAGCTGCCGATCAAATCGTTGAGGGGTGGGTGACCCAGGAACATTCAGAGAGTCGGGCCCAATGCATCATCGTGGGTGCGCCAGGAGAAGAAACATTGGGTCATGAAATCGCATCGTTCATGCGTACGACTCCAGTCGTCCTCACTGGGAAAACCTCTTTGGGTGCATTAAAAGCCGTAATCAAGCAGTGCCGGGTTTTTCTCACCAATGATACAGGTCCCATGCATATTGCCAATGCCTTGGGTGTTCCGGTTGTCGCGGTGTTTGGACCAACCGATCATAAGACGACGGCTCCGTTTGTTCCAGGATATGTCATCGTCAGAACTCCTGTGGAATGCTCTCCATGCTTATTGCGAGAATGTCCTATTGATCATCCCTGCATGACGGGTGTGACCGTTGACCAAGTGGTTACTGCCACGGAGCAGGTTCTGAAGACTCCTCCAGTTTCTTCCCTCCATAGGTAAATTCATTCGTCATGGCTGTGAATGAAAAACGCCCTACATTGTTTTTTGATCGCGATGGTACGCTGAATCGGGATACTGGTTATATCAAGTCTCCTGAGGAGTTAGTGCTGTTTCCTGGTGTGGTAGAGGCCATCAAGCAATGTAATGATTTGGGAATGCCTGTTATGGTGGTGACGAATCAATCTGGGCTGGCTCGTGGATTTTTCACGACGGAGGATTTGGAGAGTATACATCAACATCTGAAGGATCAGCTTTGCAATGGTGGGGCTTGGATTGATGACATCTTTGTGTGTCCGCACCATCCGGATGATGGATGTGAATGCCGAAAGCCCAACCCGGGCATGATTGAACAAGCTGCCGCTCGGTATTCCATTGATCTCGAGAAAAGCTATGTGGTTGGAGATAAGTATATTGATGTGGAGCTCGCTGCAAGATCAGGGTTGAAGGGTGTATTGGTCAAAACCGGTCCTTCCAGTGAAGAAGCACACTGCATGATTCAGGCGAACCAGCTTTCTGTCGTTTTCATTGCCGATGGTCTCAAAGATGCCGTGGATTGGATCCTTCAGGATATTCAATCATAGCTGGTTCTCCCCTCTGGTTTATCCTTTCTTCTTTGGGAAAAATAGATGAAGGCAAAAGCAACGTGCGAATAAATCCCAAACGAATTCTTATTATTAAGCCCAGTTCCTTGGGGGATATCATTCATGCTCTTCCCACGTTAGTGGCCTTACGGACACGGTTTCCTGAGGCATGGATTACATGGATGGTCAAGGAGGAATGGGCAGAGATACTAGAAGACAATCCTTATCTCAACGAAGTGTTGGCGGTGAATTTTTCTTTGAGTCGAGGATGGAGTTTGCTGCAGGCGGTGAGGGAACGGCGTTTTGATCTGGTCATTGATTTACAGGGGCTATTTCGTTCCGGGTGTATTGCAAGACTCTCAGGCGCGCCCGTGGTGGTGGGGTTTGCACAAGGCCGGGAAGGGAGTCCTTGGTGGTATACGCATCGTGTGGAGTTGCCTATTCCCAAGGGAGAGTCTTGGCGCTTGTGGAATATGCATGCCGTGGATCGTAATCTTGAAGTCGCAAAATTCTTGGGCGCCGAATGCATGGTCCGAGAATTTTGGTTGCCAAGTCGTGATGAAGATCGGGAAGTCGTGGATAGATGGTTTCGTGCGAGTGGTATTGTAGGCACGGATCGGTTGATTGCCATGGCTCCGGTCACTCGTCAAGCTATAAAAAATTGGCCTTTGGAACGATTCATCCAAGTGGCCCATGCCTTAATAAAAATTTCCCATGTGAAAATTGTTCTTATTGGAACGGAAGATTCAGAAGTGAGTCGGTCGTTTGAGGGAGTGATTGGGTCTGGACTGGTAAATTTGATGGGAAAGACTCGCGTTCGCCAGCTCAGTGTTCTTTTTGATAGAGTGCAGCTCGTTATCGCAAATGATTCGGCGCCATTGCATATTGCCGTGGCACGGGGAACGCCGATTGTGACGGTATTTGGGCCGACAAACCCCGAAGCCACGGGACCCTATGGGAGGCACCAGGGACCGTATCTGTTGACCTCGCCTATTTCTTGTCGTCCCTGTGGACAGCGAACGTGTCGAAATGATCGCCAACTTGAGTGCTTGACGTCCATTTCTGTTTCCCAGGTTGTGTCGCAGGCCGAACGTCTGTTGGTTTCGGGTCATTGATTTATGAGCGAGTCCTCAAGAAAAATTTCGGCAGTGGTGATTGCCTATAATGATGAACCCAATATGCAGGCATGCTTGGGGAGTCTGGCATGGGCTGATGAGCTGATTGTGGTGGATTCTCATAGCTCTGATAGGACGGCGGAAATTAGTCGGGAGTTTACGGACAAGGTTTTCCAAAACGATTTTGTCGGATTTGGGAAACTTCGTAATGAAGCGACGGCCTATGCGACTCATGATTGGGTGTTTAGTTTGGATACCGATGAGCGTGCGACGCCGGAAATTCGTGATGAAATCCTGAAAACGCTTGCCCAAGGCCCTCAAGCCGATGCGTATTTTGTCCCCAGACGAAACTATTTTCTGGGCCGATGGATTCGGCGATGT
Source organism: Candidatus Nitronereus thalassa (assembly GCF_032191465.1). Taxonomy (NCBI): domain Bacteria; kingdom Pseudomonadati; phylum Nitrospirota; class Nitrospiria; order Nitrospirales; family Nitrospiraceae; genus Candidatus Nitronereus; species Candidatus Nitronereus thalassa. The sequence continues at coordinate 1,221,343 of NZ_JAQOUE010000001.1, read as the reverse complement.
GGGTGGTATCCTGATTATCGCCAACCGCAATTGTTTCACAAGGGCCGCATGCGGTATAGGGAAGACCTTGTCCATGAGAGCTTTGAATTGAATGGAACCCTTGGTTATCTTCGCGAACATGTTGATCAATACCCTTTTCGAAATATTGATCAGTACCTCATGAAGATGGATCGGTATTCCATGTTGATGGCCGAAGAAATGGTCAAGCGAAACCGACGATTTCATTGGCATCAATTGATTACGCATCCGGCGTTTACATTTTTTAAAATGTTTATTCTTCGACAAGGCTTTCGAGATCGAAAGCCGGGACTTATTTTGTCGGGCCTCTATGCCTATTATACTTTTGTAAAATATGCGAAGTTGTGGGAAATAATGAGGAAGCCGCTTGGGGAACAGAGTGCTGAGGTCGGGCATCAAACGTAAAGCGAAGTGCCGGGTCTCGATCGGTGTTTCCGGGAGGCGATGAGGTGCGCGAGACATGTGGCAACGTTGGGTTCCTTGATCGGGTGGATATGACCCCGTGAGGGTGTTGCGTATTCTGCATACTGAATCATCGATGGAGCTGGGCGGCCAGGAATATGCGACCCTCGCGTTAGTGGAAGGCCTCAGCCAACGGGGTCATATGGTGCAATTGCTCGTTCGAGACGGAAGCAGTCTCCAGGCCGTGGCTGCCAAGCGTGGAATTCCCTGTCTGAGCATGATGATGCATAAGGCGTTGTATCCTTTAGCTATTTTCCAATTATGTGCCATCATTAGGAAACATCATATTGATGTGATTCATACACACGGGTCTCGGGATAGTTGGATTGGTAGCTTGGCTGCCTGGATTTCGCCATTGAAACCGATCGTGGTGTTATCGCGACATAAGTCCACACCAATTTCTAAGCATGTCATTAACCGAGTGATGTATCATCGGCTGGTGCATCGGATTGTGACCACTGGGGGGGAATTAATCCGAAAGTCTTTGATCGCGGATCATGGATTTCCGGAACACCATGTGGTGGCGATTCCTACGGGCGCTGATGTGGAGCGATTTTCTCCGCATATCAAGGGGGTAGCGTTTCGGCGAGAATTTGGAGTTCAGCCAGATGAATGTTTGATTGGCAGTGTATGTTTTCTCCGTAGCTATAAAGGGCTGGACCATTTTCTTGAGGCTGCGGCTCTGATTGTGAAGCAAGTTTCACGATGCCGGTTTGTGATTGTAGGGGATGGGCCTGAGCTGGAGCGATTGAATGGCCTTATCGCTTCCTTGGGGTTGAATGACCGTATGATCCTGACGGGTCATCGGCAGGATGTGCCGGAAGTCATGGCCGCCCTTGATGTGTTTGTGGTGTCTTCAACCGCAGGTGAAACATTGACGCAAACGATTCCTCAAGCCTTAGCGATGGAACGGCCGGTGGTAGCGACTCGTATTGGAAGTATTCCAGATATTATTCAACATGGTGAAACGGGGTATCTGGCATCTCCAGGGGATCCTCAGGAGTTAGCTCACTATATTTTGGAATTGGTTCGGGATTCTGAACAAGGGGCTGTCATGGCGAAAAAGGGGCGTGAACGAGTCTTGAAGGCGTTTAGCTCTCAAAGTACAGTGGTGAAAAATGAAACTCTTTATCATGAACTTCTGGCCGAGAGATGACCCGAATCCTCACCGGCTTTACTCTGACTATGAAAAATTCTGACAGGGTACCGTAATGAAAGTCAGTGGCTTTACCTTTATTCGAAATGCCATCCAGTATGATTTTCCAATTGTGGAGGCCATTACTTCGGTGTTGCCCATCGTGGATGAGTTCGTGGTCAACGTGGGGCGTTCGGCGGATGACACGCTTGGTCTGATTCGTTCCATAGGGTCTGACAAAATCCGAATCGTCGAATCTGTGTGGGATGATAGTCTTCGCAAGGATGGACGCATTTTCGGGATTCAGCAGGATGTCGCGTTGTCCTATTGCACGGGTGATTGGGCGCTACTGGTGCAAGGAGATGAGGTCCTGCATGAAGAGGATTATCCTACTATCAGGGCGGCCATGCGGACTCACCACAAGAATCCCGATGTTCTGGGTTTGGTGTTTCGCATGGTGCATTTTAAGGGAGACTATTGGACAGTGGATCCGTGGATGTATCGCAAGGCGACGAGGATTGTTCGAAATCATCGTGGCATTCATTCCACCACGGATTGTTGTGATTTTTTGGCTCCAGGTAAAACCAGAATGCTTAAAAGCGAGAAGAGTAGCCGATTGATTAAGGCCCGAATGTTTCATTATGGCTGGGTCAAGGATTCAACCATTCTTCGAGAGAAATTGCGTTTTCAATATAGCAAGCATGATGGTGAGCGTTTATCCGAGGAGGAAATGGGTGTCATGGCCGCGATCCGTGCTGAGTTTCCGAATTATGATGTGCTAAAAGACTACCGAGGGACTCATCCGGCTGTTATGCAGAGTCGAGTCCAATCAGGGATGCGGCTGCGAGCCAGGAGGAATCGTTGGCTTAATCCCAAGTTTTATCAGGAAGTATTTCAGCACGGATTTCGTGGGTAAGCCAAGTTTTGGTGAAGTGCTGATTTTGCCGTCCCTGTAATATCGGATATTTAAGGTAATTACTTCTGCCGCCTGTCTCATGTTAGAGCCGTTTAAATTATCCATTCCTGATGTGGTACCTTCCTTCGATGGGAAATTGTTTTTCATTCTCGGTCCCGGGTTAGGGGATACGGTTAATGACTTTCGAATCCTTCATGAAGTACTTCACGTATATCCCCATGCGATGCCGATTGTATATGCCGATCCTCGTTGGAACTCCTTGTATCCTTTGCTTCCTGAAATGCCTCGATGTGAGTGGCGACATCATGTCCCCGCGCCTTCAGGAGAACTGGCTGGCAAAGCAGTAGAACCTTCCTATTCGGAAACATTTCGTGGGGTCATTCAAGAGATTCTGACGGAGCTTCAGGCGTCACCCGGTTTTGTCGTTCTTGGTGGATTTTCCTGTCTGGATCAATTGGCCAGAAAAGAGTTAGGGCTCGCCACAAAGGCGCGCGCTATTGGTCTACCGCTTTCCCTGGAACATTGTCGACCTTTTCTCCCATTGCCGGATCAAGTGTTAGATGAAGCTCGCAATGTTCTTTGCAGCCATGGTTTTGAGGCAGGACAATATGTGGCCATTGCTCCTCAAACATGGGCCGATAAAGCATGGACACCCATTTGTTGGCAGGACTTAACAGATAAAATTTTGGAAGAATTGAATTTGTCGGCCTTGGTATTGGGTGTTGAGGGCTGTGAAGTGCCTGAGGGCCCAAGAATTCGCCAAGCACTTGGCCTGCCGTTGCCTCTAGTGGCAGCCCTTATTTCGCAAGCCAAATGTTTTGTGGGGTTGGATTCTGGATTAACCCATGTGGCGGCTTGTTTTGCGGTTCCTATTGTAGGGTTGCAAGCGCAGGGAAAATTTCCGCCTTTCTTGGTTGAGCCGCATTCTCCACTTCGGCGAATTCATCTCACCCCCTTTGTCTATGGCCATGCCACGATTCCTCCAGAATCCGTTTATTCGTTGGTTCGAGAGGCTCTGAGGTCTCCGTCACCTCTTTTATGCCCGTTGTGTGATGAGATCCCTTACGTGTTGAGCGCGAGGGAGCATGCATCCGCCAATCTTTGCCGATGTGGACTTTTGTTTCGTTCTCGGTTGGGGAAAGAGCCCGAGGCCATTCCAGGTCAGGTCAAAGAAGAGCCAGGAATACTTCCAAACACCATTCAAGACCTTGTCGCGTTGAGGAAACGTTTAAGTGCTGATACCGGATGTGAGACGGTCACCTATACTTTTGATCATTGGAACGCCCGGCAGTTGTCTCCTGATGCGATGTTGTCCGATCCAACGGAACGAGAAATATGGTGGTGCTGGGATGCGGTGGCTAATATTTTAGGCTCTTCTGGTTGGACGATTGTTAGGAGCGAGGGGCGGTTGTCTGATAATGGTGAAGGGCCGGTGCAATCTTTTATCATCACCGCTAAGCTTAGCATCAAGAAAGGTCTTCCGACTGTACTCCAAGTACCCTGGGGGAAAGACCTTGTGTGGTTGAAAAAATCGTTGTATGAGCGGTGGTTGTGTTGGGAAAGTTTTGCACGTTCCAATGAACTGGAAGATCTCGGGTGGCGTCTGGTTAAGGAAGGTTATGAGCGGGATGGCAGGGATATCTTGCGTTTTGCCGCGAAGCATGAATGGCGGGGCCGAACACTTAGTCGTCTTCTTCGATCTGAGTGGAAAGCGCTTGGGGCAGGAATGAAAAATTCCCAAGATGTCCCAACACATGCATAATGACAGGCTTCGGCCATAAGTTTCAATGGAGTGCTGCGTGGATGAGCTGGCAAAATGAATAGGCAGACGATTTCCTGCGCCATCGTGGTGTTCAACGAAGAAAGAAATATTGATGAATGCCTGGATACAGCCAAATGGATGGATGAAATCATCGTCGTCGATGCTTTTAGCACGGATCGGACGGTAGAAATTTGCAAGCAGTTTACCGATCGAATTTCTCAACGTCCCTGGAATGGATTTGGTGAGCAAAAAAATTTCGCGATTTATCAGGCGACCTCTGATTGGGTATTCATTCTCGATGCGGATGAACGAATTAGTCCAGAATTGCGCGAAGAAATTGAAAGTATTTTAGGGTCGAACTGCCTCAATGGCCCCGTAGCCTATTCCGTACCGAGACGAAACTTTTATTATGGAAAATGGGTCAAACATGCGGGGTGTTATCCTGATCGGCAACTACGCCTGTTTCGAAATGGGGTCGGACAGTTAGATGATGAAGAGCCGCACAATAAATTTATTTTTGAAGGTCCTCGTGCTGACTTGACTGCGCCCCTCGATCATTTTACGGAACGGACCATCAATGACCATTTTCGAAAGTTTCGAAATTTTACCACCCTGGCTGCTCAGGAGCGTGCTCGGAGTAAACAGAAGGTCTATTGGACTGATCTCATCATCCGGCCCTTGTTTACCTTTTATAAATACTATATTCCGCGAAAAGGTTATCGTGATGGCATGCACGGGTTTCTCGTGAGTGGATTCGCAAGCATGTATACTTTTGTGAAATATGCGAAGTTGTATGAGAAGTTCTTACCCTCGAGTGATTCTTTTCAGAAAAATCCTCCCTTGAAGTAGCAAGTCCCAGAGAGCTATGGCGATCAACGTTGCTTATATTCATGGAATTGGCGAAATCGGTGGAGCTGAAAAGGATCTATTGTCCTATTTGGAATTGCTCGACCGAAATAAATTTTCCCCGTATGTTGTGTGTCCAGCATCTGGGCCTTTGAAGGCAGAAGTGGAAAAACTTCTGGTCCCGGTCATGAGTTGTTCCTTGCCACCTTGGAGGAAATGGCGGCATGTCCTTCAGCGACATTGGGCACTTCGGGAATTAATCAATATCTTACGCCAATGGAACATTGATCTTGTACATGTGAATGATTATTGGTGGGCGCCTCTTGGTTACCTTGCGTCCCAAAAGTGTCACCTTCCGGTTGTCGTCCATATTCGACAACAAATAGAAAAATCTCGAGTCCCACAATATTGGTTAACCAAGCCGGATCGTCTGTTTCCTGTCTCCCAAGATATTAAGAGGGTCTTGCATAATATGGAGGTAGAGCCTGGTCGAGCTCGGGTGGTTTATAGCGGTATAGATGTCCGTCATGCATGTGATGCCCAGGCCCGGAATGTTTTTCGAAAACGTCATGGGTTGAATAGGGATCAGCTCGTAATCGGGACTGTGGCGAACTTATTTCCGAGAAAAGGGTATGAATATTTAATTGAAGCGCTTCCGATGATCAAAAATGAGTATCCTGATATTCGTTGTTTTATTGTTGGCGAAGGGCCCGAGTCATATCAAGTCCAACTTGTGCGGTTAGTGAAGGAAAAGGAATTGGAATCCCATGTGGTGTTCGTGGGATTCCAGCCCAATGTTTTTGAATTTATCAATGCGTTTGATGTCTTTGTCTTGCCCTCGATTTTGGAAGGGTTTGGAATCGTCTTGTTGGAAGCCATGGCCATGAGTAAGCCTATTGTGGCTACTAGAGTTGGAGGAGTCCCTGAAGTTATCGATCATGGTGTGACTGGCCTGTTGGTGCCCCCAAGAGATCCAAAGGCTCTTGGCGCTGCGATATTAGAGATTGTAAAAGACGAGCAGGTCAGAGCAAAGTTTGGTATGGCTGCGAGGGAAATCGTCACGGAAAAATTTACCCGTGAAGCGGCCATGGGAAGAATTCAGGACCTTTACCTTGGGGTCCTGAAAGAACGGAGGGCCGAAGGAGTTTTGGGAATAAATTGAAGGCAGGACACCTCTAAAAACCAGAATTTTTTTGTGAGGGCAAGGAAGTCAAGCGTTTACAATCCGGGTGTAAAGGCGAATACATGAGGGTTTGAGCACGTGGCTGACGCTGCCATCATGAAAAAGGAAGGTTTTTATAGATACCCTGAGGTTGCTTGAGAAGATGACCGTAAAAGATGCTCAGGGAGGGAACCCTGTCCCATGGAGTGTTCGTATCGAACACCTGCCGAAGCTTCGGGATAAGGAATTTGCAGGCAACTCCGGACATCGGCCTCAAGCCCATCGCGCAATCTAACAAGGTCGTTGGCGGTCAGTTCGTCCGTGTAGACAAAGGACGTATATTCTCCTGGAATCCCTTTGTAATATTCCGCGGTTTCATTGTAGTTGACTTCTACGCTATGCAGTCGATCTCCAGTTTTCTCGTACGTATAGGTCCAGACTCCAGGTGAAGTTTCTTGTGCTTCGTCAAAATAAGGAGTCCCTGGATAGGTCGTAATGACGGTAGAGTCGAAATCATCTGGCTTGACGAATTTAAGCCAATCTTGGGTCTCCTTGATGGTGCCTTCCGTTTCCCCAGGATGGCCAACGGACATCAATGCCTTCACTTTCAGGCCATGCCGCTTTGCAATATTCATACATCGGGTATTGTCAGCTAGACTTGCTCTTTTTTGAATGTTGGTGAGAATCCGTTCCGATCCTGATTCGAATCCAATGAGCAGCCAACGAAACCCCGCGTGATACATGGCTTCTGCTTGTTCATCCGTGAACAGTTCAGCTTTGATAAATCCACGAAGTCTAAATTCCACCTGACGCTCTTGTTGTACCTGCGAAATGAGCGACATTAACTCAACCATTTTGGGGTTGACGTTGAGTTCATCGTCATAAAGCATAAACCCGCGGGTCCCATACTGCTCATGCAGATGAATGATCTCTTTAACGACGTTCTCGCTTGTTCGAGTCCGTACCCTTCGAAGTGAGGGGCTGCTTCGTCCTCCACAAAATCCGCATCCAAAGGGACACCCTAATTGGGCGATCATGGAGAGAGCCGGGACGTTGTCAATAGAATAGTGATAGGAATCCACATCCACCAAGTGTCGAGCAGGTAATGGTAAGTCGTTGAGCATAGTATTGGTGAGGAAAATGGCGGATTGAGGATTGTCACCGTCGATAATCTTTGGTGGGTCCTCACCCATGGCTTCGAAAATCGCGATTTCACCATCTCCCGCGACCAAAATATCATAGTGTTGTTGGAGCTGTTCCAGGGCTTGGATAGCCCTGCCCCTGATGCCTCGTTTCGCTTCCTTTTTTGCGGCGGCGTGGACGAGCGTGGTGTGAGGTCCACCCAATATCACGCGAGCCTGCGGAAGGTGAGCCCGTAGTTCGGCGCAAACCTTTCCAGCAGCTGGAACTTGTGGGGTCGTCGCCGTGAGGCCGAATGTTCTGATTGAGGTAGCGCTAGCGTAATCTCGAACAACCTCTTCGTAGTTTTCGACTCCGGATAGATCCAGGACTTCCACCGTATGCCCGGCATTTTCCAGGACGGCGGCGATGCGCAAAATTCCCAGACTCATGAAGACACGTTCGTCTAACAAAAAAATAGACGGGGGAATGATGAGGCAAATGGAATGAGGCATGAATTCTGTTCTTTGGGGGGTCGATTTGGTGTTTAAATTAGAGGGTTCAAGGTCTTCCCCAAGTGTTTCTTAATGTTTACAGAGCTTTTCGGCAAATATCAAGGAAGTATTCGGCTCGTTTTTCACAAGTATGATATTTGATGAGGTGTTGGTAGCCCTGCTCAATTATTTCCTGCCGTTCCGCGTCATGTCGAAGATAGTATTCAACTAATTCTACAATATCGGTCAAGTTACGTTTGAAAAATACGGCATGGACTTTATGGATGAAATTATTCGGGATGACGGAATAGGGGATATCCGAGAGGAGGAGTGTTTTACAGGCTACAATCTCATAATAGCGAATGGGAGGGGTTAACCCGCCCCCCCGAAGGGATACCGCAATTTTGGATTGGAAAATTTGATGAAAATAGGGCGGTATCCCAGGATGATCCAGGCTGGGCGAAAGCCTCGCCACTTCGTATGGGGGAGGCGATGCAATTGAGGGTAAATACTTATCCTTTGCCCGTTCAATCCAAGTTCCCTTCATTTTGTACGTTTGATCGTATGGATCTCTAAACAAGCCGCCATCAAATTTGAAGGTTGAGGTACGCCGTAAGATATTGACGACTTTGGGTCGGCAGGGATGGGATGATCGTCCGGTATAGGAGATATCAAAGGTCTTTTGCATGTCGGGTATCGGCGGAATGGTGGGAAGGGCAACCGCCAAGGGAAGTGGATGGGTCCGTGCGAATAAGGAACGGTTCCAATGAAACGCGCGCGTGGCATCGATAAAGTCCCATGCGCGATTGCGTGTTCCCCAGACATAATCACGTTTAAAATAAAGCTGAATAGGATAGCGTGCGAGTAATTCATGCCGAATGCGCGAATCTTCTTCACCATCGAAAAGGATCAAAGGGGGGAGGGGAATTCCGGATTTTTGGAGGGCATCCAACGTTTTGAATGCTACGGGACGGGGAGCAAAACACATACAGGAAAATTGACGTTCACGTAACCCTTCCATAATCTCTTCTTGGGAGGTAGGAGGTGATGAGGCTTGAGGGACAAACCAGATTTTTGCCGCAGGGTCGTGGTAAGTTGGTTTAGAAGGAAAATCCACAACCTTGTCAGATCCTAACAAGGAACAGAGTCCGGTATACAATTGGTCAGTTTGATGGTCGGGATCTGGAAGTGTGATGAATAGTATTTTCATGATCGGCTTTCGTGACTTGATTGTGATTCATCTGTCTGTTATTGAGAGTTCTGAATATAAGATAATTTCTGCATCAATTAATTGGTCCTTAAGGTATGCGAAGTATTGGGCTTTTGCAATTTTCGCGATAATGGACAAACGATATTGGACAAACGAGGGTAAATGAAACTGCATGGTTTTATGTGCGCCTCCCCTTTATTTCCTGATGATAGGGAGAGAGATCGGAACGCCCATGAATATTATCTAAAGCATAGTCAAGCATCCGCCCAGGAAGCGGGGGTAGAACTCACGGTGATTCAAAACGGGTGTTCTTTTTCCACCAAAGGCCTGGGGTACGTGAGAAACCCTGTCATTAAAAGTCTCGCCTATAATTGGTTGGTTTGTGATGCCAATTGCCAAGGGGATTATTGGCTTTTTCTTCCTGAAGATTGTGTGGTGAAACCCAAGGGGTGGCAGGAAATCAGGCGCCATATGGAAAAAGGCAAGGCTTGTTTTTCCCTCTCTAAAGATCCCAAAGGTTTTGTCGGAAAACGGGGTCTATTTCAGGACATTTCCAGTGAAGTGCAAACCCTTTGCGACATGAATTTCTTGGGAAAAGAACTTGGGTGCGTGGTGCTGCGAGGTGAATTGGATCAAAAGGGGTTTCATTGTATCACCAAAAATTGGGGAAGACTGTCACGGGAATCGGAATGCTGGGGAAACGAATTGTACCAAACGATAAATCTTCCCGATCACCCGGATATTAATCGGGCATTACGATTGCCTATTTTTCAAGATTATGGTTTTGATGGGTGGAAGGCATCGACCCATGAAATTGAAACGACGTTCATGAAGATTGTCAGTCGAGGGTTGGAGAGGCAGCGGTCGCAGGCTGACTCCTTGAAAAGCCTCATTTCTCATTATGGTCCGTTGATTTCTCGACTGCCATATAAGGGAGGGTGGTCAGAGTTATGGGATCGAATTAGAAAGTAAGATCTTTGTTGTCTATTTGCAATCACGATAAACCTATGCACCGTTGGGTGATCTGATTCCATGAAGATTGGCATTGATGCAGCCCCCCTGATTCAACCGTTTGGGGGTATCGCAAATTATGCCAAGCATCTGCTGCAGGCCTTGTTAGAACTCAAAAGCGGAGATATTTTTTTTGGGTATATTCCAACCGGAATGAGAGCTCGGTTACCTTGGCCTGCAGAGAAATATTCTGGCCAGATGAACTGGGTTGAAGTAAGCCCCCTAAGCTTCCGGGGTCGTGGTTCATACGATCAACTGGATGTCTATCATGGAACCAACTTCAAGGTGCAAACCTCTGGCCGGCATGGCACGGTATTGACCATCCATGATCTTTGGTTAGACCGATATCCCGAATATTCCAAAAAGTTGTTTGGTCAACGTCTTTCGTTTATGCGGACGAAACGGCGGGTGCATCGGGCCACACGGGTGATTGCTGTATCAGAATTTACGGCGTCGGAAGTTCAAACATTATATGATCTTCCACCGACGAGGGTTTCGGTCGTTTATCATGGAATGTCAAAAGAATTTTTCCCAGATGCTGGGGAAGAAACGGACTATTATGCCTTGCGCGAACGACTCGGCATTCCTGACAAACCATTTATCTTGTTTGTGGGAGGCGCTAATCCTAGAAAAAATCACCAGTCGCTCCTTAAGGCCTTTGCCTTAAACGAATTTTTTCGTCAAGGGTTTTCTCTTGTTCTGGTGGGGAGTCCAACGTTTAAAAAAATTTCGATTAAACGAAACATTCATGATTTGAATTTGGGGAACAGCGTGGTCTGTATTGACCAACTGCCTCCTGAGGAACTTCGGATATTGTATTCAAGAACTTCACTGTTTGTGTTTCCATCGAAGTACGAAGGATTTGGGTTTCCTGTTCTTGAGGCCATGGCTTGTGGGGCTTCAGTTGTGACCTCTCGATGCTCGGCGTTGCCAGAGGTTTCTGGGGATGCGGCGGTCTTAGTCGATCCTGACAATGTTCAAGAATTAGAGCAGGCGATGTTGTCCGTTCTTCAGGATCCCAAGGTTCAGGAAACCTTTAGGCGACGGGGAAGGAAACAGGCTGCCAGTTTTAATTGGACACGAGCTGCGGAGGAAACTCTTCGGGTCTATCAATCGATAGTCTCATCTCATTGAATTGAGACATAAGGGGAGGACGGATTTTCCCCTATATAATCCGATGATGTATATCAAACAGACAAGTTTCAGCTGAGTCATACAGAACATGGCCATAGAAGATGACTAAAATTAAGGTTTTGCAAGCTGCACATCGTTTGGATATGGGAGGCACTGAGAAGGCCCTTCAAGTGTTTTGTAAATACTTGGACAAATCAAAATTTGAGGTTATGGCCTGTGGATGGCAGCAGGGCGGTTGTCGTGTCAACGAATTGGAAAAGCTCGGGATTCCAGTCATTGTTGGGCCCGTGGACCTGGACGCAATTGTCCGTGAGCATAAGATTGATATCTGTCATGTCTATCGATCCGGGCACCATGAACCAGGCTCTCTCCCAAGTAAATCCAATGGTTGGCCAAAAATTGTTGAAACCAGCATTTTTCATGATTTTGATCCGATCGAGGGGGAGCGAATCGACTGCCATCTCTTTATGTCGGAATTCTCCCAAATGCGGTATCTTCAACGTGAATCTCCACGAGCTTCTGCGCAATACGCTGTGATGTATAATCCCGTCGATTTTGAGGAGTTATTGCCGAGACAAAAAGAGTTCTCTTATACCATAGGCCGGTGCAGTCGGGCGGATGATGCCAAATGGCATCGCGTGTGTATTGATTGCTTGCCCAAAGTGTTTCGAAAGGTGCCTGAGGCTCAGTGCGTGATTCAGGGGATACCGAATACGATGCGAGAACGTTTAGCGCAGTTGTCCTTAGGAGAGAGAGTAAAAATTTCTGAGCCCAATGTTCATGTCCAAGAATTTTATCAAAAAATTGATATCTTTACCCATGGCGCTCGAGTCGGGGAAACGTTTGGCAGCGTCATTGCTGAAGCCATGGCCAATAAAATTCCTGTGGTGACGTTGAGCACACCTCGTGGGAAAAAATCGAATGCGCAGGTGGAATTGGTCGAGGATCGTGTCACTGGGTTTGTCTGTCGATGGAGTTGGCAATATGCCAATGCGGTTATCGAGTTGCTGAGGAATCATGATCTGAGAGCGCGGTTTGCCAGACAAGGCTATGAAAAGGCGCGTGAGAAATTCGAAGCCTCACGGCTGACGAGAAAACTTGAAAGCGTTTATACCTCACTGATGGATGGACCACATGTGTGATGCATTCATTTTTTGAAAATTCTCCAAACTAATGGGCGCCTCCTTTGAAAATATCCTCGTCATTAAACTTCGGTATATTGGTGATGTTCTTCTCACCACCCCGCTCCTCCGTGTTCTCCGCAAGCAATATCCCCAGGCAAAAATTACGGTCCTTGTGAACCCTGGGACAGAAGCTGTTCTGGAAAATAATCCCTGTGTTGATCGTGTTGCTGTCCTGCCTCGTGGCAATGTGCTTCAACAAGTACCATTCCTCAGATTCATTCGTTCCTGTCGATTTGATTGTGTGATCGACTTATCCGACGGGGATCGGTCCGCCTTTCTCACGGCCATTTCTGGGGCACCAATGAAAGTCGGCTTGAATCATGAGGGCCGATGGCGAGGGAAGGTCTATTCTTGGGCCTTGGCTGGAAGATATGGAACGATGCCGATGGTAGATTATCATTCTCAGGTGCTCATTCCTCTTGGACTTTCTCCCCGACCTTATGCCCCTGAACTCCATGTCAGTCCAGAGGAAGATCAAGCTGCTGATCAAATTTTGGAACGGCATGGGTTGAACAACTCAAAATGGATCATGCTGCATCCCGCAGCCAGGTATTGGTTTAAGGCTTGGCCTCCTGATCGGTTTGCTGCGTTGGGGGATGCCCTCGTGAAAGAGGGATTTCAAGTGGTCATCGTAGGAAGTGAAAATGAACGAAGTACCGCGGATTTTGTGACGAGAGCTGCTCAACTGAAATTGATTTCTTTCGTAGGGCAGACTAGCATTCGGCAATTGGCGGCATTGATGAAGAAATGCAGTTTATTTGTAGGAAATGATGCGGGCCCCATGCATATGGCGGCCGCTGTTGATTGCCCTGTGTTGGCCTTGTTTGGGCCAACGGATCCTGTGGTATGGGGACCCTGGGGAGAGAAATGTCAAATTATATATAAGGGCCTGGATTGCCGAGAATGTTTCCATCCTGGATGTTCCAGGGGCGAAATGAGTTGCATGAATTTAATTGGAGGTGAAGAAGTATTGGTTGCAGCAAAAAGGATACTGGAAAAAAATGCTCATTTTCTGTGATGTTGGGAAATGCCAAAGGATTGGTAAGGTTACTGAGGTGGGATGCCAATTTGTTGTAGTCCCTCCGCGATGTTTTGGGCCACTAGGGAATGCCCCTCTTTATTCCAATGGTCATCCCCCTGAAAGTAATGCTTTCTTATGGTCTCTTCTGCGGCCAGTTCGGTTTCATTTGGTTTTATAAAAGCAGGGAAAATATTAATAAAATTTACATCATGTTCCTGAGACCATTCTTTCCAAAATCGAACTTGGATAGAGTCCAAATCATGATTAATAATTTGATCGGGGTATGGATAGACAACCAAGGTTAATGAGATGCCTAAAGGGTGAAGAAGCTCGTAGAGTGATTGCAAACGAATTTTTGCTTGTTCCAGACCTTTCTTTCCATATTCTTCGTAAATTTCCTTATGAATGGTCCATGAACTTCTGATTTTTCCGATGGAGAGATCCTTTTCTCTTTGAGTCCGTAATGTTTCAGAATAAGGATGGGTGAGGTGAGAGTAGGCTTTGAGAGAGTAATGTTGGATAAGCCTTCCAATCGTTGTATAGTCGTGAATAAACATTTTTGTGGTGTAGGGAAATGAGTCAATACGGGCCGTGACCACTCCATTGGCAATCCCATAGTTTATGGCTTCATCCTGGATATCTGAAATGTCTAAGCACACAACCACATGATCAAATTTCAGTTTCAATTCGTTAATCAGGTACAGGGTTTTTATATAATAAACAGTAGGGGCATAACTCCCAATTCCCGCATTCAACACTTCAATATTTTTGTCAGCATATTGATCAGATAGTATTCCAACAAACGTGTCCTCGAAGTCCATTCCTGGCCCTTCCGTAAAGGAGTCCCCCATAAATACAATTCTAAATTTATTGGTTGCAGGTGGAATGTTTCTGATTTCTTTGTCACGAAATCCAAGAGAATTCACGAACACGGAATAGGTTTGCGGCCCCCACCGTTCTTGGTTCGAAAAAGAATTGGGTTTCAGTCCATGATGATAAACAGGATGTTGAATTCTTATTTTAGCGGGATTCCCAAGAGGCCGCTTTTCGATGGTGCCTTTTAAGGCCAGTCGAACCCCTACTGTTAGGATAAGGTCAAAGGCGATGAGGATCAAAATGCCAAAAATGAGAAGGGTGGTTTTGGGGTGTTTCAAAGGAGGATCTATCCTAAAAGTGTTTAACGGAATTAGGTGATGTGTGATGGAAATTTTTAAACCATACAACGATGTATTTAATTGAGAAATTCGAATAGGGATCAGTTGAATTAGGGACAGAGCAACGTTAGAGATGAAGTGAAATCCTCAAATCTGCATGGTTTGAACCCCTTTGCCATGGCAGGTCCCTTTGTGAGTATGTACCATGGGGAATTATTTATTTTTTTCCGAATCAATAGTACTAGACGACTAGGTTAGGTACAAGTATCTTGCTTTCTATGAAAATTTCTCCAGACTCTTGCAGGCATATTATCCGTAACTGGATGAGAAAGAAGGGGCGAATTGGTCGTTCGAAAATGAAGCGTGTTTTTTGCTATATGATGGACCCATGGCAAGTTGTGGAAATAAAGCCAGGCCTTCGCCTTTCAGTGGACCTACGAATAGCTAACCAGAACAGCCTTTTTTGGTTTTTTGAAGAGACTGAGCCTGCCTTGCAATGGGCCATTAGAACACTTCTTCCCACCGATGGGACGTTTTTCGACGTAGGGGCTAATGCAGGTTTAATGGGATTACTTGCGGCATATGATCGAAACGCAAAGGTGTTTTTTGTTGAACCCCATCCTCGGTTGGCACAAACTGTTCAAAATAATTACGATCTTAATAGTTTCAAGCACCCGGCGCACGTTTTGCAGTGGGCCGCATCAGATAGGGAGGGCGAGGCTACGCTTCATGTGCATGATTCGCGAAATGATGGAGCTCATACGCTAATAGAATTTTCCGAATCGGTAGGGTCCCACATTGTTCAGACGAAACGCCTTGATTGGTTTTTAGAGAAGGCCGGTATTACCTTGGTAGATCTTATGAAAATTGATGCGGAAGGTCATGATTATGAGGTTCTTGTGGGATTGGGAGAATTTTTGAGGCCCTCTACACTTCCCTTGATCTATGTAGAGATGGAACATTTCGAAGGTTTTTCGCAACCAATTTGGAATCTCCTGTTAGAACGAGGGTATGAGCCTTTTTCAGCCGTTTCAGCCTTCATTGATACCCTTTACAAGTATGAAAGGATGCAGCAATCCGGTAAGTCCATTGCATGGTTTAAACCAGCCACGAGATTGACGGGAGGAAATATGTTGTGGGTTGAGCGTGGGTCGGCTAACCAAGAGACTCTTGTCCGTTATTATGCAGCCTCATCGAACCTTCAGGCTTCAGATTGATCAATATTTTTGTACTCCGAAAATAATTGAAATTCCTATGAACCAGTTAACGAGTGGTAAGAAAAAAACTTTCCTTGTCATAGGATTTGCCATATTTGTCTTTTTAGGTCTTTTTCTATTTGAAGTTTTTTTACGGCTATTTTTCCCGCCGCCGTTGTTGGTTGATGTTAGGCATTTAGCGCAACCTGTGAGAGAAAGCGAAAGCCACATTCTAAGGCGTGGTGGGAGGCTATTCATGATCACCGAGACTGGACGACGATTGAGGCCAAACAGTACAGCGGTCCTTACCAATCATGGTACAAGTCATCAAGCTGTTGTCATTAATACTAATTCGTTGGGGTGCCGAAATCCTGAGATAGAGACTAAAACGGATCCACGAGTTTTATTCTTAGGGGATTCTATTACTTTTGCTGATTCGGTGGTTGAAGAGGAGACATTTGTGAGGCGTGTCGAGGCTTTGAGTCGGGAAAGTCGTTTGCCTATTGAAACTATTAACGCCGGTGTGGGAGAAATCGGGCTAGAAACCTATTGGCATATTCTTCAAGAAACAGGCCTTCGAGTCAAACCAGATTTGGTCGTCATAGGATTGTATTTGAACGATTTCCAGTCTTCTCGGGTGATGCCGTTATTTCAGCCTCCAGCTATGCTCCAATGGAGTTGGACAGTCAATTATTTGTCTCATATATTTTCCAAACGCTTTGCTGATTTCACTCAAGATTCGGAACAATGGGATGACCATATGCCAAGAATTCCACCGGAAACCTTAAACGAATGGAAGCACAATATAGATTGTTGTTTTGAAAACTTAGAGCCAACTGGTGGGTTCTCTTTAGATTTTCAAGAACTTGTGAAAGCTCACATTCATGATTGGGGTGGGGCTTGGAGCCAGGGTGCTTGGGATAAAATGAGCGTTATTCTTTCCAACATGAAAGAACGCTTGGATGAGGAAAATATTGGTATGGCAACGGTTATTTTTCCGGTTCGATCTCAGGTTGAAAATGAGGCAGTTTTAAATTTTCCACAACGACAGGCCCTGGGGATTGCGCAGAAATTAGGAATTCCAATTTTAGATGTAATGCCAATTTTACGTCAGGAATGGAGAGAATCTGGTGCACAATTGTTCTTTGACCATTGTCATTACACATCTCATGGACATAAAATCCTTTCCCAAGTCATTGTGAAGTTTGTACAAAATATTTTAGTTCAACATAGTACTAAAAGTTAGCCCTGCCAAAAGATTCGAGGACGAGTATTCATTGATTCAAAACTTTTCCCTATGGTAGATGGTTTTGTTTCTTGTCTATACCCAAACCTCGTTGCCACTTCCGTATATAATCTCTCGAGCCTAGGTCTTGCGCACGATTTGGTTTACGGAAACACAGGTAGTGGGGCGTAGGTCATGGGAGTTCCTAGTACCTCTTCAAGCCAGGCGTCCATGTCGGGTTTGGGTAGGGGCATAAGGTTGAAGCGCACTTCAAGTTGATATTGATTGCCCGTGGTCATAATGCCCACGACTGCGGCCGCATCTTTGTGGCCCGGAAGAATGCTTTGTGTATGAAACTCGCAAATCGTTGTATAGAGGCGTCCACTTTCTCCAACTATCTCAAGAATGTCAGGAAGCTCAGTGAGGCAAATATGTCCAGAACATCGATAGGCAAAACGGCTTGCGGGGGCTAGCTCCTGGAAGTCGTGGAGGGCCTTTTGCGTGAACCCGGTAAGATATGTCCGAATCTTGGCCGTAGGGAGTTGATGGGTACTGGCTAAGCTACTTGCCGGGACAAGGAATGCGAAGGGGTCAGAGGAATTAAATTCAAATTGACAAGGTCCAAAGGCATCTGCCCAGGAACAAAAAAATGGGACTTCTTCCTGGGTTGATCGGAGAGTGATCCTATTGTTCTTGGATTCAATTTCAATGGGAAGCTCCAAAAGGTCAATAGCCGATTGAAAGGCCTGCTGACGTTCGTCAATCCAAATGGCTGGCTGGTGTTGAATCCAAGTATCTCCGGGAGCGATCACTTCACTAGTATGGAGACGAATACGAATGAAGGAGTGGGTATGACGAAATCCAACCCAAAACATTGCCTGGGGCAAGATCGTTACAAGGTGTCCGGGGAGATGCCAGGGATGACTGATTGAACAATAGGTACTCACGGATTGGTATTGTTGAAAAATCGTGTGGTAGCCTCCGGCAAACAGGAAAAAATCGCCCTGCCAATTATCCACCATATGGATCATGGTGACATCTTCGATTGGCCAGGGATCTAGTTCTTGAATGCGATCTGGTGAGTTCACCTGCCATTCCTCTACATAGCAGATCCCCTCTTTTTCTGGATCCACAGGGCGGAGTCCGTGTTGTTCTAGACGGGTGAGGGTTGCCAGAACCTCATCAAAACTCAGTGAATTGTGTGATTCCCACCGTTGCTCACGCATGGCGCATTCGGTTTTGAAGTAAAAAACATTGAATTAAGAGTCTTAGGCAGGGGTAGACAACAAATTTGAATAGAGATTGCAGCCTGAACCAAGAAGAGGAGATACACAAAGTTGAATAACTGTTCCTTGTGGCCATAAAGAGGAGGTTTATGCATTAAAAGGTGGTCAAATCGATAAAAAAATGGCGGAGAGGGCGGGATTTGAACCCGCGGTAGGGGGTTAACCCTACGGCGGTTTAGCAAACCGCTGCCTTCGGCCACTCGGCCACCTCTCCGCATTTTTATGGTTGATTGTTTAGTGAATATCGGTTGTTTGAGAAGTATAGTCAAGCATGGTGCATGTCAGTTTTGAATCCTTGCATGTGTCCAGGTGCAAATAAGCACTCTAGGCAAAATCGTAAAAGAAGTCTAGCCTAAGGTCAGGAATCAGGCATTTCCGTGAATGGGAGCAAAATCTTCACCATCTTCCAGGCCTTGCCCAATCTGTTCGGCCAATTTTTTGAGTTTTAAAACCTGTGGGTGATCTGGTGGAAGCGGGTTCCCATTTTCATCTGTAAGAAGTTCCTGCATGCCTTCCAGCATAGCTTCCATTTCAGGAAATGATACTTTGGGGGATTTTTTCTTTCCCATGCGGTTTCCTCCGGTGGCGAAAAAAGAATGTATGGTGGATTATGGAATCTAATGTCATTCGTAATCCTTCATCCAAAGGGACACAAGAGGCTGATTATAGCAGGCATACTGAGGGGGTTGTCGAGGGTGATGAGCCAAGGTTAGGTGCGTGGGAAAGAACCCATCAAGTTTGGTGCTGCAAGCCGAAAAAACCAGGTCAATGAAAATGAACGGCATTGGGATGGCAAGAAAAACTTACGGAGACATCTGTTGGATGAATGATAAATCTGTTCTTACATTGCCTGTATCTAGCCGGCTTGATCTTGCTTGAGAATTCCTATGATCAGGGTTCTTAGGTTTTCAATATCTATTTTATCCACACGAATATTACCGTTCAACACGATGGTCGGAGTGTGAGTAACCCCGATGCGTTCTCCCCATTTTTTCCCTTGTTCTAATTCCTTATAAGGTTCCCCGCTAGACATTCCCGTCTCAAAGTCTTTTACATTGAGTCCGACTTCACGGATTAAGAGGGCTCGCAGGCTTCGATCAAAAATATGAATTTTGTCCTTATGAATGGTGCGAAATAGGACGGATTTCATTTCAGAACCCCTGCCCATGGATTTAGCTTGCTCGTACATTTCGAAGGCCGTGGGGAGCTTTCCACGCATGACAGGGAACCCAACCATTCGCACTTCTAACCGATCTCCAAATTCTTTTTTAAGTTGTGTGACAACTTCACTTTCAAACATGTGGCAGTGGGGGCAATAAAAATCAGCAAATTCTAAGAGGACGACTTTGCCCTTGGTGTGAATTTCCGGTTCATCCATAAGCCGGTAATCGCCTGGAAGTTTGTCCTCGGCTTGAAGTGGGCTGGCAAGGAGCAGCAGGAGCCCTGCCGTCCATATCACTTGATTTCGAAAAATCTTCAGAAGATTCATGAAATTCCTCTTACATAAACAATAAATGACCAGTGCTATTTTCTTTTCACGCTAACATGCGGAGAAATCTGAGGCAAATTCTAGCCGGCCATCTGCTTCGGGTAAAAAGCCCTGACAGAAACTAGCAATAATGTTATCTGATCTTTGAGAATGGCCAAAAGATGGTTGGGTGGGCGGCGCGGCTTTGTTAGAATAATACGCTATTGGCTATCAACGAAAATTTTGTATAGGTTCGGGAGGTGATCGGATGAAGGTAATTAGTCTGGCGGACTATCAAGCGTATTCCAGCGAGAAAATGAAAAAACATAATCTGTTCCAAACCTCTCGCTTTTTTTGTGATGTGTATTGTTTTGAGCCAGGACAGGAGCAAAAAGCCCATGCGCATGCTGATCAAGATAAGGTGTATTTGGTGCTGGATGGGCAGGGGTCATTTCGGGTTGGAGACCAAGAGCAGGTGCTAGGACCTGGTCAAGGAGTTATGGCTCCGGCCGGCGAGGAACATGGGGTTGTCAACACATCTGGAGCCCGTTTGCGGGTACTGGTGTTTATGGCACCCAATCCCGCGTAATGGCCGTCAATCGTAATGCGTAACGCGTGGATCAAGCTGTTATGACCTTGAAAATATCACGCATTACGCTTCACGTTTTCTCGTTAGGGTTACTACTTTTGAATACTTTTGAAAATGTCAGGTTTTTCCTTGCCGGTTACCGACAAAAAGCCTACTGCACCTTTCGCTACGCGGAAAATGCTGTGGTCTACGAGTAAATAATCACCAGGCACATCCACTATAAATTCGACAATCGTCGATCCAGCCGAGGGTACGACCGTCGTCTGGACATTATGATTGACTGCCCCTTTCAGCGATCCTTCAATATACACGGTATCAAAAATCTCACCGATGATGTGGAACGAGGAGATGCTGTTCGGGCCGATATTGCCGAAAAACATACGCACCGTTTCCCCAGCCACGGCTTTTAAGGCTCCATCGCCGGTTAGGGCACCGTCCTTTCCATTAAACACCACATAGTCGGGATGTTCTGCTAATCCTTTTTCCATCGACAGTTCCAGCAGGTCGGGTTGAGTCGAGGGTTGGGTGAAAAACTCACTTTGCAGTACGTAGAATTCACGATCCACTTTGGGGAGCCCTTGCTCGGGTTCCACTAAAATCATTCCGTACATGCCATTGGCAATATGTGCTGGAATATTAGGAACGGGGGATGCACAGTGGTAGATATACAATCCTGGATTGAGAACTTTAAACGAAAAGATTGATTTCTTCCCTGGTATGACAAGATTGACGGCAGCTCCCCCACCAGGCCCGTTCACTGCATGCAAATCAATGTTATGTGGAAATCGGTTGTCCTTGTGATTTTTGAGGTGAAATTCCACGGTGTCATTTTGACGAACCCGAATCATTGGCCCCGGGACTGATTGATTAAACCCCCAATAGGTATATTGCTCGCCGTGAGTGAGTTCTCCAGTGAATTCATTGGCTTCAAAGTCTACGACGACACGCGCTTGAGTCGATCTGGAAATTGGAGGTGGTACCTTCGGGGCAAAGGTTAATGTGGCCTGAATCGTGGGTTGTTCTGCCAGGGCACCGAATGGCAGAAGGCAGAGCAGAGAGGCAATTGCAAAACACGAACGGATCTTCCAAAGAAAAAACATATTTGGCTCCTTAATTGGGAATTGGGGGCAGAAACGTTAAGTGAAAAAGTTAAGTGCTGGAAAGTGTAGAGGAAAAATAAAATTAAAAATATGATTTATGTCATGTTTTTGAGGGGTTAATCTTGTACAGGGGGGAAGTAAATTCCTCCTTTTGTGAAGGATTCTGTGGGGGGTTTGCCAAGGCTTGGAGAGATTTGATGTCGGAAATAATGATGTTTTTGGCTTTACCGATGACAATTTTGTCTGTTTTGAGGCGGCCCATGATTCGTGTGGTAGTTTCCACTGTCAACCCAGCCATATCAGCCAAGTCCAGACGAGTCAGCCTGGCTTGAAGTCGAATGCCTTCGGGATTGGGTTTCCCAGCCTTGTTGGCCAAGGAAAGAAGGATCGAGGCCAATCGTCGTTCGGCTCGGTGAAACACCAGGGATTTGGCATTGTCCTGGGCTTCCCGTAATCGTTCTCCGAGATATTGGATGACCTCAATCGCCATCTCGGGGTTGCGGCGAAGAATTTCTAAATAACGGGCTTTGGGGATTTTGAGGACGGTGGCCCCATCTAACACCTTGGCGCAACCCGGGTGGGCTGAGCCTTCAAAGACCGAGGCTTCGCAACAGAAGAGGTCCCCAGGGGTGAGGACCTTCAAGGTCATGTCTCGGCCATCCGTGGAAGATTTTACGCATTTGACCGTGCCTTCTTTGACAATATGAAACCATTCTGTTGGGTCGCCTTCGCGAAAAATATATTCCCCTTTGCGATAGGGAATTTCTTGAATGTCTTTTAAGAGAAGTTCGTAATCCGATTCCGAGAGTGGCGCAAATAAGGGAAGGGAGCGGAGAAGTGTAGGAAGTGACATATATGCGGATCAGTATTGGTTTGGAGGCCAGTGTCAAAAAACGCTATCAAATGACCAAGAAGCCGTCAAACTAAATACTCGCCGATTATGTTGAATCTGAGTATAATTTGGACAAGTTATGCTGGGTGAATGGGGAATGCCTTGAAATGGTCGCTATGGGCTTTCACGAATGGACAGCGGTTGAAAAAAAGCGAATGAATGATGAGGGAGAAGGAGGACCATGCCAAGTCAACAAAATCCAATCTGTGTTCTTGTGATGTTGAGTATTGTTTGGTTATTCGGAGTGGGGTGTTCGTCAACTCCGGAAGAACCGTCTACCTCTCGAACGACTCAAGAAATGAGAGGGGACTCGGATCGGTTTTTTCAGAAAATGGAGCAAGAAGAAAAGAAGAAATAGTTGTTTTTCGCGAGCAGGGTGGAGGTGATATCGAGGAAAAAGTTCACCCGAAACCTAGTCGAATTCCAGAGAAGCGGGGCTCACCTGTTACTTCCGTCGGACCGCTAAAGTTATAAAGACGGGAATTGGGTGAGAATAATCGATCTCGCTTGATACACCCCAGGTAATCCCGACCCCATCGCATAAACTAAGCCGCCTTCACTTTTACCCAAGGCTAAATTACCTCGTTGGCGGCCTTTGGTATCAATTCCCACAATGGTTATAGCGGGGGTAGACAATTCATAGTCCTGCAACCCTTCCTCCTCAAAACTCACCGAAAATTCAGCAGGTAAGTCGACGACCCGGCTCACAAATAATTTTATTTCTTGTTGATTAATGGGTTGGTCTGGTGCCCCATCCAAAAACCATTCCCCATGCTGCTGCACAACCGTATAGGTCTTTGAAGGAGTCGTGACCGTCAGTAGTCCGATCTCTGCCATTTCCATTCCAAACAATCGTTTGTCTTGAAGATCGAAGGCCCTCTTGGGAAGGCCTTGGAGCACTGCGGGCGAGATCTGGTAAATGGGTTGATCGGCCGAAGTGACGGCGTACGCGTTTTTAGCGTTGTTCGAAGGTTGAAAAAACGCCACGAGGTGGCTTCGTTGGCCAGTATGAAGCGTGGCTGTCAACATCGGTTCGGGAAATTGCTTGAGCAAGGCCTCCTTCTCCGTTTGTGCATCGATAAAGTCAACGGCTGATAAGTCTTCCAGGGTCATAAGCAGGAGCCCTACAGAGGTTTTATCCGCAGGCCCTTCGAAGGGGGTGGAAAATCGCCAATTGCCCGTGAGACCATGAATTGAGGCGATTCGATGGAGGGCAATTTCTTGAGAGCCAGTTTGAAGCTGAATGCGCTCGACTTGGTTTCGATCAAAAAACATCACGTCTTTATATCTAAAGGTAAAAAGAGTTTTTCGCCGAAAGTCTGAGACGGATAAGGTAGTCAAAAGAATCTGCTTATCCGATTGTCGTTGGCCATACAATGTAGAGGTTAAGGGTGCGACCCCGCCAAGGTGAAGGGTTTCGGATTGATCCCCGGCGGTCAGTTGAATCGTGGCATTCGGGGAGTCGAGACCATATTGACTAAGGTCCTGTTCTTGTTCTTGAAGCACGCGTGAAATTTTCCCGATTTCCAAGGCGCGAAGGATGTTTTCAACTTCTCGTGAATCGCCTTTGGCTTGTACCGGTTCCACAATGCTCCATCGGCGGCGATCGTCTCTTGTCAGACGAATGGATTCGGTACGGGTGGTGAGGTGGAATTCTGTGACATCCCGATAATCAAAAGGCAGGAGACGTTGAACTTCCAGTTGCTCAATGGTTTCTTGTTCAATCGTCGGGACTTCGATGGTATAGAGGTAGACTCCAAGACCGGCGAAGATGATGGCGAGCAAAATGGTTGTTCGATAGTTGGTCATGAGGTAGTCATTCTATTTTCGTACCTTAATGATTTTCGCGTTTCTCGGCGTAGGTTACAACTGACTCCGTCGTCGCCAAATGGTCATGCCAAGAAACAAGAGCAGAAGGGGAACGGAAAAGACTTGAACTGCCAGTAACATGTGTTCCTGGGTCGGGTTTGGAATAAATGGCGCAAAGGTCTTCTCTTTTGCTGCAATTGAGATCAGTGCTTCTTCCTGTGCGAGCCAAGATATGGCATTCAACAGAAAGTCAGTGTTCCCGGGAAACTTGGCATAAGCATTACTGGCAAAGGCCGAATTGCCAATGATGACTATCGCAGGATGTGGTTCAGCCGCTTTGTTTCCTTGGGTAAATTCCATGGCGGCCGCGATGGTGAAGGGGCCCTTTCGGTCTTCCCCTTCTTCGAATGTGGGTGTGTTTTGGGAGAAATTTGTTTCCGCCCAACTTTCTTCTGAAGATTGAGTGAGCGACGTAAACGTCCATTTTAAGGCGGTGGTCTGATCGAAACTCAGGCTTTGTGAAACGGGAATGAGAATCGGAGAGGTAAATCCCTGGGTAATTCCGTGATTGGTAAATCGTCGAACAAGTAATGCCGTGGGGCTTCCCTGGGAAACACGGTCCTCGGGATCAACAATGATTCCAGGGCCTAAGGTGATTCCCCATTGCGCGAAGAGGGAGGTGAGGCCGGTCGTGGTTTGGGGATCAATCAAGAACAAGACACGACCGCCTGTTTCCACAAAATTCTTCAGGAGGGCGGTTTGTGACTGTGGTATCGGTTCGCGCGGTCCGGGAATGATTAACACCGTGGTGTTGTGAAGAATGACCGCATCTTCGGTGAGCAATCCTCGGTCAACCTCGTAACCTTGTGATTCCAGTCGTTCCCGCAAAAACGAAAGTCCGCCACTTTCGGAATTTTTGACTCGTCGTTCGCCATGTCCTTCTAGAAAGGCAATCCGTTTCTTTTCCTGTTTGGTAACTCGAATGAGGGCACTCGTGAGATTTGCTTCCGTGGGTTTGCTCACTTGAATGGTTTGGACGTCACTTGAAAATACCGCGGTGTCGATTTTTGTAATGTTGAATTCTTGAGCAATCTGCGGTTCTTTCTCGGGGTCAATGAAGGTCACCAGGAGATGCGGAGTAATGTGGGTATAGGCGTCCAGCAAATCTCGATAGGCGCCGAACCCTGGACTGCGTTCATGGGCAAAGACCCGAACATGGACATCCTGGTTGAGTTGACCCAGGACCTGAAAAGTTTGGGGTGCGAGAGAAAAGCGTTGCGTTTCAGATAAATCCCATCGTCCTCCGTGGCGGATAACTAGGAAATTGACGATGATCAAAATCCCGATCATCAAGAAGATCGCCAGGAGGCTATTAAACCCGAGTTTGGTGGATCGTTGTGTCGAAAAGGTCTTGAGTCGTTGCCAATTGCCTACAAAGTACATTGCGAGACATAGCAACCCAAGGCCCTCCAAGCTGGCCACTGTCCCTGGTCGTGATGGATCGATTTCTGAAAGCACCCATCCTCCCAAGGCGAGTACGACTCCGAGGATGCCGAGCCATCGCATGATTGAGGTTATTGCCATCGATGGGAATCCACGACTCGGTGAGCAATAAACAACATCAGAATGGTACCCGAGAGGTAATAGACGATATCCTTGGCTTCCAGCAATCCCCGAACCAAACGATCGTAATGTTCGACAAAGGATAGATACGAAATGATATTTCCCAGAGTTGTATCACCCAGCATGGACCCTAGTCCTCCAAGTAGCCAAAAGACGATAATAATCCCAAAACTCAGAAATGCGGCCACAATTTGATTTTCCGTCAGGGTGGATCCCAGCACGCCACAAGATAAAAAGAATGCGCCTTGCAAGGCCAACCCGAGATACCCGGTCAGAATAGGATCCCAGTGAAACTCGCTATAAAAGGATAATACCACCGGAGTGAGCCCGGTGAAGCCCAGGAGACCGAGGTAAATCAGGAGCACGCTCATGAACTTGGCGGAGATGATCTCATTAATCCCAATGGGAGAGGTCAACAGCAATTCCATGGTTCGTATTTTCCGTTCTTCCGCGAAAAGACGCATGGTAAGCATGGGAAGCAGGAAAATCAGGACAATCGCCAAACTCTGAAAGATAGGGCGGAAGACGAGTTCGTTGAGGTTGAGTTGCGCATAGGTATTTTGCATTTGTAAAAACTGGAGCGCTTGTTGCCCGGCATTGACCACCATGAGGTGAGCTAAGAATCCGGCAATAAACAAAAAGACCGCTCCAACTACATACAGGACAGGGGAAACCACGAAACATCTGATTTCTTTGGCGATGAGGGTGTTGACTGGTGTCATGCTGATTGCTAGCTCTCTTCTTTGGGTGTGGCTGCTCGTTCGGTGATTAGTGGTTCATCCTGCTGAGTGAGTTGAAGAAACACTTCTTCCAAGGAAAGGGACAGGGGTTTCAACTCTAAGAGCCCAACACCCTGATTCACAACAAACTGTGCGATTTCTTCCCGAAGGTCCTGGCCGAGTTGGCATTCTATGATGGTGGTTTCTGGCGTTCGTCCAGGGACGATATGCAGGACTCCTGGAATCTTTGTGAGCCGATCGTGCCAATCATCCGGAGGGTGTTTGACTGTGAGGCTCATTTTTTCCGATTGTCGCAATCGGGAGGAGAGTTGCGTCGGGGTGTCTTCAGCCACAATGTGGCCACGGTGGATAATGACGACACGATCACATATGGTGGTGGCTTCCGACAACAGGTGCGTACTTAAAATAATGGTGTGGGAACCGGCGAGACCACGAATTAATTCTCGAATTTCAATAATTTGTTTTGGATCGAGGCCCACGGTCGGTTCATCTAAGATTAATACCGGGGGGTCATGAATCAACGCCTGGGCCAATCCTACCCGCTGCCGAAATCCCTTAGACAAATGACTGATGACTCGGTGGCTGACTTCGCCGAGACCAAGTTGCTCGATGACTTGCGCCATGCGTCCGTGAATCCTGGAGGTAGGAAGCCGTTTTAACTCGGCGACAAACCGGAGATATTCCGTGACCGTCATCTCCTGATATAATGGGGGAGTTTCTGGTAAATACCCAATGCGTTTTTTTACCTCTTGTGGGTGTTCCAGGCAATCGAACCCCGCTACCTCAACTCTTCCGCTGCTGGGAGGCATGAAGCAGGTGATGATGCGCATGGTTGTGGTTTTTCCTGCGCCATTGGGTCCAAGAAATCCCAAGATCTCCCCTTGGTTCACGTCAAAGGTGACGTCTTCAATGGCCACATGGGACCCATAACGTTTGGTGATGTGTTGAACCGTAATCATGCTATTGGCGCTAATTGTCGGGTCTCGTACGCTCGCTTACGTTGTCACTGAAAAATTGGCAGATACCATGAGGGCAACGGGAAGGATTCAAATCATACTGACCGGAAAATTCCTCAGTCAAGGCGCGGCTGTGCTGCAGGGAGTTTATTGGAAATTTCATTCATTCGTTGACAATTTTCTCTTATTCATTAATAAATACACGTATAATATCAGAAAATGGTGGTCTCTGTTTCCTACATAGGGCCAAGAGGAAGAGCCTCTTGCCCATGTGTAGAATGGTATGCAATAGGCCAAAGGGACGTGACAACTATTGTGTTTACCAATTGTGCCCGGTGAAAGGGGTCTCGATGAAAGGAGTTTTCTGTATGAGTAAAGGGAAAAGTGCTGCTGCCTTTATTGTAGCGGCCGCAGCCATGATGATGTTTTTCACTGGGTGTGAAACGACGAAGCATGCAGAAGTCATGAGTGCAGAAGAATTGGCACGGAAGCAGGCTGCACTTCAAGAAGCAAAAAGTTCTGGGTCCGAGCAAGGAGGGATTCCTCTTACTGGACAGGGTTTAAGTGAAGGTTCAATTGCCATGGATGGAGGATCGGAAACCGAAACTGCAGATTCTTCCATGAGGGTGGGTTCTGATTTCGTTCCGCAGGGTCCCCCGCTTCCTACTCTACGAGGTGAGGGTTCTAGTTTTGGGGGAGATACTTCTGGTGAGTCCACCATTGCCGATATGAGAGAGACCGGGGGAGGGATGGCAGAAAGTAGTCCACCTCCCACCCCTTCGGGATCGGCTGATTCTATCGTTGAATCATCTCCAGGTGGTCCTTCCGGCTATGAAGGTCAACAATTTGTTCAGGGGCTCACGCCTTCAGACTTTGTTCCTGAGGGGCCACCTCAACCTAATCTTGGACATGCGCCTTTTACGCCAGATTTGAACATGGGTTCTAGCGGATCGTCAGATTCCGGTACAGTTTTGAGTGATACAAGAGACTCTGGCGAAGGGATGAGCGGATCTTCGGGTGCCGGTGATGAAGTTGTGCAGGTTCCAGATCATAGCGGAACTCAGGACACCATGGAGCCATTAGGTCACGATGATATGGGAGGGCACTCCCAAGAAGTCGTGTCGAGCGATGGAGGCATGGAGCTAGAACATGTGTATTTTGATTTTGATCAATATGTGATTCGACCCGATGCAGTGTCGACCTTACAGGCCAATGCTCAATTGTTAAATGGGAAATATGAAAATTCCAGCGTGCTCATTGAAGGGCATTGTGATGAGCGTGGGACCAGGGATTATAATCTGGTGCTAGGTGAGCGACGAGCTCAGGCCGTGAAAAATTACCTCACGGATCTTGGGGTGTCTCCATCGCGAATCCGTATTGTGAGTTATGGCAAAGAACGACCGTCTTGTTCAGTTTCACAAGAATGGTGCTGGCAGAAAAACCGTCGTGGCCACATAGTCGTACAATAGATTCGGAAAGCTCACCCATGAAAGAAACGAGGCTTCACTCCTGCCCAATTGGGGACTGAGGGGGTGAAGCCTTTTTCATTTTTTTCACTTGTCTTTGCCATACAGGGGGCTTTTGGGGTTCAAACTATTCTCTTTCATCTTCGTGAGTTTTGGCCAAAAACGCCTGAGGTCTTATTAGGGCTCCTTTCATGAGCGTTCACCTGTGTAGTGGTCTTTGTGCGTAATCCAATCAACACCATTGTCTTTGTGTCATTCGAAAACGAATTCGCGCCCCTCGGCGGGTTGGCTGCGGTGATGCGTCTGTTGCCCAAGCGCATGGCCCAACTAAGTGATGATTGCTGCGTCACGATTACCCCATTTTTTCGTGAGATTACTAAGTGTAAACCGAAACTCATGGAGGCGATTCAATCGACGGGTCTCACGTGTTCGCTTAGATATGGTGGGCGAAGGCATGAGGTGGAGATTTTTCAGAATCGTGATACCCAGGGGTTTACGACCTATTTGCTGGATTCGAGAGAATTTTTTAACTCACCCTGTGATTGCGGAGATCCTCCCGGAATGAAGGCACCTTGTAATCCTTACTTAGACCCAGCGCACCCGGAACAATTACTGGAGGACTCATTGTTTTTCTCATCGGCTGTGCCCGAAGTCCTTGTGGCTTTGGGAAAGACGAGTAATGTGACCTTGTGCCTTCAAGATTGGGAGGCCGCAGGGTGTGCGATTACTACCAAGAATGATGCTCGGTTATCTGAGGTGACCTGTGTCTTAACGCTGCACAATTCATATGACAAACCCGTGAGTCGTGTGGAAATGAAAAGAATGTTTCCCCGTGTGTTGTCAGGTTCGACCCTGCTGACCAAAGCTGGTCCCTTTCTTGACGGACCGATTTGCACCGTCTCACAGCATTTTGCGCAGGAATTAACCCATGAACCCGTGCATAAGAAGATCTTTGCACCTCATCTGCAAAAGATGTTTAAGCAGCGAACTATTCGAGGCATCAATAACGGGTTATTTAGTCCATTACATTTTTCGTCTGACGCCAGAGCCTTGGCGACAAAGGGTGATTTCTCGGCCCTGTTGGATGAAAAATTCCAACGACGTCGTGAAATGATTTCAAAGTTGGAAACATATACCCCTGAGCGAGCATGGGGATCGTTGGATTTTGAGAACTTTGATGGTCCGGTGTTTCTCTTCTTTGGTCGGGATGATCCGCGACAAAAGGGGTATGACCTAGCGGCTGCTGTGATCGATCGTATTCCCCCTGGACAAGCGCGGTTTGTTTTTACCCCCATTCCCGGCGATGAAGGGGCGGAGGGATTGCAATTTTTGCAGGATCTGGCAGAACGACGAAAGGGCGAAGTCAAAGTGTTTCCCTTTCGAATGGAACAAGGCTACATGGAATTGCAACGTGGGGCCTCTTTCTTGGTGATGTGTTCCTTCTATGAACCCTTTGGTGGGGCTACGGAAGGATACGCCGTGGGAACCCCCGTGGTGGCAAGGGCTACGGGTGGGTTGGTACAGCAAGTTGTGCCCTATCCCGGGGTTTCATTAACGGCCGCCGTCAGGAAATTGCGCAAGCCCTATCAACAGGAAGGAGATCATCCCACTGGGTTTCTCTTTCGGGAATCAGGTCTTACCGTAAAAGAAACGGCCCAAGGGTGGAGAGAAATCTTAGATTGTGCCTATTGGCCAGGAGGGGACCGATTAAAGGATCGGTTGCCCATTCCCTTGTTTCGCTCTATGGTCCAGGCAGCGGAAGGGGCCTTGAGTGGGGCGATTGACCTCTATCATTCTGACCAAGGTGGGTATGCCATGATGATGCATCATGGCTTCCAGATGTTGGACCGGTTCTCCTGGGACCAAGCTGTTCGCGAGTATCAAGACCTTTTCTCGTCTCTTCGGGTAACATAATCTCTTGCCTTTTGGCCTAGCCGACCTCTATTCTGCCCTGATTCAAACCTTTGCCCCTGAGCCCTAACCGTCCTGTTGAGCGGCAGGCTCAATGGGTGGTTTTATTCCTTTGTCGAGCGATGACTTCGAAAGGTGAACTGTTTGTATGGATACACTTGACCTCCTCTTGACCCCTGAGGCTGAGATTAAAGTTCAGGACATTGGAGAAACCGACATTTTGGTGGGTATTCCGAGTTTCAATAATGCCGACACCATCGCCCATGTGGTGCATGCCGTCACCGCAGGGTTAGCCAAATATTTTCCCGGGGCTCGGGCCGTATTGGTAAATGCGGATGGCGGGTCCCTTGACGGAACTCCTGATGTAGTTGCGAATGCCAGTGTGGATCTTGGAGCCTTGCTGGTCACCGCACAGCCCAGTCCTCTGCGAAAAATTGTGACATCGTATTTAGGAATTCCGGGAAAGGGCAGTGCCTTTCGCACGATATTCGAGGTGGCTCGTCGGTTGAAGGCGAAGGCTTGTGCGGTTGTGGACTCTGATTTGAGAAGTATTACGCCAGAATGGATGGAATTGCTTCTGAGTCCCGTGATGAATGAAGGGTATGATTATGTGGCGCCGTATTATTTGCGTCATAAATATGATGGCACCATTACCAACTCCATTGTGTATCCATTGACCCGCATGCTCTACGGTGTGAGGATTCGGCAGCCTATCGGTGGAGATTTCGGATTTTCCGGACAACTCGCTGAACATTACCTGGAGAAAAATGTGTGGGAATCCGAAGTGGCCAAATTCGGGATTGATATTTGGATGACCACGGAAGCGATTGCCAGTGGGGCACGGGTCTGCCAAAGTTTCCTGGGCGCCAAAATCCATAATCCTAAAGATCCCTCTCAAGATTTAACCAATATGTTGGTGGAAGTGGTCGGGGCCTTGTTTTCGTTAATGGAAGAGCATCATCAGACATGGAAAAACGTGGATGGGTCAAATGCGGTGCGGTTGTTTGGTTTTCAATACCAAGTAGCGTTGGAACCCGTCCAAGTGAACACGGATCGAATGGTGTCGACGTTTCAACAAGGCGTCGAAGATTTAGCCCCGATATGGGAGCAAATTTTTTCACCGTCCATCATGGAGTCGTTGCGACGATTGCAAAAGGTGGAAACCAAATCGTTTCGAGTGCCCGACGATCTTTGGACGCGGTTGGTGCTAGAAGCTGCTGTGTCCCATCACCGAGGGGTGCTCATTCATGATCATCTGTTGAAAGCATTGACGCCTCTGTATTTAGGTAGAACGGCATCCTTTGTGTTGGAGACTCAAGGTCTAACCTCTGCGGAGTCTGAAGAGCGTGTGGAAGCACTCTGTCAAACGTTTGAGCGAGAAAAGTCTTTTTTAGTTGAACAATGGACGGCCTCTTCCTCATGAGGCACGGTCTCCTGGATGAAGGAATAATTCATGGAGTGGTTTGAACCATTTTTCCAGAAAGCCTTGCTGGAACCCATCAAAGCATTGGGACAACAATTGCTGGCGTTGTTGCCCAATGTCGTGGCGATGGGAATCATTTTGGTGATCGGGTTAATCTTGGCGTGGCTTTGTGGACAAGCCGTTGAGCGATTCCTTCGGGTCATTCGAATGGACATCCTTACGCAACGAATGGGACTGACTGCGGCTTTGGCGAGGGGTGGAGTGAAAGCCTCTCCTTCCTTTTTAGCGGGACGGATGTTTTTTTGGATTGTTCTTAGCCTTGGCGTTGTGGCCGCATTAGCCGTGTTGCGTCTTGATCCCGTCAATAAATTTACCGAGTCATTGTTGGGGTTTTTCCCGTATATCGTCACCAGTCTGTTCATTGTGGTCGGTGGATTTTTATTGTCGAATTTTGTGTCGCAAGGCGTGTTGATTGCCGCAGTCAATGCTGGGCTGCCTCCAGCGCGGTTGCTGGCGGCTTCTACACGATGGGGCATTCAGCTCGCGGCAATCGCTATGGCCCTTGAACAATTGGGCATTGCGGCCAATATCGTCGTCGTAGGGTTTGGAATTGCCTTTGGCGGAGTGGTGCTGGCCGCGGCGATTGCCTTTGGATTAGGCGCAAAGGATTTGGCCAAAGATGTCCTAGAGAAACGATTTTCGACTCGACCAAAATCTGAATCTTCCGACGATTTAAGACATTTATAATGAGGGGCCCCTTGGCGGTTTTGGAGAGGATGAGGAGTAATGTTATAGAGATGCCGTATAAAATTTGGTAAGGTATCCATCCCTCTGAAGCCAGAAAATTCACCACAAGAATATTGAAACCATTATGAGTGATTTTTATCAAACAGGGGTCATTACGACCTTGCATCGACTGGGCAATACCAACCTTGAACGGTTGGAAGCCGAACTCTGCGAGCATGCCGATACCCAGCCGATTGCCCTTGTGCTTCCGTGTTTGTACGCCGAATTGGAAGGTTCGGCATTGGAGGATATTATTGGCCATCTCCAAGGCGTTCCCTATTTAAAGGAAATTGTGGTGGCCTTGGGACGGGCCTCGGCATTGGAGTTTCGACGGGCCAAAGAATATTTTCAAAAACTGCCTCAACATGTCAGATTGGTTTGGATCGATGGGGCCAATATCAAGGAATTGATGAGTCTCCTGACTCAGAATGATGTTGATATTGGTTTGCCGGGGAAGGGCCAGGCATGTTGGCTTGCGTTTGGCTATGTTTTGGCGCGTCAACAAAGCAAGGTCATCGTATTGCATGATTGCGATGTCTATACCTATGACCGTGAGTTTCTGGCGCGGCTGTGTTATCCCGTAGGGAATCCCAACCTCGGATATGAATTTTGTAAAGGGTACTATCCGCGGGTCACGGATCGGTTGTATGGGCGAGTCACACGACTCTTTATGTTTCCGCTCATTCAAAGTTTGATCAGACTCCTTGGTCCCCAGAAGAAATTACGCTTTATGGAGAGTTTTCGGTATCCGCTGGCCGGAGAGTTCGGTATGGTAACGGATCTCGCCTGGATCAATCGGTTTCCTGGTGATTGGGGGCTAGAGATCGGGGTATTAGCGGAAGTCCATCGAAACTGTGCGGATCGCCGGGTGTGTCAGGTGGATCTCACGGACCGTTATGAACATAAACACAAAAACTTATCTGCTGAAAATCCTGAAGATGGCCTGTTAAAAATGAGCGTGGATATTGCCAAAACCCTCTTTCGGACGTTGGCGAGTGATGGGGTGATACTTTCAGACGCCACGCTCAAAACTCTTCGCGCGACCTATTTGCAAATCGCTCAAGAAACCATCAAGAAATACGAAAACGTGGCTGCGATAAATGGGTTAGAGTTTGACCGTCATGCCGAACGAACGGCGGTCGAAGCTTTTCTCAAAGGGTTGTTGATTGCGACCGAGACTTTTCTCAAAGATCCCCTGGGAGTGCCCATGATTTCCAGTTGGAATCATGTCGTTGGCGCCGTGCCAGATTTTTTCGACAGACTCGTGAACGCAGTCGAAGCGGACCATGAATGGAATCCTAAACATGAGGATTCCTCCATAAACAATCCTCAGGGCGATCCCTCCCTGAAGCGTCCAGCCTAAAGCAGGTTCCGGTTAAAAGCGTTTTTTTTTTAACCGCGGAGGATCAATTGACGGGGGGAGATGGTTGGTCTCCTTCATTTGCAATGACAGCGTTCTTTGTAGCTTCGACGGCATCGTTAATACGAGAAGCGGCTTTTTTGACGGTTCGTTGAGTGTCTTGAGAAATGACGCGAAGGGCCTCTTTGGTTTCATTGGCCACCTCCCCAAATTCCTCTTGGGCAATCTTGGCGCCTTTCGCCAATCGGCCTCGTAAATTTGCTCCGGGTTCTGGGGCCAATAAAATTGCCGCTCCGGCTCCTAAAATAAGTCCAGAAATAAAAACAAACGTGGTGACCCAGCATGAATCATCAGATGACATGTCTTGTGCCATGGCAATCTCCTTTTTATCGGCAAATAATTAATTGTCAGTGTTTCTGCGATTGCAACCAAAGAGCAGCGCCAAACTTCCGCCCACCATCGCGCCGACAACAAACACCATACTAAATGCGAGGCCTGTACGGAGTTCAGGCCAGTTTACCAAAAGATTATTCCATACCGGGGATTTTGGGACGTTGACGTGTCCTTCCCACCCAAGAGTTTCCTGGGAAGCGGATGGCTCGGAACGGGAATCTTGATCCGTATGGTTGGTCGAATCGGCGGCATAACGAGTCATGGTAGTTGCTCCATCATGGCTATCGGCAAATGGTGAAAAATGCTTGCTGCTGGTAATGTGTTGTGCTGATCAATGTGTCTTGTCTGGACGGTTTCTTGGGTAAGGACATTTCGGTATGGTCTTCCTGCACTATTCTCAGGAAGAACCACAATTGCATCACCCCAAGCGGTGTCACCGAGCGCCGGATGTTCTGGGTTGGGTATGACCTGATGCAAGAACCTTGGCACGATGACCATGATGGTATGACCTTCCCACGTTCGTTGGAATGCACACAGATGGTGCCGCTTTTCGCCGAGAGTTTCAAGTGGCTGATAATCACCCTGTTGAAACAGTGCAGGATACTGACGGCGAAAGTGCAGTAAGCACCGGGTGAGATAGAGTTTGATTCGTCCATCCGTATAATGTGCAAGCATGTCCGAAAAAAACCCTTCGGTGTTGTGCTGTTCCTCAGAGACCAGGTGGTTGAGAAGTTGCTGTCGGTGAGCATAATCCACAGGCCTTCGGTTGTCAGGGTCCACCAGGCTGAAATCCCAAATTTCCGTTCCTTGGTAGAAATCGGGAACCCCCGGTGCGGTAATTTTTAAGGTCAATTGCGTTAAAGCATTATACATCCCGTACCGCGCAATTTTCTCCTGAAAGGGGATGAAATCGCCAAGGAATAATGCCGATTGCATTGGATCGAGGATGTGGCGGACAAAAGCGCAGACGGCATCCTCATACGCGTCATTGGGATTGATCCAGCTGGAGTGGACTTTGCCTTCTTTCAGAGCCTTACGCATGTACTGTTCCATGCGTTGGCAAAAATCTTGGTAGTCTGGAGAGCTCAATTGGGTAAAAGGCCAAGCCCCCACAAGGGTCTGATACAACAGGTATTCCTCATTGCGGCTGGGTACCTCTTGGCCGTCAATATGGATTTTCTTTTTCTTGTTGATACGATGCCACCTAGTGACGCAGGCTTTCCATTCTTTGGGTATTTCGGAGAGTACATGAATGCGTGCCCGCACGTCCTCACTGCGCTTCGTGTCGTGAGTGGATGTGGCGGATAAACTGGCTGGCCAATGGGATTGACGCTCTCGCATGCGTTCATGAAAGGCAGAGAGAGGGGTCCCAACCACCGACGGTTCTCCGCCGACTTCGTTGAGGGAGACTAAACGGTTGTATTGGTAACAGGCGGTATCTTCGACCCCCTTCGCGGTGACAGGGCTCGTCGTTTGTTGAAATTTCAAAACGAAGGGGTGCACTTCCGACCAGGGCAGGTACGGATTGCCTGAAGGGTTTTTCAAGAGTAACTCTTGGATAAAATCAAAGACCAGGCTGTTAGTCGCTGGATTTTTGCGTTTGGCTTGGATGACGGCGAGTCGAATATAGGCACGGTCACGGTCCGTAATGGGTTCGGACGGATCGGGAGTGACGTAGGTCCGATAAACGGGGAAGCAAGCAAT
Source organism: Candidatus Nitronereus thalassa (assembly GCF_032191465.1). NCBI lineage: Bacteria > Pseudomonadati > Nitrospirota > Nitrospiria > Nitrospirales > Nitrospiraceae > Candidatus Nitronereus > Candidatus Nitronereus thalassa. The sequence continues at coordinate 1,184,788 of NZ_JAQOUE010000001.1, read as the reverse complement.
GATTTCACGCAAGGCATGGGTCAGACTGTTGAGTGTGTAGTCTCGTGATTGCCGGTGTTTTTCCGAAAGGATATTGAGTTGATGCCCCAGAGTGTTCAGCTCGCTCGCCATGGAACTGCTCATGATGAGCTTTTTGCATTGGTAGACGAGGTCTTCGAAGTGGGCGTTGTTCTTCGCGAATCGAGCATAGATCGTATCCAAATCGCGTTTATGAGAGGAATCGATGAATAGGTTATTCAAGAGCCCCAGGAATTCATACCCGGTTGTGCCAAAGGTTGGCCAGTCATCCGAAAGGGTTTCCCCTTTTCCTAAGATTTTTTCCACGACAATATAGAGCGCTCGCCCATGATCATCGGCTGATAGCCCGAGTTCTGTTTGCGCCCATTCCTGCCATTGTTGAAGATACTTCCTTGGGTCATACAATCCATCCACATGATCGATGCGGAGTCCACTGACGGCACCGGATTTAATCAGTGAAAAAATAAATTCATGTGTGTGTTGAAATACCTCTGGTTCTTCCACCCGGATGGCTGCTAGTTCGTTAATGTCGAAAAAACGGCGGTAATTAATTTCTTCCGAGGCTACGCGCCAAGAAGCCAAGCGGTAGGCCTGCGCATTGAGCAAGGCATCCAGTGGGTCGAAGCTTCTCGGATTATCAGGTGTCCCGTTAAAAATTCGGAGATTTTCCTGGAGGAAATCGGCGACGAGTTTACTGTCATCCATTAAGGTGGTGAGGCGGCGCTTGATAACCTCTCTTTCGCGTGAACGTTCGGCGGTGTGGTTTGGGTGAGGGTTATTCCGATCCGGCAAATTCGATACGGCGCTATGAATGCTTTGGAGTTCCTGTATGTCAGGTTGGGTTGGGTCATGCTGGGCGGTGAGTTCTTCCATACGAAAATTCAAGATATGAGCGAAGGTGCGGGGATCGATCGGGAGGTGATGGTCATAGTACGCAAAGAAGAATAACCCATCTTGATAATGGAGCTTAATTTCTCCACGTTCCAACACCAGACCATATTGATCTCCCAAGATAGGGAGCAGGACCTTATTGACCAACTCCCGTTTAACGGGAAACCAGTTAATATCGAAGAAATCGGCAAAGGCAGAACTGGGTCCATTTTCCAATACGTCTTGCCACCAGGTATTCCACGGCCCTTCGATTTTCATATGATTAGGCACAATATCGAGAATGTGTCCCATCCCTCGTTGAGAAAGGGCATCCACGAAGGTTTGGTAATCGTCAGGAGATCCGATCTCGGAATTGAGTCTCGTGGGGTCCACGACATCATAGCCATGCAGACTTCCAGGGGCCGATTGCAAATAAGGCGAGGTGTAGCAATCCGAGATGCCTAAGTCATGAAGGTATGGCATGATTCGTGCGGCATCTTGAAACGTAAAATGCTTATTCAGTTGCAGGCGGTAGGTGGAGATGGGAACCCGAGGGGAGTTCATTAAGATATGCTCCTGTGGGATTCAAGGGCTGGCACAACCAATGAGCGTAGGGGAGGCCTTTTCATGATGGCGGGCAGGCTTCCGTGGTTGAGAATGGGGAAAGAGTCGGCCCTCTTATTTATTAAGAATAAGGGGAACGGCCCGACCGCCATAGGAATGTCCGCGAGGGATAACGATAATCCCAGACTTGTCGACAGAGTAGCGCAGGTTGTGATCGCGAAGTTGGTCATGTCCCAATTCAGTTCCGGGCGGTATGAGATTGAAACGGTCGGAAATCACACGACGCAGACGAGCCTTGGGGCCGACAACGGTACCATCAAGAATCACGCATTCTTCAATTTCCGCGCCCTCGCCGATTCTGACGTTCCGGCCGATGACGGATCGCCGGATTTTGGCATCCACTACTAAGCTACCTTGGCCCACCATAGCATCATCCAATTGTGAACGCACTATACTGGCAATGGGTTCGCCGGAGGCATCGGTCATGATGGGCCAATTGACATTCCGAAGGTCGAAGATAGGATTCTCGCCGAGAATGTCCATATTGGCTTGCCAATAGGCTTCAAGTGTACCGACATCCCGCCAATATCCCCATTCCTCATAGGGATGTACGCCGGGAACCACATTATCGAGAAAATTATACGCCATGATCTTATGGGATTTAATAAGAGTGGGGAGGATATCCCGTCCAAAGTCATGCGAGCCAGTACCGGTGGCATCGTGTTCCAAGGCTTTCATGAGCACATCGACATTGAAAATGTAGTTCCCCATGGAAGAAAAGGCCATTTTAGGGTTCCCGGGCATGGCTTTCGGGTTTTGGGGTTTTTCGTCGAATCCCTTAATACGATGTTTCGCATCAGCCTTGATAATGCCAAAGCCCTTGGCCGATTCGATAGGCACGGGCAACGCGGCGACGGTGGCATCGGCTTGATTATCCAGGTGAAATTGAATCATTTGCCGAATATCCATCCGGTAAATATGATCTGCGCCAAACACGGCTACGAGGTTGGGCGCAAAATCTTGGACGATATTCAGGTTTTGATAGACGGCGTCCGCCGTGCCCTCGTACCATTTGCCACGCCCCTTCATTTGTGGTGGAACCACGGTAATAAAGGATTGGCGGTTTGGACTGCCAATCCCCCAAGCGCGACGTAGATGTTCAATGAGTGATTGGGACCGGTATTGCACCAACACGTACATGGCCAAGACGCCGGAATTGAGGAAATTACTGAGTACAAAATCCACGATTCGGTAGGTCCCAGCAAAGGGCACCGCGGGTTTGCTGCGCTGTTCGGTGAGGGGCATCAGGCGTTCGCCTTTGCCGCCTGCCATGATCATGGCTAAGACTCGTTGGGGGCTTCTCTCTACCATGGGTGCATTCCGCTTTTCACAGTCCTAAAGAAAGGGGATAGTTTCATTAATGGATAATCTAGTGTACGCTTTAAGTCAATGGGGTGGAGCTTGCCCTTGCCTGGCTAAAGATTGCTCTAACTCCGTGACCCGTTTGTGTAAATGTGAGGCCTGCCGTGATTTTCGAATTCTGGCGGGCAGCGATACCAACAAGTGAATGAGCATACCGAGAAATAATGTCGTTAATAATATCAGAACTAATGAACCCTGAAAATCCCATTTGAAAAATGTAATCGAAACTACTTGGTCATTTTGTAATGAAAACGCGACGGCCAAAAAAACAATGAGCAGTGCGGCAATGAAGGAAAAAGGCATTGTTTAGGACAACTGATGAAGGATACGGTCAATGAAAAATCAATCATCCGCAAGTATAGCTGAATCCACTAAATCCGTATACCCCGAGGTATTTGATAAAGTCGCTCGGGCGGAGTGGTGGAATCCCTTCGAAGTGCTCGGCCCCCAGGAAGAACGGCGGAAAGGGCAGGCAGCCTTTGTGGTACGAACCTATCTTCCCGATGCTGCCTCCGTGGTGGTGGTTCCTGCTGATACCACACAAGAGCCCATTCCTATGCAGGCTATTGAGCCTCCCGGGTTTTTCGAAGCCCAGGTTCCTAAGCGTCTTGCCCCTGAGGCCTATTGTTTACGGGTGACCCATTCCAACGGGGGAGTTTCTGAGTCGCATGATCCTTATGCTTTCACACCCTTCTTAAGTGAATTTGATTTGCATTTGTTTGGGGAAGGAAAATTGTATCAGGCATATGAAAAATTGGGCGCGCATCCCTGTAAGCATCAAGGAGTGAACGGCGTGAACTTTGCGGTTTGGGCGCCGAATGCCATGCGCGTCAGTGTGGTGGGAGATTTCAATGGGTGGGATGGTCGTCGTCATCCCATGCGCTCAAGAGGGGGAACGGGAATATGGGAATTGTTTATTCCTGATTTAGCAGAATGGGAAAAGTACAAATATGAAATTCGTCCCAAGGATAGTGAAGTGCCATTACTGAAAGCCGATCCCTATGCGACCCAAGCCGAACTGCGCCCGAATACGGCCTCGGTCGTCAGAAATGTTTCTGGATACCAATGGAAAGATTCCGACTGGCTCCAGGCGCGGCAATCTCATGATGTGTTAACTAAGCCCATTTCGATTTATGAGTTACACCTGGGCTCATGGAGACGCGTGCCGGAAGAAGGCGGGCGGTGGCTCACCTACCGGGAACTTGCCGAGCAACTCATTCCTTATGTAAAGGAGATGGGGTTTACGCACATCGAGCTCATGCCCGTGGTCGAGCATCCCTTTGACGGGTCCTGGGGCTATCAATCCACCGGGTATTTCGCGCCCACCAGACGGTTTGGCACGGCCGAAGATTTCATGGCGTTTGTGGATGCCTGCCACCAAGCGAATATCGGCGTCATTATGGATTGGGCTCCCGCGCATTTTCCTGACGATCCCCATGGGTTGGCATGGTTTGATGGGACGCATTTGTTTGATCATTCCGACCCGCGAATGGGGTATCACCCCGAATGGAAAAGCCGCATCTTCAATTATGGCCGGGTAGAGGTTCGAAACTTTCTGATTAATAGCGCCTTGATGTGGTTCGACCGATATCATATCGATGGCTTACGCGTGGATGCCGTGGCCTCCATGTTGTATTTGGATTATGCGCGAAAGCATGGCGAATGGGTGCCGAATCGATTCGGGGGCAATGAAAATTTAGAAGCCGTCGAATTTCTGAAAGAACTTAATGTCATGGTCCATCAGGAGCATCCGGGAACCATGATGATTGCGGAGGAATCCACCGCTTGGGGCGGGGTCTCGCGGCCGACTTATGTCGGCGGGCTTGGGTTTACGTTCAAATGGAATATGGGCTGGATGCACGATACCTTGAACTATTTCAGCGAAGATCCGGTGCATCGCCGATATCATCACCATAATGTAACCTTTGGGTTGGTCTACGCGTTCACGGAAAATTTCGTGCTGGTCCTGTCTCATGACGAAGTCGTGCATGGCAAGAAATCGTTGCTTGATAAAATGCCCGGCGATCCTTGGCAGCGATTTGCCAACTTGCGATCCCTCTACGGACACATGTGGGCACACCCTGGGAAGAAGATGCTCTTCATGGGTGGCGAAATTGGGCAATGGTGGGAATGGAACCATGAGGATAGTTTACAATGGCATTTGCTGGACTATGAACCTCATCAGGGCTTGCAAAAATATGTTGCGGATTTGAATCGGTTGTATGTCAATGAACCGGCGCTCCATCAAGTCGATTTTGATTGGACGGGGTTTCAATGGATTGACCTGCATGATAGCGACCAGTCCACGCTGTCCTATATTCGCCGTGCCAAGGACCAGACGGACCAAATTGTGTGCGTGTTTAACTTCACCCCTGTGCCGCGAGAAGGCTATCGCCTAGGTGTGCCAATGGGTGGTTATTATCAGGAGCTCTTGAATAGTGATGCTGAAATTTATGGTGGGAGTAACCTGGGTAATGGTGGCGGGGTGAATGCCGAGGAAACCCCATGGCATGGGCAATCCCATTCAATCGTGATTACCCTTCCTCCGCTTTCGGCGCTGTTTTTTAAGCCAAGGCCCTAGTCTTACACTTTTTCCACTTTGATGCCATTCCCGACATGAGTCATCGGGAATCCAAGTTTATTTTTGGCGGGGTTTCGGCCCCGCGCGACGAGGCACTTTTGTTTCGGCAAAAGTGCCCAAAACCATTTCTGCCTGTACGCACCCCTCCGGGTCCCGGGTCCACCACCCCAAATCAAGATGGCTGCGCAACTCGCTCCGAGGTGAAAAGCCACCTCTCCACTCAAACAATGCTCGCCCAAAAGTCGATTTGGGGCGGCGGCCCAGCCGCGCCCAACGCAGAAGAGCAGTCGTATAGGATCTTCGAAAAAGAAATGCTACACTCATTTCGATTTTGGTATAGTCACTCTGTATGAATGTTCAAAAACATGTCGAGTATTGGTTGAATTCTGCGAAAGAAGATTGGGAGATTGCCCAGGACTTACTATTTCGAAATAAGACAAGGCATGGACTGTTCTTTGCTCACCTAGCCCTAGAAAAGGCCTTGAAAGCACAAGTCTGTCGGACAACAAAGGATGTTGCTCCACGAATCCATGCTTTATTACGCTTGGCAGAAAGAGCGAATCTTGATCTTACGGAAGAGACGAAAATATTTTTGGCGGAATTCGATCGGTATCAACTTGAGGGTCGTTATCCGGAGAATTTAATGGAGCCACCCGATACAGGGGAAGCCCAGGAGCAAATGGCTAGAGCCCAGGAGATATACCAATGGTTAACCAAGCAGTCGTAACAGTCATCCAAGATTACATACAGGAAGTGAAGAAAAGAGGGGTGAGAATATCGAAGGCTGTGCTCTTTGGGTCCTATGCAAAGGGCAAAGAGAATCCTGACAGTGATATTGATCTTCTTCTCGTTGGACCAGATTTTGACCCACGACCTAGTCGGGCGTTGGTCGCAGAATTATGGCGTGCACGAGCAAAGACCGACAGCCGGATCGAACCCGTGGCTGTTGGGAATAAATGCTGGGAAGAGGATGACACAGATTTGCTCATTGAAGTCGCTCGAAGGGAAGGGGTTTCGATTAGTCCCATTTAAGCAGCGGTGTAGGTGCTGAGGAAACGCCTTGGCATGGGCAATCCCATTCGATGGCGATTACGCTTTCTCCGCTTTCGGCGTTGTTTTTTAAGCCAAGGCCCTAGTCGTAAACTTCTTCCACTTTGACGCCATTCCCGACATGAGTCATCGGGAATCCAGGTTTATTTTTTTGCGGGGTTTCGTCCCCGCACGCCGAGGTCCTTTTGTTTCGGCAAAAGGACCCAAAACCATTTCTGCCTGTGCGCGGCCCCTATGGGGTACCTAGTCCGCCACCCCAAATCAAGATGGCTGCGCAACTCGCTCTGAGGTGAAAAGCCACCTCTCCACTCAAACAATGCTCGCCGAAAAGTCGATTTGGGGCGGCGGCCCAGCCGCGCCCAACGCAGAGGCAATGGAGCATTCGAAATTTTATTTTGGCGAAACTCTCAACCAAAGATTTGACCCCTAGCCTAGGAGTGCCAAGAATTCCAAGAAAGTACCATTCACTGCATTGGGATATTTTGGGTGCGCTGGTGCATGGATATGTGATTAAATTGCCACTTAATCACTGAGTACTAAGATTTAATTGATGAAGTGGTAAGGAGGATTAGGGAATGAAAAAAATCTCAAACAAAAGGTCCTCATGGGTTTGGCCACTTTTATATAAAATTTATGAACTTATCAAAGATAATCCAGAATTCGCCCAATGGATTACGGAGCAGATTAAAGAGATAATTGAGAGTATTAGGAAAAAGAAAAGACTGAATTACAAAGAAGGCAAGCCTCCTAAAATCATTAATCCCCAAGGCACCAGCACTCTGGTCCCAGGTGAACTACAAATGATGGTTTGTGGAAAAAGTTACATGCCTTATCCGGAATGGGTTTTCTTGCTAGAGGCCTTTAGAAATCTTTTGTCAGACTATGATGTTCCTCCGAATGATGTGGGCTACTGGTATGGAGAAAGAGCGCTTTCGGGATTGCTTTGCGTGGCAGCATGGAAACTAGAGGATGGGTGGGGATTAGAAGAATTCACGGGATTCCGAAATATAAGTGAAAAGAAAACTGTTGGACGGGGTGATTTATGGATCAGTATTGGAAAAAAAAAGGATTTAACTATTGAGGCAAAAGCACTATGGCCAACGGGAAATCCTAAAATTGTGGTAAAAAGTGTTTTGAAAAAGCTTGACGAGGCAGGCAAGCAGCTGGATAGCCTCGAAAGGAGTTATAGAAATGGACCTAAAAAAACAGAAATCTGTTACGTAATTCCAGAATTCAAGGAATATGGGGCTATCAATGATCCACTGAAGATTCGCGAGTGGTTTATAACTCTTTCGGAATTGCTAGAATTAGAAAAAGTTTCAATTGGAGCATTCTGGTATGAGGACAATCCTCCTTATGATGACGAGAAAATATATCCAGGGGTTCTGATAATATCCCGTACTCTACCATGGAAATCTAATGTTCGTGTGAAAGCGGCACGCAAAATTTCAATCAAAAGAGGAATTTAGTTTTCAAAAGAGACTTGAAGCCCAGAAAAAGGAGTCAAGAGTCTTTTGGAAATTATTTTTAGTTGCATGGCAAGGCAGGGTTGGCTGACTCACTCAAGCATGGTGGAAAAACTCCATAGCCCTTTCCCCCACTAGTTTGCTTGAGGCCATGGCGATTGATGAAAAACTAGTGGTTGTGTGGGTCGGAACCTTTGGGAGTTTTGGTAGATCATTTCTGGGCTGAGCCTGTGGTTGGTAGTGCGGCGGGGTCTCCACAACGATTGAGTCCATGACATGCCTGTTTCCTGGCCGTTTGTGACCAGGTCGAAGCCATTAGTGAGGATTTAGACCAGCCTCGTTTTTTCGTTATCATCGATTTTCATTTTCTTGTCTTTCTGTTCCTGATGCTTTGGGCGGCCTTCTTTTTTGGCGACGGTGAGATTTCGTTCTTCGAGAAGGAGGACGAGGATTTTTACGCCCTTCAGCTGTCGTTCCAAGGCGCGGCTTAGTCGGCTCAGCAAATCAAGAAGGTGGTCGAGTTCACGAAGGCCAATTTGGGCCGTGGCGCCACTTCGCAAGAGACGATCCTTAATGGTTTGATAATCCTGCTCCAACGATTCGTATCCCTGTTGGATAAAGTCGATGTTGGATTTCGTTGATCGTAACTCAATCTTCGCCAGCCAATTGGTGGCAGTGCGCATGTAGTCGGTTAAGTCCTGTATCACCGAATGATCCTGCAACCTCTGGGCTGTGGTTCGTAATCCTGCTACCCCAATGACTAAGTCTGTGGCTTCAGCAAAATAATGGGTAGCGCGTAAGGTTTGGGAAAGCACGGCGGCGTCTTGTGCATCTAGGGAAAGTTTTTGGGTTTTGTTGATGAAATCCCCAACCGTTTCGACTAATTGCATGAGCGTTTCTTTCCGGCTTTGGAGTCGACGGCCATAGTCGCTTCCATGGGTGAGTATGGCCACGGCAGTTTGACGAGCCAACACGCCAATTCGATCAATCTCCATGATTAACGCATTCATGGCCAAGGCCGGAGTCGCCATGACGGTGTCATCAAGGTAGCGTGGGCGGGTGTCGTCTTCTTCGGTGGTTCGGTATTGATGTCGAAGCCAAGCGACGAGTCGCTGTGTAAAAGGCCAAAGAAGAACGACTCCCAGAATATTGAAGGTGGTGTGAAATAAGGCCAAGACGACGGTTGGCGTTTCATCGAGTTTTAACACCCGCCCGGTTTCAAGGATGAACCATATTAGTAGTGGGAGGATGGCGAGGGCCACAATACCTGTCACGGCGTTGAACACAATATGGGCGGCAGCGACGCGTTTGGCGTTGGGTGTCGCGCCAAGGGAGGCAAAAAAGGCGGTTGATGTCGTCCCAAGGTTTGATCCAATGACCATGGCTGCCGCACTCGGCAATCCCAACACGCCCCCACTAGCTGCAGTCAAGGTCATGGCAATCGCGGCACTTGAGGATTGGGTGAGAACGGTTAAGAGAAATCCAATGCCGACAAGTAAAATCACACCCACTATGCCGTACTCTGTGACTATTGCAAAATTGACGGATTGCGCCACCGTTTGAAAGGCATTTTTTAGCGTATCAATCCCGATAAAAAACAAACCGAATCCTGCGAACACTTGCCCGGCCGCCCCTTTTCTCGAAGTTGGAGAAAGGAACCACATCGGAATGCCGATGCCGATCATGGGTAAGGCAAACAGTTCCACTTTAATGTTGAATCCGAGGATGGCGACAAGCCATGCGGTCATGGTTGTGCCAATATTCGAGCCATAGATGACGCCAACCGCTTGAAACAAGGTCAGCAGTCCTGCGTTGACAAATCCTATGGTGGCGACAGTGACGGCGCTGGAAGATTGGACAACGGCAGTGAGCAGGCAGCCTGTCGCAATACCTTGCGCAGGGGTTTTGGTCCATTGCCCCAGCAGAGTTCGTAAGGCATCGCCGCCGGCGAGTTTTAGCCCATCGGTAATGAATTTCATGGCGAGGAGAAATAGTCCAATGCCTCCTGCCAGCTGTCCGATGATTAGTACGGTGTTCATGAAACCTTTATGTCTTTGATTGGTTCTTTGGACTGTTGAGGTGCCGTAGATAGTTTTTGGGCAGTAATGATTGCTTCCGGCGGCTTTCAAAAATTCTGCGCGGAATGGAAAGTGAATTCAAAATAAGGTGAAGTATCACTCAACGAATATTGGCAATTAAGGTGCCATGATTCTTGTGCTACGAGCAATCGTTAAGGTCAGAAATCTTCGAAATTTTGAATATAGCTGTCGATAACAGGGCAAGGAATTGAGGAATATTGCAACATCTTCTGCGTAGGGACTGCGGAATGTTTCCGCCGCAACCAGTTCGGTCACTCGCTTTAGCGGGTGGGTACATGGCTGGCACGAACCAGGCCTACGGCGAGTATGGGAAGGACCAACCCTAAGACAATCGCGGTGATAAGAAGGATTCCTAATTCGCTGTAGTCAGCCGGGATCTCGACGGTTTCCGTGATTGGATTTTTTACTTCACGGGTAATGATGAAAATCTGATTGAGATATTGTGTGCCTAACTGACTCGCGGATAGCGCAAGATTCGTGAACGATGCCATGATCGCAAAAAATGTGGCCTTGAGTTTGGCTGGAGCAGATTGCGCGATCCATGCCAGCATGGGGATCATCGCGATTTGGCCTAAGGGAGATTCCAGGGCCGTATTGATTATCGCGATGAAGCGGGCATCCACCACGCCTCCGGTAAGGGAAGCCGTCCAGTGATGAAGACCGTAATAGAGTCCGAGGTTTGGAAGGCTAAGAATTGTTCCCGCCAGTGTCAGAAAGACGATGACATAGGCGATCGACTTTTCTGCCATGAAACGACGAAAAATAAACATACCGAATAGGGTCAAGCAATTGGCAATCAACGCCAACACCGAAAGAAACCTCTGATCAAAACCAAGTTCATCAATTTGGAACCATACCGCGCCTTCTCCAGGTAGTGGCACCGCCCGGAAGACAAAGATGATGAGTGCGGTTCCCACCAACATCCGGCGGGCTTGGGGTTCCAGCACTTTGACGAGTCGGGAAATTAAAAACAAAATTATTGTCAGTGACCCGCCAAAGACCAATTCCTGCCCATAGCGAATATCTCCCAGCCCCATGATCATGGTGAACACGACAAACACGGCACTCCCTCCTAGAATCCACCAATTCGGTTCAGGGGAGGGCTGATCTGGAGCGAGCATTTGGTCGATCTTTCGTTGAGTCATGCCTGAGGCTAGCCATTGTTTTACTTGTCTTCGTTTGAGTATGGCGGCGAGTCCGACTCCCAAGATGGAAACGATCGGGATCAATAGGGCCATTTGGTAGATGTCGAGATATGCCAAAATTCTATCCGCTTCCTTCATGTTTTGAATGTCGGCGAACCGAATAAGGTTCACCAGGGAAACGGCAATGCTGCCTCCGATGATTGCCACCCGACCCAGTGTTTGCATGGTGGTGTGCATCAAACGAATCCGTTGTTCCTCATAGGGATTGCCTTCGGGATCGACGAGAGGGACGGCCTCGACGGTCATGGCATCAGCGACGACATCCTGGAGGACATATCCAAGGGGGGCCAGGAGCACACTCATCACGAACCAGCTTTCCATTGGCATGATGCCGCGCATGATTTCAGGAGTCCCGAGCAGGCCCAACATGATGGCGAGACTCGCACTAATCAGTCCTGCCCCCAAGAACACAAAGCCCGCCTTCCAGCGCCACAGAAGGTCCACTAAATGCCCTAACGGCATTTTGATGGCCCATGCCAATCCGGCCCAGAATCCCAGCATCGCCAGAAATTCGGCAGACAAACCCAGGTATTCTTTGACGAAAAATGTGCTGACAATTCCGGTGAGACCTGAAATGCCCGCGGCGAGATAGATCATGAGAGGAGGCAAATAGGAAAGACGGAGTTCTCGGCCCAGTTCAAAAATGTTTTTGTCGATCCAGGAGAGAATGCTGGACCCCAACGCTCTTTCCTTTGGGTGGTGGGTATGGTCTTCCGGCTGAGTGCCCATATAGAAGTATAACCTTAAAGGAAGCCGAAAGTACGTGCCCAGAAAGGTTCAAGGGGGAGAAGAATATAAGGGCCCCAAAAATCCTATTGGATAAAGTGTCCTCGATCACTGAATCAGTGAGTCTTGAAAAGTATGGGAAGTGCTATTTCTTGCCCAAGTTGGACATACTGTGTGCCAGAAAATAATCGTTGGGCGGGTGGAATTACTTCTTGGATCTCACAACCAGGACGGAACATGTTGCATAACGTGCGACTTTTCTCGCCACCCCTCCTAAAGGTATGGGGGTGCCGTCGGTCCATCCGTTTGCTCCCATGACAATTAAGTCTGGTTTGAGGCGTTTTTCGGCTTTAAGAATTTCATCGGCTGGATTTCCCGTCGAGAATGAGTTTTTGGTTTTTATGCCATGTGCCTCGAATTTCTTGGTGATCTCTCGAACATGTTTTTGTCCGGTACGCTGAGCCCGTTTCATTAATTCTTCACTCATCTTGATCAACTTAGGATTTTTTTTCGTAAAAAACCAATTCGGCAAAAAACTAGGCGGCTCGACTACTTGGAGAATGGAAATAGAAGTCGAACCGAAAAAGTTTAATGATTGAAGCATCTCAAAGCTCGGCAGGCCATCGGTTGGTCCCTCGGAAGCCAAAAGAATTTTAAAGTTTTTTGTGAGGTTTGATTTTTTTGCATATCGCGATTTGTTGCGAAAGATCACCACGGAACATGGGGCTTCCCGGAGAACTCTATCGCTCGTGCTTCCTAGGAGAAAACGTTTAATGCCGGAAAGTCCGCGGTTGCCTAGAGCCACAAGGTCGATACGGTGGGTGGAAATTATTCGTAAAATTTCTTCTCCTGGAATGCCCTCGGCAGTGAAGGAATTCAATTTGTTGTCGGGAGTGCGAGAAAAATACTTCCGAATTTTTTCGAGGAAGGCCTTGGCTTCTTTCAACCAGGCTGTTCTGGCTATGGTTAAGGTCCGCTCCCAGACGCGCGAGTGGTCGATCGCAATTTGGTCTCTTCCAACCTCAATGACTTGTAAAAGGTAAAGATCTGTGCCGCTCGGAATGGGGAACTGCCCCCAGCAACGAGCGATCGCTTGACTGTTTTTGGTTGGATCAACCGAAAGTAATATTTTCATAAGTGCTCCTTGAGAGGGAAATCATATTCCTAGATTAAGAGATAGTTTGAGGTGTTTTTCTTCTTGAGAATGCGCGGAGATTTTAAAAGAATTTGAAGAATCAACGAGTCGGGTGTTCCAGGAAAATCTCATTATACTTAAGTCTTTAGATACTTAAAAGCGGTCAAACTTTGCACAAAAAAGAGAACCATTTTTTAACGCCTTACTCTGACTGTAAAAATTGTAGAATCTTATTTTACAAGGTGGATTTTCATTAAGTTCGTCCCTGTGGGTTTTTGGGCATGTTCTCCTGATAGGATGACGATGCGATCTCCCGAATGGATGAGTCCACGTTCCTTCACAATATCCTCAGCCTGTTGAATTCGCTCATCAGTGCTCGAAATTTGTGGCATAAGGTAAGCATGGACCCCCCAATAGGCGGTCATTCTTTTCAGGCTTTCCCTGGAAGGGGTGAGCGCAATAATTGGAACGGCAGGTCGTTGTTTTGACATGAATAAAGCTGTCGCTCCTGAATCTGTAAACACGACGATTGCCTTGGCTTGTGTAAGCCTTGCTGCCGAGTCTGCGGCAATGCAGGCCGAAGCCGTGATTGAGCCATGAATCTCTTGATCGGTTTTCGATGGTTCCCATCGAAGTACTGTTCCCTTTTCAGCGGAACGGATAATGCGAGCCATGATTTGTACGGTTTGGACTGGGTATTGTCCGGCAGAGGTTTCGGCGGACAACATCAGAATGTCGGACCCGTCCAGGACGGCATTGGCCACATCGGATGCTTCAGCTCGTGTGGGCCGTGGATGCTGAGTCATTGATTCCAACATTTGTGTGGCCGTAATCACCAACCGATGCCGGCGATTGGCTTCTGCGAGAATGTGTTTTTGGAGAATGGGAACCTCCTCAAGACTCATTTCTATGGCTAAGTCGCCACGTGCCAGCATCACTCCATCAGCCTGATCCACAATGCTGCTCAAGCGGCGAATGGCCTCAGGCCGTTCGATTTTTGCTATCACGGGGATGTCTTGCTTGTGCTTTCGAAGAAATGTTTTGACGGCTCGAACATCTTGAGCTGAGCGAACAAACGAGAGCGCAATGTAATTCACCCGATTTTCGATGCCAAAAAGAAGGTCCTTCAAATCCTTTTCGGTTAAGGTTGGACCACTCAGGTTTGTATCTGGAAAGTTTACGCCTTTGCGAGAAGTGACCTTTCCTCCGACTACTATGGAACATTCTAAGCCAGTAACAGTGGCTTTATTAACGAGCAACTCGATGAGCCCGTCATTAATCAGAATTTTATGACCCTTTTTGACATCCTTGGTAAGAGTGGGGAACACGACGGGAATCACTGATCCTTTGTTCTTCGAATATTTAGAAAGACGGGACTTTTCTGAATTCGCCGAAATTAACTTCACGGACTCCCCCGTGTGAAGATAAATTCCTTCCTTGGGAAGGGACCCAATGCGAATTCGTGGGCCTTGGAGATCTAATAAAATTGGAAGCGGCGTTTGGCGCAGCTTTTCAACAGATCGAATAGCTTTAATTGTATTTAGGTGCCACTCTTGTGTGCCATGAGACATATTCAGTCTCACCATATCCATTCCGTTTTTTGATAATTCTTCGAGGATTTGCCGCGAGGCGCTTTTTGGACCGATCGTGCATAGTATCTTTGCCCGTCTTAGAGGGAGATGCTGTTTTGGTTGGGAAGATTTTTTGCGGGTCAAGGTCCTGAATGTCCTATGGTAGCGTTTTGTGCACTCGGTCATAGAGACGAGTCAAATCATGCAGTCGGTGGCTCACTTCATCGGTGAGCTGTTCTTTCTCAAACCGCCATGCCCAATTGCCATATTTTGTTCCGGTACGAGTCATTCTCTATTCATTTCCCATCTGCGGTCTTCATCAATTTTTTTGGCCTGGGCGGTTTCCTTTGCTGGTAGGGAGGTGGTCCACCTCATCGTCGTATTGTGGGCGTGGATGGTGGTATAGACCACACCATTGGGACCATACTGATGGGGACGGTGGTCGTGGCTTTGGGATCGTGCCCGAAGGCCATTGGAAGAACTTTTATGCCGGGAAATTCGAATTCATCGCGAAGCTCCTCGATCTCAGGGGTAATGGTTCCAAGATCTTTAGCTATGATGGCCAAATTGGATCTTTCATGGTGTGATGAACAGCAGTACAAGGGAAAAGCTGATAGCAGGGATTAGGTCTTTTTTTTAAATAAGATTTCCCGTTCAGCCTGGAGCCAATCATCCAATCCCTTTTGCCCTTTTGAACCGCGCCCAATAAAAAGATCGTGGGCACGTGCTGCAATGTAAGGGTGAACGACCACCCGAATACTAGACTCAAGATGATCGAAATTGATGGGGTTCTCTGGAAACCCTGGCCCCCCGACGACTTGGTCGATTCCTAATTGATGAATCTCGGGCAGGAGGGAACCGATGGAGGGGTTGGCCAGCAAAATGACCTTGCCCTTGAACCCTTCAGATCGAATACTCCGCAGGACAGCAATAGGATTTGGGGAGGCAACGAATGCATCCAACACGACCACATGGGGGTTAATCTGTTTGATCCAATCGCAAACATTTTCCCGATGGGGAGCCAAACATACGTCAAAGCCGCGCTGGTCAAAAAATTGTAAAAGTTGATCCCGGTGTGGAGGATGGTGTGAAATGATGAAAATCACTGTGACACCTCGTGTCGAGTCTCAGTTCTTGTTAAAGAATCTTATCAGTTTGGCAATCCTTTTACCAAACCGCGAAAAAAATCGATTGTGACCACATTGACTTGTGCGTGGTCAAAAGAAAGACGGCCAATCTCAGAATTACGCCTATCCTGAAAATTCTAGGCGCGAATGATCGCATGCGTAAATTTTTCAACGGTTTTGGGTTCTAAAAAAGGATCTTGCAGAGGCTTGGATTGCATGTAAGAATGGCGCCTCTCTGAGGAGGCTCCAAAGCAAGATGTTGGAATCTTCGTAATGGAAGAACTGAAGGCATTTCTAGAGGGAAGCCACGTGAAACGATTCCAAAGAACAAATAGAAAGGTAAGGGCATGAAGGATTGGATTACTGCGGTCGAAGAGTCGATGACCCATAGTGTGACGCTCCTTATTGGTTTTTTGCCAAAACTTTTTGGAGCGGTGTTGTTACTCTTAGCCGGGTTCGTCATTGGCCGAATTGTTAGAGTTGCGTTGACCAAAGTCCTTCAGCTGGTGGGGATTGATCGGTTACTGGGAAAGACGGCTATTCAAACCGTGCTTGAACGAACGGGTTCCCAAAAAACCATGGCGCAAATAATGGGGGTACTTGGATTTTGGATTGTCTTTCTCCTGTTTTTAATTTCTTCTACAGAAACTCTTGGTCTGGCGATTGTCTCGCAAGCGCTGACAGGCCTCGCCTATTTTCTTCCCAAGGTGGGATTGGCGGTGGTCATTTTGGTCTTGGGTTTATTCGCGGCGAATTTCCTTAAAGAGGTGATTAGCTTAGCTTGTGGATCTGCGGGTGTCACCCAGGGGCAGGTCGTCGCACAAACATTCTACGTGGGAATGGCGTTATTAGTTGTGGTCACTGCCATTAATGAATTAGGCATTGATACAACGTTGTTGAATAATACCATAATTTTGCTGGTGGCGGGATTGATTGCTGGGGCTGCCCTGTCATTCGGCTTGGGTGCAAAATCGGCAATTGGCAATCTGATTGCTGCCCATTATTTGCAACCAGTTTTGAAAATTGGACAACGCGTCAAAATCGGGACTATTTCCGGTGAGGTGTTGTCTATTACTCCGGTGTCAGTGGTCGTGCAGACCAATGATGGACGCGCCATTATTCCCGCTTCACAGTTTTCCGAGTCCACAGGAGTTATCCAGAGCTCGGAATAAGTCTTATGCGCGTTGAAGATCAACTGACCCTCAAGTTTATTCAGCTCCATCCCGTCGAATCGTCTCGTCAATTGGAACGATTGGATTCCCAAACCGCAGCGGGAATGCTTACCTCATTGCCGGTGTCCGATGTCTCCACCGTTTTGGGATGTTGTCAACCGAGTCTGGCGGCAAGAATTCTCGAACATGTTACGGTTGAGCAAGCCACCGGGGTGGTGAGCGAACTTCCCGCCTCTACCGCCTATGTGGTGTTTCGGCAACTCTCACCTGAGTTGCAAAACCAAATGATTGAACGCTTGGGACCGGTGCATGGTCCAAGATTTCGTCGTGCGTTAATTCAACCGCGACAGACCGCGGGTAGCTTAGCGGACCCTCGGGTGGTAACCCTCCCGCCAGATGTGACCGTGGCACAAGGCATTCAGTTACTCAAACGAAATCCTCGCCAAGCGTTGTATTACGTGTACGTCGTGGATCGGGATGCTAAACTCGAGGGAGTGGTGACTCTGAAACAATTGTTAATGGTGGACCCGGAGGATTACATTGCCACAGTGATGAATGATCAGGTGTTCTCCCTGCCGGCGAGTTTGACGAATGATGAGTTGGTTGGACATCCCCATTGGCAACAGCATCCAACTTTGCCGGTCGTTGATCAAGACGGGGTCTTCCTTGGGGTGTTGCGGTATCGTACGTTACAGCAGGTGATCGAAGAAATGCAGTCGCGACGGGATCCGGGTAATTTGCCTAGCGCCTTGATCCAATTATGGGAAGCCTATTCTTTGGCCGGCATTGGGTTATTGACGGAGTTATCTCAAGCCATGACGTCTGTTCCGCAGACGCCTTCCGGCAGTCAAAATACAGAGCATCAAGGCTAATTCATGAACACGTCGACGTTGTTATACGAAACATTTTTCTCCACTCACCCCGAAGAAGCTGCTCGCACGTTGGAGTCCTTTCCGATTGGGGATATTCTTCGTGTCATTTCTCAAACTCCAGGACGCAATATTGCCCAGCTCTTATCGAATATGAATCCATCCCTCGCTACCGAAGTGTTGTTGGGACTTCATGATGAGGTGCTGCTGCGTGCCATTCCAGAGTTTTCGCCAACGCAATTAGCCACACTGGTTTCACGGTTTTCTCAGGAACAGCGTGAGGATTTTTTAGGCAAGGTTCCTGCAGCCGTGGCGACGGAACTGACGGCGTTTCTTGACTACCCGGTGGATACAGCCGGGGGCCTCATGGATCCTCGTGTGCTAGCGCTTCCTGAAGATTTATTGGTGGAACAAGCCATTGCGCAAATTCGGGCTAAGGGTTCGAAAGAAATCCATGAAGTATATGTCATTGATCGTGAGCAAAAACTCGTGGGCCGGGTGCCGCTTCGAGATTTATTAGTTACGCCCACCGATGAACGCCTGCAATCAGTGATGGAGCGTGATTTATTGACCATTCATCCCTTGGAGCAACGAGATCAAATATTGGATCTCTTCAGCGAACGAAAACTATTCACGCTGCCGGTGACGGACTTGGATGGTCATTTATTAGGGGTCATTCGCAATCGGTCGATTTTTAAAGCTGGTCAAGAAGAACTCAGTGCGGATATGCAAACCATGGTGGGTGTGAGCGCAGATGAGCGTGCTCTGTCTCCTCCAATGTTTGCAGTCAAAAAGCGATTGCCGTGGCTGCAGATTAATTTGTTAACGGCCTTTCTGGCTGCGTTTGTGGTGGGGCTGTTTGAAAGTACGATTGCTCAATTCACCGCTTTGGCGGTGTTGTTGCCGGTGGTGGCAGGGCAATCAGGAAATACGGGCGCGCAATCATTGGCGGTGGTCATGCGGGGATTGGCGTTGCGAGACATTCGACCCAGCCAATGGTGGTCTGTTAGTCGAAAGGAAGTGGTCGTGGCATTTATCAATGGCGTGGCCGTGGCGTTGACCACCTGCTTGGGAGTCTATGTCTGGAGCCGGTCTTTAGGTCTGACCGCAGTGATCGGCGTGTCCATGATTCTCGCGATGACGATTGCTGGTTTCTCCGGCGCTGTTATTCCTATCATTCTCCGTTCCCTCAAACAAGATCCTGCGCAATCCTCATCTATCATATTAACGACTGTGACCGATGTGTTTGGGTTTTTCAGCTTCCTGGGGTTAGCCACCATTTTTTCGAGTTGGTTGGCGTAACCGATCCCACCCTAATTTTTCAGTTCTTTCAATTCTCTGAATTTTTGAGATTCAGATTCTTTCACCAATGTATACGCAATATAATATTTGTGAATATTGGCCACATATCGGACAGGTTCTTGTCCAACAAATTTTAGGGCGGCTCGTTCAACATGGAAAAACCAACGATTGGGATCAAGCCCCATGGCTTTAGCTTTTTGTTGAAGCTGTCGGACTTTCCTAGGCCCCATGTTGTATGCGGCATAGGCAAAGTTTAATTGCTCGTTAGGTGCCATACGGGGTGACTGGAAGTAGGTGTTTCGAAGATGGGCAAGGTATTTCACTCCTGCGTGTATATTGTTTTCCACCGGCTGGATATTGGGAATATTGACGGCGTCGTCAGCTGCTGTGCTGGGTAGGATTTGCATAATTCCAACCGCCCCCTGGGGACTTTGACGCGTATGATCCAGTCCCGACTCTTGATACGCCTGTGCCGCAATGGCCAACCAATCGAATTCGTATTTTTTCCCATACTTTTGGAACAGGGCCATAAATTGTTCTAGTTTTCGTCGCTCGCGTGATTCCAGGGGGTTGGAGATCCATTTTCGATTTTGATAGTACCGTTTGAAGAGGATGTTGCCCATCAAGGTTCCCTTTTTATGACTACGAATGAAAGTGTTCAGACTTTTTCGTAGCTCTGTATTCTCCTTCCTGATGGCCCAGCCAATTTTTCCTCCGGCGTGAATAGAGAGGTCGGTGCGAACCGAGATTTTAGGGAGGACGGGAGCCCACAATTCCGCAATGTGTCGATCGGCCACGGCCAGATCAATCACACCGGCATTGACCAATTCCAGTAAATCTTCAGTGGCCAGATATTCGCTTGCTTCGATGACTGTGATGGGAGAAAGGTTTTTCTTGGCAAACTGGGAATTAAGTTTGGCTAAGTGAGGCCCATAACTTCCCCCACGAATAATATAGACCGACCTTCCCGCGAGGGCTTCAAGTGCTGTCAGGCCCTTGAGTTTTTTTCTCATGACCACGATTTCCTCAACTCGTGGAAGATAGGAATCTGAAAAGGCGATGATCTTTTCTCGTTCAGGGGTGATGGTCAATCCTGCGGCTGCGATGTCTCCTTTTCCTTCAATGAGCCCCGGCAGTAATTGTTCAAAGGGGACCGGAATGAACACGATATTTGTTCGAAACTTTTTTCGAGAGACCTTCTTGTTCAGAAATTTTCCATATTGTTGGAGAAGCTCATATTCAAAACCGTGTGGTTCTCCCTTGACCAGAAAAAAATTGGTCTTGCTGTGGGTGACCAGGACTCGGATGACGTGGCGTTTCTTCATTTCTGGAAGATCGCCCGTAAACAATTCTTGGAATTTTTCTGAATTTGGAGAGGAGGGTTTTGCCTGGCAAAAGGGGGCAACGGTGAGGAGGAGTCCGAGAATCCCTATGCAAAAAGCGCAGCTTCTCTTGAGGATCAATAATCTCTCAGACGTACTTGAGTGCTCGGCTCCGAATTTTTGATACCAAGTGCACCCATTCCCAAACGACATAAAGAGGTCTACCTATTTGTGGCCGCGAAGGAGCCATCCAATGGTGATGCCTACAATGAGAACCATAAATAACATGAGGGCTCGGGACATTGCTAAATTCCAAAACAAGAATTTGATTTCGACGACCTCATAGTTTTGAACCGTAAATAACACGATGACTCCTGTGAGGGCGCAAATGGATATGAGTTTCCATTGTGACAAATTTTTAGCTCCTACAAGTCAATAATGTTCAAACTACTCTGATTAATCTCTAAACTTCAACCTGGGGGCAAATCTAAATTTATGTTTGGGTCATTTTCTTTGAAGGCGAATTTTCTCTTTATGACGTGGTGGCCACAAGGGGGACCGGCAAGGGACTTCGAACATGGAGATCCCGTTGAGGAAAGGGGATTTCTACGCCGTTTTCTCGAAACTTTCGCACAATGGCGCAATTAATGTCGGATTGAACTTGTCGACGCCCATGAGGATTATCCACCCAGACAAGTAGGCGCATGTTCCACGCGGAATCCCCAAATCCCATGAACCAGACTTTGGGCGGTGGTTCTCTCAATACCTCGGGATGCTCTTTTCCCGCATCCAGCATTGCATGAATGACGACGTCCAAATCAGATTGATAAGATACCCCCACATCAATTTCCAGTCTGGTCGTCGGGTCACCGTGAGACCAGTTGATGACCGTGCCGGAAATAAATTCAGAATTTGGGACAACAATGGCTACATTATTCAACGATCGAATCGTCGTGGACCGAATATTAATTTCTTCCACATTGCCTTCGGTGTCGACGACGGTGACTCGATCTCCCACATTAATGTGTTGCTCAAACAAGAGAATAACTCCCGAAATAAAGTTCGATGTCAGATTTTGCAATCCAAATCCAATCCCGACGGAAAGGAATCCAAAGGCGACGGCCAAAGCGCTCAGGTCAATTCCAATGAATTGAAAAGCCAAGATGGCGCCAATGACCCAAATAATATATTGGGAAATGCGGATCAGCGTATATTGTGTGGCAGAAGAGATATCGATTCGCTTTAAAATCCGATTCCGTAAGAGTCGTTGGATCGCATGTGCCAACACATAAAATATCGAAAGAACGAGGGAAAAGACGAATAGTGAAAGCGGTGTGATTGGCGTTTGATTGACTGAAAACAATTGGTAGTGGAAAAATTGGGTCAAGGTTTCAAAAATATTCCATTCATTCATACGGTAGCCTCCTTCAGAACTGGCGATGGGTATTTCGCGGGAAGTTGAAAGGGTCGATGTCGTGCCTCAATGGCTTCCTATGACGGGGGAATGCTATGAGTTTCTCTGCTTGTGCTCAGTCGTCACCAATACGAAACATTATTCAGGGATATAATCAAGATTGGTGTCAAGGTAAGAGAAAAAGAAAAGAATGGTATAGAGGCGATGAAACGTTTGCCCCTCATGGGTTGTTAATGTATTCACCAATTTTCCCGTCTGCTCTTCAAAAATGTTCATCGAATATTGCACTCTTCCGAATTGTCGTTGAGAGCGATACATTGTAATCTCGGGTAACGCGAATGGAATAAAGGTGCTTTGAATTGCCGGCATTCCTAGAAATGATTCACCATATTCAGTGCCAAATGCATTAACCAAAATGTGGAGGCGGTATGTGGCGGTCTCCTGTGATTTCCGTACCAGGTATCCTTTTTCACCCAACCATCCTTCTATGGCCGCGCCCAGAAATGTCCGGTCTTCGGTTAATCCTGTGAGATCGACCTTAACAGTGGCTCCGGAAGGAAGGGGAAAGTCTGACTGAGATGGGTTGGTCAGGCTTTTTGAGACGGCTTGGGTTAATAACAATTGTTCCACGGATGTGCGTGCCGTGCGTGTTGTCACTTGAGGATTGACGCAGCCGGTCAAGAATCCAAAAACCAACAGGAGAGACGTCCAACGATACATGAGAAGAACTCCTAATTAAATAGTATGCTTGGCTATTATCGCGAGTGGGTTGCTTAAGATCCCTTAAACTCCCAACAGGAGGTGAAGCCGCGTTGAATATTACGAAAGGTACGTTTCAATAAAATTTAGTGACCTAGAATTAAATGAGAGAGTCAACATTTGCCACGGATCATGGGCTATGGGGTGGCAAGAGTGCTTCAACTTCAACGTCGATATTCTGGTCTAGCTGTTCGTGAAAACCTTCAACGACCTTTTCCGCAGAGGTGGCATCATGGACATGCGCAATATGAAAAATTGCATCCCCTTGATTGACCACGGGTAGGTTGGCGCGGCCAATAAGAATGCCCGCTTCTCCGGACGATACGGTGGTTTCCGATTCGCCAAAGGGGTCGGCAATGGTACCCAAGCGTTCATTCGTTTTAATCAGCACCCCATTCCGTAGACGCGTTCGAAGAATTCCGCCCGTGGGAGCGCGAACCCAATAGGAAGACCGCGACACGATACTTTTATGGGGTGAGGGGGGCGGGGTGAGCATCTCTAGGGCTTGCATGACTCGAATAATTCCTCTGACTCCAACCCGAATGGATAGTTCATCAAAACGCAACGCTTCTCCAGCTTCATACAACATCGTGGGAATGTCTTTCTCGGTGGCAGCGAGACGGAGGGATCCGTCACGAAGATTCGAATGTAAAACCAATGGGGCCGCAAATGCTTGCGCAAGCTCTTCCATTCCGGGACCATCAAGATTCGCGCGGATTTGAGGCAAGTTCGTTCGATGAATGGCTCCCGTGTGTAAATCAATCCCGTGGGTACAGCGCGAAACGACTTCTTTGAAAAAAACATGGGCCAGTTGGGCGGTTAAGGAACCTTTTGGGTTCCCAGGAAAACTCCGATTGAGGTCACGCCGGTCCGGCAGGTAGCGAGACTGAGAAATAAATCCGAAGACATTCACGATGGGCACCGCAATGAGCGTTCCACGTAAACGGGTGAGACGTGGTGACTTCAGGACCCGACGAATAATTTCCACGCCATTCAATTCATCCCCATGAATGGCCGCACTCACAAAGAGACGTGGGCCATCTTTCTTCCCATGTACCACTTGCACAGGAATGGTCATAGGGGTATGCGTTGAAAGCAAACTCATGGGGAGTTGAATCGTTTGCTTGGTTCCTGGAAGGACCGATTGCCCCCCGATTTCAAAAGCTTGGCGACTCAAATTATCCGCGGCCTCGCGTTTTGGTTTTATTGGGTTTGGCATGTTTTTCCATATATTTGATGATCTCCTTGGCGATATCTACCCCAGTGGCCTTTTCAATCCCTTCTAATCCAGGAGATGAATTGACTTCCATAATAACAGGCCCGTGTTTTGATCTGAGGATGTCCACGCCACAAACGTTGAGGCCCATGGTTCGGGCGGCTCGGGTGACGGTGGATCGTTCTTCGGGCGTAATTTTTATCAACTCTGCGCTGCCGCCCCTATGAAGGTTTGACCTGAAATCCCCTTTTGCTCCTTGGCGCTTCATCGCGGCCACGACCCGCTCTCCAATCACTAAACAGCGAATATCAGATCCGCCCGCCTCTTTTATAAACTCTTGCACTAAAATATTAACGTTGACTCCGCGGAAAGCCTCGATCACCGATTTGGCTGAGTTTTTGGTTTCCCCGAGCACGACCCCAATGCCTTGAGTGCCTTCTAGCAATTTAATGACCACGGGCGCTCCACCGGCAATGCCAATAACGTCATCCGCAAAGTCATCTGAATGTGCAAAGGCTGTCACGGGAAGCCCTAGTCCCTCTCGGGCGAGAAGTTGCAGGCAGCGGAGTTTATCTCTCGATCGACCAATGGCGACCGATTCATTGAGCGGCCACACGCCCATCATTTCAAATTGGCGCAAGACGGCTAAACCGTAGAAGGTGACCGAGGCACCAATACGGGGGATCACGGCATCATAGCCAGTGAGCGTTTCGCCTTTATAGCGAAGATCGGGTTTATGGGAGGTGATATTCATGTACACTTTTAACGTATTAATAATATCAATGGTATGCCCGCATTCTTTGGCGGCTTGGACCAACCGTTGATGGGAATATAGTTTAGGGTTTCTCGCGAGCATAGCTATTTTCATCTTATTCCTCTTCATCTTTTCCGTACGATTGATGTTCTGGATGGGTGATGGTGATCTTGGGCTCCCCAGGGTGGCCCTGACAATATGATTTGGCTGGGTCTACCAGAAATCGTTTTCTCAAGGCGGTGCGACCGAGTAGCATTCGGAATCCCATTTCATCTCGGTTGGTGAGAGTGACTTCAATGGGCCAGGTCTGATGGCCTATGGTAATGGGGGTGACAATGACAAAGCGTTTTTCTTCGATGCCGCCTGAGTTGGTGACGAATCGAGATCCCTTAATTTTGCAGCTGCAGGCCTGTTCGATTTTGTCATTGCGTTGAATCGGGTGAAGTGTAAAACGTATCCAATCCTGGCCATTTTTCTTGAATGGTTCGATGTCAAAGGCATGAAGCGCAGAGGTTCGAGCCCCAGTATCGACCTTGGTTTTAATGAACTCGACTCCTAGGTCGGGCAATGCTAACCATTCTCTCCAACCAATAGTCTCTAAGGGAGGTTGAAGGGCATCCTTTTTTTTTAGTCGTTTAACGCTCTTAGACATGGAAAAGTCTTGATCTGGGAATCTATCACAGATATGGGTGGTTTTTAGCTGATCCCCCCACTTCAGAGTGGGGGGATCATATCGAACAGACCTTATTTTTTAAATGGCTCTTTTAGAACAACTTTGACGCCGCCAATCGTGCCGGTGACGGCTTTGCGAACTTGTTGACCTGCGCTTTCGCTGATTTCACCGGCGGCTTTCAGTGCACTTGTGGCAGCAGCCGATGCCGCTTCGGCGGTATCTACCCCAATGGCTTTGGCTCCTTCAATGGCTCCCTCGACGGCATTTTTAGCTGTCGTGGCTAAGTCTCCTCCCACCTGGGAAGTGGCTTTCACCATAGAACTCGCGGTTCCACTGATGGTATCTAAGGCTTTTTCTCCGACATCTTTCGTGCCCTGAAGTGCACCGACCATCGAGGCTTTGACTGTGGATGCCACGTCTCCTCCAACTTCATGCGTGGCTTTCACGACGGTTCCGGCGGTGTGACTGACCGTATCGATGACCTTTTCACCCACATCCTGTGCGGCTTGGGCTGCGCCCATGACGGTTTCCTTGGCAGTCATCGCTAATTCCCCACCAACTTCTTTCACGCTTTTTATGGCTGCTGTTGCGGTGTGAGAAACAGCTTCCACGACGGTCGTCCCAAGGTCCTTTGCCGACACAATGGCTCCTTGCACAGCGCCTTTTGCCGTGGCCGCGAGGTCACCCCCGACTTTTGCGGTGGTGGTAATTAACGTAGATGTGCTGGTACCAATGGTGTCCAAGGTGTTGGTGGTGACTTCTTTTGTTCCCTTCATGACCCCGAGAATCACGCTTTTGGCCGTCGATCCGGCTTCGGCACCAACTTCGGAAATACCTTGAACCGATCCTATAATCGTATCTTTCACTAGCGATCCAGCCTCCGCTCCAACAGCTTTGGTACCTTTTAATGCGGTGACCAAGGATCCACTGACCAAATCCACGAGGGCGTTGGCAATTTCTCCCGTTCCTTGGATGGTTTCCACGACACTTTCTTTGGTTTTCACAATGATGGATTTTTCTTCAGACATGATGTCCTCCTATGGTGTGAAGTAGATAAATCGTTGACATGATGCACTTCGTGGTGGCTGGTGTTGAGAAAAATTTTCTCCCTAATCGAGCAAAGGTTGATTCTTTAATTCAATCGATCCTGTTATGTGTACGAACCAGAAAACATTCATGCAGAATTCACCAGGGGTTTTCGTTTTGCAATGCCTCGGAGAAGGCGGCCTAAAATATCCGCGCCGGTAATTATTCGTTTTTGAGTGGATGTCCAAATCAACACAATGTCTTGATCAATCACATCGTCTTCCAAATGTTCGGGATCTACCTTGAAATGCTCCAGCAGCTCTCCGAGGGGAATGGCCGTATTGGTGACGACGATAGGGAGGTGGCAATGTCGCAATGGACGATATTTTTTCTCCACCAAGAGTTCACGAAGAAAGCCATCCGCGTCCAGGACCAACCGCGGTGTGTCGGTGACATCAGTGATGACGACCCATTTTTCTTTGGATTGGTGGATTTGTTGGACAAAATAATCCATCGTCTCGGGGACGTCCTCGGGGAATATCACTCGCTGGCCATCGTAATGTAACTGAATAATGCTGCGAGGGTTGAGGGGCGATCCCTCCTCTAGGGCGGAAATATCATCAAGACTTAAAAAATTTGAGGCTCCATGACCTTCCACTGCGCTAATGTCTGATTCCGGCGCTTGCGCATGAATTTTTAACAGTGTTTCGATTTCATGTTCTTTAAACCAGGTGATCCCCTCTTTTCCTACGATTCGATCCAATAGGAGGGAGGAAGGTTTGGCGACAGGGTAAAATACCCATTGAAGAATCTTGACAATGGGTGCGTACCGGGTGGCCATGGATAAGGCGTTTCGGGCAAAGTAAGCTTGAGGGAGGATTTCGCCAAATACCGTGATTCCAACAAGAGAAAATGTAAACGCGAGGATTCCGGATAGTTGGTGTTCTGAAAGCAAGGTCAATAACACATTGACGGCGACGTTGCTCCAGAGAAGGGTGGCCAATAAAAAATTGGCATTTTCACGCAAACTCAGAATAAGTCCGGCTTCAGGACGGTTTTGTTTTTTCAGGAGTTCAAGATGAATCCGACTGAGGCTAAAAAATCCTAGGGTCAACCCTGAACAGAGTGCCGAGCCGGTGAGACAGAGGAGGATGCCGAACCACATGAAAAATGAATGGGTCATATTACTGCTGTTCCAGGATTCTTGTAATAGGAAAAACTCATATATTCATTCAGGGGAACTAGTGCCGTATCAGTAGGCGGAGAATTCGAGGCACTTTTCTTTCTGACCATGCTTGCGACGATGTTGGCAATAATCCAGCCTATGGCCAATAAGGCTACTGCATGTTGAAGTGTTTTTTTTCAATTCCTTTCAATGAAGCAGACATGGGAACCTTCCTTGCTTCTCATGTCGATGCTTGATTAGTTAGACAATTAGGGTATGCGTGTAGTCACAAGATGTGTGATGCTAAGCAGAGAGAGGTTGCGCCGAGGATATTTTTAGACCCTATCTGTTCGTTTAGACCATTGCCAAGGGTGTTTGGTCACACAAGTTATGCTCTGGAAGATATATATTCTTGGTTTGAAACGGCTATCGGAGGGGAATGGGGTGGAAAAAACTTACCGTCTTGACCAAAACACATTATCCAAGGTGCGAGGTATACCCATCGCATGCACAAGGGGCACACTGAAGCCGACGATTGGAAAGTCGGAGACAACTGAACAGGTTAGGTCTGAGGGATCTTTGGAGAAGGAGGCAGCTCGGAATTCCTTAAAAGTATTTTCCGGAGCAGGGCATATTCGTCGCGCCGAAAATCTTCCAGCATGCTGTTGGCCGTCTGTTCCCCGATCCCTCCATAGATCAATGCGGATCTTCCTAACTCCAGACTGGCTTCGATAGTTTCCGGGACGGTGCGATCTGCACCAAGCTGTTTCAAAAAATGGCCATGGGGCAAGTCATGCGCCCTGGCTTCAATCGGCAGGCTCGGGTAGAGGTAGCGAATCGCCGAGACCGTTTTCTCTGCGATTCTTGGATCGTCAACCGTCAGGACGACCAGCTTGGCATGCCCGGCACCGGCTGCTTGTAGAACCTCCGCCTGACTCACATCACCGAAGTACACGTCATAGCCCTGCTTTCGCCCAATGTCGACTTTTGCAGGATTTACGTCAAAGGCTTGATAGGGCACATTCTGGATATGCAGCATTTTCGCCACCGTTTGTCCCACTCGACCAAACCCTGCAATGATGACATGCTGATCTTGAGAAAGCGGAGGCTTTTCCATGGGGGTTCCTGATGGTTGGCGGAACCAGTGGATCAACCTGGATGATGCCAAATCCAGTATTGGCGTAAAAAACATGGTCATGGCTATCAGTATGAGTAATACCTGAAAAAGCTCATGTGTCATGACTCCTTTAGCTACGGCCAATCCAAACAGGACAAAACAAAATTCTCCACATTGCGGGAGGAGCAAGGCCACGCGGATCGAATCTTCACGCGTGTGGCCTGAAACCCGACAAATGATTAACAGAACAAGCGCTTTAATGATCATGACGCTGATGACCAGAAGGACTAACGAAGATCCCTGTTGGTGAATGAATCCAAAATCCACTGACATGCCGACCGACATGAAAAAGAGGCCGAGTAAAAATTCCCGAAGCGGTAAAATAGCTGCTTCGATTTGGTGGCGGTACTCGGAATCTGACAATAACAGTCCTGTGAGAAAGGCTCCAAGGGCCATAGAGAGATGTACCTGCTCCATAAGCCAGGCGGCACCCAGTACCGTCAAAATGGCGGCACCACTAAACGCTTCGGTATGCCGTGTGGAGGCAATGATTCGGAGAGCCGGGCGTAATACATACCGCCCCACCAAAAGAACCAGGGCCAGGGCTCCAAGGATTTTGAGCCCAGAGAACCACAGGGGATCTTGCGCGGTTTCGGGAATGCCTCCGAGTAACGGAATCGCTGCCAGGAAGGGTACCACCGCAAGATCCTGCATCAGTAGAATGGCCAGTGCTGCCTGACCATGGGGGCTTGCCGTTTCGCCGCGTTCTGCCAAAATTTGCAGGCCGAATGCGGTTGATGACATGGCCAGTCCGAACCCGGTTATGAGTGCCACGGGCCAGGGAAGTCCCGCATAGAGCCCTATACCTGCAAGGCACCCTGCGGTCAGTACGATCTGTGCCGTCCCGAGCCCCAATACCGCTTGGCGCATTTGCCAAAGCTTGTCCAGGTGAATTTCCAACCCGATGAGGAACAATAAAAATACAACGCCGAATTCAGCAAAGTGACGAAGCGTCTCCACTTCGGATGTCACACCCAGTCCCCATGGCCCTACCGCCGCGCCCGCGGCTAGATACCCGATGACGACGCCTAAGCCAAGACGTTTGCATAGAGGGATGGCAACCACAGCCGCAGCCAGAATAATGATAATGCCTAGTAACAAGTCTTCTTGGTTCACAATGTGTACCTAGAGCGAAAGACAAAAAAGAAATACCCGTCAAAGTAGGGAACGGTGCGCTAATGGCTTTTGTTGATGGCTAAATAAATAGGCTAGATCTCGCACCAGCGCCAGTATGACCATTCGGAAAACGAATCCCCAAACGGTAGAGATATTTGCAGTTTTCATGAATTACCGATCATGCATAAAAAACAGTTCACGGGTCACCATGTATGGGTGCGAGCCAGGGGGCAATATTTATCTAAGGTCTCCATGGCTAATCCAGAGTATTGTCGAGGTTGAATAACGAAGGGATGTTTGCTGGAATGAATTCATGATGGCACGATACGACTCGTATCGTACTTTTCAAAATCATAAAGGATTCCTACATATTCTGAAAGGGGAGCACATGGGACATTTTTCCGGGCTCGTGTGGAGTTATGTCTTGGATGGTCAGGGTGGTGCCCAACAGGTAAGTTGGGAGGAATGGAGCGAAAGGAAGACGTCGCCGGGTATATTGTGGATTCATCTGGATCGTACCGGAGCCGATGCCCAGGCCTGGCTTCGGGAGAAGAGTGGATTAGAGGTAATTGTGACAGAAGCCCTTTTAGCTGAAGAAAGCCGACCGCGGTATTTTGTGACGGGGGAGGGGTTGCTGGTGAACCTTCGAGGAGTGAATCTCAATCCAGGAGCCGATCCTGAGGACATGGTTTCTCTACGACTCTGGATCGAACCGACTCGAATCATTACGGTGCGCCATCGGCCCCTCATGGCTGCTCGTGGCATTCAGGACCGATTGGAGCAACGTGGTGGCCCGAAAACCTCTGGGGATTTCCTGGCCATGGTTGCCGATCAGTTGATCGCTCGGATGGGTCCGGTCATCAATGAACTTGAGGATGCGGCTGATGAGTTAGAAGACCAAATGGTCGAACAAGCCAGTTCCGGATTGCGAGGCAGCTTGGGCGCGTTGCGTCGAGAGGCCATTGCTCTTCGCCGTTACATCGCGCCTCAACGAGAAGTGATGTCTCGTCTCCAACAAGAGCCCTTATCCTGGATTGGCCCGGAACACAAGTTGCGTCTCAGGGAAACGACAGATCATTTATTGCGGTACCTGGAAGATCTGGATGCGGCGCGAGAACGAATTGCCGTCATGCAAGAGGAATTGACGAATCGGCTGGCGGAACAATTGAATCGTACGATGTATATCATTGCGTTGGTCACGGTCATTTTCTTGCCGCTTAGTTTACTGACGGGTCTTCTGGGTATCAATGTGGCTGGTATTCCCGGTGCGGAAAATCATTGGGCCTTTATCACTGTCTGTAGTGTGCTCGTGATTCTCGCATTCGGACAGGTTGTCATTTTTCGACGGCTCAAGTGGGTGTAAATGGGCTGATCTTCAATGATTCCTGATTTCTCCGCTTCCCATTGAAATTGAAGCCTACTGGGTTCCCTGGTTGTAGGTGGTCTACAAAGCCAGTCTGAGCAACTCGGATTGCCTTAGAAAGCTGATTTAGAGAATTAAGAAAAGGATGCAGTCACGAGGCAAAGAAGAGGGGTGCGCTTCCTACTCCTAGAGAAAGTCTGGGAAATCATAAATAATACTAGGGTGCTAGGGGATGTTAGGAGTTTCGTGTTCGAGAACCTTCGGCGATAATCCGTTCATTTGGGATATGCAAATTTTCATCATTCTCCGTCTTGAGGACGACGGAAATGGGTGTAATCTTAATAATGGTGCCTTTTTGTCCCGCCAAACGTACTTCATCTCCGATATGATAAATTTGGCAGATATAATAGCGTGAGAGCACGTTGGACACGATCGTCCGACTTCCCAGTCCGACCGAAAGAGCAATGGCTAACACGACACCGCCGATGATGAGAGTGATGTTTGCAGTAAATACGGTCATGTCCAACCCAATTTCTGTCAGTGCCAGAATGATGCCCGACCCTACGATGACAATCTCAAGGAGAGTGCTGAGCATGCCTGCATAGGCAATATTGAAGTTGGAAGAGGTGGACCGGATGGTGTCTTTGACAATTTTGGCAACATAAAGGGAAATCATGAGGATAAGGAAAGCCCCGAGTATATGGGGGAAATACGCGATGAAGGTATTTAAGGTTTGAAGGACAACCCGAATTCCCAATACTTCAGATGCAGAGACTAGAAACACGAGCAAAACCATATAGTAAACGAGGCCTCCTAAAATGGCATCGAGACTTTGGGTAATGCCCGCTTTTTGTAGTAATTCATTGAATCGAATTTTTTCTCCAAGGGCAGCAATGCCACATGCTCGCAAACCTTTTGCGGTCAACTTCCTCAAGATCCTTGCGACCGCCCAGCCAATGAAGATAAGGAAAAATGCGCCAATGAGATTGGGCAGATAAGCCCCGACAGTTTTCAAGAGACTCTCGAAAAAGGTCACAACCACGATTCCCCATTCTTTCAAATCAGTTTGTAGACCACCCATGATATTCTCCTCTTACTCGTTAGTGAGGTCATCCAAAAAGATCCCGGGAATAGAGGCGTGAAACATGCCAATTTCGCGGGCGACCAAAATAAAAAACACGGTCTTCATAATTTTTTCTTTGGTCTCGCGATCAGGGTCGGGGAGATCCAGGGCATCCAGAACCCTCTCAAATACGAGTTCTTCATCGTGTTCCATGTTTATACTTCCTCCCGAAGCTTGGTAAGCAGTCTCGATACCTTCATCTTGGCGGCGCTCACTCCCATTCCGCAAGCGGCGGAGATTTCCTCATAGGTGTACTCCCCCATAAACTTCATCGCCAGGATCGTCCGGTCTTCGATAGAGAGTTTAGAGAGTATATTTTTGACATCTGCCGAGACAGAATAGTCAATACTTTTACTTTCCTCTTGTTCTATTGTCTGCATTAACTTTTCAGAATGAATCTTTGATTTCAGGTAATTGAGGCAGTGGTTGGTCGTCAGACGATACAGCCAAGTGGAAAAAGCGGCCTCTTTTTTAAAGGTATGCAAATTTAGAAAGACTTTTATCCAGACTTCCTGCATTAAGTCGTGGGCTTGTTCAGTATGAAGGCAGATAAAGTAGCATCGTTTTAAGACTTTGGAGGCATACCGATCATACAGGGACTCAAACGCATGGATATCGCCTTGAGTAATTGAATCAATCAGTGCGTGATCGCTCTGTTTTGTATCTGTCATGGATTGAATTCTGCCAGGAAAAGGGAAGGGTTCCCGTATCATTAATGGTGGAATCCGTGAAAATTTTCACGGAACGGTTATCATCCACCAAGGCCCCTTTGTGGTCCTAGTTTATCCCAACGAGAAAAGCCTAGGGATGTGTTGCGCCTTGTGTTTCCGTCACCACCGAGATGTTGACCTCGAGATTATTGGCTGACGTACCCATATAATATCCGCTGGTGGGGGCAATGTCTTGATAATCGCAGCCTGCGGCCACGGCGACATATTGTTCATGGCAACGACGATTGTGGGTAGGATCGTAACCGACCCATGTCGGGATTTGTGTTTCTCCGAGTGGAATCAGGGTTTCTATCCAGGCATGCATTTGCCCTTCTCCGGGTAGATACCCTGAGATATATCTGGCCGGGAGCCCGGATTGTCGACACAAGGAAAGAAGTATATGCACAAAGTCTTGTGAAAGGCCTATGCCCTGTTCAAAGGCTTCGGTCGCCGTGGTGCTCACCACGGTATGTCCGGCCTCATATCGCATGTGGCTATGCACTTGGTGCATCAGCGATTCCACCAATTCGTGAGGAGGAAGATTCCGTTCTTTGGCCTGTTTGGCGAGTGCGGTAATGGGTTCGGAAGTGTTGACCAACGGGGTCAATTCCAGAAATTCCGTTGGTTGTACCGTGCAATCTGATTCTTCGAGCGTCACGCCCTGGAGTGCGAGGATGTGGTTAGGAAGATAATCCGCGAAGGTTTCGATTCGAATATCCACGACCCCCGTGATGTCTTTCTGAATTTTCGGGTGGTTTAATTCCCATACGAGATTGCCGAATGCATCGGTAAAGTGGCGATAATCCGCTGGTGGATCAATGTGCCAGCGAAGATCGATTCGCCGTTGTCGTCCATAATCTTCGGGTGGTACGACTCGGGTAATGGTCGTGACTTTGGAGACGGGCTCATAATATTGATAGACGAATTTATGGTTTACCGCGATCACGGATTTAATCGTTTCAATGGTAGGGGCTTGTTGGATATGAACGACGGGCCGTTGCGGCCGTTGGGTCGCGGTGCCAAGTTGGTCAGAATAGCCAGGCGATCGGAAATACGTTGTGGCAACATGATTTGTGAGCAGGTCTAATTGATCAACAATTTGCGTGAGGAATGCCGACAATCCGACTTTGTACACTTCATCAAGGGTTCCGAATTTCAAATCCGCGGCAAGTTGACCTGCGATCCGTTCTACCTCCCGATGTTCTGCCTGGCGAGGCGGTCCCGATAAACGGTCGAGTAAACTGCTAATTGCATTGGCGGAAAATCGCACCGAACGAGGAAATTTGTCGTGAAACAACAAAAACTGAACAATTTTTTGAGGGACCAGCGACGCCGAGTAAAACTTTCTATAGGCTTCAAAGGCACTCGCGGTTTTCAGAAGGGATAGACAGTGATGATAGTCAGCGATTGCCGCTGGTTCGCGTTCAGCTTTGCAAAGCGTAGAATCGTCAAGGAGCCGTGCCGTGCGGTTAGCTCGTTCGATGTTTTTGCCGAGCCGATAAAAATTCCATCCCTCCCCATGAATCATGGTGCCGCCGATGATCCCGTCGAGCATGTAACAACTATCGCGGATTTCGCTAAGGAGTTCATGGGGGCTGCTGACTAAATCATTGGAGCTTTTGGAGCGGAGGGTCAAGTAAAAGTTATTCAAATGTCGCCATACTTCGCTCGAAAGTTCATCCTGAATGCCTCGAGCATTGAAACGAGCTTCTTTGATCAGGTTAATCTGTGAATTCGGGTTGTCTGGATTAGTCGTGACGAATTCCAAGAAGCGATAGGTGCCCTGTTGAGGATAGAGTTGGACAAAATGCTCATATTCTCCGGTCCCCTCTAAATATTGTTGCCAGACAGCCTGTTGCTCTTCACGATTGGCAATTTCTTGCATCAGGTGAAACTTCACATCCGTATAGCGGGCAATATACTCAGTGCGTTCAATGTATCGTCCGATCCAAAAAAACGCTTCTGCCGTCCGACTCAGCATCTTAACCTTCTCCGTACAGGACCCAGGTGTCTTTACTTCCCCCACCTTGGGAAGAATTGACAACAAGGGAACCTTCTTTAAGCGCCACTCGCGTGAGTCCACCGAGTGACATGGTAATATCTTGTCCCCAGAGCACGAAGGGGCGGAGGTCGACGTGTCTTCCAACGAGGTGATCTTGATTGTCATCTTTTCGTACAACGCACGGGTGGTGGGAAAGTTGTACAATGGGCTGGGCAATATAATCACGTGGGTTCGCGAGCAATTTTTGTTTGAACTCTGCTTGCTGAGCTTTTGTAGAAGAAGGACCCATGAGCATACCGTAGCCTCCGGATTCGTTGACGGCTTTGACAACTAGCGAATCCAGGTGTTCGGTGACATATTGTAGGTCGGATTTGTTTTCGCATTGGTAGGTGGGAACATTGGGGAGAATGGGAGTCTCCTTTAAATAATACTCAATCATCGCAGGGACATAGGTGTAGACCGCTTTGTCATCTGCGACGCCAGTGCCAATGCCGTTAGCCAAGGCCACGTTGCCAGCTCGATAGGCTCGCATGAGACCGGGCACGCCCAGTACCGAATCTGAACGAAAGACTTCGGGGTCTAAGAACGCATCATCCACTCGTCGATAGATTACATCAACTGGTTCAAGACCTTGGGTGGTTTGCATGAAGACTCGGTCGCCTTCGACAATGAGATCGCGGCCTTCCACGAGCTTTATGCCCATTTGTAAGGAAAGAAACGAATGTTCGAAATAGGCCGAGTTGTAGACTCCAGGAGTCAACAGCACGACGGTTGGGCGCTCCCGAGAAAGAGGATCAAGGAAGCGAAGATTATCCAACAATTGTGAGGTGTAATGGTCGACAGGCCGTACCCGCATTTCCGAGAATAAATTTGGAAATAATTGTTTCATGACGATTCGGTTTTCCAGCACGTAGGAAATACCCGAGGGGGAGCGAAGATTGTCTTCGAGCACAAAATAGGTGCCCTCATGATCTCGAACGAGATCGATGCCGGCAATATGAATATAGATATCCTTGGGTGGGCGAAAGCCGCGAAAATCTTTCTGAAAATGAATGGAGCTTTCGATGAGCTTCCGTGGCACGACTTTATCGCGGAGAATTTTTTGGTCGTTGTAGATATCAAGCAGGAACTGGTTGAGGGCAAGAACGCGTTGACGAATGCCCTGCTCAATCAGACTCCATTCACTGTTCGGTATAATACGAGGGAGGAGATCAAAGGGGAAAATTTTTTCGGTTTGTTGCGCATCCCCGTAGACGGTAAAGGTAATGCCCTGCCGAAGAAAGGCTTGGTCGCCTTGGCGTCGTTTTAAATCAAACTCACGCAAAGAGAGTTCTTGAAGGCGGTGACAGAGCTGCCGGTAATGGGGGCGGGGGGTTCCCTTTGCCTCAAACATTTCATCATAGCCGCGCATGAGCTGATAAGCATCAAACAAGCTTTTCACATCGTATCCTTTTTCTGCGATTCCATTCGGAATGATATTCGTTTGGTGGTATCACTCAACCATTCTGATGGTGGAAACAAATCCATGGCTGGCTATTGAACCTCAATCCTCATGATGTCTGCAAGCTGTGGATATTCAAAGGTGGGGCCGATCCTTCTTTCGGTTCGCCCCAATAAATGGTTCGATGCGGGAAAGGGATTTCTATGCCGTTTGCATCAAACGCAAGTTTGATACGCCGATTCATTTCTCGCCCCACGGCCCATTGTTGAATAGGTTTGGTCGTGATTCGGCATTTGATGACCACGGCAGAGTCTGCAAATGAATCGACACCTAACATTTCTAAGGGTTCCAAAATGTCTGGGCCGTATTTTGGATCGTTCTGCATTGCCGCGCCCACGTCTTTCAGGATTGACATGACCTGATCGACATTTTCCCGGTAAGCAACTCCGACATTAAAGACATACCGCGAATACCCCATAGTCATATTGGTGACGGTCGAAATTGTGCCATTCGGGACAATATGGACATTGCCCGCAAGGTCGCGCAGGGATATCGTTCGCAAACCGACATCTTCCACGAGCCCGCCGACACCGGCAATATTGACCACATCTCCAACCCGGACTTGATTTTCAAGTAGAATGAAAAATCCGGAAATCACATCCTTGACCAAGCTCTGCGCGCCAAATCCAATGGCCACGCCTCCAATGCCGGCAGCGACCAACAATGGCCCCAGGTCGATGCCGAGTTGGGATAAGATCGTGGTGACACCAATTCCTGTAATAAGAACGCGAACTAAATCTCCAAGTACATTCGTGAGGGTATTGGCCCTCTTGATTTGGGCTTGATCCGGAAAGCTTCCTTCAATAAACCGGCCGAGACGGGCCAACCCTCTCTTTAACAGTGTAAATCCTAAAAACATGGCGACGAGGACGACCAGAATTAACAGACCGTTTCCCAAGAGCCAGGAAAGCAGTTGCGTGGTGATTTGTTCCATGGTTTGAGTCTCCATATGCAACCTCCCTATACAATGAATGCGAATGCGCCGTACTGCAAAGTGATGGTCTTTCTATGTGAGGGGTAACGCGGATGGCTAAAATACCAATTTTGAGAAGTTTGAACAATTTGATCTGAAACGGGTAGAAGGAAATCGATCCGTGTTTGGAAGAAGGGAAAAGGTTAAGCCCCCAAATAACCGAAATGTTCTCTGGCAAATTCCAGGCGTTTCTCCAGAGTCGTCAGGGTGGGGTGCCATTGTTCTACCTTTTTCAGTCGTGGAAGAAGTCCAGCCTGATTGGCGATTTGGATATTCAGACCAGGGCGTGCATTAAGTTCTAAAACCAAGGGGCCTTTGTCTTGATCCAATACCAAGTCTACACCTTGATAACCCAGTCCGGTTAATTCATAACTCCGTGCCGCAATATTCAACAGGGTGTCCCACGTAGGAATCTGGACGCCTTGGATGGGGTTTTCGGTATCCGGGTGTTCCGTCACGATTTCATTTTTCCAGACACCTTTGAGTGTCCGGCCGGAGGCCAAGTTAATTCCCGCGCCAATAGCTCCTTGATGCAGATTGGCTTTCCCATCCGACATCTTCGTGGGCAATCGAACCATGGCCATGACGGGTACGCCCAAAAACACAATAATTCGTATATCCGGAACACCCTGAAAGCTTATGGCCGAAAAAACAGGGTCAAATTTCACACGGTATTCGATCAACATCTTATCCGGGTGCCCGCCTAAACTATAGAGGCCACTCAGAATATTCGAGACGTGGTGCTCCAATTCCTCTTGACCAATGAGTTGGCCATTCACATGTCGATATCGGTCTTTCCGTCGTCCGGAGATGACAATGATACCGTCTCCTCCGCTACCTTGAGCGGGCTTAAGCACAAAATCTTCATAGGGCTGAAGGAGAGTGTGGAGTTGTCTAATTTGCCGCTCAAACTCAATTACGCCATAGAGCGGCGGGACGGCGATTCCTGCCTGTTCGGCTAATCGCTTGGTAGTGAGTTTGTCATCAACGAGGGGAAAAAATTGGCGAGGATTATGCCACAGGGTGTATTCCGCATTTCGTTGATTGAGGCCGAGGACCCCACCTTCCTTGAGTTTTTTGGCCAGGGCAAACATCGTAAGACTATCCGGTTTCCTGGGCTAAGGCTTTAAATCGCTTCAGTTCTAATAGACGCAATCCGGAATATCTTCCAAGGAGTAATGTGGCCGCAAGAATAATCAAGAGTAATTCGGGAAATACGAATAATAAATGTTCAAGAAAGGGTAGGCTCATGGTGAGGTAGGTGAGGGTTGCGACGGCTAAGCTTCCCAAGCCCTGTTGTAATGCTTCCTGTGGTCCCCGTTCCTCCCAGACGATGCACATCCGTTCAATGGTCATTGTCAGAATGACCATAGGGAATAAGGCAATGGATAATCCATGGTCGATACCCAACTTGTGGGTTAAAATACTCAGAAAAGCCATTAACATGACGACCAGAATCAGGAGGGAGGCCAATCGAGGAACAAGTAGGAGCTTTAAATGTTCTAAATAAAATCGAATGCCGAGTCCCAAAGTGACGATCACAGTAAACAATATAATTCCCCAAAGGAGCTGGGTTTCACGAAAGGCGAGGGCAATGAGGATGGGCATAAAGGTGCCAAAGGTTTTGAGTCCAATGACATTGCGGAGTAGGACTAATAGGAGTGCTCCCAAGGGGACCATGAGTAAGACGCGATACACGGTTTGAGTTTCCAGTGGAAGACTGAACAGAGAAAATTCCAGGAGTTTCGGTGTCGCGAGTTGGCTTCGAACAATGGCGGATTGAATCGCGGCCTCTTGATTGGGCGCCACGAGGATGGTGGCCTCTACATTTTCGGCGCCAATGACATCCATCATTGGGAAGGTCCCTCTCCACCACGTGAAATAGTCGTCAGGAATTTCAGGCGTTCCGGTTGCTGGATCATATGATTTCCACAGGCCTTTATCGAAAATCTGAATCCAATGAATGATTGGAGCGGTGTTCAAGGTTTCTTTTAGTTGAATGCCGTGAGCCACACGTGCAGGAATTTTGGCGAGGGCTAAGACTTGCGTGACTACCTGCAAACGTTCCTCAGAGGTGGCGGTGGGGTTTACTAATCCCTGAATAATGGGGTCGGAGTCCACTTCTCGGATGCGGGTGAGGAGTCCTGATACCAACGTGGGTGTGTCCGCTGATTTGGTTTCGATTTCCCTCAGGAGTGCTGTGGCAGCCTCCAGTTTGGCGCCGGTCCAGTCCGGCATAGGCATCGGAGGAAAGGCTGTGACTGTTGGATCTTCTACCGACACGACTCGTCGAACGGTGCCGCGGTAGAACAGGCTTTGTTTTCCCTTGACCGAACGTCTCGACCACACGGCTTGACGGTTGGCCTCATCGGTATTGGTGGTAAGGCCGAAACTTTGAGAAATGAAATTCTCATTCACGACGGAATATCGTCTGGTGTTGCGTGGGATCATCAAAGAGATTTTGACAGGCTTCTTTTTTCCGGAAAATGTGACATGAACTTCGATATCCCAGATAGTGGTGGTCGTAGCTGGTTTCAGAGGGAATTCCAAAACGATCGCCTTGTAGGCGAATGCACCGATGCCCATACTGGTCAGGAAGGCGACAAGGATGAACAGGTGGCGTTTTGACATGGGGTCATTCAGGAAAACACTGAGGTTCGTGGACAAACTCTTTGCTCGGATCTACAAGGGTGTCTCCACGAAGAAAGCTTCGACCAATGAGCATTTTATATTCAAAATTTTTACGGTCCGCTAAATTCACTTCCATATCCTCTTTGTAAATGGTGCCAAGGCAAATCCCCATCTTTACTACCAGGCGGACCTCATCGGGAACGCCATGTCGGGTGATTTGCGTGGTTCGGAAAATGGGTCGTTCCATGACTGTAGTTTGGTTATCGATAGACTTTAGTGTAAAGCGGACCCATTCCTCCTCTCCTTTTTTAAAGGTGGCGATATCAGTGGCATGAATTGAAGAGTTGTCAGCGCCGGTATCAATTTTGGCATGCATAAGGATTTGGCCGGGGAAGACACGTACTTTTTCTAGCCACCCTATCTTCGCTTTTTTTGCTAAAACTGGAGAAATGCCTGTTCCCATCAGTGCGAGGGTCAGTAAGGCTATAACGAGCCAATATCCTTGCCCTAATCCAAGTGGCATATTGGAAGATTGATTGTGACGGTTGGGGAACATCATAGAGTTATCCTTAAAAGTTGGAAATTTTCACGCTCAATATTTTTTGTTGTAGGGAAAAGCCTTGCCAAAAATACTGGAGCCCGATAATGCCATGTTTTCCAAATTTCTGCACCTTATTCCCAAAAATCCCAGTTCCTCAGTAAGTATTTCTGGTGGTCATGAAAATGATGTAGAAGTGACCGGTTTCCGTTTCTTCACTTTACCATTTTTTGTTTTGATGGGGGTGGTTATCCTGTATTCCGCAAACCTGCGGCAATGGCATTGATACTACGAAGCAAAATCGATTGCCAGATAGCGTGTGGTGTTTCGTTTTCCGGAGATGTTCGAAGTCGTTGGAGTAAAGTGACTTGAATATGATTCAACGGCTCTAAATAGGGGTTGCGACGTGAAATCGAAAGGGCCAAAGGCAAATCTTCTTGGAGAAGGGTCTCGGCCCCTATGATGTCCAATACTTGCTTGACTGTCCGTTCGTATTCTTCCTTGACCAACGAATAAATCATGGCGCCCTGTTGGGAATTTCGACATAGCTGGGCGTATTCGCTAGCAATGTTCATGTCCGCTTTGGCTAATGCCATTTGCGTATTGCTGAGCAAAGACCGGAAAAATGGCCATTGGCGATACAAGGCACGAAGTGACCCCAGCCGAGCTGGATCATGAGATCGCCAAATTTCCAATGCCGAGCCGATACCATACCATGCTGGTAAGGTATGCCGAATTTGTCCCCACCCGAATACCCAGGGAATGGCGCGAATGGATTCTTTGGATGACTCACTAGTTTGGCGATGCGTGGGACGCGATCCGATGTTCAATTGCCCAAGTTGCCGAACCGGCGTCACATCGTAGAAATAGTCAAAAAACCCTGGGGTTTGTTCGGTGAGTTGCCGATAGCTTTTTTCGCTGGACTTGGCCAGTGTTGTCATTATGTCATGGGCTTGGTTCCAGTCATAAGACAATCCTTTAATCAAATGGGAGCTGGCTTTAAGTAGACCCGTAATCCCCATGGTTAATTCATACACCGCTGTTTCCACGTGACTATACTTGTGCGAGAGCACTTCGCCTTGCTCGGTGAATTTGATTTGCCCATGCACGGTGCCTTCGGGTTGGGCGAGAATGGCCTGGTGGGTGGGGCCGCCTCCACGGCCCACGGTGCCTCCTCGTCCATGAAACAAGCGGCACGTGATTCCAAAAGACTTTGCCAGGGAAATGATTTTCCGTTGGGCATCATGTAATCCCCAGGCAGATGCCAGGATGCCGCCATCTTTACAAGAATCGGAATACCCCAACATGACTTCTTGGAAATTGTTGGCACAGCGAAGCAATTCACGGTAGATGGAATGGTTGAACAACGTGTGAAGGATGGCCTCACAATGTGCCAAATCCTCGATGGTCTCGAATAATGGAACGATCCGAATGCGACAAGCCCACTGCCCTGTCGATGAGTAACTGATGAGACCAGCCAGTTTTGCTAAGTACACCACCTCCAGCACATGGCTGGCCTGGTGGGTCATGGAAATCACATAACTACCAAAGGTGTGCTGACTTACTTCTCGTCCCATCTCGGTCATCACCGTGAAGACTTCAAGAATTCGAAGCGTTTCGGCGCTCAGTGATTCCGGCCAGGTTGAATTCTGGGTTGCTGTCAGTTGATCGCTCAGGACTTTCAGTTTTTGCTCTTCGGGAAGGGATTGATAGGCTGAAGCGATACCCAGGCCCCTGAGAATATCTTCCACGGCACTGGTATGCCGAGATGATTCCTCACGTACATCCAAATGGGCCAAATACATTCCGAAGGTTTCCACCAGGCGAATAAGATCTTTCAGCTCACCATCGGCGATATTGCCGTCCCCATGCGAATGCAGGGAATCGCGAATGACATACAAGTCGTCGAGCAATTCAGCTTCCGACCGATAGGCATGGTCCGCTGGTTTTCCTTTATTGCCGGAGAGACTGTGTTCGATCAGACTAATATTCATCCGTAAGCGATAGCGGATGATCGCCAATTTTCGACAATAGGGTTCATGACGAAAGAGGTGGAGATTTCGGGCAAAAGCCTTTTGTGCCACGGGTTGGTCATGGGTGAGAGACTCGAGAAATGCTGGATGCAAGGTAACCCATTTATCCGAGTGGGTGAGAACCTGAATTAACTCTTTGGCCCGTCTAAGGTATTCCCTCAAAGCGGTTCTGGCTTGTAAACGGATGGCTCGACGCGTTATGGAGGGGGTGACATACGGATTCCCATCGCGATCACCTCCAATCCACGAGCCAAATCGCAAAAAGCTTGGAACCTGCAGAGTGGGCTGTTCCGTTTCTCCGGTATATACCCGCTGGATGGATTCTTCAAAATGTCGATATACCAATGGAATGGCTTTAAAGAGTGTGGTGCGAAAAAAGTACAATCCATTGTGAATCTCATCTTCCACGCTTGGCTTCCGAGCACGACCCTCTTCGGTTTTCCAAAGGATCTGGACGGAGGCTTGCAATTGGTTGATGACCTGAGCGCGTTCATATTTACTGAGTTGGGAATTGTTGAGTTCTTCGCTAATGACAAAGATGC
Organism: Candidatus Nitronereus thalassa; assembly: GCF_032191465.1. Taxonomy (NCBI): domain Bacteria; kingdom Pseudomonadati; phylum Nitrospirota; class Nitrospiria; order Nitrospirales; family Nitrospiraceae; genus Candidatus Nitronereus; species Candidatus Nitronereus thalassa. The sequence goes on along the minus strand of NZ_JAQOUE010000001.1, from coordinate 1,141,573 downwards.
GTTGAAGTGTTTCCAGAATATTTCGATGTTTGGTTTCCGTGGGATGGGACGTGAATACCGGAATATATTGTATGGTGTGAAGTAGCTGTTGGAGATCCTCGGGGGAATGACCGCTTTCCTGAAAAGCCAACAGGGTATGGTCAAAGGATCCCTCCCAACGTGGGAGTCCTGCTTGACTGTTTTTGCGGCGTTGATGGTGCTTAAACGACTCCTCGGCAATATTGGCCAAACTAAAGTAAGTGTTAAAGGCTCGAACCACCTGCTCCAAAATTGGTTCCTCTAAGTGTTCTACCAATTTCCTTAGCCGCCTCCGCCGTGTTGGATTCGGTTTGGTTTGCAAATGGATATACCCTTTTCGCAAGGCCTCGACAGTGGCAAAAACCTGATGGTCTGCGTGGTCACGTAGTGTTTCGCCAAGAATATGCCCAAACAGTTTGACCCGAGCTCGCAAGGCCTTGTCGCTGGATGGTTGGTAGGGTGCAGGATTAGGGAGATTGACCATAGGAAGATGGGAGTTTGGTAAAAAATTAGGGATGAAGTCTGTCTGCTACGGGACCAGAGACATGATTACTTAGGTTTCTGCATGCAGGCCTTGCCTTTACTTATACGAAATGGAAGGTCAAAGCAAAATATATTCCATTTCTTCTGGCCACCAGGGAAGTGGTTTTACCTTCACTAGTTCAACTTTTCTTATGATTGAGTTGTTAGTTTAAGGACAAATAGCTCTTTTGCAAGACAAAATGTCTCATCTTGTGAAGTCTTCCAATTATAAGCCCGATTCGTCTTGCCTCGGCCAATAGCTCGAATACCAAGGAAATCCTGAAAAATGCTGTGTTGGGAGTTGGTCTGAACCCGTCGCGCAGGTCGTTTGGATTCTTTCTGAAAATGGAATGACAGTTGCACCACATACCATGAGGTTGGGAATTTTATCACCCCTAATGACTCAGGAGTTGTTATGGAAACAGGCATTCCAGGATTCTTATTTGATGGGGATCAGTCGGAGGAAGAAAAAAAGAAGGAACGCAAACCATTTTTTCCTAAACTGGATGATAAAGAATCCGCACAGCTACGACCTCCAAAGGAAATTGACAAGAAAGAAGACAAATAGTCTTTCGGTTCATAAAGGGCCATCGGATCTCATACTATTGATTAATCAGAGGAGTCAAAATGCAATTTAGAAAACAATGGGTTTTTACACTGTTTATTGCGATTGTATTGTTCGCCGGATGTGGGAATGAGACCAGCACACAAACCCCTTCGGTCCCTGAAACCCAAGAGGAAGAAGGACGGGTTGATCCTTCTAGTGCATCAGAAGATCAGCCGGCCGGCGAAGACACGGTTTCAGAAACTCCGGAACCAAAAGACTAATTTTAAAGGCAAAGGCATCGCGTTGAGGAGTTCTTAGGTGAGAGACTTTTCGGAATTGTGTTTTCCAAGTCCAATGTATTCTTGACAAATGCAAACGGCCTAAGGGAGTGATCCCGATATTGGGCGTTTTGGACGTATTCCCTACTAGTTAGGCAGCGCGCCTTCCCTTTGGTGGTCGGGAAATGTAATGAATTCTTGGTGCTGCGGCTCGCCCTGATGAGGGAAGCCCGCCAGTTTCCCAGATCTGTTGCCGATTCATAATCACTGTGTGATCAAAAACATTTCCACAGTTTACACATTTCCAAAACCAGATCATTCGCTTCAAAATGGAGAACCCATAGTGTTGGGTTCGTACCATTAAGCCTTCGCATCGTTCGCATTTCATGGTCGGCAACTCCTGATTCTGCCCAATGGTGGTCGTTGTCGACGGTGAAAGTTTTTAAAAATTTTCCTGAGATTCCACAACCGTGATTTGTCGCACGACCCCTTGTGGAGAGACGGATGCCACAATGTAGTCTCCAATATGCAAGGTACTTTGAAAGACGGTATCCTCCGTAAGCCGCAATTCCACTGTTCCATCCATCCCCTCCACAATCAAAATGAGTTCACCAACAATATCGAGAATTTTTCCTTTGACGAATAGGGTAGTGCGGTCTGTGTTGCCTTCACCATCGGACAAGGTTCCTGGTGGGGAAAGCGGTGTAAGATGAGAGTCACTTGCCAAACCAATTGTCAGACTGATTCCCAGTAGGAAAATCCCGGTGACCATCAGAATAGGACGATGAGCCGGTGCCAAAAAGAAGGCAAGGGGTCCCTGGATTGCACGCTGCCAAACTGAGTGATTTTTTAGTCTCATGTCGAGACTCCACAATTGAATAAGTGCAATGAATATGCCAATTCATTTGGATTCTTCTGTTATCGGGAGTATGCCACTATCTATCTCCATGAAATTTCTTCATCGGTTATCTATGTCCTTTTTGCCTGGAGTTGGGAGTCAAAATAGTTCAAATGAGAGAGACTAGTGAACGGTGAGGAAGGCGACTAAGGAAAAATGATAAATCGTCAAGGATAGACGAAGACAATCTGTCTTTGTAGGGACAGAAATTCTGTCCAAATGATATTTGAAAACAATCACATCATTAAAAAAATTCAAGCCTTTCCTTTTTCTTGTGGAAGATGTCGTGTGGCATATCTTTTGCTCTCTCTTACAAGTAAGGCCACGGCCTAATCCACAGGATGAAAGGAGGTGACCATTCATGAGTTCTACCAATTCACAAGAATCTAAGAAAGGAGTGGGTGTTGGGAAGCCAGGCGCGGCTCAACCAGCCCAAAAGCCTCAACCCCAGTCTCAACCCAAAAAGCCTTTTGGCAAGTAATACCCCTTGCCCTTCCGAGAGGAACCTGATGCCAAGGATTGAGATCACTTGGAATCTGACCTTAAGGAGGTCCTGCCCTTCAGTGCCAAAAGAATTATCAAAACCCTTTGCCCGAGCTTGGTCTCAACAAACTTCAGGCGAACCCTTGGTTGGGGGAAAATATCCTCCAACCAAGGATTTATGCGATCAACAACAATAATAATGAGGAGGATGACTTTCGTGAAACGCAACACTGTGCTCAGTATGGGAACTTTGTCGATTCTAATCGGCATGTTGATGTTGGGGTGTGCGGAAAAACCCATGACCACGCTTGATGCGGCGGACATGGCGCTGAAGGAAGCCCGGCAAGCGGGAGCACCGGATTATGCTCCGGAAAGTTTTCGTGAAGCCGAGACCGCCTATCAAATGGCTCAAGAAGAGCTAGCCATTCAAGATTCCAAGTTCGCGATCATGAGAAACTATGAAAGCGTGGAAGGAATGTTGCAAGCAGTGAATCAGGAGGCGCTTCGAGCCAAGACGGAAGCCGTGGCGAATAAAGAACGAGTAAAAAGTGAAGCGCAATCTGCAATGACGAATGCAAAATCTCGTGTCCAGGAAGCGCGAGTTATTTTAGCCAAAGCCCCGATGGGAAAAGGTTCACAGGCGGATCTGCAAGCCTTAAATGGCGATTTGCAAACGGCGGAATCCATGCTCGTGGAAGTTGATGGCGCTCTCGTAGCCGAAGACTTTCTTGGTGCAAAAGCCAAGGCGCAGGCCATTGAATCCTTAGCTATTCGGGTCCATGATGAGGTGGCTCATGCTTTGCAAAAAACTGGCAAAGCGAAAGCATAAGATTAATGAATATGTGGGGGGCAGGGTGGCACTCATATCTCAAAAAGGTGTTGTGGGCAATTCTGCCTCTCCTTATTACATTACCGTTTTTAGCCATGGGCGCATGGTGGGAAACCGATGAATGGCCGGAGAATTTTCCTTCGGAAGTAGAAGAATTGGATCGAAAGGCCTGGCTGGACTCGGCCCATACCTTATTCCCTACACGCTATCAAATATTTCATCAGAACATTGCTGCCCTTCGACAGAAATTTTTGCAAGACAACGCAGAATGGTGGTCGCCCCATGATCGTCAGGGGTTTGCGCAATCTTATGCGGACATTGTGAAAGAAGGCACGCTTCTTCTCCAAGCGGCTCAGCAAAAGCGAGCGGTTCAGGAAGAAGAGGTGCGGGCCTTTATCGCGCATGAGAGTCTGCAGTTAGTACGTCTTCGAAATCTCATCAGTTTATTCGATTTCCAAAATGATGTGACTGCGCTTTCCAAGGCGTATGGGTTATTAGAAGAAGCCGGGCGTCGTCAGGCTTACGGCCAACTCGATGAAGCGCGAGTCACCGTCGGGGAGGTCGTCATGCAGTTGCAGGGAGTCGAATCCCATATGATGAGTCAAATGATGCGGTATGCGGATGAGTCGCAGTTGGCTCAATGGGAGCAGTGGGTGCAGGAAACAATCCAAAAGTCGAAAACGCAACAGGACAGGGTGGTAGTCGTGGTAAAGGCCTCGCGGAAATTGTTGGTGTATGACAAAGGAAAAGAAGTCGCCCAGTATCCGGTGGAATTAGGATTTAATGGCCTGGAGGATAAAAAGCATGAAGGTGACGGAGCCACCCCCGAGGGACGATTTCATATCATAAAGAAAAAAAGTGAAGGGGAGACTCGGTTTTACAAAGCCTTACTCCTCAATTATCCCACCGTTGAGCAGACTCTTCGGTTTAAGGAAGCACAAGCCAAGGGGAGGATTCCCAGTAACCAATCCATTGGAGGACTCATTGAAATTCACGGCAAGGCCAATGATGCCCAGGAACTGACTCGCGGATGCGTGGCCTTGGAGAATGAGGCGATGGATCGCCTTTTCGAAAAAGCCAAAGTTGGTATGGCAGTGACCATTGTTGGTGCCATTCAACCTGACAATCAAATTGTCAAAATGATTCAGGACATTCAGGCGCACATTTCTGATAGGACACGATTGATTCCGGTTGGAAAAGGGAAAGTTGGGTGAATTCCCTTTGGTCAAGTCCAAACCTAGGTCGTTCAGGAGTCAGCCTGCTATCCCTTCTGTTCTTCAGTTTCATCCTTTTGGGTAGTGCGGAAAGTCCGTCTGCCGAGTTCAACAAGGCTGCTGTCAAAACGACTTCTCGAGGAAATGGTGAGGGCCGTTCCAAGAAACCATCACCATCTTCCTTGGCCCGCTTGGCTCCTCAAGGAACGTTTGTGATGGTGGATACTGCAGAAAATCGGGTGTATCTGAAAAACGGGACAAAGACCTTGTTTGCGGCAGTGGCTTCCACCGGAAGTGGGTCACGCCTTCAAGATCCACGTAACCCCGAGAAAGGTTGGATATTCAATACGCCCCGTGGAATATTTTCTATCACGGGGAAAATTGCCAATCCCATTTGGTTTAAACCTGACTGGGCTTTTATTGAGGAAGGGCTGCCGATTCCCACTCGGCAACAGGATCGAGCCGAAGCTGGTGTCTTGGGAGATTATGCCTTGGGATTTGGGGACGGGTACTTCATTCATGGTACCCTGTATACGCGTCTGTTGGGCACGAACGTGACGCATGGGTGCATCCGACTTGGCGATAAAGATCTACAGTATTTGTATGAACATGTCTCTGTGGGCACTACGCTCATTATCTATTAATCATGGCATGAAAGGGAATTTTTGGACGGCTTGGTTGGTGGCGGTCAGTGGTCTGACTGTTTTCACCTTGCCAGTAGCTGCGCAGGAGGTGACGTGTGCCTCGACCGCACCAGTCAAAGAAATCCTTCGTGCAAGCCAACAACAAGAAGTCGTGTTAGCGAAAGAAAAAGCGCTCTACGTTGTGATGAATCTTTCGCAAGGAATGTTGGAACTCAAGGCTCGCGGTATCCTCCTCAAGTCCTTTCCCTTTCTCATATCCTCTTGGGTGGGAGAGCCGTTCACGAATGTGAAGGTGGCCACTCTTACCCGGAAAATTCCCCTTATTGAACCCGAACCGACGATTCCTTCTATTGCCAAGGATGACGGGTCTGTCTCCCAGGCAGAAGCGCATCCCTTGGTCGTGACGGATATGCCGCATCGGTATACCGTAGTTTGGGGGGAAGAGTTTTCATTAGTGATCCAATCAGAAAAAATTGATTCGGCATGGGATCATGTCTTTGAACCAACGGCGAAATGGGTAAAGAGATTGACAATGCGGGTTTCGGGTTGGGGGGTGGGCATCTTTGGTTCCTCCTCAAGAGACTTAATGCTCGACCTGCCACCTGCAAAAGCCCAAGCCCTCTATTGGGCCCTTGTTAGTCCCATGAAAATGTTGATCGTGCCTGCCTCATGTTCAGGAGATAGTCACTAAAGACCGGTCTCCTGAGACCGATGTTTCTAAATCATTGCATTCCCGAATCTCCCTCAGTATGGTGCGGTAAATTTTCCTATTTTCATGAAAGGACAGTAGACCAATGCCGATTTGTGAAGCCGATCCATGGCGGATACAGTATTTTGAGGGAATTCCCTGCCCGGATGGGGTCAACATTCCTACAGAAGATAGTGATGCTTGGTTGTGGTATCCAGCGTACAAGTGGGTCTACAACAAACTTGCGATTGCCGAAAGCCAGAACTTACCCTGCGCTCCGCATGGGTTAGAGCCACCTTCCTTTCCGGTGTTTTCCAAGCCAATCTACAACATGAAGGGGATGGGGGCCGGAAGTCGGGTGATCCGCTCTTCAAAAAAATATAAACGGTATGAACGGCCAGGGCATTTTTGGATGACCTTACTTGAAGGCGATCATGTCTCAAGTGATGTGGTTGTGGTCCAGGGAGAACCTCAATGGTGGAGACATACCACTGGAAAACCCTTGGAAGGGGGCATGTTTGATTATTGGACCGTTATGGCCAATCCCATTCCTGACGTTGAAGCCTATTGCGGGGATTGGCTTCGTCGATGTTTGTCAAACTATACGGGCATGGTCAACTTTGAAACGATTGGTGGAAAAATCATTGAGGTTCATTTGAGATTTGCCGATCAATGGCCTGACCTCTATGGGGAAGGTTGGGTCGAAGCCCTCATTCGCTTGTATGCCGAAGGGATTTGGCAATTCAATGATGCGCAACGTCAAGAAGGATTCAGTGTCGTGCTGTTTGGGGCGCATGATGTGAAATACTCTCATCCTCCCAAAGTATTGGTTGATGAATTGCGTCACACGCCGAAGGTCTCGAGTATTCAAATCACATTTCATGAGGACCGCGCCCCGAAAGATCATTCCATGCCGCCCGGAGGGTTTCGGTTGGCGATCGTGAATTGTTGGGATCTCGAAACAGGGTTCAAAGTGAGAGAAAAACTCGCGTTGAGTTTTTGGTCTGCTCAATCGTTGCTTTCTCACGAAGGGGCCGAATCACAAGGTTCCAAATCTTCCTCCAATCGTAATCGTAAGAAATCAAAAATCTCATGAGTAGTGATGCCAATATTTTAGAGCGAATCCAGGAAATCGAAAACACCTGGATTCCTATGTCCGATGGATGCCGGATTGCCGCCCGTATTTGGCTGCCGAATTCTGCCCAGCATCAACCTGTGCCTGCCATCTTAGAATACATTCCCTACCGAAAGCGGGATTTCATGCGGTCTCGTGATGAACCCATTCATCGTTATTTTGCTGATCATGGCTTCGCCAGTGTCCGTGTGGACATTCGAGGTTCTGGAGATTCAGAGGGCGTGCTCCATGACGAGTATTCGCCACAAGAACATGCCGATGCGTTAGAGATTATTAATTGGATCGTGGCCCAACCCTGGTGCTCTGGATCGGTAGGCATGATGGGTATTTCTTGGGGAGGATTCAATGCGTTGCAAGTGGCGGCCTTACGACCTCCGGCGCTCAAAGCCATTATTACCCTGTGTTCCACAGATGATCGCTATGCCGATGACGCCCATTTCATGGGCGGATGTTTGCTCAACGAAAACATGCAATGGGGTTCAATCCTCACCTTGTATTCCGCCTTGCCCCCGGACCCGCACATTGTTGGTGATCGATGGAAGGCGATGTGGCAGGAACGCCTCGAAAACCTGGAACCGTTTCCCGCTGTATGGATGCGCCATCAATGGCGTGATGATTTTTGGAAGCATGGATCAATATGCGAAGATTTTTCTGCAATCCAATGCCCCGTGTATGCCATTGGCGGGTGGGCCGATGGCTATACCAATGCCATCCCTCGGTTGATGAGAAATCTTTCCTGTCCGAAGAAGGCCCTGATTGGTCCATGGGCGCATAACTTTCCGCATGATGGCGTTCCTGGGCCAGCTATAGGGTTTCTCCAAGAAGCCGTGCGGTGGTGGGAACACTGGTTGAATGGCAAATCCACGGGAATCATGGACGAGCCAGTAATTCGCGTGTGGATGCAAGAGAGTCAGCAGCCTCAACCTCAATATGCAGAATGGCCTGGCCGATGGGTGGCAGAAGACCATCTTCCCAGCTCACACATGACCCCTCAGCGTTGGTATTTGGAGCCTGGGCACTTATCTCCCCTTCCAGAGAAGCCCATAGATGTCTCATTCTGTTCGCCTCAAACGATTGGTGTGCGCTCTGGGGAATGGTGCGGGTTTGGTGCGGATGGGGAAATGCCACGAGACCAGCGTCCTGACGATGGTGGCTCTCTCGTGTTTGATAGTGATCCATTACCTGGGAGGCTCGAAGTCTTGGGGGCTCCGATTGTTGAATTGGAATTGGCCACGGATCAACCTGTGGCGATGGTGGCAATTCGATTGGGAGATGTGGCACCCGATGGGTCTGTGTTACGCGTGACCTATGGCCTTTTGAACCTTACGCATAGAGAGAGTCATGAAACGCCAGAATCGCTAAAGCCTGGAAATTGGTATACGGTTCGGATCCAACTCAATGATTTCGCTCATGCCTTTCCGCTGGGACATCGGATTAGGGTTTCTGTTTCCACCAGCTATTGGCCGATTGCCTGGCCTCCTCCCGTGCCGGTGACGTTAACCGTTCGTACAGGCCCGAGTTATCTGGAGCTTCCCGTTCGTCCACCGCGTCCAGAAGATTCTCAGTTGCGCCCCTTTGATCCTCCGGAAGCCGCCCCTGGCACCACGCATAAAAAATTGCGACAGATGCCTATGCGGCGCACGATTGAAATTGATCTTGCCACGACGGAAATGGTGTATACCCTCAAAAGTGATGGTGGTGAATTTGATGGTGCGTCGTTGGCTAGAATCGAAGAGATTGATCTGAACTTAGGTTATACACTCTTGAAGCGGTATCGCATTCTTGAAAATGATCCTCTGTCCGCGCAAACTGAATTTTCTCAAACGGCCATCATGCGGCGGGGGGATTGGGCTATTCGAGTGGAATGTCGGACGCGATTGAGTGCGACGGCGGATACGTTTCAATTTGCCGGGGAACTTGAAGCCTTTGAAGGGGATCACCTCTTGAAGCGCCATGATTGGACCTTGGCGATTCCTCGCGCGCTACTTTGACCGCTTCGACAAACGCTTGATTGCGGATTGAAGGATGTCCTGAAGCATATCTCGATATTCCATTTCCGCAAAGCCAGCCATAAATGCCAGTTTTCCATCATTCGCCCAGGCCGGGTTCGGATTGACTTCCATCAATTTGGGCTCGCCATCTGCTCCAACACGAAAATCAAATCTTGCATAATCTCGCAACCCGAATCGCTTGAATAAAGTACGCACCCATCCCTGCATTTTGGCTTCCACCTCTGTCGGCAATATGGCTTTTTTGAATTGAATATCAGTCCAATACGGGGAGTCGGGATAGGCTTTTGATTCAAAAGAAAGAATAGGATTCAAGCCTGACGGTAAACGAGAAAAGTCGACTTCCAATGTCGGGAATATTCGCAAACCCGTCTCGATATTTCCGATGACCCCAATTCCGTATTCCGGTCCTGGTAAATATTCTTGGATGAGGATGTCGCAACCGGGAAGAGTCTCGTGCAGCCAGGCCACGTAGGTGTTGGCTTCTTGCCAAGATCGCACCACAGAGTCCTTGGTGATTCCGACACTTCCATCGGCCGTGTTTGGTTTTATCAAGGCTGGGAAGACGAGTGGAAAGGATTGTGTGAGCAGGTTGGTGCCTAAAAATTGTTCTTGGGGAACTGAGACACCATGGGACTGTGCCACCAGCCGCACAATGGCCTTGTCATAACAGATCACCATCGCGGAAGGGGGCGCGCCTGTATAGGGAATTCCTAAGATTTCGAGGTAGGCAGGGATATTTAGCTCTTGAGAGGCTTGATTCCGAAATCCCGTGTCGCAAAAGTTGACGACCAAATCCGGGGGGTGACTGCGAATTTGTTTGAGGAGTGCCCTATGATCGTCAATGAATTCAAAATCATAATCCGGCCAACTTTGAAAAGCGGTCATCATGGCCACATGCGTGGATCGATCTTCTTCATTGTATTGGGCATTGCGCTTGGTAGTATCCGGTAGGTGGTGGTCACCAGTAATTACGGCAATCTTTTGAAAGGACTGAGTCATGGGAGAAAGCGGTTGGAGTAGGGTTCGATTCGTCCCAAAACGTGGGTCTGAATTGTTAAGCTGCCTTGGGGAATCGGAGGGGTTCTTCTCGAATGATCCGGTTGATTTCGGACGCCTTGCATGGTTTATCCAGGATATTCTTAATGCCAAACGTTTTAGCCAACGATTTGACCATATCACTGTGGCCCGATGTCATCAAGATGACCAAGGGGTGACCGTAGGAACGGTCTTCCATGATGTGTTGGGCTAATCCCAACCCATCAAGAAACGGCATGACCAGGTCAGTCAGCACGACATCGAATTTTCTGTTTTTCAAATAGCGTAGGGCGTCGGTTCCACACTCGGCTTCTTGGCAGTCATAGCCAAAGATAACTAACCCTTCACGCAGGGTGCGCCGAAATTCGGCTGCGTCGTCAACGATCAATATGGACGGCAAAGCACAACCCAAAGACAAGGAATGAAATGTAGGCTGAGTGGCATGAGGGAGAGGAGGTTGATAAATGCATGGTGAGGGCGACATGCTGCGATCTTTATTCACTCCGGTAGGTCGTGTGTCCGTGGAAAATTTTGAATTCATCATTTGCTCCTTTCGCATATATTAGTGAAGCAAAAGGTGTACCAAGGATTAACCGACACCAATGTCAAAATACCTCGAAAGAATAAACGGAACCTGAGGAATGTCCTCTCGAGCGAGAGACATTTTGTTTAAATCGTGGAAAAAGTGTCTTTGGGGAGGTGGGGATTAAATGTAACAAGAATCGTGAACCCCATTTAACTTTAGCGAAATCTTAGGCCGCAGTGGGAAACCTTTGTCGAATGTCCATAATTTCTTGGTGAATAACCACAGGGTGACACGGTTTGGCAAAAATTTTTCTTACTCCCGCTGCTTGGGCCAGTGGCGCTAACAAGTCAGTATTACTTGCTGTCATCATGAGGACGATTGGACTCCCGAGAGACGGGTCTTCCTTAAGACATTTGGCTAATTCGAATCCATCAAGGTGGGGCATTTGAACGTCGGTGAGGACTACATCGTAATGGCGGTTGTGCAATTTTCCTATGGCGTCAAGCCCGTGGCTCGCTTCTTCACATTGATGTCCAAATGATTCAAGAGCGACACGGAAATAAAGGCGAATGTAGGGGATGTCGTCAACGATTAGTATTGACGGGAAAGGGGGCGGCGTGTTGGCCATTTTGAAATTTGTTCTGGTTAATAAAGATAAATGATCAAGGGCACGTCTCATTATTGCGAGACGTGCCCTTGATAGGTTGCGGCGGATTAGGATTCGTCGCCAGATTTCTTATTTTCCTTTTTGGCCTTTTTCCCTGAGCGCTTTTTTTTCGCCATTTTTTTGTGCTTGGCTTCCGATTTGGCTGGAGCTGCAGCATGATCCGCGCCCATGTGCTGTTCTGCAGGAGGAGCGGCTGGTTGTGAAACTTCCGGTTCGGCAAACACAGGTGTTCCTAAGGTGAAGGTGAGGGCGGTAAACAATGCGACAATCGTTGTGGGCTGAGAAGACATGAAATGCTCCTTTGTAAAGGTTGGCTTGGTATGACTTTTTAGCAGACATCCATCGCGACTAATGAATGATTAGGAGCGAGATGTCTTACGAATAAGAAGAAAAATAAAGCAAAAACCATACCAGGGCGCTTTGGTTAGACTTTTTTTTAAAAAATACAATGGAAATCCAATTCTTGGTCCTCGCCGAATGAAAATGCAATTCGGGTTTGAAAGATATTCTGTCCGTTGCCAAGACAAATTGTCCCGAAACTTCATCGATAGATGCCCTTTTTTATATTCTGCGATCTATTCGTTAATACACCGCGAACCTAGGGTTGGTGGCCTTCATTGTTTCGGATTTCAGACGTTTGGATTATTCGGAGATAATGATTTGGCATTGTCTTTGCTTCTTTAAAAAGTAAGTTGCGAGATTCTTTGTTAAAGTCAGTTGTTAGGAAATCTATCTTGCAGTGGGTTGAACAAAGAGATTTAGACCTGGAGGATATTTCATGATAAATCAATGTGAATGGTGTGGAAGGCATTCTTCAACGACGGTCTATGAGTTGGTCACCCAACAAGAAGTCTGTCTTTGGTGCTATCAACGGTTAGTTTACCAGGGCACATGCTTGTTTAGTGCCATGGCAGACGGTGAGCTCCAAAGGTTGCCAAAGGCCGCGTAATAATCCTGTAGTTTTCGCTACGACCCCAAGACCCCTAATCTTGGCAAGATCTACGGGGGTGGATATGATGCGCTATGTCGTTTCGATATTGGCCTTATTCGCTTCCGGCAAAAGCCAGTGTGATGGTTATTGGAATGGTGGCCTTAGCTCTGATTTTGGCAGAGGTTGTTGAGCGGGCGTATGTTACGGAGTTAGCGAAAGAAAACATTCAATTAAAAACCGTGTCCTTACTCCGGCAGGTCGATGCCCGGCTTCAAACTATGGCTCAATTTCGTGCGGAAAAAGCGAGAGAAAAGATTGTCCGGGAATTAATGGAACGCACTCCCGATCTGCTCCATATCAGTGTGTATCAAATCGTAAAATCCCAGTCAGCCCAACTCTTGCTGCTCACCCAGGTTGGGGAGAGTAGTCGTTTTTCTCAGACTATTCCCCATGAAGTCGAGGAAGCGGTGAAGCGAGGCCAACCTGTGAGTACTCCCCAAGACGTTCGACGTGAACACATTATTAAAGTGGCTCTGCCTATTATGATTCAGGGAGAAATTCGAGGTGTTGCCTATGCGGAATTTTGGACTGGGCAGTTTGATGCTCTGACGAAGTTTCTCTTTCAGTGGTCGCAAATCATACGAATTGGATTAGGGGTGGTTTTAGTCATCGGCATGAACGGGTTTTTATATCTTTGGGTATTGCGTCCCCTGGAAAAGATAGAGTCTGGTATTACCTCCTTGCGTCAGCAGGAATGGAAGGCTCAGGTTCCGGTGCATGCCGACGATGAAATTGGCGCGATCGCCAAGAGTTTCAACGCGATGGCCGATCATATCCGAACGGTGGTAGAGGAAAATCACCGACTGACGCAGGCCTTGGCTCAATCTCGAGATGAGTTGCAGCATCGGGTCGATCACGCCACCGCCGAACTATTGAGGAACAATGAGTCATTGACTCAAATGAATGAGCAGCTTTCGGCTGCTCGTCGGGAGGTGGTTCATCATCAACGGTTAGCGGTCCTTGGGCAATTGGTAGCCACCATCGCTCATAAAATCGGGACACCCTTAACGGCAATTTCCGGTCATTTACAACTCCTTCAGGAAACCCCAGAGTTGCCGGAAAAAATTCGCAATCGAGTGGATACGGTGCTGAAGCAAACCGATCGTTTAGGCAAGGTCATTCAAAGCTTGTTAAATGTGGCACGGCCACCGATTCTGAATAGGGAAGCCATTTCACTTCGAGTTTTTTTAGAACACATTGAAACTTTTTTTCGGCCGTTATGCGATGAACATCATATTGTGCTGACCACCGAATGTGATCCATCCGTGAGCACCATTCAGGCCGATTCTGCTCAATTGCAAGAAGTCCTGGGAAACCTCATCGATAATGCTATTGATGTCATGCCGCAAGGGGGACGATTGACCCTTCGCGTTTCTCTCGATAACTCCTCCAATTCATCCACAAACAAACCTCAGGTCAAAATTGAAGTCACCGATACTGGACCCGGGATTTCTCAAGAACTTCAATCTAAGATATTTGACCCATTTTTTACGACAAAAGGGATGGGTAAAGGGACCGGGTTAGGGCTTGCGATTGCGAATGAAATTGTGACGCTGCATGGGGGTACGCTTTCTGTTAAAAGTGAAGCGGGCACCGGCACCTCATTTGTCATTGCTCTGCAGGTCTGACGAGGAGATCATGATGACCCCACAAACGTCGATCCTAGTTGTAGATGATGAAGCAGAAACGAGAAACCTTCTTCAAGAAATCATGGAAAAGGAAGGGTATGTCGTACAGACGGCGCAGGATGGGAAACAGGCCTTGGATCAACTAGAAGGCCAGGTGATGGATCTGGTGTTGAGTGATATTCAAATGCCGATTATGGATGGGATTGAATTATTGGGAAATATCCGATCGCGGCATCCGGATACTCAGGTAATCTTGTTAACGGCGTATGGCAGCATGACGACGGCGGTAGAAGGCATTAAATCCGGAGCATTTGATTATATCAGCAAACCCTTTGTGCTGGATGAAGTCCGATTGTTGGTGAAGCGGGCCTTGGACCATAAAAAAATTCTTCAAGAAAATCGTTCTTTGAAGCAACAAGTACAGGCCACCTTAGGGATAGATCAACTTCAGGGAAAGAGTTCAGAAATGGTTGCCGTATATAAGCTCGTGGCTCGCGTGGCTCCGAGTGAAAGTACGGTCTTGATTCAAGGCGAAAGTGGCACCGGGAAGGAATTGATTGCTCGCGCCATACATTCCAATAGCCAACGACATGATGGTCCCTTTGTGGCGGTGGACTGTGGAACTCTGGCCGAAACGCTTCTGGAAAGCGAATTATTTGGACACGAAAAAGGTGCCTTTACCGGAGCCATCGGGAACAAAAAGGGCTTATTGGAAATGGCCCATGGAGGGACCTGTTTTTTGGATGAAATCGGGGATATTACCCCAGCCCTTCAGAGTAAACTTCTCCGGGTGCTTCAGGAACGAGAAATTCGTCGGGTTGGAGGTCAGGATTCTATTGGGGTAAATGTTCGAGTCGTGGCCGCGACCAATAAGGATTTATTCAAACTCGTGAAGAGTGGAAAATTTCGAGAGGATTTATATTATCGGTTGAATGTAGTAACGATACAGTTGCCCTCATTGCGGGAGCGCACTGATGATATTCCTTTGCTAGTCCGCTATTTTCTTCAAAAATATGGAGTCACGAATACGAAGCAGGTCACGGACATCTCACCCAAGGCGATGGTTCTGCTTCAGCAATATGATTGGCCAGGTAATGTGCGGGAATTGGAACATACGATCGAACGGGCCATTGTCTTGACCCCTCACACGACCATTGTGCCAGAAGATCTTCCTCCGGCAATTGCTTCCCAAGCTCCCCCGCTGGTTGGTAAGGATACCGGGTGGAAAACCTTGGATCAGCTTGAGCGGGAACAGATTTTAAAAGTGCTGGAGGCCTATAAAGGGGATGAAGCCCAAGCGGCCGAGATTCTTGGGATCCACCGAAAAACTCTCCAACGAAAACTTAAGGAATACGGATTACGATAATTCATAGTTTTCCTTCCTTCATCTAGCCGATTCTCGGCTAGACATAACTTCTTCTCCAGTAACAAGTTGTACTCCTCGTGTATTCTCCGAATGTCTGGGCCTTTATTCCTTTAAGAGGCTTTTCTCAGGACAACTTGTTCCGGAGCGAAGAGGTGTCACCCTGGTCCTTTCAAAGGCAAGTGACAATGATGCCGCTACTTCATTGAAATTTTTATGGTTTTTGTATTGAGAATGGGGTTTGGTGGTTTTCCTCATTTGGCATCTCAATTGCTAGCTAATTAACGTATTAGGCCAGGAGGCTGTGGTTCCGTGGATGTGAAGATCGGGAAGAAAGGAAGTAACGATGATATGCCATCGTTGTAATGGATTCATGGTTGAAGAACTGCTGTCGGATATGGATGGCCAATCTTCAAGAGCGCAAGGATATCGGTGTGTGAATTGTGGTGAAGTGACGGACTCGGTATTACTCCGACATCGTCAGTTGAAGCAGCTACCGAAGAAAGTGGGTCGGCAGCCTCGACGTCTTGAAGTGATTGCCCTTGGTGGATCGTCGTGTTGACCATCTTTCAATGGCTTCGTCTGGGGCTGATGAGCTTGTTGATGGCGGTGGTCCTCACCGGTTGTTCGGGGACTCCGGTGACAGAATTCGAGGAAGCTCGTCAAGCGCTAAAACGAGCTGTGGAGGAAAATGCCCCACAGTTTTCCCAGGAGACCTATGTCCGGGCCATGGCGGCCTTCAGTGCTGCGACTCATGAGTGGCATGCGCAAAATGCCCGGTGGAGTTGGGAGCGGGATTATTCCACGACGATAGATCTTCTTGTATTGGCAACTCTCGACGCCCATCGTGCGATGGAGGAAGCAATTCAACATCAACGACTTCGGCAAAATTAACCTTCCCACCTTTCTATAAATCAATGGCCAATGACTGTGAAACGTGACAAGATTCCAGAGAACGGACAACTTTTCTACATGGCCAACGAACGAAGCGTATAGACGTAAAGAGATGAGAGGCGGTATGAATCGGAAATTAATCTTGAACATATGGGCAGGTGTTTTCTTTGTTAGCTGTTGGGGAATGGGGCTACCTCAGGATGAAGTTTCTGGGTCAGGGAGGACTCTCACTGTGTTGGCGAAGGACACCATTCCGGTGCCAGGTACTGGCAACCAGAAGGAAAGTGTTAAGATCCCCTCACGAGATGTTTCTCTACTCAGCCTGGAATTGGTTCGGATTGCCAAACTCACCCAAGCCTCGGTCGTGAATGTCATGACCGTTGGAAATTTTCAAAACGAAGGAGCTCCTGATTCTCCGCCGTACTCTCGTAAGTTTTTTGACCAAGAGCCCAGTGTGCCGGGGCAAACTCCCCAGGACCAGCGAGAACAAGGGATGGCTTCCGGGGTGATTATGAGTGCGGATGGTTATATTTTGACGAACAATCATGTAGTGGAAGGGGCGAATGAAATACGGGTTCTCCTGACTGACCAACGACGGTTTAAGGCCAAGGTTGTGGGGACTGATCCAAAAACGGATCTTGCGGTTTTAAAGATTCAAGCCGGGGGGCTGCCTTTTCTCCTTTGGGGGGACTCGACCACTCTGCAAGTTGGTGAAATCGTGGTTGCGGTTGGAAATCCCTTTGGTCTGAATCAGACGGTGACCATGGGTATTATCAGTGCTGTGAGTCGCGCCAATATGGGTATCGTGGATTTCGAAGACTTTATCCAAACTGATGCCGCCATCAACCCTGGAAATTCTGGTGGTGCGCTCGTGAATTTAAAAGGCGAACTCATCGGTATTAATACCGCCATTTTCAGCCAAAGCGGGGGGTCCATGGGAATCGGTTTTGCCATCCCGAGCCAAATGGCCAAAAAGGTATCCCATTTACTGATGACGAAAGGGAAAGTCGTTCGGGGATGGCTGGGTATTTCCATGCAAGCCATGACCCCTGAACTTGCCAAACAATTTAAGGCGCCGGATGCCAAGGGCGTGTTGCTCGGAGATGTGAACGATGGAGGACCCGCAGGGCGAGCCAAAATTGAACGCGGAGACATTATCCGAAAGTTCAATGGGCAATCTGTCATCAATCCACAACAATTGAGGGGGTTGGTCGCGGATACGATTCCTGGCGTCGTGGTGGAGATGGGAATTCTCCGAAATGGTCGAGAGCTAGGAATGTCCGTGACTATGGGCGAATTGCCCAGATTTATCGCACCGCCAAGCTTTTCCCGCCAAGCCAAAGGCCACCACCTTTTGGACGGTGTGATTGTTGAACCTTTGCCTCCTGGCCAAGGTCAAGGGGATGAAGGCGTAGTGGTCAGCGACGTGCCACCTAACAGTCCTTCTGAGCGTGGAGGATTACAAATCGGGGATGTCTTAATTGAGATTAATCGAAATCCAGTGAGATTTCTCAGGGACTTTGAGTCGCTCTCCAAACACCTCGGGCCCAGAGAAAATGTGTTGCTTCTGGTTCGCCGTGGCGGCGCGACTCTTTTTCTTACATTGGAAAATGAGTGATGGGTGAAGATGGGAAATTTACGGGAAGGGTTCAGAAGAAATTAACTGGGACCGGGATTGAACCCCACAAATTCTATTCATGGACCTTCTGAATTTTTCACTCCTCGCCCTTGGTTCCTTATTTGTAGTGGTAAATCCGATTTCCGGCGTGTCGGCGTTTTTGGCCATGACCGGTCGTGATATCCCAGAGGATAAACTCCGCATGGCCAAGGTGGCCTGTATGGTGGCGGTGGGCGTGCTTCTGGGATTTGCGCTGTTAGGCTCGACGCTCTTCACATTATTAGGCATTATGCTTCCGGCGTTTCAACTTGCCGGAGGATTAGTTCTCTTATTGATTGCACTGGATATGTTGCGTGGACAGCGATCTTCCGTTCAAGAATCTCCAGAAGAAGCGAAAGAGGCCATTGAAAAACTCGACATTGCGGTTACTCCGCTTGGCATACCATTGTTGGCGGGCCCTGGGGCGATTACCACGGTAATGCTCTTGGAGACTCAGGCTCAGCATTGGGGGGCTCGGGCGGTCTTGTGTGCTTGTATTGCCTTGGTGGGGTTGGCTAGTTATGTCATTTTTTCCGTGGCTATCAAACGCGCCTCCTGGTTCGGGCCCATCGCTATGAAGATTACGATTCGACTCATGGGGCTTGTCGTTGCCGCCATTGCCGTGCAATTCATGTTTAATGCCATCCAAGAGGCGTTTGGTCTTCATCCCTAGGATGGTTTGGTTATTTGTCCGATGTGGGTTGAGGGGATATGGCGATAGGGCCTACTGCCAAAGGGATAGGTGTCGAAATTGGAATGACGGGAATCATCTCCTCTTCGACCGAAGAAAGGGAAAGAGGAGTAATGGGATCAATAAGTGGGAGAACCTGTGGCTCGGAAGGTGTCTCTCGTTGGTGCCTTCGACTTATGATCCAATGAGCACCCCAGGCAATCAGCCCCCCAGGTATCACCAAAATAAGCGTAGATAGGCCTACCCACTTGATTGAGCGGGGTACCCAACCCTCTTGTTGTTTATTACTCATAAAAGTCCTTGGCTGTTGGTGGTGATCCTGTGCTGCCATTATTACTGTGTGTTGTAACCAACCAAGGGGAGAAACCGAGAACGGTCTTCTCCCCTTGATGACTTTCTCCACCTTCCTTGAGATGGTAGATGTTGGTTGCTCAATGTGTGCAAGAGCATTCATGTTTTATGTGTACAGAGAGATTTACGCCGCTTTTCGGACAGTGGCCGCAACATGATTCTGAAGTGAAGTCTCAGTCTTCATATGACCCGTGAAGCGTTCACCCCTTGAAGTACTAAACATCAACATAGCTGTAGCAATGACACCCAAGGCGCCGACTAAGGCGAGGGTGGCATCAATGATTGAGGCATTCATCTCTCTGACCTCCTTTTAAAGGCATCCTTATGAATTCCTGCCGAATGAGGATTGTTTGCAGGAAGGATCTTCCTGCTTGCAAGAGATAGAAGGTGCAAAAGATATACCAATTTTTACGTACTTTTGCATTTTTTGTTTACTGCAAATTTCTTAAGAAATTCAATGAAATTTTTCCTTAGGAAACTCTTAGGAAACAAGTAGCCAAGTGCAAATTGTTCGATGTGGATTAGCAGAGTTGAGAAAAGAGACCTGAAATGCGTGGGATTTCATCAACTTCCATTGATGGGGAACTTTGTCCAGGATTGGAACAAAATGTCCCAAAAAATTCTATGGAGGTATGGCTTCATAACCTTTCTTTAGGGTCAGGAAGTAAAGATTTGGTCCGCCGATGGTTCCAAAATTTGTGAGTCTGAAAGGTTCATTGTTTATAATCCAGAATGAACTTGGAGGTTAGCACATGGATTGCTCCCCATATGGAATATTGACGGCCAATGCTAGGCCTTGGGACTCTGAATGGCTGATCCTTATCATAAGTCAGGCCGTGACGGGGAAGTCGGCTTGATGGTCTAAGGTTCATGGGTGTTGCCTGAGGTGGATAATAGGTGGCCTATGGACTTGTGTTATGTCCTTGAATGTTCTAAAAAAACTAATACTCAATAGAATGTGAAGGAGGGTGAGGATGTTCCGAGCAATTTGTCAGGGTTTTCCTGAGGGAAGACGGAAAAAGGTGGAAACACAAATGAGGGGTCGGGTGGTTTTTCTTATGGTTCTTTTTGGAATTCTCGGACTTTTGGGGTGTGAAAATCGTCCACAAGTTCGAAGCACCTTTGACAAAATTCCTTTTACCCATTCCTTAAGAATGGAATATAATCTCACGCCTCCCGAACTGAAACGGTTGCAATTCTATGTGTCCCATCCTATTCAGCTTCGTCATGTAGACACTTCCGGTAAGTATGAAATTGCCAAGGGAAAATTGGTCGTGAAGGACGGAAAGGATGTGAATGAAATTGTCGTGAATCGAGGGACCCCGGGGATTGCGGTGGATGTGCGAGACCCTGAACTCCGCGTCAGTTTTGAAGAGAATTTTTCCTTTGGTTTTGTCCGAGGGACGGGGCCACAGTCGGATGTGTATGTGCTAGCTTTTGTGAATAATGAACAAGGACAACCCATTGTCCGATACGGTGGGGCGGAGTTTCAAATGGAACAAAACAGCCAATTGGCACATTTATTAATTAATAAGGAAGAACTCACCGAGATAGTGAATAAACGTCGAGTACTACCTGGGCGAAGAATCGGCAATTAATTTTTAAATGAAGGATTTTATCCTTTTGTCCGTTAATCTCTATGTCAGTAGAGCCAGTAACTATGGTTGAATCATTTTTTGCGTCCTTAGATCCTTCCATCCTCCGCTATAGCTTGGGAACGACCTTCCTTATCGTGGTGGTCATGTTGATACGAATGCTCTTGCATCGAGCGTTTTTGGGCCGAAGCGATATTGTTGGCGAAACTAGGCGTCGCCGGGCGGTCAATATACGGAACGCCTTGCTGATTCTGCTAATTTTCGGGGTAATTCTGATATGGGCCCCGCATATCCAAACTCTCGCTGTTTCGTTATTGGCCATTGCGGTGGCCCTGGCCATTGCGACCAAAGAGCTGATTGATTGTATTAGCGGGGGCGCGGTTCGGATGGTCAATGGGGTGTATTCGGTAGGAGACCGTATTGAAATGGGAGGGGTGCGTGGTAATGTGGTGGATGTGAATCTCCTTTCCACGACGATCCTAGAAATTGGACCAGGACAAACTTCACATCAATATACGGGGCGAGCCATGACCGTTCCCAATAGTGTCTTGCTTCGGAATACCGTGATCAATGAATCGTATAGCCGGGAATATCGGCTCCATATTATTACCGTTCCCCTGAGTACGGCAGATGATTGGAGAGAAGCTGAGCGGATTCTCTTGGAGGCGGCGAATGAGGAGTGCCAGCTTTTCATTGAAAAAGCCAAGGAGCATATGAAAAAGCTTGAGGGCCGAACGTGGCTGGATGCGCCCTCGGTTGAACCTCGTGTGACTTTTCATTTGCCGGAACCCGGTCGAATTAATTTGCTATTGCGTATTCCCTGTCCCACGAGGATTCCCTCACGATTGGAACAAGCGATCCTGCGGCGATTTCTCTCCCAGTTTCGGTTTGTTGATCCTTCAAATTTCGATACCCTTTCCTCCCGCTCCAAGGAAGCCTTTTAGGGGATTTGTTTTCCGGGTATAATGCCCTTTCAACTTAACTTTCGCGTCTTAACCGCGAAGTTGTGGAAAGGTTGTCTGCCCATGGCGCAATTTGTCAGGTCCGTCTGTTTTGACAAAAAATGGTCCTCAGGAAATTCCTTTAAAAACAAAGAAACTGGGGACCAAATTGTTGGGAAAACTTGGCATTTTTTGTGCATTAATTAGGGGTGGGGGCAGTTAGCTTTTTCATGTTCGTAATGTTTGGTCTACTAAAGAGAGATACAGGGTACCCCTCCTTCTCTAATGCAAAGAATATCTTTACAGTTTATACTAAGTACTAATAATCAAATTTTGTGTATTGTTTATGAACCCGAGTTTGGATAAGGAGGGTGTTCCATGGAAGAAAGTAACCGAGCATTGGTGTTTGGTTTTGTGGCCTTTTTCGCGGGCGTGATGATTGGATTGGGAACGGGTCTGTTAGTGGCTCCGCAATCTGGTAATCGTACCCGCCGGCAGTTGCAGAATATGGCGATGGATGCTCAGGAGGATGCGGAAACACTGGTCAAGGATACCAAAGAGAAGGTTTCTGGCTGGGTAGACAAGGGAAAGAAACTCATGGCCAATTCCTAATCCGCGGCATTTTGAGAAACGTGTTTTTACCCTAGGGGGTGATCTGGTGGGAGAGAAAGAAAAATCTCCAATGGTGGGGTTCAAGAAAAACCAAAAGTCTCAGGAGCTTGATATTACCAATGTTGGCAAATTAAAACTGGTGGAGCGGGGAAAGTCATCCACAAAGAAGGCCGGTGGGGCTACTCCTAAAAAGGGAGCTCCAAAATCATCGGCGGTTGCCCCCAAAGGGCAATCGAAGAAGCCCATGGTACGGAAGGAAAATATCGAGGCTAGAATCGCCCAACGGGCCTATGAAATCTATGAAGAGCGGTGCCGTCTTGGGGCATCTCTTCAGGATTGGCTACGAGCTGAACGGGAAGTCTTGGCCGAACTAGATTCTTAAGGGAGATTGAGCATCGTCAGTAAGGCTACATCGTGTAATATCAGGCGTTTAGTTTTTTATTCTGCTGGAAGGTCAGGCTTTTCTTGTTGAATGCGGTCATAGGCCCAACCAACTTCTGCTCCAAGGATAAAAACCACGGATGCATAGTAAATCCATACCAAGAAAAACATCATACCGCTTAACACTCCATAAAAAGATGTCATAAGTTTCGCCATCGAGACATAATAGGAAAAGGCAAACTTTGACATTTCAAACAGCCCAGCTCCGGTCAGGGCTCCAACCCACAACGCTAACTGACTTAAGCGGGATGTGGTGGCCAGTCCGTAAAACATATAAAACAACAGGGTCAAAAACGAAAAGCTGAGGATCTTGCCGAGAACTACGGCAAAGGGATTCAGCAAGCCTCCAATGATCGGAACTGACTCGCCTAAGGCTTGCACGACTGCAAAACCTGAGGCGATTACCGCCGTGACAATAAGGAGTAAGGACAGTACGATCATCAGAAGCAAATCCGTCAATTTTCCCCTCAAAAACGTTTCGGGTGTTTCGACAAGAAACACCCCACTTAAGACATGCCGGGCTGAGGCAAATACCGCGCTGCTAAAAATAACAAACAATGTAATACCCGTGAGTCCTAACGTTCCTCGATTGATCATAATGGCATTGAGAGTTTGCATGAAGACTTTCTGGGTGCCGGGGAGGAGATCTCGAATAATATGGCGGGTCCATTCCATGGCCTGTTCCGAGCCTACAACCGTATATCCCAGAGCCGAGACAAAAATAATCGGCAGGGGTAAGCAGTACAAAACCAAGTCAAAGGAAAGCCCAGAGGCCAGAAATGGTCCATGGTCATCGAAAAATTTAACGACAACCATTTTTACCATATTTCTCACGGAAGCCAGTCGCATTATGAGATTACTTTCGTTGAGATCAACTCGTCTCCATACTGCTCGAGCAATTTGGCAATAAGCGCAGTCCATCCGGTTTGGTGACTCGCGCCGAGGCCCTGTCCCGTTTCTCCATGAAAAAATTCATGAAACAGTAAATGGTCCCGCCAAAATGGATCATGTTGGGCAATGTGATCAGCTGGCCATATCGGTCGGTTGTCCGAGGGATGTTGGTGAAATATTGCCATGAGGCGTGCGGCAAGTTCTCCTCCGACCTCCCACAAGTTAAGGACGGGCCCCGAGTTTGTGGGGCATTCTATGGTAAAGGACTCTCTGAAAAAATAATGGAATTTCTGTAACGATTCGATCAACAGATAGTTGAGTGGAAACCAGATCGGTCCTCGCCAATTCGAGTTTCCTCCAAACATGGGGCTACGCGACTCTCCAGGTTCATAGGCCACGCGATATTCCGTTCCATTCACATGAAATTCAAAAGGGTGATCTCGATGATGGCGTGACAGGGAGCGTATACCGAAAGTGGAAAGGAACTCTTCCTCTTGGAGCATATGATGCAATACCCGGCGGAGCCGTTCTTCGCTCACGAGTGACAATAAATATCGAATGCTGCCATCTTCCCGGACTTGGGTGCCCACATTGGTGCGAAACTCCTGACGATTTTTGAGAAACCACATCATCCGTTCGTGAAAGTTTGGCAATTGCGAGAGGGTTTCCGGTTCAAGCGTCAAGACGGCGAATAAGGGGATTAATCCAACGAGCGATCGGATTTTGAGAAATCGTTGTTCCCCATGAGGCAAGTTGAGCACGTCGTAATAAAATCCGTCCTCATCATCCCACAAATTTAAACAATCGTCCCCGCGACCGTTCATGGCATGGTTGATGTACACAAAATGATCAAAAAATTTGCTCGCGACACTTTCGTAAGCCGAATTATCTCTGGCTAATTCAAGGGCAATGGCCAACATGTTGAGACAAAACATACCCATCCAACTGGTGGTGTCCGATTGGTCAAGGTGTCCGCCCGTTGGCAACGGCTGCGAACGATCGAAGACCCCAATATTGTCCAATCCCATGAACCCGCCTTGAAACAGGTTTTTCCCTTGCGCGTCTTTTCGGTTGACCCACCACGTGAAGTTCAACAGCAATTTGTGAAACGCGCGTTCCAAAAATTTTCGGTCCGCTTGGCCACGAATACGTCGCTCAATTTTATAGACCCGCCATACCGCCCAGGCATGGACCGGTGGGTTCACATCATTAAAATCCCACTCATAGGCAGGCAATTGTCCGTTGGGATGAAGATACCATTCGCGCAACAACAAAATCAGTTGATCCTTGGCAAAGTCAGGGTCGATTAAGGCGAAGGGGACACAATGAAAGGCGAGATCCCAAGTGGCGTACCAGGGATATTCCCATTTATCAGGCATCGAAATGACATCGGCATTGTACAGGTGACGCCAATCTTGATTGCGACTTGAGTTTCTATGAGGGTGTGCATTAGGACCCGCTTCGTCCCCCACCAGCCAGGTGGCAACATCGTAATGATAAAATTGTTTGGACCAGAGTAATCCAGCAAAGGCTTGCCGTTGAATGGCTTTGGCCTCTTTTGTGCTTAGCTCGGGCATGCGTTGGGCATAAAACTCATCCGCTTCCGCTATTCGTGTCTCCATGATGCGATCGAACCCTGTTCCAAATGGGTGCTCGCCAGGAGGTTGGTCCGTGAGGCGTAAGCGAATCGTGACAGATTCTCCGGCAGGAATGGTCCTGTGATAGTGACCGGCAGCCTTGGTTCCGGTTAGATTCGGATTAATGCAGTCAGATTTTTGATGAATGAGATAGTTATGAAAGCTATCTTTCACAAAGGGGGTAGGGTTTGGTTGGCCCCAGATTCGCTCCAAATTGGTCTCATTTTCCGTAAACAGCAGTTGGGGCGTATCTTCATAAAGAAGCCATCGTTGTCCATAATGGGAATGTTCGGCTCGTATGGCTTGCCCACTAGGGCTATGGGTCTCCAAGGAAATATTGGGCTTTGCGGCTGAACGTTGCCAAGACCATGTGTTGCGGAACCAGAGGGTGGGTAGTAAGACCAAGGGCGCAGCCACTGCCCCCCGATTATAAGCTGTGACCTTGATCAAAATGTCTTCAGGTGTCGATTTTGCGTATTCGATGAAGACATCAAAGTATCGGTGCTCATTAAAGATGCCCGTATCGCTCAGCTCATATTCAGGTTGTTGACGGTCTCGACGCTGATTTTCTTCCACCAATTGGGAGTAGGGAAAAGGGGCTTGCGGATATTTATAGAGGAACTTCATGTAGGAATGGGTGGGAGTCGAGTCCAGATAGAAATATGATTCTTTGACATCTTCACCGTGATTACCTTCATGGTTGGCTAAACCAAATAACCGTTCCTTGAGAATGGGGTCTTGCTCGTTCCAAAGCGTCAAGGCGAAACACAGATATTGGTGACGGTCGCACAGGCCGCCAATGCCATCCTCTCCCCAGCGGTAGGCTCGCGAACGAGCTTGATCGTGGGGAAAGTACTGCCAGGCATGGCCATCCGGGCTATAGTCTTCCCGGACCGTGCCCCATTGGCGTTCACTCAGATATGGGCCCCATCGTTTCCAATGGGCAAGTCGCTTCCGAGAAGCATCGAGGCGCTGTTCTTCTTTGGTCAGTTTCGACATGAGTGACTCTGGGTCTTGCCTGACACTAAGAGTGGGAATGTACTCAACAATTGGTCGGAATGGAAGGAGTGCCGTGTTTATTTTAGGTTGCCGATTTTTTGGCTAACCCGTGGTACTTAATATTCAGGGAGTTGTGTTGTGCTAATCCGTATATTAGAGATTGTCTGTCAAATTTGCACGACTATTTTCAAAAATGGGTTTTCTCATAAAAGCCTTTCTCTCGTTTAGTAGAGAATGAGGGCATGAATGATCAGGTATACTACGCTTATGGAGGTGGGGATTTATTTAAGCCTTTTCCCCTGCCCAATTCAAATTGCGAGGTGTCCGATTCGGCTTTACCAAAAAACTGGACAGGTTTATCTCCTCGAAGATGTTCTGGTGTGATGAAGTAGGTGCCTTTCATAGTGGGAGTCCAGACCACCTGGCCCATCTCCTCATCCCCCCCTCCTAAGACATAGCCAATTCCACCTACGATGGCACCAAGACCGGCATACGTGGCTTTCACGGGAAGATAAAATAAGGTCAAGGCCCCACTTGCAACTTTGAGTTTGGTGTCTGAAGAATTTTCATTTTGGGGATCATCGGGAGACCCGGCAAGAACGGTATTGCTGGAGTACATTATGGACAGTGTACAGGATACGAGTATCACTGAAATCATGGTGAATTGAAGTATTCTTTGCATCTGTTTTTCCTCTATCTATTAGAAAAATTTGGGACCTAGTTCCCCCACCGCGTTCCCTTTTGTTTTTCTAAACCCCCAGCTACTTTGCGATGGTGATGCTGGGAGCTCCGATGCGGGAGACTTCTGAAACCGTCATCTGAAAGAGTTGATATAGCAAGCGAAAGGCTTCTCGATTCCATGTGTCGTCTGGGCCGTCCTTCACAAAGTAATAATGGTCGTTGTATTCAACCTGTAATTTTACCTCAGGGGGCGAGTTTGCGGATTCAAGGATGCTGAGTGTTCGGATGGGATTTTCTATGACGTGAGGAGTTCGGGAATCCTTCTCCACATGGTATTCAGCTTCCTCGTGAATGCTGCGGCCGAGGAAATTGAGAATGGCATGGAAACTTCGAAGTCGAAAGTTTCCTTGGATGGGGTACTCGCCCCCAGGAAAATCAGGTCGGATGTCAATAGACAGATCGTTGGGGGGCCAGCGATCGGCTGTGGCGTTGAGTTGAATGCGTTCTTCGTTAGACAGGTTCTCGGGATCATAATTGGTAATCAGGGTTCGGCCTAAAATTTTTTTCTTCAGAATGTAGAGCTGCCGTGGCGCATCCACAGAGACCTCATATTTAGTTTCCAAGACCTCAAAATCTCCACCCGATACCGAGGCCATGGGAATTTCCCACGTCTTATAAAAAATGAGTGGCTCTACATATAGCAAATTTCGGTCCTGAAGCGTGGAAAGGTGCAACACAACCTGTCGAAAGACGGTGTATCCGTCTTTCACATTGGGCCGATTATAATAGACAATTTCCGAATGGTTCCTAGGGATGCGAAGTTCGCCGGCCATCAGGCGCAGCAATAAATCAATATCGACCCCCTGTCGAAGCAAAAGCGTGAGTTTGGTTTCCTGGAATGGTGTAAGGAGTCGTTTGGTAAAGTCCTCTCCTTCAATGGGGACAATACTGATGGTAGGGTTTTCGGCGATGCTGGCGCCAAAGATCGGTGATAAATCTCCTCCACCAGTGAGGCCCCCAAGCGGGGGCGTTGCTCCGGCATTCACGCGAAAGTCGAATGTTGCGGCGATATTCGATACTCCAGTGAAATGGATGGCTTGATGATTATGCGCTCGTGCGATGTTGAGCAGGAGCTGCTCCGTGAGGGAGTTCGTGACAGAATGGTCATAGGCCACGATAGAATGTTGAAGACTTAACGGAGCCAGGCAACCTGATAGCGCAAACATCATGAGGAGTCCAAGGAGGATGCCAGTCTGCCGACGCATAGGTATGGATTCAAGCGATCTATAAATGAAAGGTGCCATTCTCAAAAGAGAAGTTGGGGAAAACAAGATCATGATTTATGATTGGCGATTAGCACATAAATAGAGTGATTATTCTATCGGGCTTGATTTAACGCGCTGTCTTTTTGTTCGCCTGATGGTTTCCCGAGAGTTACTCAAGGCCTTCTTCATGTTTGGGATTGCGTCGGGCCATTCCTGTTTCCTTTGCAGCGATGGCGACGGCTTTGGCAATAGCAGGGACGACATTTTTATCAAAGACGCTGGGGATGATGTATTCGTCATTCAGCGATTGCGCAGGAATGACATTAGCCAGGGCATGCGCCGCTGCTAATTTCATTGCTTGGTTAATTTCCTTGGCCTGCACATCTAATGCGCCACGAAAGAGTCCTGGAAAGGCCAAGAGGTTATTGCTTTGATTTGGGTAGTCCGATCGACCACTGGCATAAATGCGGCATTTACCAAGAGCGTCTTCCGGAGAAATTTCCGGGTCGGGATTGGCGAGGGCAAAGACGATCGCCTCTGGCGCCATAGGCTTTAAATCTTTGGGTCTTAAGATGTTGCCGCTAGACAATCCGATAAACACATCTGCGCCTTTTAAGGCCTGTTGTAACGTACCCGTTGGCTGGTCATAGTGAATAAAATTTGTCAGGTGATCATTCGTGGATCGTAACACGTCCATTGGCTCATTGAGGACAAGGCCTTTTTTGTCACACCCTTTGAGTTGCCCAATACCTGCGGCAATGAGCAATTGACAGCAGGCGGTTCCCGCCGCTCCCAGCCCATTCACGACAACCTTAGTTTGGTTGAGTTCTCGGTTCGTGACTTTTAACGCATTCAACAGTGCCGAAAGAATTACGACAGCAGTGCCATGTTGATCATCATGCATCACTGGAATATCCAGAGTAGCTTTTAAACGGCGTTCAATTTCAAAACATCGTGGGGCACTAATATCTTCGAGGTTGATACCTCCGAATCCTGGGGCAATGTTCGTAATTGTTTGAATGATTTGTTCGGGATCTCGAGTGTTTAAACAAATGGGCCAGGCATCGATGCCAGCAAATTGTTGAAAGAGCATCACCTTCCCTTCCATGACGGGAAGCGCGGCTTCTGGTCCAAGGTCCCCCAAGCCCAAGATGGCCGATCCATCCGTTATTACGGCTACGCTGTTGCTCTTGCTCGTGAAGCGATAGGTCAACGAAGGATCCTTTGCAATCGCTTGGGATACTCGACCGACCCCCGGGGTATAGGCCATGGAGAGTGTGTTCCGAGTCGAAATTTGAAACTTGCTGCCCATTTTGAGCTTTCCGCCCAGGTGCAACATGAAAATACGATCCGAAGCGGATAAGACTTTGACGTCGGGGAGTTTTTCAAGACGGTCGAGGACCCGCTGCCCGTGTTCTTCATTTTTGGTATCTAGTGTAATATCTCGAACGACTTTGGTCTTGGTGGCTGATATCATGTCCACCGCACCAATGCTGGCCCCTTCCTTGGCAATGGCATTCGTCAGCTTGGCGAAAACTCCGGGTTTTTGGTTGAGTTCGAGTCGAATGGCCAGCCGGTAGTTTGAGTATGGCCCAATATCCTTTTCTGGTTGATAAGAATCTTTGCCAAAACCAAGCCAACGCCAAATCATAGGGCTCCCTTATTGGTGAAATAACGAATAGAGAGGTAATAAGAGTGAGAGGAATTAAAAATAGGGATGTGAATCACTGGAGTGTGTCGTGACCTTGTCTGCCAATGCTGGTCAAATGCTTAAATTTTTTCCTAGGAAAATGTGGGTAGGGGCCATATGCCTATGAAGCATTGAAAGAAACTCTCTTTAACCCTCTTCCGGATTTTGACAAGTTCAGGATGGTTTTCGTCACACCAAACCCACTGAAGCAATGATTGACTATCCTGGATTTCGCCACTTCCGACCGTCTTTCTCAAGTAAGGCGTCTGATTCCGGAGGACCCCATGTGCCTGATTCATAAGGACGTGTTGCCTGAGCCCCGAGTTCTCGCCAGACATCCAAAATCGGATCCACAACGCTCCAGCCAATTTCGACATTGTCGCTTCGCTGAAACAATGTGGCATCTCCAGCCATGCAATCATGAAGAAGCGTTTCATAGCCCGTATTGGGGGTGTCACCAAAATATTTTCCATATTGAAAATCCATATCCACGGTACCCACCTGGACCGAGGGGCCGGGAATTTTTGCGCCGAAATTTAACGAAATTCCCTCTTCGGGTTGGATGCGGATAATTAATCGGTTGGGGTTCAGGTGATGAATCGGGGTTTTACGAAACAGCATTAGCGGGGCCGATTTGAATTGAATGACAATTTCCGTCACGCGTCTTGCCATTCGTTTTCCGGTTCGGAGGTAAAATGGCACCCCTCCCCACCGCCAGCTCTCAATAAATAATTTGAGCGCGACAAATGTCTCAGTGTTGGAATTCGAAGCTACGTGGGGTTCATCGCGATACGCCAAAACCGGATGGCCGGAAATCGTGCCTGGCCCATATTGTCCGGCGACCGTGGAGCGCATAACCTCCTCGGCCTCCATGGGAAGGATGGCACGCAGCACCTTGGCCTTTTCATCCCGAACGGCTTCGGCATCAAAAGCATTGGGTGGTTCCATGGCAATGTAGGACATCAATTGTAAGAGGTGATTGGTGACCATATCGCGAACGGCCCCCGCTTTTTCGTAGTAGGCTCCGCGATGTTCCACTCCCAAGCTTTCCGCTACGGTAATTTGAACATGATCAATGTAGCGCCGATTCCAAACCGGTTCGAAAATGCCATTGGCGAATCGGAAGACCAAAATATTTTGTACGGTTTCTTTTCCTAAATAATGGTCGATCCGATAAATTTGGTTCTCGGCGAGAATAGTGCACAGTTGTTGGTTCAAGACCTTCGCCGATGCCAGGTCATGTCCAAAGGGTTTTTCGAAAATTACCCTCCTTGCCCCTCCCTTGTGTTGTGCAATGAGCCCTTTGCCTGCAAGGTGTTGCACAATCTCTGAAAAGAAGATGGGTGCAGTGGCCATGTAGTAGAGGTAGTTACCAGCGCCGCCCTGAGACAGATCTACCTCATGGAGTTTGGCTCTTAATAAGTCAAAGGTCTGTGGGTCGGTGAAATCTCCTGCAAGGTAATGCATCCGTTGGCGCAGCCATTCTCGAACCTGACTGGCAATTGGCTGAGAAGAAAATTCCCGGATTTCTCGATCTATTTTATCGCGAAATTCTTCATTCGACATTGACACGCAATCGACTCCGATCACGGCAAACTTTTTCGAGAGGTTATGGCTGGCGGCCAGATTGTAAAGGGCGGGGATTAATTTTCGTTTGGTTAAATCCCCATTTGCTCCAAAAATAATGAATAGCGTTGGGGGGAGCTTTTGCCCTCTGGCGGGTGTTGGGCTTTCCGCAGTCTCTTTTGGGGGAGTTTCTGTTGGCTGAGAGGTAGTGTCAGATTGCGAAGGTAGTGTTTGTGACGGACTACTCATGAGTGCTTTTTCCCCGAACCTGTGTATGCAGCCATTGGCGTGTTTCCGTTGAATCTGAATAGGAGCTTTTTCTCGACATCAATTCATCATCCGGCGAGAGAAATCCCTCATTTTTATTATAAAAAGTAATCAAAGTCTTGTTCCTTGCGACTCCAGCGACGTACAGCAAAGATGACGGCCGGGTTCTCCTGTGGATCAAGTCGAATGGTATAGAATGACCCTTTGACCAGGTGATAGGTTCCCCACAAGAGTTCGTGAAGTTGATAGGTGTCATTGTGGCTAATTTCAAATTCCTCAATGGGGATATGCAGAACCGCCTCTTGGGTTTGATAGGGATTCATATTGACGGCAATTAGCAAGATGTTTGATTTATCAATGGTGCTTTTTCCATAGAATATGATGTGGTCATTATCCGCTTGATAAAATCGAAGATTTTCGAAATCGTGAAGCGCTGGATTATCTTTTCTAATTTGATTGAGTCTGGTGATATAGTCCCGGATGTTGCCTGGTCGATCCCAATCCCACGCTTTGATTTCATATTTCTCAGAGTCGAGATATTCCTCCTTGCCAGGCAATGCCCGGTTTTCACACAACTCATAGCTGCTGTAAATTCCATACGTCGGTGATAGCGTGGCGGCGAGCACGACTCGAAATTTGAAAGCCGGAGGGCCGCCCTGCTGAAGGATTTCTGGAAGGATGTCCGGCGTGCAGGTGAAAAAATTTGGTCGGAAATATTCTTTCATTTCACTTTGGGTGAGTTCGACTAAATATTCTGTCATTTCCTGTTTGAAATTTCGCCACGTGAAATAAGTGTAGGATTGGGTATAGCCGGCTTTGGCCAGGACGCGCATCATCTTGGGTCGTGTAAACGCCTCGGCGAGAAAGATGACATCGGGGTGCACGGCTTGGATTTCTTGAATGAGCCATTCCCAAAACGGCACGGGTTTGGTATGGGGATTGTCCACTCTAAAGATTTTGACCCCATGGCTGACCCAGAACAGAATGACTCGTTTGAGTTCTTCCCAAATGGCACGCCAATCCTGGCAATAAAAATCGAGGGCATAAATGTCTTCATATTTCTTTGGAGGATTTTCTGCATATTTAATTGTACCATCCGGCCGTTGCTTGAACCATTCGGGATGCGACTTCACATAGGGATGATCGGGGGAGGCATTGATGGCAAAATCGAGCGCCAATTCCATCCCATGGGCGCGAACGGCCTTTTCAAAATGATCAAAGTCGTCCAATGTGCCAAGGCTGGGCTCGATGGCATCATACCCACCATGGGTACTGCCAATGGCATAGGGGCTCCCAGGGTCGTTGGGGCCAGCCTTTAGACTATTGTTGGGACCTTTGCGATTGGTTGTCCCGATCGGATGAATGGGGGTGAGGTATAAGACATCAAATCCCATGTCCCTAATATAAGGAAGGCGAGCTTCGCACTCGCGAAAGGTCGTGCCTTTTCCTGGTTGGGTGCCCTGGGATCGGGGGAAAATTTCATACCAAGCTCCATATCGTGCTCGGACGCGATCCACAATGACTTCAAGTTCTCGAGGGTACACTGCCCAGGCATGCCGTTCCTCATGTCGATCCATTAAAGTCGACAACTCTTCATTCAAGGCAATGGCGATGATGGCTTCCTGCCCTTGTTGAGTTGTCCATTTCGTGAGCCATTTTTGTAATGTACCTTTTGTGGGATCTTTACAATAGGCAACCGCAGCCTGAAGAAGGGCCTGGCCTTCTAATAATTCGCTACTGAGATCGTCTTGTACACCCTGCTTTTTTTCAAGTTCCTCTCGCCAACTTGCAAAAGTTCGAACAAAGGCTCCGATCGTGTAGAGGTATCGCGTGTTCTCCGTAAGCTCAATACTACCTGCCCATCGGTCATTATTGATATGCTGAAGGGGAGTTTCCTGCCAATCGGCTTCACTCGTCTTTTTATGTCGTAAGACGGCTCCAATGAGATCATGCCCCTCCTTGAAAATATCCACTGAGACTTCGAGTCGGTCTCCGACTTCTCGTTTGATGGGATACCGTCCGCCATTAATCTCAGGATTCACATGCTCAATGATAATACTCTGAAAGTGTTGTGGAGGATGGCTCATGGCTGGAATATTCCTTCTTAGGTGTTCGATGAGTCAATAATCTGCATGATGCCTTCGAGCGGAATCCTGGACCAATCGGGGCGATTATTCAGTTCGTAGCCAAGTTCATACACGGCCTTTTGGAGAGTATACGCATCGAGGAGCCGCTGAAGTTCTTGCTGGGTTTTTGGCAGAAAGTCTGTTTCCGCCGTGGTTGTCAAGTATGCCTTTAGATATGTGGCGCTGACCCATGTTTGCCAGAGTTTAGCCCAAGCCTCCAATACGGCAAAGTCTTCAGGACGAATACCGGAGACTTTTCCTATCAATGAGGCATAGGCGACGTAATGAAATGACCGCAACATGCCTGCCACATCCCTGAGGGGGGATTCTTTGAGTCGGCGCACATTCAGTGGCCGTGCTGGTTCTCCCTCAAAATCGATAATCAAAAAATCTTTGCCCGTGTAGAGCACTTGGCCGAGGTGATAATCCCCATGAATCCGAATCCGTTTCGCGGTAATCTTGAGGTCGCGAATGGGAAGGAACTGTTTGCGAATCGTGGATTCCAACGTGGCCACTTGTTTGGCAAGCGGTTGAATCGACTCGGGTAGGGTTTTGAGTTGTTGTTTTAATAAAGGAAAGTTTTGAGAGATCGATCCAATCATACTTTGATACAACCCGCGTCGGTAAAAATCTGTAAAGGCCTCCGCAATGAAATTTGGATCTTCCATGTCCGAAGCCAACGTGACATGGAGTTCACCTGTTCGCTGGCCGAGCAAGCGGGCTTCTTCCAGGTAACCCCCGATCATTTCCTCGGCAATATCAGGAATGGGATCATGGAGTAATTGGAGCAGCGGCTTGCGGGATAGAGCGGGAGAGGATGGGTCCAGTGGCGGTTGGGTCAAGGCGTTTTCAAAATATCGTCCGATTTCATCCAACGTAAATCGCCAGGCATCGCCTTCATTAGGGACAAAGCATTGTAAAATTCCTACTGTCGTGGGATCCCCCATATCCGGTTGATATTCGAGCAGTCCAGCCACATGAGCCGTGTGGGGAAATTGTTTTTCCGTGAGAAACCGTCCGATTTCTCCATCGGGGTTCATGCCGGTTTCCGCCCGCCGAAATATTTTTAAAATGAATTGGTTGCCAAAGATAATGGAAGTGTTGCTTTGCTCTCCTCGATGAAGAGTGGGTTCTAGCGTGGGGCCCTCTTGCTGGAGTCGCCGCCGAAACGTTTTGATCGATGTCGTGACCAGGTCCCCCTTCGGGCCACTGACTCTTCGATTTTTGGAAAGGTTGCTCACTAGTAATTTAAGAAATTCTTGGCTCCACACTCCATCATAAAGCAACCCTTCTTGTTGATGGCCTTTATTTTGAATCGTAACGTGGGCAATGGCTGCAGGGGTATCTTCAAAATGTGTGGGTTGACTGGATGAGGCAAAGGCCAAGGGTAAAATGTATGATTCGGCTTCACCTTCGGTGTACTCCACCTTCACAAAACATAAGACAGCGACAGGATTGTCACTTGGGATTGGTACGACCTCCGAGATAGTTGTGCTTTGGATCATGCGGGCTTTTCCACCAAACCAACGTCGCGCCTTGAGGTAGGAGGGGAGAATGCGTTCCAGGCGAGATTTTTCCCGTCCACGAGTCAACGCATCCCATTCATGGATTATGGTCAATGCTGGCAAGGTATCCGTAGAAAGGCCGGTTGTCGTGCCTTCTGTGGTTGGAGCTTCCAGCAGAAACCAATAGAAAGTGTGGCCGGAGAGCGTGAGGAAATATGGTAAATCACCGATGGGCGGAAATTTATTATGTCCGAATAAGGTAGTCGGGATCATCCCTTTGAATTGGGCGAGGTCTAATTCTACGCATTGCGCGTAGCGCGACATATTGGCGGCGACGAGAATGGTCTCGTCCTCGTATTGGCGAAGGAACACCAAGACTTTCCGATTCGCAGGATGCAGGAACTGAATAGTTCCGCGGCCAAAACTTTTGTACTGTTTGCGAAGTGACAGTGTTCGCTTCATCCACCAGAGGAGTGATTGAGAATTGTTTTGTTGAATTTCAACATTCAAGGCTTCGTAGTGATATTCCGGGTCCATGATAATGGGAAGATACAATTTTTGCGGATTGGCTTGTGAGAACCCCGCGTTGCGATCCGCGCTCCATTGCATGGGTGTACGTACCCCGTTCCGATCACCGAGATAAAAGTTATCGCCCATGCCGAATTCTTCACCGTAATAAATGACCGGCGTTCCAGGCATGGTGAAGAGCAAGCTGTACATTAACTCAATTTTCTTTCGGTCATTGCCCAAGAGTGGGGCTAGGCGACGGCGAATACCCAAGTTGATTCGTGCTTGGCGATCATGAGCAAACATGCGGTACATATAGTCGCGTTCTTCATCCGTGACCATTTCCAAGGTCAACTCGTCGTGATTTCGAAGAAACAGCCCCCATTGGCAACTCTCTGGAATCGTGGGTGTCTGGTCCAAAATGTCAATAATGGGAAATCGGTCTTCCATTTGGATAGCCATGAATAGTCGTGGCATAAGAGGGAAATGGAAATTCATGTGGCATTCATCGCCATCCCCAAAATAGGCGGCGGCGTCTTCAGGCCATTGGTTGGCCTCAGCGAGCAACATACGATTTTTATATTTTTTGTCGATTTGCTTGCGAAGCTTTTTTAAGAATGCATGGGTTTGAGGTAGATTTTCACAGCTTGTCCCTTCTTCTTCGTAGAGGTAAGGGACGGCATCCAAGCGAAGCCCATCCACACCCATATCCAACCAAAACTCCATGACCTGCAGGAGCGCTTTTTGGACGTCTAGGTTTTCAAAGTTTAAATCCGGCTGATGGGAAAAAAAGCGATGCCAATAATAGGCTTTGGCGACTGGATCCCAGGACCAGTTGGAGAGTTCGGTATCTTTAAAGATAATCCGAGTGCCTTTGTACTTTTCTGGCGACTCACTCCATACGTAAAAATTTCGCCATTTACTGTTGGCTGGAGCTTTGCGGGCGCGTTGAAACCAGGGATGTTGATCCGAGGTGTGGTTGACGACGAGTTCGGTAATGACTCTCAAGCCACGCCGATGGGCCTCCCGCACAAATGCTTGAACGTCTCGGCGAGTGCCGTAGGAAGGATTAATATTCGTATAATCTGAAATGTCGTAGCCGTCGTCTTTTAGTGGCGACAAGCAAAAGGGGAGGAGCCAGACTGCCGTGACGCCAAGGTCTTGAAGATAGTCGAGTCGTTTCGTGAGTCCTCGAAAGTCGCCAATCCCATCGGCATTGCTGTCCGCAAAAGCCCGAACATGCAACTCATAGATGATGGCATCTTTATACCAGAGTGGATCATTGTCGAGGGAGTCAGGGGACATGGGTAAAAGGCCTCCTTGGTCAATGATTCTTTGACCACTCCCAGAGGAAGACAGTCACGTTGACCACGAAAAATAAATTAAGGGTTGCAAGTAAGGGTGATGCCAGATAATTGTTGATCACTTGTAAATAGGGCGGTTATCCAAAATACCAGAGGGACGCCATGCTCTCCAGAGTTCAAGGTGGAACATGTTTTCATCACGAATTAGTATAAACCCATACGGCGTAAGGTGGAAGTTCTAACGCCAATGACTCCGACGGTACTTGAAGGGTATTTAAAAGCTTGCTGTTCTGTTGCCCTCCGAACTTTTGAGAATTTGAACATAGAATGAGGGTCCATTTGCCTTCAGGCTTGGCGATGCCAGTTTTTATGACGTTTTGGTTTAAGCTAAGCAAGATGAGTGCCTCAGGCCCAGATTGACCTGTTCGATGAATGGTAAGGACTTTGGCTTTTTGATTGGCCCAAACTTTTATCGAATCTTTTTTTTGTCCTGGTCCAAGGGCGGGAATAGATTTTCTCAGTTCTATCAAGGCGTGATACCACTGTTGTAGAAATTGTTGTTCCTCTGATTGTGGCTTGTCCCACTGAAGCCGAGATTTGTCGAAGGTTGATTGCGCATAGGGATCAGGAACTTCCGTCCACCCAAAGGCGGCAAATTCTGATTTCCGTCCTTGCCGGACCGCTTCTATCAGGCCTTCGTCACCGTGATCGATGAAATATAGAAATGGTGAGGTCTCGCCATATTCTTCACCCATGAATAAGAGTGGAATATTTGGAGAAAGCAGGACTGCTGCTGCTGTGACTTTCAGCGCCTCGAAAGGAATGAGAGTCGATAACCGTTCACCTTGAGCCCGATTGCCGACCTGGTCGTGATTTTGGGAAAACACGACAAATTGTGTGGGGGCGACAATTTTTGCGGAATTTCCGTGACGCCGTTTGCGATGTACGGAATATTGGCCGGAGTACACAAAGCGCTCTTTGATGGCTTTGACGAGTTGGCTGAGTTTCCCGAAATCTTCGTAGTAGCCCTTCTTCTCTTTTGTGAGGAGGCAATGTAGAGCATGATGGAAATCATCACTCCATTGGCCATCGAGTCCATAGCCACCTTTGTTGAGAGGAGCAATGATCTTTGAATCATTGAGATCGCTTTCAGCGATCACGTGTATAGCACGTCCTAAGTGTTGTGCTTCCGCATGAACGGCTTCCCCTAACTCCTGAAGTATATGTTTGGCGCTAAAATCGAAAATTCCATGAATGGCATCAAGTCGAAGGGCGTCGATGTGGTATTCCGTCACCCAAAAGAGAGCGTTGCTGATGATAAATTGTCTGACGGCATCACTGTATGGACCGTCATAGTTAATGGCGCTCCCCCATGGTGTTTTGTAGGTGTCGGTAAAGTAAGGGCCAAACGAGCCTAGATAATTTCCTTCAGGCCCGAGGTGGTTGTAGACCACATCCATGATAACGGCGAGGCCCTGAGCGTGGCAGGCATCGACTAAGCGTTTTAATCCTTCGGGGCCGCCAAAATTGGATTGCGGTGCAAAGAGATAGGTTCCGTCATACCCCCAGTTGCGTAGACCCGGACATTGCGCTACCGGCAACAATTCAATCGCCGTCACTCCGACTTGGTCACGAAGGTAGGAGAGTTTAGTGCACACTCCATCAAACGTGCTGCTCGGGGTAAAGGTGCCTACATGTAATTCATAAATGATGTATTCTTCCAGAGGAAGTCCCTTCCAACCCTGATCATTCCAAGAAAAGTTCTGAGGAGAAATGATCTGTGACGGACCATGCACTCCCTCGGGTTGATAACGTGAGGCGGGATCGGGACGCTCCAGCTCGTCATCGATGACATACTTATACGTCGTTCCTGGTTTCACTCCAGCGACTTTAGCCTCCCAATAGCCTTCCTTATCTTTTTTGAGCAAATGGGGTTTCAAAGATTGGGTGAAAAATTTCACGCTCACGCGTTGAGCCATCGGAGCCCAGACGCGAAATTGTACCGTAGTGGAGTCCAGAGTGGTGGCACCCAAGTCGAGAGCCCAAGGTGTGTGGTGGGTGGAAGAAGATTTCAACGTTGACATAAGTCGTGCTTTACGGGAATGTGATGAGTGCGTCAAGACGCGATAAATGATAACAAATTGATTGCTTATGTCTACAGGTTTTTCCCTAAACCATTATTATTGCGGACTTGGGTGTTCCAGCGTATAGTTTGCTCCCTTTTCTGAAACAGTTTCCTTCCATTGAAAGGATGATACGTATGAGAGTGTGGCCAGGACGGCCCTATCCCCAAGGCGCGATGTGGGATGGCGAAGGCGTTAACTTTGCGCTGTTTTCTGAAAACGCAACTGCGGTGGAGCTGTGTTTATTCGATCATGAGCACCAAGATCAAGAGAGTCACCGGATTCGCATGGAAGAGTGCACCGATCTCGTCTGGCATGTGTATTTGCCGGAAGTCCGACCAGGCCAATTATATGGGTATCGTGTTCATGGTCCCTATGAACCGCAAGCCGGCCACCGGTTTAATCCATCCAAGCTGTTGATTGATCCCTATGCCAAAGCACTGACAGGTGTGGTGAAATGGTCGGATGCGATGTTTGGCTATCGAATCGGAGACCCCAAGGAGGATCTCTCTTTTGATGAGCGGAATAACGCAGGCAATGTGCCAAAATGCGTGGTGATTGATCAAGCCTTCACGTGGGGCGGAGATCAATTGCTAAATACGCCCTGGTCTAAAACCGTGATCTATGAAGTCCATGTCAAAGGTTTTACGATGCGGCACCCTGATGTTCCCGAGCAACTGCGCGGAACCTATGCAGGTTTGGCGTCTCCTCCCATGATTGATTATTTACAATCGCTTGGAGTCACGGCCGTTGAACTTCTTCCTATTCATCACTTTGTGAATGATCAATATCTTACCGAAAAGGGGTTGACCAACTATTGGGGTTATAACTCCATTGGATTCTTCGCTCCGGACATTCGCTATTCGTCGTTTCCGGAACAAGGGCGAAAAGTCTATGAATTTAAAACCATGGTCAAAACATTACATAGTGCCGGGATCGAAGTGATCTTAGACGTAGTCTATAACCACACGGGTGAAGGCAATCATTTAGGTCCCACTCTCTGTTTCCGTGGCGTGGATAATGCTGCGTATTATCGGTTAGTTCCTCACAAGGAACGGTATTACATGGACTATACTGGATGTGGGAATACCCTGAATGTGCGGCATCCTCGGACGCTCCAACTCATCATGGATAGCCTGCGATATTGGGTGCTAGAAATGCATGTGGATGGATTTCGTTTTGACTTGGCCTCGGCCTTGGCGAGGGAGTTACATGATGTGGATCGGCTGAGTGCATTCTTCGATATCATCCACCAAGATCCCGTGTTGTCTCAAGTGAAGTTGATCGCCGAACCCTGGGATTTAGGCGAAGGCGGATATCAGGTGGGAAATTTTCCGCCAGGATGGGCGGAATGGAATGGTAAATATCGAGATACCATCAGGAGTTATTGGAAGGGAGATGGCGGCGTTCTTGGAGAGATGGCGCATCGGCTCTCAGGGAGCAGTGATCTGTATAGCGCCAGTGGGCGGCAACCGTATGCAAGCATTAATTTCGTCACAGCTCATGATGGTTTCACTCTTCACGATTTGGTGTCGTACAATCATAAGCATAATTCCGCGAATGGTGAAGATAATCGCGATGGGCATGATCATAATCTGAGCTGGAATTGTGGGGTGGAAGGCCCCACTGACGATCCACAAATCAATGAGGTTCGAGAAAAACAAAAGCGAAACTTTTTAGCGACTCTGCTTCTTTCTCAAGGTGTTCCGATGATTAGCGGTGGGGATGAGTTGGGTCGAACCCAACAGGGCAATAATAATGCCTATTGTCAGGATAACGAGGTCAGTTGGTTTGACTGGACCTTGACGAAGAATAACCAGCATTTATTGGAATTCACCAAACGCCTGATTCAACTCAAGACGAATCACCCGGTGTTTCAACGCCGGAGGTTTTTCCAAGGGCGCCGAATTCAGGGTTCAGAAGTGAAGGATATTTCCTGGTTCCATGCCGACGGTAAGGAAATGATGGATGAAGAATGGGGAAAGGGATTTCGTTCCTTGGGCTTACGTTTATCCGGTGATGCCATCGAAGAAGTGGATGCCAAAGGGTGTGCCATTTACGATGACACATTTCTGTTGTTGCTCAATGCCTATCACGAGCCAATTTCTTTTACCCTGCCAGCTCATAAGAAAGGGGTTCGATGGGAGCTCATCTTTGATACTTCCCTGGCGGAATGCAACAAGCGTGGGCCGCTGCATAAGGGAGGGGAGGAATATCACTTGGGTGAGCGAACCTGTGCCTTACTGCGGTTAATGCCGGGAGGGGAAAGAAGGGGATGAAAACATGGTTTCTAGTATCTCGGCGTCCGTATTTCGTAAAAAGGGAAATGCTTAAACGAGATGCCAACTTCGGATACGCAAAATGAATATGTCTCTGCCTCTTCAACCTGGTCGGTACCGACATTATAAAGGGAAGGAATATCAGGTAATCGGTTGTGCGCGGCATACTGAAACCGAGGAAGAAGTCGTCGTGTACCGAGCCTTGTATGGAGAGCGAGGCTTATGGGTGAGACCTAAGTCGATGTTCATGGAAACTGTATTCATAGAAGGGAAGGCTACTCCCCGGTTTGTGATGATTGAACCAGCATAAATTGGCGGGAACAATGGTCTTGCCGTATGGACCCAAAGGCTTTCTCAAAGTTCTTGAGGATTTAAGCCAATAGATGGTCCGTAGCCCTTTAGGTTCGGTTTTCGGGAACCGATGGAATACATAATAAATACAGACAAAGGAATGATAATTTCGAATAAGTTTACTCATTGTTCAGTAGAATTGTTCTTAGCATGGCGCGACGAGGAAAAAAGTCTTGCCCACAGTTACCCCGACCTTCATGGCGAACCCGAATCGTCCCTGAAAAAGGGATAGGTCTTAATGGAGTTTGTACGTGGAACACCTGCAGGTGGAAACATCAACCACCCGGAAGCTCTCACCCACTGAGTCTTCCCAAGTACCCAATCCAAGAAAGCGACGAGCTATGAAACTCATTGGTGTATGCGGCCTGTTGTGTGCGGCAGTCCCAGGGTTCTGGCACTTCTCTTTTCCCCAAGAACATCCTGCGCCCTATCAATTCACCAAGATCGCCGACACCCGAGGTGGAGTGTTTCGCGAATTCCACTTATCAACATCCATTGATGAGCAAGGGATGGTTTTGTTCCGGGCGAATTTAGTAGGCGGAGGACAGGGAATTTTTAAGTCCGATGGGTCAGTGACCACCCAGATTGCCAATACTTCTGAACATTTTGATGCGTTTCGCGGAACGCCCGCCGTTAGTAGTAACGGCCAAGTCGTGTTTCTTGGAAGCCGGCCAAGTGGTGATTTCGGGTATTCCCGTGGCACCGATGTCCCCGGGGATTTCCTCTATAGCAATAAAGACTTTGAGGATCTTGGGGATTTGGTCATTAACAATGGGGGCACTCTTGCCTTTAAAGGTAAAAAGTCCAAGGGGCGTAGGGAGCGCAGGCAAATATTTCTAGGAAATGGGGGCAGGCCCATTCCCGTTCCAGAATCGCAGAATAACCAAATTGGCATGTTATCCCTGAACAATGTAGGTCATGTCGCGTTTTCCACGGGCAGTAAAGTCTATGTGAGTGATGGCAAGACCACCACTCTCCTCACTGATGGCGATAAGCAATATTTTCTTTTTTACCGACCGGTCATTAATGACCATGGGATGGTGGTGGTGCAAACCGCTTCCGAACCACAAGATGATTGGGTGGCCAAACATCTTGTGGCCATTGAGGACGGGAAGGTGACGGTGTTGGCTTCTACGCAAGGTCCTTTTTTAGACCTTCTGAGTTCCCATGCCGTGAATAATCAAGGGCAGGTGGTGTTTAGCGCCCTTCTGGATGGAGAGATCACAGGGATCTTTGCTGGTCCCAATCCCACGACGGATGTCGTGATTAAAACGAGGGACCTGCTCCTTGGGACGAAAATTATTGATGGTCCAGTCTTCTCCAATCGGGGATTCAATGACGCCGGGCAAATCGTGTTTTATGCCCGACTTGATGATGGCACCGAAGGTATTTATCGTGCGGACCCTCATCCCAGTTCTATTCCCATTTCTTCCAACGGTATTCTGACCAATCCTCCAGCTTCGAAACCTGCGACCTCCAAGCCATAAGAAGCAGTGCTTTCCTTTCAATGGGAAGCAGCGATGTTGGCATGGTCCTATTCCAATGTGCCGCCACCCAAAAAAACGTTTCCTTTTTTCCTCTACATGATATCTGGGCCTAGACGGCCAATAAGGAAATCATCCTTTTTGCTACCTTGAAGGATGTCACGGGCGAGCTGTCGCAGAAAGATGACGAATAGCAGAGGAGAGCGATCGCTGAGAAACTGAAATGAGAGAGGTGTGAAACGATGAACTGGGATTAGCAGTGTTTAGAAATTTGGACAAGACCCCAACCAAAAATATGATCTTTGCCAGCTTCCCCCAGGTCGACAGCATCTTTGGCGAGTTGCTTGGCGATTTGGGCTGGCGTCCATTGAGCATGAGCCAGTTTGAGGACGGCGGCAGCTGTCGTTACAAAGGGTGTTGCGAAGGACGTGCCTGAATGAAAGAGCCCGGGTCCTTTTCCGTCTGGCACCCAAATATCAACCCCTGGGGCGGCCAACATTATATAATTTCCGCGATTGGCATGCAGATACGGATTGAGTTTGGCATCCAATGCCGTAACGGCAATTACGCCTTCTTGGGCTGCCGGATAGACCGCTTGTCCATCCGGTCCCAAATTTCCCGCAGCCGCGATGATGGAAATGTTTTGTTCTAACGTATAGTGAACGGCAAAGGCCAGTAAGGCATTATTGGGCCCACCGAGGCTCATATTTATGACATGAACCTTTTTCGAGATGAGCCAATCTAGTGCTTGCACAATACCCCAGGTGGTGGCCTCAATAATTTGGTTGGGGTGCCGTTCCCGAAATGTTTCAGCCACAAAGAGAACCGCATGGGGCAATAACCCATGAGTAGTTGAATCACTCTGCCCTACTAATTGAATGGCCACGGTTGTGCCATGAGTCGTTGGCGCAATGACCGTGTTCTCTTGAAGAAAAGATTGCCTGTGAATGTTATGGGGCTGCAGGAAGGGATGAGTGCTTTCTATGCCGGTATCAATCATACCAATGAAGAGTGGAGTGGCAGTGCAGCGAAGGGCTTCTTTATCCCAACCCACCAGAAGGTGCCCG
This sequence comes from Candidatus Nitronereus thalassa, assembly GCF_032191465.1. Lineage (NCBI taxonomy): Bacteria > Pseudomonadati > Nitrospirota > Nitrospiria > Nitrospirales > Nitrospiraceae > Candidatus Nitronereus > Candidatus Nitronereus thalassa. Next base: position 1,097,171 of record NZ_JAQOUE010000001.1, on the reverse strand, counting down.
TAACGGAGGATGTCAAAATCGTGGTGAATTCCTTGAATGTGATAGCGATGGTTGGCATCGATGGGGAATGTAGGAAACGCCTGACGAAATTCCGCAATACCTTGGTTCACTGTTAGACCAGGTGGTACTTGAAAAATACTCATGATGACGCCGAGATTCTCAAGGATGCGACGCTTCTTTTTGATGTATCCCTGGGCCGAGGCAAATTTGTCCACCTCTTGCGTCTCTTCTAGATTGGTATTGATCACGCACACCTCGTTCGGTTCAAGTTGTTCGAGATCAATACCGGCCTGTTGGATGATATTAGGCGAAAGGGTCGAGGGAGAGGAGCTGGTTGGCCCCGGGGCGCAGGAAGTTCTCACAAAAATTAGCGCACCTCCAAGGCAGAGGAGGGTGATGGATCTGATCATATGGTTCACCACAGCCGTTTATTCTTTGGCCACATGTCGAATGACCGCTGTTTGTGTTTGAAGGAATTCCATAGTCTCTTCGATGATTTTTGGGGTGTTAGGGTGAATGTCAAGACGGACCCGATAAATACCTAGTTGTCCAGGCCCATCAATAATGCTTCCATGGATGTTTAGTAAGGTTGTTCGAATTTCCTCTTCCGTGGCTGTGGGGATGAAGGAGATTTGCAAGACGATACCTTCCCTTTGTGGCCCCGACAAGGGGACTAAGGGTTTTGATAAAAAATACGCGTCCATTAATAGGCCAGCCTGCACGGTAATAATAAATGAGGCGGCGATGGCCCAAGCCTTCCATCGTTTATGAGAGGGAAGAGTTGGCAGGTCCTGAATCCCGGCCTGTTCTTTCTTGACCTCTGAGAGCAGTCGTTGAAGTCCGACCTCTCCCGGTGAATCAAAAGGCGTATCCTGTACTTGTTTCCGCATGGATTGGAGTAAGTCGATTTCTTTCTGGCATCGGGGGCAGTCACCGATATGGTTTTTCACCTTGTCGTGTTCTTGAGACGACAGTGTCTGGTTTACATACCAGGGCAATAGTTCGTCAGGATGCGAGGATGGTTGAAGAGGGTCGAGGTTCATTTGGTGGGAGACCTTTATTTGAGTCGCCTGGACATGCAACGCTTTAATGCCTGTTTGGCATGAAACATTCTGGCTTTCACAGTGCCTTCAGGACTATCAACGATTTTACTAATTTCTCTGTAGGGCAGACCTTCATAAAATGCGAGGTGGACAACCTGTCTCTGATCATCAGATAGCATCTCTATGCACCAACGTATATGTTCGCCCATTTGTTTTTGGGTCAACAGGGCCTCCAAATCCTCCTCGGATTCTGTCGCATGTATTCCTTCCAGCGTTTCGGTTTTGTGCTTATTCGCCTGACGGATTCGATCAATGACCTTGTGGTGGGCAATCCCAAATACCCAGGTTGAAACCGACGAACGCCCTTCAAATCGTCCCGCGCTTCGCCAGACTTCCCACATGACTTCATGAAGTAAGTCGGAGGCCTCCTGAGAATCGTTTAAGCGAATTTTCGCAAATGCATATATTTTCTGTTCAAAAATGCGATAAAACTCTACCAGGGCGGTTTCTTGACCTTGGGCCATTTGGCGAATGAGTGTGCGGTAATCATCTGGAGTGTTTCCCTGTGAGGATGGCATGGGGGTGATTGAAAATGATGTTTGGCTATTTAGCGGACTTCCATGTGGGTAAATCCTGCAGTTGCAACTCCATGGCATGCTCTTCCAGATAATTTGCAGGAACTTTTGGTTCTCTAGAATAGGGGCATCTTTCTCAGAAACGCAATACTTTACCCATTGCCGTTATCCACCACTTTTAGCCTGTTTACTTCGCTTCCATCTTCGTTGAACTTACCCTCCTGCATTTGGTAAGCTACGCCTCTTCGTTTTTACTCATTTTCAAGCCAATTTAATCATAAAGGGAATCACGATGGGCGGATTGAACCATGCATTAATTAGTGTGTCTGATAAGACTGGAGTCGTGGAGATTGCCAAGGGATTAAGCGCCTTAGGAGCCAAAATTCTTTCCACGGGTGGAACGGCCAAAGCCCTGCGTGATGCGGGCCTTGAGGTCACTGACGTGTCCTCCCATACCGGTTCTCCGGAAATTTTGGAAGGACGGGTCAAGACCCTGCATCCCAAGATTCACGGTGGATTATTGGGACGCCGGGGAAAGGCTGATCATGTGAAACAAATGCAGGAGCAAGGCATTGCGCCCATCGATGTGGTGGTGGTCAATCTTTATCCGTTTGAGTCGGCGATTGCCAAGCCCGATTGTACCTTTGAACATGCTATTGAAAATATTGATATTGGTGGTCCCTCCATGTTGCGATCGGCTGCAAAGAATCACGAGGATGTATTGGTCGTCGTAGATCCAAGTGATTACGGACGAGTGTTGGATGCGTTGAAAGCCGAAAACGTCTCTGCTGGGCTTCGCCGTGAGCTCGCCCAAAAGGTGTTTCAGCATACTTCGCGCTATGACGGTTTGATTGCCAATTATTTAAGCCAGCAGAATGGTGAGGGTGCTGTGGAAAAATTTCCAGCCCGACTGTCTCTTAGCTATGAACGGGCGGAAATCTTGCGGTATGGGGAAAACCCGCATCAGGAAGGGGCATTTTACCGCGAGCTTGGGTCCAGCGAACCCTCCATTTCCGGTGCGAGGCAGCTACACGGCAAGGCCATGTCCTATAACAATTACTTGGATGCTAACTCGGCACTGGAATTGGCTAAGGAGTTTGGTGAAACCGCGGTAGTGATCATCAAACACAATAATCCTTGTGGCGTGGCGATTGGCGGTTCATCAGTCGACGCCTATGTGAAAGCGAGAGAGACCGATCCCATCTCGGCCTTTGGCGGTGTGATTGCGTGTAATCGACCTGTAGATTTGGCTATGGCGAAAGAAGTGACTTCCACCTTTGTGGAGGTGCTAATTGCTCCGGAATTTGCCAAGGATGCACTGGAGGAATTGCAGCGAAAGAAGGATTTACGATTGTTAGAAGTGGGTTCGCTCCAAAGCCAAGCCCGTGATGGGTATGATTTGAAAAAACTCGTCGGTGGCTTGATTTTACAAGACCGTGATTTGGGGGGCCTCCCCGATTTGAAAACCTTAAAAGTCCCGACAAAACGATCTCCGACCGATACCGAATATGCGGCTTGTGCGTTCGCCTGGAAGGTGTGCAAACATGTGAAGTCCAATGCCATAGTGTTTGCCAATGACACGCAGACCGTGGGAATCGGGGCCGGACAAATGAGCCGAGTGGATTCGGTCAAGCTCGCTGAGATGAAAGCGAATCTGCCGATTGAAGGATGCGTCATGGCCTCTGATGCGTTTTTCCCCTTCAGGGATGGGCTAGATGCCGCAGTCAAGGCCGGCATCAAGGCGGTGATTCAACCCGGAGGCAGCATTCGTGACGAGGAGTTGGTGAAGGCTGCAGATGAACAGAATGTGGCGATGATTATGACGGGGATGCGGCATTTCCGTCATTGACCGGACGTAGAATAATCCTCGCCAGTTGGGGGTTCGGTCTTCGGGCTCATAGGCTTGGAGCCGTTGGCGCTCAGAGGGCTCCCGTACTTACCCTTGCGCCTCAACCTCTTTACGGCTGCCGCCTTGCTTCATAAAATTTTCTAAGTCCTGTTTTTATTTCTAGAGCCTATAAAGACAATATTTTTCATCACTCAATATTATGAAAATCCTTGTGATTGGCAGTGGAGGGCGGGAGCATGCCCTGGTCTGGAAGTTGGCTCAAAGCCCTCGTGTGACCAAGCTTTTTTGTGCCCCAGGTAATGCCGGTATTAGTCAGCAAGCCACCTGTGTACCGATTGCTGCGGATGATTTGCCTGGATTGCAAAAGTTCGCCGAGGACGAGCAGGTTGACCTTACGGTGGTTGGTCCTGAAGCACCTTTGGCGCTGGGCATTGCTGATTTGTTTCGTCGACACAAACTCAAAGTCTTTGGTCCCACAAAAAACGCAGCACGCATTGAGTCGAGTAAAGCGTTTGCGAAAGACTTGATGATTCGTCAACGTATTCCTACCGCTGAATCCAGAACGTTTGAGCAGATTAGTCCGGCATTAGAATACCTCGAATCTCGGTCTATGCCGATCGTGGTCAAGGCCGACGGGTTGGCGCAGGGAAAGGGCGTGGTTGTGGCGCAAACGCATGAGGAGGCCAAGGATGCAGTCAAGAATATGTTGGAGCGCCATGCCTTTGGAGAGGCGGGACAACGGGTCATCATCGAAGAATATATTCAAGGGGAAGAAGTGACGCTCATGGCCTTTGCCGACGGCAAAACTGTCGTGCCGATGCTTGCGGCTCAAGATCACAAGCGGATTGGGGAGGGGGATACAGGTCTCAATACTGGCGGTATGGGTGCCTATGCCCCAGCACCGTTAGCGACTCCAGCCCTTCGATATACGATCATGCGCGAGGTGATGTATCCTGCCATTGAAGGGCTCTCTCGTGTGGGAAGCCCGTTTTTTGGGGTGCTGTATGCCGGGGTGATGGTCAAGGATGGCATCCCGTATGTGCTCGAATTCAATGCCCGATTTGGTGATCCGGAAACGCAGGTGGTGTTGCCGTTACTCAAAACGGATTTGGTCGATGTGTTAGAAGCTGTGGTTGAACATCGATTGGAACAGTTATCCATTGAGTGGTCGGAGGATTCTGCCGTATGTGTGGTCATGAGTTCTAGTGGGTATCCAGGAAAGTATTCCACGGGGCTCCCCATTTCCGGGATTCCCGATTCCTTGGTCACTGGTGGCTCAACCGTGTTTCATGCCGGGACCGCATGGAAAGGCGATCAGTTGGTGACTTCCGGTGGTCGAGTGCTTGGAGTGACGGCAGTCAGTATGAATCTGGCTCAAGCCCAGCGTGAGGCGTACGAAGCCTTAGCCTCGATTCGATTTGATGGGCAGTATTTTCGCAGAGATATCGCAAACCGCGCTCTATAATAATCTATTTCCACTTCAAAGGGCCTTGTGGCCAACATCCTTCCAGTTCCTTTCCCCCTTTCATCCGATTTTCTTGAGGAAGTGCGCCAGTGCGCGGAACAAGATGGCATCCTTGCCGTGGCTACCGAAAGTTTTTACGCGCTGGCGGCCTCGGTTCGATCGGTCTCTGCGGTTGAACGTGTGGCTGAAATAAAAGGCCGACCCGCTGATAAGCCGCTGTTGGTGTTAATCGGCGAGCGACGTCAGATGAAATCCTTAGTGATATCCCTGCCCCCGTGGGCTGATTCTTTCTTAAATCGTTTTTGGCCTGGACCTTTGACCTGTATCTTTCATGCTAAGCCTGGCCTTCCTCCACCCCTTCTTGGAGAAGGGGAAACGATCGGTGTGCGTTGTCCAGGGAATGAGGTCTTGCGTTCAATACTTTGTACGACGGGACCGCTCACTGGGACAAGTGCGAATCGCACTGGCTTTCCTGCGCTGTCTCATCCACAAGAGGTGTTACGTGAGTTTGGGGGAGAGATTGATTTGATCTTGGACCGCGGCCCATCACCGGGAGGGAGGCCTTCGACACTGCTGAGTCTGGTTGGTCGTCCTCGAATATTGCGGGAGGGACCGATTTCTTCAAATTCTATCCAAGTGGAGTTGGTCAAGCATGGAGTTACGCTTTTCGACTGAGTTGCTGGGACACTTCGGACACGGAAAGCATCGGAGTGTTCAAGAGCTGGTTTGCCTTGTTAATATTCAACATCAAGTTTTTTGGGCGAACCAAGCCAGATTCTTTGATCGTTAAGGGCACGACATTGGGCGGTGTGTCCATCTTCAGCATGGCCAACATGGCTTGGCCAAATTCCCATCGGGTTAGCGCTTGATTCCCAGCAAGATGCAATATTCCAATCTCTGTGATTTCCGCTAATTCTAACAGGGCGAGGCATAAAGTGTTGACCCAAATAGGGCAGCGGATTTCATCGGTGAACAGCGTGACTTTTCGGTTTTCTTTTATTCCTTGGACTAGCCATCGTGTTTGGTGGTCGATAGGATCGATGCCGTAAATCAATGAAGGGCGCACGATGAGTGCGTTAGGGTTGTGGTTCTTCACCAAATCTTCGGCTTGGGCTTTGGCTAATCCATATTCCAAAAATGGAGATGGTTGGGAGTCTTCTGAGTAGGGACCGTGTTGTCCATCGAATACGAGGTCCGTGGAAACGTGAATGAATCGCGCGTTAATTCTTAGGGCAGCCTTGGCCAGGTTCAAGGCCGAAGGACGAATGGATTCAAGATTTGTTTGATTTTGATTGGAGCAAGCGGTGTGAATAATAACGGCCGGGCGTACTTTAGTCAGCAGAGTCTCGACCTCTTCGTGTTCCCGTAAGTCGCACTGGTGAAAGGTGGCGGTGGAATTGGGACTTGGTTCGTGCTGAAAAAATGTCGCGTGGACGTCACAATGTTTGGCCATGCGAATGAGTTGTGACCCTAGATAGCCAGAACCCCCAGTAATGAGTAACGTTCTATGCGACATGGGAAATCTGTGTTGTCCTCCCTCTGGGCTTCCCGTAAAATGAATGAAGAGAAACTTGTAACTGTATTTGGAATATTGAGGCAATAGTCATGATAGATCTTCGCAGTGATACGGTCACTCAACCTTCTCAGGCCATGCGAGAGGCAATGGTCCAGGCTGAGGTTGGCGATGATGTCTATGGTGAGGATCCCACGGTCAACCGCTTGGAGGCAACCGCGGCGCAACTCCTTGGTAAAGAGGCCGGGTTGTTTGTCCCGACCGGAGTGATGGCGAACCAACTCTCCATCAAGCTTCATACACGATCCGGTGATGAAGTCATCGTTGAAAGTTCCTCACATATTATTCGGTTTGAAGGTGGGTCGGCATCGGCGTTATCTCAAGTGCAACTCAGTTGTGTGCCTGGGGATCGAGGCATTCTTGCCTTGAACCCAGTTCAGGCTGCGTGGCGTTCAAAAAATGTACACAACCCGTGCACCACATTGTTGTGTCTTGAGCAAACCCATAATGTCGGCGGGGGATCGGTCTACCCCCTCAAGACCATTGAAACCCTGACCTCCTGGGCTAAAGCGCAAGGTGTGGCCTGCCACTTAGATGGCGCGCGGTTATTCAATGCGGTCGTCGCATCAGGGATTTCGGCGGCTGAATATGCCCAATATTTTGATACTGTTTCATTTTGTTTGTCCAAAGGGTTGGGTGCGCCGGTAGGGTCAATGATCGTTTCGACGCTGGAGAATATTGAAAAGCTACGTCGTTTGAGGAAAATGTTTGGCGGCGGAATGCGGCAAGTCGGCATTTTAGCTGCAGCGGGCCTCTTTGCGTTGGAACATAATATTTCCCGTCTTAAGGAAGATCATGAACATGCGAAACAGTTTGCCCTTCAGCTCCAGCAAATCCCCACCGTGTTTGTCGATCCGGATCGGGTGGAAACCAATATTGTGGTGTTTGAGGTCGTTCGAAGTGACCGATCGACTCCAGAATTGTTGCAGGCATTCAAAGAGGCGGGGGTGCTGTTAAATGCGATGGGAGATCGAGTGTTTCGTGCGGTTACACATCTGGATGTGGATGGTGTGGATATAGAAAAAGCTGCACAAAATTTGGGCTCCGTTCTTTCTGCGTAAGTATGCCTTCTGGATAATTCGTGAGGTTGTGTTCCCAGTCACTTCCTTAATTCTCTTGGTGATACTTCGTTTGCCATCATTGACACGAGTGGAAGGGCTTCCTAAAATTTGACGGGTTGAATTGAAATTTACAGCGAGGCTTAAGTCTATGTCGGATGCCGTGTCGTTTCAGCAAATCAATAAAATTTTGGAATTGACGGATGAGTTGGAGATTAATCGGGAATGGGTGGAAATTCCATTGGGGGCGGAATCTCCAGGTGTGGTTCGCAAGCTGAGTAATGGCAAGTTAGAAATAGTTGTAGATGCTGATGAGCCTTTCGAAGACTGGTTGGGGAGTCTGGAGTCAAAGATTCGAGAGGTGTTTGATGTGGATGCCTAAGATGTTTGTTGGCGGGAAACTTCAGCTTAAGAACACGCCTGTTTAGGAGAATGTAGGGTTAATGGGAACGCGAGATCGCGATTGGCCTGGCTATACTATGTGGTTTTGCTGCCCGAAGTGTGGGCGATTATGGACATATCAAGGCGCCGATGTTGTGGCGTTGGATCCGAAGTTTGCTTTGGGACCGGCTCGAGTCAGTGAGGGAATTGCTCCTCAGGTGTGTTCGGTGTGTGAAGGGACACGGAATGCTCCGGCGGCAGAAATTTAGAAACATGATCCGTAGCGCCCTATCCGTAATCCTTGTGGAAAGAACAGAATTTTCCCCTTCCCGATGTCTCCAGGATTACGCATTTCCATTCATCCCAGGCACGCTGATTTTCCTTTCATATCTGTTTCGCCTTCCTTCACTGTGGTTTTTTCGATAGTCCATTCCTCAGGGCTAATTTTAATGGTATGGCCCTTGAGAGTGGCGAATTCTCCTCTGGAAATAATGACCTTCTTTTCAGATTCCACGGCAAGGTTCAGGACTTCTCTCCCAGATCCTGGATGCGTCACAACGATGCTGTCGGGGGTTTTTTCCAAAGCATAGGCGTTGCTTTCGTTAATGGTAAACACGCTATTCATGATCTTTGCCGGAAGTTTTCCTCCTCCGTCGAATATGGCGAAATTCAGTCGAGGTGGAGTCCCATTTCCGCGTATATCAATTTCTATTTGCAATGCGCCCTCGATTTCAATGGTTCCGTCAGTGTTGCGATACAGATGTGCCCCGATTTGAATATCCATGCCCTACGTACCCCTTTTTATGAATCAGGTTTGCGAATACGATTAAGGATTAAAGCAATACAACCACCTAAGATGCCTCCTCCGAAGATCGGCGTAATCAATTCGATGAGTTTGATGTCCCACAACGGTTCTCCGGTGAGCATGATGTCGCGTATGCCACCTTGGATGAGAATTACGGCTGCCGCCATGAGCGATCCCACCAGAAACCACCACGTGAAGATTCTCAAGGAACTCATGCAAGTGAACCTTTAATCGGTGGCTGACATGCCTCAACCGTCGGCTGATAGCCGGGTGTGTCATGACGCATTCTATAGGGGAAGAACACGGTCCATGCTCCGATACTGGATGGCCTCAGCGAGGTGGGATATTTCCAACCGTTCAGAGTTTGCCAAATCGGCAATGGTTCGTGCAACGCGCAGAATTCGGCCGTAAGCCCTCGCGGAAAGGCCCAGTCGATTCACAGCTTGTTCGAGCAATTTTTTCCCTGGTTCATCAAGAGGACAATATTTTTTTATATGACGGGGTTTGAGTTGGGCATTGGTAAAGAGTCCTTCAGTGTGCAACCGTTGCGTTTGTATGGACCGTGCTTGGGAAACGCGTTCGCGAATGGTGAGAGAAGATTCCGCAGCGAGGTTCTGGCTCAACTCTGATACGACCACCGCAGGTACCTCTAGGTGAATGTCAAGACGATCAAGGAGTGGTCCAGAAAGCCGTCCACGGTACCGCCGGATTTGTTGAGGCGAACAAAGGCATTCTCGTGTACGGTCTCCAAAGTATCCGCACGGACATGGGTTCATCGCGGTCACGAGCATGAGTTGCGCAGGATAACGAAGGGACGCATTCACTCTTGTCACCGTGACCGTACCTTCTTCGAGAGGTTGGCGAAGGCTGTCTAAGACCGGACGTTTGAATTCGAGGACTTCATCTAAAAACAGCACCCCGTGATGGGCCAGCGAGACTTCCCCTGGCTTGGGGATGGTCCCCCCACCTATGAGGCCTGCCTCGGAAATGTTATGGTGAGGAGCGCGAAATGGGCGGGTAGTGATCAGTGCTCCTCCATTTGGCAATAAGCCTGCCACGCTGTGCACGCGAGTGGTTTCAATGGCTTCTTCTTGGCTGAGGGAGGGTAGGATGCTAGGGAGTCGTTGGGCTAGCATGGTTTTTCCTGAACCGGGAGGGCCGATAAGCAACACATTGTGGCCTCCGGCGGCTGCAATTTCGAGGGCACGTTTGGCTTGAGTTTGTCCGTGGACTTCGGAAAAGTCTTCTTCGATTTTGGTTGGGGCGTGGAAGAGGGCTGCGCGATCTACCGTCACAGGTGAGGCAGGTTGTTCGCCGTTCAAAAGGGCAAGGACTTCTGGGAGGGTATGAATGCCATAGACCTCAACCTGATTGAGGACTGCGGCTTCCGAAGCGTTCTCCGTTGGAATAATGAGTGGGTGTTGGCCTTGGCATCGCATGCCTATGGACAGCGAGCCCGTAATGGGCTTAACACGGCCATCTAACGACAACTCTCCTACGAGTACATAATTGGTGACGGATTCCTGAGCGAGAATGCCTTCGGCGATTAGGATACCAATGGCAATCCCCAGGTCGAGGCCCGACCCCTCTTTTTTGATTCCCGCAGGGGCAAGGTTAACGGTGATTTTTTTCGCGGGGAAGAAAAACCCGGTATTTTTGAGTGCGGCACGAACGCGATCGCGGCTTTCGCGCACGGTGGCATCTGGGAGTCCGACGATGGAAAATTGAGGGAGACCACCCCCAATATCCACTTCGATTTCAATGAGATGCGCATCGAGCCCAAGCAATCCTGCGCTTAAAACCTTTGCAAGCACATTTTCCTCATTAGTGGGGACATTTGGTGGAGAGACATATGGATTATAGGCAGGTGATTTTTTCGTTTTCAACCGATTGTAGCTGCAGCATCTTATGCCGCCTGTTCCGGAAGCGCCATGAGATGGCGCACCTACACTGACTGGGAAAAAATGCAGGGGAGAATTTCGTGAGAACCATGTGGCTTTTGGGGGTTGGCTTGGTCTTGTCCTTTGCGCTTCCCGTAGAGCAGGTCAGAGGGGCCTTTGATCATAGTCACTGGATAATAATTCAGGCGCCTCCTCCAACCGAATTCACGAAAGCGCCAGTTTCTGAGTTTGAGAGTCTTTTTTATGTGGTGGGGAGGGATGTCGAGCTACATGAAGAAAGTCGGTGGCAAGGAATCTCTGCATCCTCAGGTAGATTGCTTCAGTCCAAACGTGCCTCCGCTCAGTATGTCGGGGCCGTTATGGCTATGCTTGCCACGTTTCATGAGGCGGGAGTGTTACCTCCAGAAGCTGACCCTCGTGCGAATCAACTCATTCGTTCCCTTATCCAATTTCAATCGATGTTTTTGAAGAGCGAAGAACCAGCGGTGCATGAGTATTTTTCGACTGCGCTTTCTCGTCAATGGGGAGCGAGGACCGAAGAAATTCGTGCGGCCTTCTATGAACAGGGGTGGTCCTCTGAATCTTTGGAAGCGTTGGTGGAGTATTCAAGGCAACATGGCATGTGGGAGCAGCCAGGGATGGAGGTGGTTTTTCAGTCTTATTATTTGAGCCAGGCGGATTGGGCTTTGGTCGAAGAAATTTTTCTGAAAGCTCGTGAGCGTTTGGTCAGTCAACACCAAAACATTCATAAGGTGTTTTCACGCAAACGGCAGGGAATGCCAGGCGGTAACCTTCCGCAGAACTGATTATATGGGTGAAATGGTGATAGTGCGTTGGGTTTTCGCAGATTCGTAGCAGGCATCTGCGATTTGGACGGCTCGCAATCCATCGAGACCGGTGACTGGCATTGGTATTTCCGATTGAATAGCGTCAACAAAATCAGAGAGTACCTGTGGGATTGTTGGTTGCGAGGTGAGGGGAATAACCCTTGGATGATCATCCTTCCTGAGAAGTGTCAAGGATGGACTGGTCATGTCGGCGATGAGTTGTCCCGTTTCGCCGATAATTTCTGTGCGGGTGAATCGGCCCTGACTTACTCGAGATATATCCAATAGACAGGGCAGGCCAGAGTTGGTGTGAAGAGTCACCCAAGCTCGGGTCTCAGGATTCTCTGGGTGCGATCGTTCCATTTCGCAATAAACTTGGCTGACCTCCTGCCCGGTGAGGAAACGAACCAGGTCGAGTTGATGAATCCCGATCTCAAGGAGTGCTCCCCGAGAGGTTCCCGGGGATTGGAGTAGGGGATTTTCAGATGGTGGTAAACGGTTTGTCAAGACGAGGTAACGCCAGGTTCCAATTTTGTTCCCATAGCTTTTCAGCTGTGCGATGGTTTCCTCATAACGTGTGGTCTGTGCGACCATGACGGGAATGTGTTCTTGAGTGGATTGGGCAAGGAGTTGTTGGGCTTCTTTGGCTGAACTTCCCATGGGCTTTTCAATGAGCACGGGTTTATGGTGCCGTATGGCTTGGAGTGCGATGGAGATGGCTTCGCTCGGTGGGGTAACAACCACAATGGCCTGGATTTCGGGATGAGTAAGGAGGTCATGATAGTCTTGATAGAATTGAAGACTATGTTTCTTTGCAAAGGGTTGGCCCTTGGTTGAATCCCGTCGGCATACGGCCACCAATTGGCACCTGGGAATTCCCTCCAACAGGTGGTGGGCATAACGTTGACCGTGGCGGCCAAGTCCGATAAGTCCAATGCCTAAGGATTTCATAATTCTTTTTGGTTGCTGGCTTTTGGTGGTGGTGTTTCGTCCAGGTGGATAAAACACAAAGGGTCACCGACAATGGCTGTTGGAAATGTCTTGGATTCAAGATGAAACGGTATGTTGTGTTCCAGGCACCAGGTGGTGATCCAAGGAACTTCCTCCACGGATGTAGTAACCAGTCCGGGAATGGATAGTTTTCTGAGGCAGGAGTGAATCAAGCGAAGGAGGATGTACTGTTCCTTTTTGTACGCATCAGGATCAAAATCGAATGGGGTTGCGCGTCCATAGGAGAGGGCTGAGGTTTGTGGATAACATTCCGGATCATTGAGGACGCTCACGAGCCAGAGATGATCAAATTTGCCTTGTGCGTGGAGAGCATTGTCTGCCAGAAATTGAAACGGAAGGGCAGTGCAGGCTTTGTTGAGAATGGCTACCTCTTTTTTTCGCAGGCTGTAGGGGAAAACTGACCGATCGAGATCAGCTGTCTCAACAATAAGCATGGGCAACTCTGCGACTCCGGCCCCAATATACAGGCTGCGGCCCTTTGGGGCCAAACTCTGGTTGAGATGTGAGGCTATTTTTTTCCCTAGCCGTTGGCAGGGACCCTGACGGTGCTGCCAAAAGGCCTCTCCTCCTTCGTCGCAGTAGATTTTTCCTAAGGCTTCATAGTCAAGGTGGAGAAAAGTTTGGGCAATGCTGTTTTTTGTCGAGGGTTTCAATTTTTTCGCGGTTCCCCTGTTGGTTGCATTTTTTTAATGAATCGGAGTTTTTAGTGTGTGATTATATGGATATTTAAAGGAGATTGAAACGTTACTGGGAGATAAAGGAGAGGGTTTACCATATCCTTTTGCGTTGGATTGACTCTGTCCGATGAATATGGTGCAATCCTTCCGCTCTGAATAATGTAAGACTCGCACTGTAAATGGTTTTCACCCTTCAAGGGAAACTTTCCCATTGTGACTGGTATGAATGTTCTTGCTGAAATCCGCCGTGTTCTGGAGCTGGAATCTCGGGCGATTGCGGGACTTCAGAAAAATTTAGGCCCTGATTACGAGGAGGCCGTCCGGCTGCTGTTTGCCTGTCAAGGAAAGGTGGTAGTGACGGGTGTTGGAAAGTCGGGCATTATCGGACAGAAGGTTGCTGCAACTATGGTATCGACCGGTACTCCTGCCATGTTCTTGCATAGCGCTGATGGAATGCATGGAGACGTGGGCATTATCCAAAAAAATGATGTTGTGCTAGCCATTGGGAAGTCTGGGGAAAGTGAGGAATTGAATGCCATTCTGCCCGTGGCACGAAAGGTTGGCGCGAAGGTTATTTCAATTACGGCTCAGCCGAAGTCAACCATGGCAAGACATTCAGATCTCGTTTTGCATACTCCTATAGAAGAGGAAGCCTGCCCGTTTAATATGGCCCCAACGACGAGTACCACCGCGGCGTTGGTCGTGGGTGATGCATTGGCCATGACCTTGATGAAGTTGCGAAATTTTCAGCCTGAAGAGTTCGCCGTGAATCATCCTGGTGGACAATTAGGGAAACGATTGTTGTTAATGGTGGGGGATATCATGCGGTCAGGTGTGGACAATCCCGTTATTCCTGTTTCTGCAGATACGAAGACCATGCTATCGGAAATTACAAGAAAGCGTTCCGGTGCGGTTTCCGTTATTGATGACGAAGGGCGTTTGGTTGGGTTGGTTACGGATTATGATATTCGAAAAGTCTTAGAGCGTGGGGATGATTTATTTGCGGCGAAAATTGTCGATATTATGAACCCCAAACCGGATTTTGTGTTTGAAGACGAAACCGCCTACTCCGCTTTGGAAAAAATGGAGAAACGTGATAAGCCTATTTCTTTATTGCCAGTCTTATCCAGGCATCAGAAAGTTGTTGGGATGATTCACTTGCATGATTTGGTCGTTCGAGGATTGTAAGGCTAGCTTTTTGTGATTAAGCAAAATCGGTTTTCGCCTTGGAGTTAATTCGAAAATTAAAAACACCCTTAAGCATTGATCAAGAAAAGATATTTACTTTTGGGCTCATGGCCATCGCTTTTCTTGTTCCTGTGGCCAAACTCAGTCATGCAATTGAGTTTTTGTTTGTCGGGCTCCTCGTTTTGTGGGTGAGTGTAAGATTAAGAAATCAAGATTTTCATTTCAAGCGAACCCCTTTGGACCTGCCCATCCTTTCTTTTGTCGCCTGGGTTTTAGTTACCGTCCCATTTGCTTTTGATCCTAGCTATAGTTTTGCTGAATGGCGTAAGACCATTTTGCTATTCATCATGTTCTATTTTGTGGTGAATGTAATACAAAATGAAAGCCAAGTAAAAAATATTCTTGTTGCTTTTGTGTTTGGCATCGTACTGATGAGCGCGTTCGGGATTGTAGAACATTTTGCGAAAGCCGACAGTTTGTTTGATAAGACGAGCCATGCTCACTCTCTCACTCAATCAGGGCAATGGTTTTCAAGTTTCCTAGTGATGAGCATTCCTTTTATATGGATGTTTTATCTTGAAGAAAATGGGCAGCGTGCGAAATTGCTTGTCACCAGTCTTTTTTTTATTGTCCTTGCAGCCTTATTTCTGTCCCACACTCGAGGCGCCTGGCTGGCCTTTTTTTCTCAGTTGGCCGTACTATGGTTCCTTGGGTTAAAAAATAAATGGCTGAAATGGAGCTTTCCGGTTTTTATTTGCGGACTAATTTTAATCGGAGGGCAGGTGTTTCAAGGAGACCAGAATGACATTGTCCAAGATACTTCCTTTGCAAGTCTTGAGTCAACGAAAATTCGTTTAGGCACTTGGAAGATTGCCTTTGAGCAAATTATGGAAAACCCTATTATGGGGTTTGGCTATGGAAATCATACTTTTCAAAAAATCAACGAAGAAATTATGGTGGGTTCTGGTAATGTACCTTCCACGGGCATGCATCTGCATAATGTTTTTATCTCTATGATCTATGGTGTAGGACTGACTGGTTTCGTCTTTTATGTAGTGATATTTTTTTTCATACTGAGGACTGCGATCGACGGAGTTCAATTGTATAGAGGGACCTTTGTGGGGAATCTTGGGTTAGGTGTCTTACTTATGGTAGTTGGGGTCATTACAAGAAACATGTTTGACAATATGTTGGTAGGTACTTTGGCTTACCTGTTTTGGCTCCTGACTGGATTGTACTTTGCTTTATGGTTGCGAGTGAAAATAATAGAAGAGGGGTTTCATCAAGTCAGGTCATCCAAGGAGGGTCTCATGGCGAAGTGGTTCAAGAAATTTCACTTGGCATGCAATGAAAGAATGGAGGGGTAGGCGTGTATCCAGGAACAATGTCCTTAAGTTTTTCAAGGAGTTTTTCGGAATTTCCATCGGCAACCAGTTCCTCCAAGTTTTTTATATGATCGGCAAGTGTTTCATGTTTCTTTGCGGGATCTGTCTGGATTTTTTGAATTTTTGGATGGACAGTAGGTGCTAGTGTTTCATTTTTCCCAACTAACTCTTCAAAAAGTTTTTCACCAAGGCGAAGCCCGGAAAAGGTAATTTTAATGTCTTGATTGGGAACGAAGCCAGAAAGCCTGATCATATTTCTTGCCAAATCCGCAATGGAAATTTGTTCGCCCATATCTAAAACAAATATTTC
The DNA here is from genome assembly GCF_032191465.1 of Candidatus Nitronereus thalassa. Lineage (NCBI taxonomy): Bacteria > Pseudomonadati > Nitrospirota > Nitrospiria > Nitrospirales > Nitrospiraceae > Candidatus Nitronereus > Candidatus Nitronereus thalassa. The sequence goes on along the minus strand of NZ_JAQOUE010000001.1, from coordinate 1,081,123 downwards.
TCCCCCCTTTCCTAGAGAACTTGCTTGCAAGCATAATTGAACGGCTTCCGGAATTGTCATAAAGTATCGTTTTATTTCAGGGTGGGTAACCGTGACTGGGCCTCCTTTCTTAATCTGCTCGGCGAAAAGCGGAACTACACTTCCATTACTCCCAAGAACATTGCCAAATCGAACAGCATCAAACCTGGGTCCTGGCTTTTTGTTAAATCCCTGAATCAAGCATTCAGCGACCCATTTTGTAGCCCCCATAACATTGGTAGGATTGATGGCTTTATCAGTAGAAATGAGAACAAACTGTTCAACTTCATGAGCCAAAGCCATCTCGCCCAAAACTTTCGTGCCAAAGACGTTATTACGAACAGCTTCAATGGCATTACTCTCCATTAGTGGGACATGTTTATGAGCTGCAGCATGAAAAACCAATTCCGGTGAATGGTGAGAGAAAACTTCCCCAACGCAGTCCCTTACGGTGGTGTCTCCGACAATGGCAACTAAATTTAGGTTGGGAAATTTTCCACGCAGCTCTAATTCCAAAGAGTATAGGCTGTTTTCATGTCGTTCAAAAAGAAGAAGCAACGATGGTTGATACCATGAAATTTGCCGGCAAAGCTCAGACCCTATGGATCCTCCAGCACCGGTAACTAGAATCCGTTTATTATTGAGTAAAGGATATAGTTCATCTAGGGCGGTCTTCACTGGTTCCCGCTGCAAAAGATCTTCTAACGTAAAACTATGAACGCCATGAAATGAAACGGGACTATTAAGAAGAGCTTGCAGGTCAGGGAGAGTTTTAATGGGTATGGGGCAAGGCTCACAGGCGAACAAAATTCTTTGTCGAATCTGGGGAGTTGCCGAAGGAATAGTTATGATTATCTCTTCTACATGGTATTGCCTCGCCACATCCGGAATGTCTTCAATTCTTCCTGCCACGGGAATCCCGTGAATTCGGCTTTTTTGTTTTGCCTTGGCATCATCCACAAAAGCCACTGGAAAATAATTGTGAGCACGACTACTTTGAAGATCTCTTAGTAACAGCTCCCCGGCATCCCCAGCACCAACCAGTAAAACTCGGCGTCCAGTGGCTCCAACTCGTTGAATCCACTCACGAAACCAACGAAATGTTAGTCTCATCCCCCCAAGAAAGCCTGCGCTGAGTAGGCCTGTCAGGATAATCGTGGAGCGAGGATAATAGGTAACGTGCAATAAGATATGAATGAAGAGAAAAAAGATCAGACTTCCAACGAAGCAAGCCCACACAATCCTTACCAAATCATGAAAACCCACATACCGCCATAGGCCATGAAATAACCCAAACAACCAAAGACTCACCATATAGATGAGAAGAAGAATAGGAAGCATTCGTGCACATAGCACCTGATATTCATGAGGAATGATCCCTTCAAATCTAAAGAAAAAAGAAAGAATATTGGCAAAAGCTACTACCCCGAGATGGGAACCCACAATAAATAGCATCCGATACCGAGCAAACACCTTATCCAAGATGTCGTTAAATCTCTTAAATGATTGGGTAAGGGTGGTGTTCATCATCATATCATTTGCAAATTACAGACTAACCCCAGTAAAAACCAATGGGCAATATTTTCATATTTCAAAGGAATAATCGAAGCCATTTAGGAAAGGCAAACCAGGATGAAACCTTGCACTGTTTATACCTTTGTAATATGAAAATTTTGTTGGGGAATTTCTATCATAAAACGTGAGAGGCCAATCAGTAGAATACACACTTATTCATCAGGCTGCTGCATTAATCTTTTTAGCACGTTGCTCAATTCGGAAAACCCCCCACCCCAAGAGAGTGTAGATGAATATCCATCCCAATAAAACCACAAACCGTAACTGTTCGCCAAATTGACCATACATTACAGCACTCATTCCACTGCCTAACATCAATCCATACTCTGCCATCAAAACCTTTCGTTGCTCCCAACCTGAAAGAACAAGACGCTGATAAAAATGTTCACGGTGTGCCTTCCAAACTTTTTCTCCACGAAGCATTCGACAATAAAGTGTGACGGTGGCATCCATAATAAATGGAGAAAAGATAAGGAGAGGAATCCAAATATCAAATAAACCTTGATGAATGCCTAAAGCACTAAGCCCTCCTGCAGAAAAACCCAGAGGAACGCTTCCTACATCACCCATAAAAATTCTTGCTGGTGGTAAATTGAAAACTAAAAATCCCCCACAGGAAACCGCAATAAAAAAAGCTAGCGAAGTAATAAAAAAATGCCCACTCGTCCAAGCAATAAAACTAAGGAAGCCGAATCCAATTATACCCATTCCTCCAGCAAGCCCGTCCATCCCATCCATAAAATTGAACAGATTGCTCATCCAAACAAGACAAAGAATGGAAACTATGAGAGATAACACTGGGAAAATATTCGCACCACCTGTCCACAAAACATAAATGACAAAGCCGCCGATTAGAACGATCGATCCCTCAATCAGTCCTCCGTTGAGCCCAAATAATCGCTTAATCCATATTATGATTAGCAACATCAGTGGTACCGCTACCCACCCCAGAGGCCATATTTGTCCTAAGAGAGGAATTGATATGGCATTTACAAAAAGATCCGCACCTCTTACTAAGGCAGCCCCTGCCAGAATATGAATGGCTAGCCGAAGTCCTGGTTTTACCCCAACTTTTCTGTCCCAATAGGAAATTAGTGTCAGTAATGCGACAAAGAATGAAAGTATCAGCGCTAACCTTATATCTGGATCGCTAATCCTATTTACGGACAGAAACGTTGGCTGGAGCTGAACCAGAAGAATCCAAGACCACCAACCTCCAAGTGCACAAACCAGAATGGCAAGGCCCCCAGTACATGGTGTGGGATTTTCGTGCAAAGAACGGATATTTGGATGATCCATAAGGCAGAGTTTTGAAGTAGGGGAAGAAAGTCCTCGAGTAAAGAGAAAAGCTAGAAGGAATACAAGGCTACCAATCCCTAATTCCACTAAAGTCATGCAATTTTCCCACTGTGCCAGCCAAAGGTTTTCATAAATATCTCTTTTTAACTTGTAATTTCTCGGAAGGTTGCTACGGGGTTTCCTTTTAGAAAAAGAGATTTTTCCTCTGAATACCCCATCAGCTTACTGCGGGGATCTTTTTTAAGGAAAGACTTGGATAATACCTCCTTCTTGTCGAATATTTTCGGCGGCGTCTGTCGTTCTTACGAAAATCCCTAGCGTGGTAAAATCAAAGGTTAATCCCTTTGTCTTGGTGAGGAGCAGAATACGTCATTAAAGTATGAGCATTTTTTCGTTGAATGCCTCGCTGCTTTTGGTGAGGATCTTTTATTCCTATAGGGGCAATTACTAGGAAATGCAAGGTTAATCCTCCTTTGACTGTAGGAAGTCTTTTGCGGTTTTCTTTAAACCCTCATTAATATCATATGGTGGTTTCCAGCCAAGCAACATTTTGGCCTTCCCCATATTTATCTGAAGCGAACCAAGCAAACGTGGGATTAAACTACCTTTTCCCATTAGCCGAAACCCAATTTTTAATAATCCCCGTGGGACCGCAAATAATCGCGCAGGTTTTCCAAGAGAATCGCCGATTTGCTCCAATAATTCTGTAGTGGAAAGGTCTACGCCATCTGAAACCACAAAGGTTTCGTTCGCCGCATGGGGATGTTCTGTGCAAATCTTAATGAAATCTAATAAATTATCCAATCCTAGAAGACTGCGTTTGTTGTGAATTGCACCAAGAGGTAAGGGTCTGCCTTTGTTCAGCCACTCCATCATACGGAGGAAATTCCCTTTAACTTTGGGACCGTAGACAAGGGGGGGGAGAATTATAACCACCTCCATCGTGCCTAGGGTCGCCAATTCGCGCAGTCCGTTTTCAGCTTCAAATTTGGATATGGCATAGGCATCTTGTGGCGCAGGAGTGTTATCTTCAGAAAAGGGGTGACCGGGCATGGTGAATTCGCCATTCACTTTGATTGAGCTTAAGTAAATGAAACGTTTGATCCCCGCTTTGGATGCGTGGTGTGCCAGGTTCACAGTGACATCAGTATTAACCCTTCGAAATGCAGAAAGGGGATTGTGATGCCGGTCTTGTTTGACATGGACCTTGGCAGCGAGATGAATTAGGGTATCTATCCCTTCCAGAATGGGAGCCCAGTCACTAACTTTTGTAAGATCACCAATAGCAATGGTCTTTTTGTTGTTATTGGCTGGGACGGAATCAGTCTTGCGGATGATTCGGGTCACGGAATATCCATTGCGTTCCAAAAAATCTGCAAGTGGTTTCCCGATAAAGCCGTTAGCACCTGTAATGGCAATTCGTTTCATTTTGGCTAGACTATAATCGGAAAGAACTAGTGATGACCCTATTTTTTATTCCGCCAGGAGCTTCTTTGATTGCTAGAAAAAGGATTCAACATTTGCGTTGACAAAAATTGGTCTTTCATGTTCAATCTTTGAACATGATTTCCCCAAATAGCCTATTTCTGGAAAACATGCAGTGTCAACGGGAACTGTATGTGCTTCAAGAGATTGAAAAAAATCCAGTTATTACGCAACGATCGCTAGCTTCGAAACTAGGGGTGGCCCTTGGCTTAACCAATCTCTATATCAAACGGTTGGCGCACAAAGGATATATAAAAATAACGACGGTTCCTAGGGGTAGAATCAAGTACTTGATTACGCCCAAGGGCATTGCAGAGAAATCAAGACTGACTTGTGAATATATTCAATGTTCCTTAACCTATTTTCGGGATGTACGACAACGTTTTGACAGAGTCCTAATGCAACTCAAGCAGTTGAGTGTTCATCGGATCATGATTTACGGGGTAGGCGAGTTGGCAGAATTAGCCTATCTGTCATTGCAAGGAACTAATTTTACATTCTTGGGATTTATTTCCGAGAACCAAGAGAAGACATTTCTTTCCTGTCCATGTCACACTATAGATTCTTTAAAAATTTTGCATTTTGATGCCGTTCTCATATGCCATATTGTAGATGTTGAGGGAACGAGGGCTCTCTTCCGGACTATGGGCATTCCTCACCAGAAAGTTTTTTCGGTCGTCTGAGATGTGACGGTGGATGATGTCAATGCCTAGCATCTTAGTTTAAAGGGGGAAATCTCTTCCTTAGTCAAACACTTTTATAAATGGAATGATTGTAAAAAAAGAAGTCGAAATTCCTTCGTTTTAGGTATGCCGTTTCTTCTGTTTTCTGGAGAAAGAAAAACGGTCCTTGCTACTAGCGGAGTTGTTGACATTATCGACCGTTGAAATTGTTTGGAGTTAATGTCGAATAAAGATATGCCTATGGTTAGAGTCTTGGTGACAGGAATTCTCCCTTATGATCCGAATCCATGCTTACATTAGGGATATGGTTGTGGAGGTTGCAAAGGGGGGCATTGCAGCCCATTATTATTGCGTAAAGAATGTGCAATAATTTGATTGCTTGGTGTTTGCCTAATGGGTAAAGGCGTTATGAATATCCTTATGAGGGGATGAAAAATAATGAAAGTGCTTGTGACTGGTGGGGCGGGTTATTTGGGTTCAGTGTTATGTGAGCATTTGTTGAAGGCAGAGTATGAGGTAACTGTTATCGATAATTTGTTGTACCAGCAACATAGCCTGTTTCATTTGTGCGCCAATCCAAAGTTTGAATTTGTTTGTGGTGATGCACGTAATAAGGAATTGATGCGCTCAAATATAAAAGATACCGATGTCATAATCCCCCTGGCTGCCATAGTCGGGGCCCCTGCCTGTGATCGGGATCCATGTTTAGCAAAATCTGTGAATTTGGAGGCCATACAACTCTTATTAAAAATGCGTAGCCCAACCCAGTTGATTATTTTCCCGACCACGAATAGCGGTTATGGAACCCAATCTGGTGAATCTTTTTGTACGGAGGATACTCCCTTAGAACCCATATCACTGTATGGCAAAACCAAAGTCCAAGCTGAACAAGAGTTGCTCAATGCACCTAATGTCGTGACATTGCGATTGGCGACCGTATTTGGCATGTCCGCAAGGATGCGGCTTGATCTCCTAGTCAACAATTTTGTCTATCAGGCTTTTATCTCTGGCTATCTTGTTATTTTTGAAAAAGATTTTAAACGTAACTTTATTCATATTAGGGATGTTGCTGAGTGTATGGTGCATTGTATGAAGAATTCTTCTCAAATGGTGGGGCGGCCCTATAATGCAGGTTTGGATTCGGCGAATATATCTAAAGAGGAGTTGGCAAAGCTCATTCAAGCACATATTCCCAATTTCTATGTTCATTATGCATCCATAGGGAGCGATCCTGATAAACGAAATTATATTGTGTCAAATCAGAGATTGCGTGAAGCAGGATTTCAGGCCCATCGTTCCCTAGACGAAGGTATTCTAGAGTTACTAAAAGGTTTTCGAATGATGGGGCGGTTGCACTTAGGCAATGTCTAGGCCCAACACTACGGTAGCCATTTTGGCCGGTGGTCTTGGTACACGCCTTCAGTCGGTTCTTGTGGGTAAGCCAAAAGTACTTGCTGAGGTTAAGGGACGTCCTTTTCTTTCTTATTTACTCGACGAAATCCATGATGCTGATTACAGGCGGGTTGTGTTATGTGTAGGATATAAGGCCCAGCAAGTTCGTCAAAAATTTGGAGAAAATTACAAATCGCTTGAATTGAACTATTCGCAAGAATCCTCTCCTCTCGGGACTGGTGGTGCCTTAAGACTTGCATCCTCCCTTGTGAATTCCAAAAGAGTTTTAGTGCTGAATGGAGACTCTTTTTGCCAAGTCAATTTGTGTGCGTTTGAAAAGTGGCATGTGGCTAAAAAATCTCAAGTTTCGATAGTTTTGACACATGTGCCGAATGTAAAGAGGTTTGGTCGAGTTCAAATCTCGAAGGATGAGATGGTTTTGGCTTTTGAGGAAAAAACGAATGAGTCCACGCCTGGGTTGATTAATGCTGGGGTTTATCTGGTGAATAAATCTTTGATAACGACTATCCCTGAACACAAGCCAATTTCCCTTGAAAAAGATATATTTCCAAAATGGATTCAAAGGGGAATATGTGGATATGAAGCAGGAGGGAAATTTATCGACATTGGGACTCCTGAAAGTTTTGTTAGTGCGGAAGAATTTTTTGGAAATTGTTCTTCTGAAAATAAAGGGAAGTTGTGACATTAAGATTTTCACAATTGCGTTTACCTGTATTTAAGCCCTGGACGGTTCTGGACAATAAGCGGCTATTATCTGTCCTTCCTTGGTTTGAAATTTGGAATGAAAGGGTCCAACTTCCTGATGGTCGAATTATTCCAGATTATTATAAGATTACCTGCCCCGATGCATCAGTTATTGTCCCCATAAATGAAAAAGGTGAAGTTTTTGTTTTGAGACAGTACAGGCATGGAGTGGGGAAAGCGATATGGGGTTTGCCGGCAGGAATGTGCAATGAAGGAGAGTCTTCTCTGGATTGTGCAAAAAGGGAATTGCTTGAAGAAACCGGTTGCCAGGCTAGGGAATGGGTGGACCTTGGTCAATATGTACGTGATGCCAATAGGGGGGCAGGGAAAATCCATGTGTTTTTAGCGAGGGGCACGGAAAAGGTAAAAGATATTAATAGTGGGGATCTTGAAGAACACGATGTTCAGCTCATGAAAATGGAAGACCTCTTACTTTTGATTGAAAACCAGCAAATTGAGACAGTAGGAATACTTTTTGCCATTTTATTGGCCCGCTATTATTTTGAATGTGAAGGATGAATATGGACTACGAAGTAAGAACTTCCAGGAACCTTTTTTGAAAATTAACTTTCCGGGATTTTTGGTTTTTTTAATTTGGAGGATATTGGAGGATTAAGGTGAAGCCGTATCGAATTACATTTGGCCATATTGAAATCGGTGAAATAGCCCGAAAGCATTTAGACGCAGCCATCCAAAGAAATTGGGTTTCTGAAGGGCAAAATGTCAAACAATTTGAAACTGATTTTGCAAAAAGGTTTGGCTATCCCCACGCCATTGCGACAAGTTCGGGAACTGATGCCGGACTTGTCGCAATGGCGGCTCTTAATAGTGTCGGAGCAAGTCGAGGAGATGAGGTTATAACCCCAGCTTTGGCATTTGTCGCCACGGCAAATTGTATTTTAGCGGCAGGGTTAGTGCCGAAGTTTGTTGATGTCGAGCTGGAAACTTTAAATCTAGACCCCTCACTTATTGAACCAGCCATTACTCCCAAAACGCGAGCCATTCAGGTTGTACACACGATGGGCAAGCCATGCAAAATGAAAGAAATTATTGAAATCGCTAGGCGGCACAAACTTCTCGTTATTGAAGATTGCTGTGAAGCCCACGGCGCGACCTTGGATGGTCAGGTTGTTGGGTCATTTGGGTCCATGGGATTATTTAGTTTTTATGCGGCACATATCATTTGTAGTGGGGAAGGAGGAATGATTTCCGCAAGCGAGGAACTTTTTGCGGAACTGTGTCGTTCTGTTCGTACGCATGGAAGAAGAGGAGGAGAACTGTATTTTCATTTTGACCGGATTGGGTTCAACTCCAAAATGAATGATCTGGAAGCAGCTATTGGACTCGAAGGGCTTGAAATGTTTGATCGGACGTTTTCCGTGAGGAGGCGTCACCTTTCTCGGCTTTGGAATTTACTTAAACCTCTGGATGAAGCCATGTACCTTTATCCAGATTGTCCAGGCGAAGTCATTTGCCCACATGCTTTTCCCCTCGTCCTTCGAGACGAAAAAAAATCAATTGACGGGCTGTATAACTATTTGGAACAGAAGGGGATTCAGTGTAAAACCTTATTCGGTTCCCTTCCCACACAACATTCCGCTTTTGCTTTTCTAGGATATAGGGAAGGAGATTTCCCCGTCGCAGAACGGATTGGCCGCACTGGCCTTCATTTTGGAGTTCATCAATATCTGACAGATGAGGATGTCGACTTTGCTGCCTCAACGGTGCAGTCATTTTTTGAATAACCGTAGAGCAAACACTAATGTACAAAGACGAAGCACTAAAACTTTACAGAAAATTGTACCTGACCCGAAGGGCCGAGGAAAAAATCGGAGAGGAATATTTTAAAGATGGGATGAAAACCCCCGTGCACTTGGGAATTGGGGGAGAGGCTATACCCATAGGAGTCTGTCATAGTTTGCCAATTGGATTTAAGGCTTTTGGAACTTATAGAAATCACACGCTTTACTTGACCATGACAGAGGATACGGATGGGTTTTTTGCAGAATTGTATGGAAAGGTGACGGGTTCCGGGAAGGGGAAGGCTGGTTCCATGCATTTGTGTGCGCCTGAAAATGGCCTCGTGGCCACTTCCGCTGTAGTGGCTTCGACCATTCCTGTAGCGGTTGGAGTTGCTCTTGCAAATGCTTATCGAGGGTCGAAGGACTTTGTCGTAGTATTTTTTGGGGATGGCGCAGTTGAAGAAGGAACATTTTGGGAGAGTCTTAATTTTGCCTGTCTTAAGCAACTGCGTGTTCTGTTCGTCTGTGAAGATAATGATTTAGCCATTCATACGCCGGCCTCAGAACGACAGGGGTTTCGGACGATTCTTGATGCGATTGGTGGGTTCAAATGCTATTCGGACGAAGCTGATGGACACAATTTACTTGAGGTGATTTCGGCAACTTCACAAATGGTTAAGAAAATGCTGGAACATCCGAGGCCAGGATTCATTCGTTTCCCTTATCTTCGATTTTTAGAACATGTGGGACCGAGGGAAGACTTCAATACAGGATATAGGCCTAAACCGGATCAATCAGAAATGAATAGACTTGATCCTCTGCTGGCATATGAACAAAGTCTCTTAAACATGGGTTGTTCCGAGAAAGATCTTTTGTCCGTTCAAGCCGAGGTTAGAAAACAAATTGATCGAAGTGTGAAAATGGCTGAAAGTGCTCCTTTTCCCGATGCTTCAGAACTTTATCAAGATGTCTTGATATGAAATTAAATTTGACATTTAGAGAGGCCCTCAATTTGGCCCTGATGCGGGAAATGGAGTGTGATGCATCCGTTTTTGTCTATGGATTGGATGTCCAAGATCATAAGCGTATTTTTGGGAGTACCAAGGGATTAGTGGAAAAGTTTGGTCCTGAACGTTGCTTTGGGACTCCATTATCCGAGGAGGCTATGACCGGAGTGGCTTTGGGGGCGGCGCTTTCTGGCTTGAGACCTGTCCACATTCATATTAGGGCAGATTTTATGCTTCTGGCCATGAATCAAATTACCAATATGATTTCGAATTTACGTTATATGAGTGGTGGACGATTAAAAATTCCCCTTGTCATTCGAGCTGTAATCGGTAGAGGGTGGGGACAATCAGCGCAGCACAGTAAATCCCTACATTCGGTTTTTGCTCATTTGCCAGGACTCAAGGTCGTGCTACCTACTACTCCCCAAGATGCTTATAGTTTGTTGCGAGCAGCCATTCGTGATGAAAATCCAGTGATTTTTATGGAGCATCGATGGTTATATGATGTTGAAGGAGAAGTTAAAGATGAAGAGATTATTTCCCTTGGTATTGTCGGATTGCGAAGATCTGGGCATGATCTTTCCGTCCTCACCACGTCTTGGATGACAGTTGAGGCATTGAAGGCTGGTGAAGTCTTGGAGAAAAGAGGAATTAATATAGAGGTTATTGATGTTCGGACGGTTTCTCCTCTTGAGGAACAGCCGCTCGTTGATTCTGTGAATAAAACTCGGCATTGTATTGTGGCAGATTACGATTGGTCTTATTGCGGGTTTGGAGCAGAATTGGCAGCGATGATTAGCCATCAATGTTTTTCCACCTTAAAGAAACCAGTTGAACGATTGGGATTTGCCCATGCTCCCTGCCCAACGACGAGACCACTTGAAAATCTATTTTATCCCTCTGCCGTGACGATTATTCGGACAGTAGAAAAAATGTTGGAACTTGAGGAAATGGATTTAAGTGGCGAAGAGTTTTACACCTATGAAAAGAATTTTAAAGGGCCCTTCTAAGCAATAGACCCCAGCAGGTCCGCATATAATGCCAATGACTGATTTCTTTGAAAATAAAAAAGTTGTTGTGACTGGGGCGACAGGTCTCTTAGGGAGACATTTAATTGAAGGTCTTCTCCCCATGAGAGCGACAATTCGAGCTGTAGTTCATAAACGCCCTTTCTTTAATCAAGATATAACGAATTTCGAATTTTTAAAGGCCGACCTCACAGAACAAGCTGAATGTGACAAAGTAATGTCAGGAATGGATATCGCCTGTTTATGTGCTTCTGTAACAGTTGGTGCAGCCCAAGCTATCAATAATCCGATGCTTGCGGTTACTTCCAATCTTGTTATGGCTGCGCGATCCCTTCAAGCGGCCTGCTTAGCTGGTATTAAGCGTGTTTTGCTGGTGAGTAGCACTACAGTGTACCCAGCTTATCCTCGACCGGTACGAGAAGAAGAAGCATTCATAGATGAGCCACATAGTGCCTACCAGGGCGTTGGAAATATGAAGAGATATGTCGAATCTCTAGCAAAATTTTATTGCGAAAAATACGGAATGAAGATATCCGTGGTACGACCCGTCCCATTTTATGGTCGTTTTGATAATTTTGATTTTGAAACGTGCCATGTCATTCCGGCTTTGATTAGGAAGGCAGTGGAACAGCAAGATCCCTTTGAAATCTGGAGTAATGGGAAGGAAATTAGAGACTTCCTTCATGTCAGTGATGTTGCGAGAGGATGTTTGTTGGCCTTAGAACGTTACCCTCATTGGGAAGGGGTAAATTTGGGTTCTGGTGCTAGTGTTTCCATCCAACAACTTGCGGAAACAATTCTTCAATTGTCTGGTTGTCGTTCCAGAATTATGTTTGACCCAACTAAACCGACAACGATTCCTATTCGGGTCGTAGATACCAATAAAGCCCTTGAAAAGCTTGGTTTCAAAGCAGCCGTGGGGTTAGAGGAAGGGCTTACGGATACGATAAATTGGTTCAAAGAAAATCAATTGCATCTTGTAAAAAAAGTCCATACTTAGACCATGATGTTGTCTTAAAACGGAGAAGCCTGTGAATAAGATAAAAGTTGGTTTAATGCAGATCAATAACAGTTTCTCGGGACAAAACTATTTTCCCCTTTCAGCGGGAATGCTTCAGGCCTATGCTCAGGCAAATTTAGGTAATCCGGAGAGGTTTGAATTTCGTTTGCCTATTTATAAGAGGATTGCTGTTAAAGAGGCTGTCGATCAGCTGTTGGGAGTGGATGTGCTATTTGTGAGCACGTATGTTTGGAATATGAGGATCTCTTTGGAAATAGCCAAAAGGCTCAAGGAGCAAAATTCTGAGATGTTAATTGTTTTTGGAGGGCCGCAAGTTCCAGAAAGAGATAATACTTTTTTAAAACAGCACCCCTTTATCGATATTACTTGCCATGGTGAGGGAGAGCATTCTGCGCTAGAAATCTTGGAAAAATTTGAATGCCAAGATTGGCCCAACATCCCCTCTATAAGTTTTATTGACCGGAATGGTGCGGTCGTCACCAATCCCAAGGGAGGGAGAATGAAGGAGCTAGCGCAGTTCCCTTCCCCCTATTTAGAAGGGATTTTTGAACCTTTGATGCAGGCAAACCCCAATGAGCACTGGATTGCGTTATGGGAAACTAATCGTGGGTGCCCTTTTGCCTGTACCTTTTGCGATTGGGGATCCGCTGTTGCCAGTAAAGTATACAAATTCGACATTGAAAGACTCTATAAGGAAGTGGAGTGGTTTGCTACTCATAAGATTGAGTTTGTGTTCTGCTGCGATGCGAATTTCGGAATCCTTTCGCGGGACATTGATATTGCTAAATTTGTTGCCCATTCAAAGATGGAATACGGTTATCCTCACGCGTTGTCGGTACAAGCGACCAAGAATGCAACGGAACGTGCATATGAAACCCAAAAAATTTTGGCAGATGCAGGCCTAAACAAAGGGGTTGATATTGCCCTTCAATCGATGGATCCCAATACACTCAAAAGTATTAAGCGAGGGAATATTTCGACCAATACCTACCAAGAACTACAGAAACGGTTTACGAAAGACAATGTGGAAACTTATACGGATTTAATATTGGGGCTGCCTGGGGAAACGTATGAGACGTTTACGAAAGCCGTTTCCACCATTATCGAAAATGGTCAGCATAATCGAATCCAATTTAATAACCTCTCGATTCTTCCTAATGCCGAGATGGGAGATCCTGAGTATCAAGAAAAATATGGGATGCAATGGGTTGAATCAAAAACCATCAATATTCATGGATCAGTGTTCGAGTCTGAGGATGATATTTTTGAAATGCAGCAACTCGTCATTGCCACGGAGTCCATGCCAAAAAAAGATTGGGTAAGAACTCGAGTGTTTTCGTGGATGACGGCGTTTCTATATTTTGACAAGGTCTTTCAAGTCCCACTTGTGCTGATCCACAACCTTTGCGAAGTCCCCCATCGTGAATTAATAGAGATTTTTCTCGAACGGGATCTAGAAGGTTTCCCTATTCTTCAGGGAATAAAAAGTTATTTCATTGAAAAAGCTATAGACATCCAAAATGCCGGGCCTGAATACTGTCACTCGGATAAGTGGTTGAATATCTGGTGGCCAGCAGATGAATACATTCTTATTGAATTATGTTTCGAGGGAAAGGTGGAGAAATTTTTTAAAGAAGCCCAGCAATTAATAGAGGAGGTTTTAAAGGGAAATCATTTAAGGCTACCCAATCACTTACTTCAGGATGCAGTTGAGCTGAATTGCAATCTTCTCAAGCAACCCTTCCAATCCAAAGATCTCGAAATTGAGTGCTCTTATAATATTTGGGAGTACTATCGCGCAGCAATTACTGGAGAGGAATGTTCTCTTATTAATAAATCCACAACGTACCATATTGATAGAACAACCCAGGTCTGGGATTCTTGGGATGACTGGTGTCGGGAAGTAATTTGGTATGGAAATAAAAAGGGTGCCTATCTTTATGGAAACAATGTGGTTGATGTTCAACTGTCTGGCCATTTTTAGTAAAAAGTTTCTCCCCATGGCTCAAGGACCTTCACTTCTTTAAATTCACTTAGGTTTCTAATGAATTATAGAACACTCGGACGCTCCGGCATTCAGGTCTCAGAAATTGGTTTTGGTGCCTGGGGTATTGGTGGATCTCATAAGGGAGCTATTGCCTATGGGCCCACGATCGACAATGAAAGTCGAAAGGCCTTACGAAAGGCCTTTGATCTAGGCGTAACATTTTATGACACTGCGGATTTGTATGGATATGGACATTCTGAGGCCTTAATTGGCCAAGAGCTTAAAAGCCAAAGGCATAATATTATGATTGCCTCAAAGGTGGGCATGCTTGATCATAGTGGAGGACAAAATTTTTCCGTTGACCATATTCAAACTTCAATCGAAAAGAGCATGCGCAGGCTCCAAACAGATTATATTGATTTATACCAACTTCACGACCCCCCCCTTCATATAATGGAAGACGAAGCGGTTCTAGGATGCTTATCCTCATTAAAAAAAGAGGGGAAGGTGCGGTCTTTGGGGATTTCTGTCCGTTCACCCGAGGATGCTTTGACGGCAATAAAACAGTTTGAGTTTGAGTCTGTTCAAGTAAATTTTAATATGCTTGATCAACGGGCTGTGGAATGTGGGGTGATGGATTTGTGTAGGAATGAGGGAGTAGGGATTGTTGTCCGAACCCCATTATGTTTTGGATTTTTAGCCGGACAACTTTCGGCTGAGACCGATTTTGATGGGCAAGACCACAGAAAAAATTGGTCTATTTCACAAAAAGAATGTTGGGCCAACGCCCCACAGTTATTTAATTTGGCTCCGGAGAGTGGCTGCCAAACTGAAGCTCAAAAGGCATTGAGATATTGCCTCTCTTATCCTGAAGTTTCTACGGTTATCCCTGGCATGTTATCTGAAAAGGAAGTCACAGAGAATGTTGGAGCTAGCCAAATGGGCCCACTTCAAAAGACTGAGCTAAAACGCATTCAAGATGTGTATAAAGAACATACCTTTTTTCTGGGGAAAACTGGGGCAAATTGACCTTTAACGTTAAACATCTAACCATCTGAAGTCTTTATGTTAACTGGCAAATCAATAAAACGAGTACTTATTACTGGAATCTCCGGATCAGGTGGGAGTTACCTTGCAGAATATATTGTTTCGAAGCAACCTCATGTAGAAGTGCATGGGATTTCACGTTGGCATAGTACGGCATCAAACGAGAATTTGGCTGCCATTCACGACAAGGTCATTATCCATGAATGTGATTTAAACGATTTCAGTTCAGTACTTTCTACTCTGAAAACTGTTCAGCCTGACGTAATTTTCCATATTGCTTCCCATGCCAATGTTAAAGCTTCCTTCATAACGCCTCTGGCTGTTTTGAATAATAATATTATGGGGACCGCCAATTTATTTGAGGCGGTTAGACTGACGGAAATTTCCCCGATAATTCAGCTGTGCAGTACCTCTGAGGTTTATGGGCAGGTTGATCCAACCGAAGTTCCAATATCAGAAGAAAACCAATTGAGACCGTCAAGTCCTTATGCAGTCTCGAAAGTTGCTCAAGACCTTTTGGGGTGGACATATTTTCGTAGTTACCACATGAAAATAATTCGGACACGTATGTTTGCGTACCTGAATCCACGACGGACTGATTTATTTGCCACTTCATTTGCAAGGCAAGTAGCCAGAATCGAACAGGGCCTTCAAGACGAATTACTCCATGGGAACCTGAATTCTGTTCGTACTTTGATTGATGTGCGTGATGCAATGGAGGCCTACTGGGTGGCGATTTTACATTGTCGACCAGGGGCGGCCTATAACATTGGCGGCCAAACCTCAATGAGTGTCGGGGAATTCCTTGAGCTTCTCATTAAAGAAAGTAAAGTGCCTATTAAAGCAAGGGTCGATCCGAACTTATTAAGACCTTCAGACGTAACACTTCAGGTGCCCAAACTAGAAAAGTTTGCTGCGGAAACTGGATGGGCACCCAAATACTCTGTGGAAGAAAGCATGAAATATTTGCTGACGTTTTGGCGAAATCGGGTTTTGGAAGAAAAGAAAATTCTAGAGGTTACGGCTTATCAGCCATAATCGGAAAAGGTAATTGCGTCAATGATCATCACAAGGACCCCTTTTCGACTTTCATTTTTTGGAGGGGGGACGGATTATCCTGCGTGGTATTCCCGTAATGAGGGGTTAGTTATTGCCACGACTTTTTCTCAATACTGTTATATCACATGCCGGCGTCTCCAACCATTTTTCGATTACAAATCGCGAGTCGTATATTCCAAAATGGAGACGGTTCATGAACATAAGGATATTGAGCATCCGGCAGTGCGAGGTTGCCTAGAATATTTAAATATGACCTCCGGCTTGGAGGTTCATCATGATGCCGACTTGCCTGCGAAGTCGGGAATTGGGTCGAGTTCAACTTTTACTGTTGGTCTCTTACATGCACTTCATGGGTTGAAGCATGAAATGCCGACAAAACCTCAATTAGCCGATGAGGCTATTGAGGTAGAGCATTCTCTGCTAGGGGAGAGTGTCGGCATTCAAGACCAAATCATGGCAGCTTATGGTGGGTTGCAGTTAATTGAAATGGGGCCTAGCTGCGGAGAGAAAAAATATCGAGTTTCCCCATTTATCTTACCACCAGAATATTTGATAAACCTGGAGAAATTTATCCTATTGGGATTTACAGGATTAACACGTTTTGCTTCAGAAATTGCGGGGGAGCAGATACAAAAAATGGAAGCAGGCGAAGTGAACCTTGAGGAGCTATTTTCCATAACCAAGGAAGCCCTTAGTCTACTTCAAAATAATGCAGATTTGGAAAAATTAGGACGCCTATTACACCAATCCTGGCTACTTAAACGATCATTGACTAACAAGGTTTCGAATCATCTAATAGATTCTTTATATAAAACCGGACTCAAAGCAGGGGCGTTTGGAGGAAAGTTGTTGGGTGCTGGAGGTGGAGGTTTTATGATGTTTTTTGCCCCTCCGGAACGACACAATCGAATAAAAGAAGCTCTCCCGCAAATCCGAGTATGGGTGCCTTTTCGAATGGAAACCCAAGGGGCCCAAGTTGTTTTCCATAACGAAGATTATTAATTATCTTTCAGAAGGTCCCTTGCTTTGCATAGAGATGAATAGCAGGCCGAAGAGAAATAAAGGCAGTAGTAGTGTTAGGTTTTTGAGAAGCTACCCCTTTTGGCAGGGAACTTCCTTTTCTGTCCAACCTGGTTATCTTCCCACTGTAATTTCGACTTGTCCCGGCATTATGCGTTCCCTCACGCGGGGGCATAACAGTTAAGTCTTCTGGGGATGTTGGGGCTCAAGTCAGCAGGGTGTGATTGTGGGTGATTTAGCCTCCTGCTTGGACAAGCTCGGTTTCCGGCTTAAGGTATGGATGCCGTGTTTTTTGGATTCAGGACCAGGCATCTTGGTCCGCGCCCTTGATGGGAGGTCAGCACATGCGAATTGGCGATGGGCGTTTATTCGAGTGCGCGTCAAAGACTTCTTCGTCTATTAAGTTATAACAATAGGGGGGCATGCTATTTAGACTATTGGGCTGAAGACATGAGTTTCCCAAAAATCTCACCTGCAATTTCCAATAGTGGTATCCCCGTTGGAAAACCTGGAGACTGTAAGGAAGTCATGATAATGAGAAGGAGCCAGTATCTTTTCTTTCTCGGCACCTTATTTATCAGTGGTGCAATGAACCAGGCAATTCCCACGTTTTAGATTACTTTCAGAGACTGAAACTACAATACGTGGCAATTGACTTCCAGATGCTAATTCCTCTGATTCATTATTGATCCGTTGAGTCCATGTGAAACCAATGGAAAATTTTGTTCTACTGGGAATAATATGGGAAGGTCAGATTAATGGAACATAATCAATTTCTTGGAGATTGTGATTTTTTAGCAAGCGCTCCCTATACAACATTAAAGACTTTGGGGTTGGGGTTTGTAGATGTAGGAGTCCGAGATGGGATTCATCCTATTGTGGCTCCTATTGCTGGCCTTACTTCGGCTTTGGCCTTTGAGCCAGATCAAGCGGAATGTGTTCGTCTTCAAAATCTTTATGCTAATTCTACTCCCTGGAAGGAAGTATGGATTGAACCTTCCGCATTGTATGAAAGCAATGGTACGAAAACCCTCCATATTACTTCTGCCTCTACCAATACTTCACTTCGACACGTCCATGACCCATTTGTTGAACGCTATGAGATGGAAAAATTTCAGCCAATAGGCATGGAGCAAGTCGTCACAAGGACGTTGGACGATGTACTCGCCACACAGTTTGCATCCCACCCGCAATTAGGCGAATTCATTAAGTTAGATACTCAGGGGACAGAGTTTGAGATACTGATGGGTGCAAGGAAGACCCTGACTGATCGAACAGTCGCCCTCTTAGTGGAGGTCTGGTATTGCCAGACCTATGATGGTCAAAAGCTGTTTTCCGATATCGAAATTTTTCTTCGATCGCAAGGTTTTTCCTTTTATGGCGCAAGTGTCCATTATCGTTCGAGGAAGTTTTTGGACAAATGCCAACACGTCACAAAGGAACGTCCGCTTTGGGCCGATGCTGTATTTTTTAGGGATCCCCTGCCAGGCAGTTTCGTCCCGATCAGTCTCAATGAACGTCAGGTGCATGTGCTATTTACCTGTGCAATGCTACTCGGTTCATATGATTTTGCATTAGAGTTAGCCCAATCTACATGGGCCGATGGAAAAGAGCATGACCGTATTGCGCGTTTTGTTCATAAGATTTCCAGGGTTTCCCGTTGGGATGCGGTGCTCTCGGCATTGAAGTTAGCTGGTGAAGCAGTAATCAGCCCAAAACGTGCACAGATAACATTGGGTAAGTTTATTGATGCTAGGCGTGATGTTTGTAATTATGAAGAGGTCTGAAAGTGAAAATTCTTTCTTCTTCCTACGGCTAACTCAATAAATAGGTGTTCAAGAAATTTCGGATTGGCATCCTATCATCTATTTAAATAATGGCTTCCCTAAACTGTGGTTTATAGATTAGAAAAAAATAAGATGGCTGCTTGAAGGTGAATTAAGCTATCTTGTGCGAAACAATCCCTCTATTTCAAGAGAAATGAATTGACAGACTGCCAAATTTTACGCCTCATGGATTTTATCCAACAGGATAGTTTAATTTCGGAAAATTGAAGGTTTGTGAGTCATGAAATTTCTTATTCTGGAGGCTAATAATGAAGATACCCGTTTACTTGACCAGAGTATATCTCGCTCACTTATTAACTATGGCGGATATCAAGTTAAGACCTTGGATCCTTGTGCCATCTATGAGCAGGAAGGGAGCGCTGGTCTCGAGGCAGCAATTGAGAATGTGGTCTATGAGGATAAGATCGACGTGTTCATCTGTTGTGCGTTTGGTATGTGGATGGAACTCAATCCTGAGTTTATCTATCACCGGTTGAGCGATTGTTACCGAGTGTACATTGTAGGGGATGATGAAGGTCATTTCGAGCTGTTCGATCGTTATAATGGTCAAGCCTACGACCTAGTAATCTCTGCCAATCCTCTGGTGGAGCGCTATCATCTGTATCAGATAGACGCTGAATACTACCCCAGCGTCTATCCGGCCCATTTGTTCTGTCCTTCTGACGAAAACCAAAATAAAAAGCATGATGTTTCCTTCATAGGAGCCGTGAAAGGCAAAACAGGTCGCGAAGCCGGAATTGCAATGCTTGAAGGCGCAGGTATTTCCGTTGAGTCCTTCGGGTTTGGAACAAAAAACGGCCCAATCTCGAACGAAGGAGCGTTGTCCTTGTATCGTCATTCTCGGATAAACCTGAACTTTACTGGAACTTGGCGTTCTCCTTTGGCGCCAAATGACACGATCATGCACAGGGTTCGAGCAGTTAAGGGCCGCTGCACGAAGATTGCGCTATGCGGATCCTTTGTCCTGTCGGAATATGCCCCCGGTATCGAACGTCTTTTCGACGTTGGCCGTGAGATTGATGTTTTTCGCGATCGGCAAGAACTTGTGGAAAAGGTGCACTACTACCTCGAACACGAGGAAGTTCGTGAGCAGATGGCTGCCCGCGCCCACGCTCGAGCGACTGAATACTATGATGAGGCAAAATACTGGGCAAGAGTGGGGGAGTGTCTTGAAAGGCGCATGCTTGTCCAACGTGCTTCCAAGAAAGACCGGTTGCTAATGTTCATAGACAAGCCCTTCTGGTCCTCCTATGGAGCATGCCGATTCAAATACCTCGTGATCTTTCTTTTTGCCGGCCGGTTTTTCTTGTTTTTGCACGAGCTCCGTCTGCTCATTCGCGCTGGCCGGTTTAATCTCAGAGCAGCGGTGTGGTTTGCGGCAACAGGGTTGCACATCGCCAGGCAACGCTCACGTTTTGCGGCAGGGGTTGCTGCCCTCGCACGTGGCGTGCGTAGATTATTCCGGCAGGGCTAATGAACGCATTAGTAATGATTCCAAACAAGGCCGGATTTCTTTTCAGCGATCTTGATATAGCAGGCTGCCTGGAGCGTTGTCTCGGGGCTATGGTGGTTGAATTAGACCCTGATGCAACTTACAAGATGGTTGGGATGTCGGGCCTTGAACAAGAAATCTGCCGTCTCGTGGAAAAGCACAGGATCAATCTGCTTGTATATTGGACCGCAGGGTACGACTTTCGTCCACGTTTTCTCTACGACAAACTGAGCCATGTTTTTAAAGTGCTTATGACGGGAGATGATGAGTATGGATTTGATAATGCGGACCGGTACTATGGGCAGTGCTTTGATCTAGTGCTTACTCACAATCCATTGAATGAGCGCTATCAGATCTATGGTATCGATTCAAAGGTTTTCCCTAGCGTATACGACTCATCGATTTTCTGCCCGGGAGAGCAGAGGCCCAGGGACATTCCGGTATCATTTATTGGTACTGCCCTAAACAAAACGGGCCGAGAGGGAGCCGTTCGACAGTTGATGGATGCTGGAATCGAAGTGCAACTATACGGGCCAGGGTCGTCAGCAGGAGTTCTTCCCCGTGATCGGGTCATCGACGTCTATCGCCGTTCCTGCATAAATCTGAATTTCACGGGCATGGGTAGCTATGCGCTCGATTCTGAGCAGACGATTGTTCGCCGTATTCGGCAGGTCAAGGGCCGATGCACAAAAATTGCCTTGTGCGGTTCATTTGTGCTTTCGGAATACGCGCCTGGAATTGAGAAGTGGTTTCATATTGGCAGAGAGATTGATGTCTTTAATGACGAGAGCGAGCTTCTGGATAAGGCGCGATTCTATCTTACGCATGAGGATGTTCGGGAGAAAATGGCTACGCGCGCTCATGCGCGTGCTCTTGAAGATTATGACGAATCAAAGTATTGGACAAGTATGGGACGCATGATTGAGGAGCGTGCTGCTGAAAAAAGGCATGGACGTTGGAGGCGGTTACCACTGTATGTGGATAGACCCTTCTGGGCTGCATATGGTGCGTGGCGTTTTAAATATTTGGCGATTTTCTTTTTTATGGGAAAGCTAGGCCTGTTTCTGGAGGAGTTGCTTCTTCTGATACGGGCAGGTCGGTTTAATCCCACCGCAGCTATTTGGATGGGTGCTGCCGGCCTTCATACGGTACGACAATCCTCAAAAGTTGCAGATTGGATTGCGGTTATCGCGCATAAAATACGTAAACTTGGTAGGCCTGGGGTATGAGTCTTCTTGTAATAGGTCCAGATGGTCCAGATGCGCGGTTCAATGATATGTACCACCCCATTACCTTGGAAAGGTATAGTGGATTTTCGGTGCATCGGATCAACCCGGAATTAATCTATCGGGAGGGGGGCTATTCTGCACTGGAGCACGAAGTTCTGCGGTCTATCGCGATCCACAAAATCAGGATAGTTATTTATGCGCTTGGAACTGAATTCGACTTTCACCCCGAATTTCTAGAAAACGCTATTGGCGATACTTTTCGAGTGTTGATATTAGGGGATGACGAGCATTACTTTGATGTCTCTCACCGCTACTATGCGCAGTGCTTCGATTTGGTCCTGACGTCGAATCCACTACACGAACGCTATCGATTGTATGGAATCGATGCCATGTTGTTGCCGGGAATCTACAGTACCGCGCAGTTCAATCCTGGAGAACATAAAGGGAAGACCATCGATGTGTCATTTATAGGTGCGATGCGGGGGAAGGTTGGTAGAGTGTCTTACGCTGAAGCTCTCAAAGAGTCGGGTGTCGAGCTTCAGCTCTTTGGGTCTGGTACCGAAGCTGGTGTGTTGTCGCGCGAAATGGTTGCCGAAACTTATCGTTGTACGCGCATCAATCTCAATTTTACGGGTGGCAATATCACCACCCCATTAGATGCACACCTCTCGATCAATCGTCGAGTGCGACAAGTAAAGGGGCGATGTTCTATGATTTCTCTCTGTGGTTCTTTTGTACTTTCGGAATACGCGCCTGGCTTAGAGAAGCTTTTCGACATCGGAAAGGAAATCGATGTTTTTCACGACGAAGAGGAACTAGTCGAGAAGGCAAAATATTATCTTCAGCACGAGGATGCTCGGGAGAAAATGGCAGCCCGTGCACACATTCGTGCATTAGAGTATTACGATGAAGCTAAGTATTGGGCACGCATGGGTCGCATTATTGAGGAGCGTGCCACAGAAAAGGAGAAGGGATGTTCGCGACGCTTGCCACTGTATTTGGATAGTCCCTTTTGGTCCGCTTTCGGGTCATGGCGCTTTAAATACATAGTACTATTTTTGTTTTCCGGCAGGCTTGGGTTGTTTTTCAATGAAATAGCATTGCTGCTACAAACGGGTAGGTTCAATCCTTCCGCGGCGATCTCGTTTGGTGGGCTTGGCTTACACGTCGCTTGCCAGGGTTCAAAACCTGCTACCTGGGCCGCTGGTATTGTGCGAGGTATTCGCCGCTTCCTTAAGGGGGTGAGGTAAAGGCGCTATGCTGGAGGCAAGTGCCCTTTGGTTGCAGCCCGGCAGCGATCATCCGGTGTTCCGGAGATATGCAGAGTTGTTTGGGCAATTATTCATGCGTCTCGAGGTATTGGATTACCGGGCAGTGTATCTTAATGTCGGCAGTCGTGAGCTCGAAAACAGGGTGTTGTCAACCATAAAGACCGGGGTTCCACAAGTTTTACTTTACACTCAATTTCCTAATAGTTTTGCCTACCTCCGACATGATTTTCTGGCACGAATTCGGGAGCACGTACCAGTTGTCGGAATTGGGTGGGACGACGAAATTTACTTTGATCAAGTGAAGTATTTTTATCAAAATTGCAGTGCTGTGATCACGACCGATCTTGATAGCGCCAAGTGGTTGGAAGCGTCTGGTGTTCCAGCATATGTTGTGGTGACTTCCTGGCTTACACATCCTGCTCCGACTGGGATGCCGGAGGATATTCCTGTTTCTTTCGTTGGCGATTTGACTAAGCCGGGGCGAAGGGAATTCATCGAGCGGCTTGAAGCTGCTGGAATCACCGTGGCGGATTTTGGATTCGGTAGCCGTAATGGGACTCTTTCGCCAGAGGGTATTGCTCAGATTTTTATACGAAGCAAGATTAACCTCAATTTTACTGTGACGAATCCTCCGGCCTGGATTTTACGACATAACCCCACGCGAGTGAGTAAAAGACAGATCAAAGGACGTCCCTTCGAGTTGGCATCTCTTGGCCGATTTTGCCTTTGCGAATGGGCACCTTGTGTGGATCATTGGTTTACAACGGGTGTGGACATCGATGTATTTCGCAACGCCGGTGATTTAGTGAGTCAAACCCAGCGTTATTTGCAGGATGATGAACGTCGACGGGAAATGGGGATCGCCGCACGAAAAATATTTTTAAACGAACTTGCCCCTGAGATTCAATTTAGCCGAGTGTTTGCTGAAATTTTAATGCATTCTCACAGAGGGGAGGGGCATCGAAATGAATTACCACCTAAGACCCCAATCTTCTATGAAAGTATGGGCCGGTCTCGTGGGGTGGCATTTCTCCACGCATTGTGTCGTGGGGCACTGCTTCGGGCCATTCAAGAAATTTTCTTAAACTATTCCTGGCACATTGCTTATTGGCGTGGGTTTTTTGGAATTGGTTTTGAAATCTTCATGAAGCAGATTCGCCGTACATGATTCGTATTGCTCGACAGCTTTGGCTTTTATTGAGTGCTTCCGAAAGACGACGGTCTGCATTCCTTGGGCTGCTGTTACTTATAAATAGCCTTGCGGAGATGAGCGGTGTCATCTCAGTTGTCCCACTTGTTGCTGCAATGACCTCTTCGACGGACCCCTGTTTACGCTTAGGACAGACGGTTGGTCACTTTTGTTCTCAGATCCTTCCAAGCCAAAACCCACCCATGATTGCTGCAATGGTATTCGGTTTAATTGCGACAAGCAATATGCTCGCATTTGCCACGACTTGGCTCTCTGCTAGGCTTACCTGGTCGGTCTGGCGGCGGCTCTCAGCCTCTGTTCTTACTGCGTATATGGACAAACCGTATGAGTTTTTCTTTGAACTCCACTCTTCTTCGGCTGTTAAGAATATTGTCTATGAAACTGAACGCCTAGCTGGCTCCCTATTTATGCCTATGCTTATTGTTGTCTCAAGACTCATTGTGACCTGTGGTGTTGCGGTTTTGATTGTGACAATAGATCCATTGCTTTCTTTGATTGTCATTTTTTTTCTCTCCACCATCTACTACATTGTGTATCGTCATTTACATCAACGAGTGAAGCAGAGCGGCAATCTTGCATTTCAGTTTCGTGAACAAATTAGCCGTATTGCCTCTGATACGATTGCTGGTATTAAGGAATTGCGGATGCTTGGTTGCGGGAAACACTTTTATGAAAAATTTCGATTGGCGGCTGATGTCCTAGCTCGGCAATATGTATATGGGATTACACTTAGTGTTTTGCCGCGGTATATCATTGAGACCGCCGCATTGGCTGCCATGCTTGGGTTAGCTGGTTATTTAAGCATTAAGGTCGGCGGGTGGCAGGCCTCTGCCCCAATACTTGCTTTCTATGTTTTTGCTGCCTATCGACTGTTGCCCCAGTTTCAACAGATTTTTGCAAACTCAATAATAATACAACAAAACTCAAATGTGGCTGATATTTTGTACGAATTGGTTTCATCTGCCAAATCACCTATGTCGACAGAAGTCTCGGTTTTGGCCGGACGTAGCCTTAGTGCTCCTATTGATATGGAGCAAGTTTCTTATACCTATCCTGGGTCGGTGGAGCCTGTTCTAAAGGATATTTGTATGAATATACCGAGTTGCTTGACCGTAGGTCTTATGGGTGTGACTGGTGCTGGAAAAAGTACAGTCATTGATTTAATAACAGGGTTTCTTCAACCCACAGAGGGTAGTATTAAAGTTAATGGAGTGCTGTTAAATAGAGAGTTAGCCCCTGTCTGGCGCACTAAGGTTGGTTATGTGCCGCAGGTACCTTTTCTTTTAGACGATACCATTCGAGGTAATATTGCGTTTGGATTACCAAATGTTGAGATAGTCGAAGCCCAGGTTCTCTCATCGGCAAAAATGGCAAATATTCATAATTTTATTCTTAGCTTGCCAGAGGGTTATGAGACGATGGTGGGAGAACAGGGTATTAAGCTTTCAGGCGGACAACGTCAGCGTTTAGCCATTGCTCGAGCATTGTATCGTAATCCTGAAGTGCTAATTTTCGATGAGGCAACTAGTGCTCTTGACCGGGAAACAGAGCAAGTCGTAATAGACTCCATTCAGACCCTGTCACACAAAAAAACCATGCTTATAATTTCGCATCGGCCAGCTTCCCTTAAGGTTTGCGATTTCGTGTATGAGCTTGCCAATGGGAAAATTATTTTGCGGAATTCTACAAAAGAGTTTCCATTGTCGTGAATCCTCTTTCTTTTGCAAGGGACTTTGTTTGCCCATTCTGCCGAGACTCGACTCTCTTTGTAGAGGATGAAATTCGGTGTAAGGGGTGTTCTTCAGTATTTTCCGTCGTAAATGGAATACCACGTTTTGTACCCAATCGAAACTATTCTGATTCGTTCGGGTTTCAATGGAACCTGCACCGCAAGACACAGCTAGATAGTTTTGTTGGAAGACCAATCTCGGAGGATCGCCTCTTTCGATCGACTGGTTGGGCTCGAAAAATGACAGGTGCAAGGATTCTCGAGGCTGGGTCTGGTGCTGGTCGTTTTACGGAGATTCTGTGTCGTACAGGTGCGACTGTCTTTTCATTTGACTATTCCAACGCAATTGAAGCTAATGCGCTCAACAATGGTGCAAATCCGAACCTACATCTCTTCCAAGGTGATATTTTGACTATCCCCTTGCCCGAGGCCAGCTTTGATCACGTGCTGTGCCTCGGAGTCCTACAGCATACGAGGGATCCAAGGCGATGCTTCCTGAGTCTTGCACGTCACATCAAACCTGGGGGAGATGTTGTAATTGATGTGTACCGTCGATCATTCGCTACTCTCCTGCAATGGAAATATTTTTTGCGTCCGTTGACGCGTAACATGAAATCGTTCCGTCTGTACCGGTTCCTCAAAACAATTATACCAGTGCTTATTGGTCCGACTCGATGTCTGCGTTCGGTTGCTGGCCGAGTCGGTGCGCGCCTATCGCCTATTGTTGAATATACGCATCTGGGTCTGGCACCTGAACAGAATCTGGAATGGGCATTGCTGGATACCTTCGATATGTACGCTCCAGCCTATGATAAACCCCAAACCCTCGGGGAAGTTCGCCGCTGGTTTCAGGAGGCTGGGTTGATCGATGTTGAGGTGTTTAATGGAATTAACGGTATCGTGGGGCGTGGCCGACGACCTATTGAATAAGATGTACACGGATATCTGCTCGTACGATTATGGGGAACGCTAGAGCAAAGTTAGGTCAACAGGTTGCCCATTATATAAAGAAGAGCTGTGGAGAATTGTCACCTTCCTGCTTCTGTTTAGAAATTTTTAATTAAACCTTTTGTTGTATAGTTGAACTTGAATGATTAAAGCACATTGTAATGTTTTTGTTCGTTAAACAGATTGTGTTCATCAAGGAAATACTGCTGCAACTGTACCCTGGCGGGGTCATGATCTATCCAACTTTTTGATTTGCAAAAATAAGCTCTTGAGTATCAAGTTGGATATCGATTCTGGTTTATTGTATTTATTTTCTGGTAATTTTATTGCGCCATTTATTTTATCGGAATTGGGGGATTTGTCAGTGATCAAGGCTCGCGCCATTTGGCTAGCTCCTGGTTTAGATCATCCAGTCTATAAACGATTTGCAGATTTTTTTTGTGAACTCTTTGAGCACTTTGAGGCCCTTGACTATAGAGCTATCTACCTAAAGGAGGGGCAGGTTGCGTTGGAGAGGCAAATCGAATCCTGGGTGAAAAAATGGAAACCTCAATTGGCGCTATTCAGTCAGTTTCCCAACAGCTATTCTTACCTCACCCCAGAATTTCTTGCCAGACTTAGGAAGTGCACTACTGTTACTGGGTTTGGATTTGATGATGAGATTTACTTTGAGCAGGCAAAATGGTTTTACCAATCGTGTAGTGCAGTGATCACAACAGATATTGCAGGTTCCGAGTGGCTAAAGCAGTTGGGGATCCCAGCATACTTGGCACAAATGCAACAACCTCAACCAAAGCGGGCTGCCCCACCCGTTTTGGAAGACATCCCGGTCTCATTTGTTGGGGACATGTCAAAACCTGGCCGTAGGAAATATGTGGAACATCTCCAATCTCACGGCATTCCCGTTTTAGAATTTGGCCTTTCCAGCCGTGGGGGGAAAATAACTGACAGTCAAGTATTTGATGTTTTTTCCAGGAGTAAAATCAACCTCAATTTTACTGGTACAAATCCCCCGAAGTGGATTCTTCGGGAAGATCCTTTGCGTGTCAGATTTGGCCAAATAAAAGGGCGTCCATTTGAACTTGCGGAAATGGGAAAATTTTGCCTTTGCGAGTGGTCCCCCTGCGTTGATTATTGGTTTCAATCAGACGTTGAAATTGGTGTCTTTCGAAATCCAGATGATCTGGTCTGTCAAGTTCGCCGCTTCCTTAACGATGATTCTCTTCGTCATAGAATCATTACTTCTTGCCGAGAACGCTATGAGTCTGATCTGGCTCCAACGGTTCAGTTTACTCGCCTATTTAACGCGATACTTTCACAAAAGACCAACTTAGTGTTGGGTGCCGTGATGACAAGCTCACGAGTATTTTATTACAGCATGGGGCGTTCTCGTGGTATTGCCATGCTGTATGCGCTTTGCCGGATGTCTCCGCTTCGCGCGATGCAAGAATGCTTCTCACCCTGGTCGACACATAAAGGGTACTGGAAGGGCTTATTTGATGCAGTGATAGAAACCTTGAAATATCGACTTTTTAAACTATAAACAAGTCATGCACTAAGAAAATCAATACCTGTGAATGGGATCAAAGAGTTAGGGCCGACGGGGTAGGGAATAGAGTATGTGTGGAATTCTTGGGGCAGTGGGAGTTAAGGAAAAATTCGATTTAGACTTTGCAAAAGCTGGGATTGACACCATGGCGAATCGTGGTCCCAATGATACTGGTTTTTGGAGTGAGGGTGATGCATCATTGGCTCACTGCCGATTGTCTGTCCTTGACCCAACCTCTGCCGGTCACCAGCCTATGGTCTCTCCTGACCAACGGTATGTGTTGGTCTTCAATGGAGAAATATACAACTTCCGGGAGTTGCGTGAAGAACTTTCAGATACTTGTTCTGATTGGCGAAGTAATTCAGATTCTGAAGTGCTCCTGATTGCGTATGCTCGATGGGGTAAGGAGTTTTTGCAACACCTTACGGGTATGTTCGCTCTAGGTATTTGGGACAGAGAGAAAAAGTCTCTTTTTCTTGCCCGAGATCGAATCGGAGTCAAGCCTCTATATTACGCTTCGTATAAAGGAGGATTAATTTTTTCATCCCGTCCCAGTGCGCTTTTTGCCTACTGTCCTAAACTCTCAACGTCAATAAATATTGAAGGCCTGGCACTTTACCTTGAAGCCGGCTACTTTCCTTCGCCGTTTACCTTGTATTCATCGGTTTGTAAACTCCCGGCTGGGCATTGGCTAGAATATTGTACCGGCAAAACCGAGACTGGCTCTTACTGGAGTCCTCTCTTTATCGAGCCTGTTGATAATTGGATGTGTCGTGCTGAAAATGAGGTGCTTGATGAGCTTGACTGTTTAATGACAAAAAGTGTGCGTTCTAGGTTGGTGAGTGATGTCCCCCTAGGCGCATTTCTCTCTGGTGGAATTGATAGTTCATTAGTTGTGGCCCTCATGAGAAAAGTAAGAAACGATCCAATAAAAACTTTTACCATTGGGTTTCATGAACCTCAGTATGATGAAAGTCGGCATGCTCAAGCAGTGGCCAATCTGCTTGGTACCGATCATCACCAAGAAGTGTTATCGGTAGATGACTTACTTGCACTTGTCCCATCGTTCCATCAACACTTCGATGAACCATTTTTTGACAGCTCTGCCTTTCCAGCACTTGCGGTTTCTCGATTAGCAAGAAAGGAGGTTACGGTTGTACTTGGTGGGGATGGTGGTGATGAGTTGTTTGGTGGGTACCATTATTATTCGATACTTAGACGTTTGGAATCCTTTTACCGATTTCCTCAAATGATGCGCGCTGGGCTTGCGAGGTTGCTATCTCGTGTTCCATCCCATAAATGCCGGCTTCTTGCGTCAGTGTTGGGAGAGCCAGATGCATTGCACGCCTTCAGGTTTATGCGAAGTATCAAGAAAGATTTTGGATGGGTGTTGTCTAAAGATGTTTCTCCTGAAACGAATCTCGATCAGGTGTTCTTTCAGACTATAGAACAAATGCCGAAAAATTTATCTGCAGTCGAATGTGCGATGCGGCTTGACCTTTCCCATGTGTTACCTGAAGAGTATCTGCAGAAAACTGACCTTTCAAGTATGGCCTACTCACTGGAGGCGCGGGAACCACTTCTGGATCATGAGCTTGTGGAATGGAGCCTGAAATTACCGCTTTCTTTTAAGTTGCGTGGGGGCACAAGTAAGTATCTGTTGCGCCGTCTCGCCAGTCGATACCTGCCAGAAGAAATAATTAATCGACCGAAACAGGGTTTTGCCGTTCCTATCGATCGATGGTTGCGTGGACCACTACAAGAGTGGGCCCGCGAGCGTATTGACGATTCCAAGTTGTATGATCGGTTCTCCCTTGATCGAAACCAGGTCTTGAAGCTCTTCGATCTCCATCTTTCAGGGCAGCGAGATGTTCACCCTCGGCTTTGGGCTATTCTGATGCTTGTGCCATTTGCCTAGGCACCATTTTTTTGCCATCATCGGTGCCCGATTATCATTGAGTGAAGGACGGGTTCAAGCGAATAGATTATTTATTTGGCTTTTGACGTATGCAAATAGGGTCGTATTCTTGGAACTATGGGCAATCCAAGCCCAATGACATGTGAAGGATAAGTATAATTATTTTTCTGTTCAGGCCCCTTCCACTAGGAATTACAGTGAGTGTTGTTTCTTTTATCCTAGGTTGAATTGAATTCGAATTGATTGTAGTGCATTATGGGTAAGTAAAGGGGGCCTTTTTAAGAAGGCTGAGTTGTGGTGTGATTTGCAAATTTTGGTAGAATGAATATGAATAGTCGGTCTAATGTTCCTCCAATATCTCTTAATGTTGGAAGTCGTCGTCAATTTAACGATTATGGCATGGCTGTGATTGAGCAGGCGTTGCCTGAGTTGATTGCCGAAGACGTTCGCATGAAGTTCCAGGGGGCTGAGTATGAGCGAATCGAGCAAATTCGTGAACATCATTATGAACATGTATTCAAAACCGATTCCCCGTATCTCCCAAAAGCTGGGGAACATTATATTGCAAGGTTTTGGCGTTCGCCATCTCTTGAGTCTGGGAAATCCCTCAATCAGTTTTTCGAAAATTATATACGGCCAATAGTTCAAGATATCTCAGGGACGCATTTTGAAAAAGTTGATCTTCGGGCATACAAAATGACCGATGGAGATCAGTACCGTGTTCATATTGACGATTACGCAGGGCCGGTAGGATTTATTTACTATCTTAGCAAAAATTGGAAGTGGGATTGGGGTGGAATTCTCATGACAGCTGATGGCGATAACATGGTCCCATCCCTTCCAAAATTCAATCAGTTGATCCTGTTGAATCATGGAAAGAGGCGACCGCCCCATATGGTGACACCGATAGCCTCATTTGCTGCTGAGCCGAGATATGTGCTGGTAGGTTTTTTAAGTTAGCATGTTTCATGGCAGATTCCTTTTATTGTAGTTAATCAGTCTGGTCTATTTGGATTATTTTCCACAACATGAGAATTTTCAAATATTGCCTACCTATAACGGGGTAGATGGTTGGTACTGAGACGAATGTGCGGCGAGAGTGTTTATGAGAATTGGAATTAATGCTACGTTCCGCATGCACGGAGGAGGAGTTGGACATCTTCGTAACTTACTAGCGTCTTGGTCGAGAACTGGTATCGACAGGCGACACCATATAGTCCTCTTTACTCGTCCTGAAAACATTCCTTATATACAGGCCTATCTGAGTGAGTCCATCGAAGTACATTCGATAGGTCGTCATTCCATCACCTCTATTGAAAAGGTATTATGGGAGCAAATCACTTTCCCATGGCTTTTGAGATCGTCAAAACTTGATGTGCTCCTGTGTCCAGGAAATGTCGTTCCCTTGCTGAGTCCTGTGCCAACCGTAGTTGCATTTCGTAATGCTGCTCCATTTTGTTCTGGCGTTAATATTAAGTTAGTAGGGCTCCTAGGGTGGCTAAACCTTAAAGTGCTAGGCACAATCATGCGTTTATCTGCTCGATCTGCAAGGCGAGTGATTTTTGTCTCTCAATATTTTAAGAATTTATTTGTTGACCGCTATGGGTTTCAGGAAAATCGAGGGGATATACTTTATCATGGACGGGATGATGTGCAATTTAATCAATTATATCCATCCCGGGATGAGGATTTAGTTATTCAAGCTCCATACATTTTGTGTGTCTCTCATTTGCAACGCTACAAGAATCTTTCGGCTCTTATTAAAGCGTATTCTTTAGCCAAAGAGGCACTTCAGAGTAAAGAACTTCGTCTTGTAATTGTCGGCAAACCAGAAAGTGAGGACTATTTCTCAAGTCTAAAGCGTATGGTTGAATGCCACCATCTTACAAGTTGGGTCATTTTTACGGGAAATGTTCCACACGAAGCTATTCCAAGACTAATGGCAGAATGTCGATTTTTTTTGTTCCAATCTATGTGTGAAAATTGTCCCAACAGTCTTATTGAAGCCCTTTCGGCCGGTTTGCCCATAGCCTGTTCGAACGCGTCAGTTATGCCGGAAATTGCGGGCGATGCAGCCTTGTATTTTGATCCATCAATCCCTGAAGAAATTGCGAATGCATTGATTACTTTGGCAGAAAACTCTTCCCTATGTAGTGAACTTCGGGCCAAGGCGCTGACGCAATCCCAAAAGTTTCCTACCTGGGATCAAGTTGGTTTGAATACACTTGAGACCCTTGATCTCGCGGTCCACAACCTTTAACCAGGCAACCCATTCCCATTCTTTAATACCAATATTTTCGCTTGACCCCCCTTACTCAAATGTTGTCCTATTTTTCCTCGATTTCTCGCTCGGCTTTCTCTTGCGGAGGGCTCTCAAACCAAGCGCTTTCGTTTCTTGTGGTGATCTACATCAGCATATATTTATTTTTCCCCTATCGCTTTCCGGGTATGCCGTTGTCCACTCCCACCGCAGTTTTGCTTCTTACGGTGTTTGGGCTCCTTACGAATCTCAGCCTGTTGCGTGGGGCGCGGAGATTTGTGGATATGCAGGTCTTTTCCGTGTTGGTGTTTTTTTGTGGCATTTCGGTTTTTTTCAATTCTAACAAAACCTACTGGTTTGGTTTCGCGTCTTATTGCCTCTCGTTTGTAGCCTTTATAGTTGTCAGATCATTATTCTCTTCAAGGTATTTGGGCACTTTGAACATCTTATTGTCTGTATTCCTATTCCTGTCTGGGATCATTAGTATCCTTCAGGTTTTTTATGGCGCCGAATTTTATGTAGTTAATCTTTTTTCGGACGAAAACTATCATCCGCCTTATGCAGTCGGGCTAGGGCTGAATTCACCGAATATTATGGGCCTATTTATTTTGTGGGCGCTGGGTGTGCAGGCCTGCAATCTGATCATCTATTCCGAACATCACAAAGCTGGGTGGTTTCCCTGGGTGGCGTTCATATTTGGTGTTTGTGGCGTTTACTTCACAGTGTCTAGAAGTGTCTGGCTTGGTCTGGGTATCTTTCTGCTGGTATTGCTAATTTCTTTGGTGGTGAAGGGGCATTCCTTGCATGCATTTGGCCGCATTTTGGTCGTGGTCTTTCTCTCATTCCTCGTCTGTAATCAGTTGCCGACGCGGAGCGATACCCAGGAGATGCACAAAATCAAATGGGATTATATCGGCGGTCCTGGCATAAAATCCCACGTATACCTTTGGGATTATATCAGCGATCCTGGTGTAAGATCACGCCTATACCTTTGGAACCTTGCCGCTAAGGCAATTTATCAGCAATCGGTATTTGGTTCCGGTATAGGGAATTTTGAAGATTATCTTGATATAAATGATAAGAGTTATATTGAGCTTGGCCAAAGGGTTCACCTGGAATTAGACATGAGACCTAAGATCAGCTCGGATAGCCCCTTGCTGGGACCGCACAATTCTATTGCTGAATTCATCCTTGATTTTGGGGTTTTGGCTGGTGGTGTTGCAATGTCGCTGATATTATTCATTATGTTTTCCGGCATGCGTCACCCTATTGATCATCCAGCACACATATTTTCATTGGCACTGGTGGGCGTCATCATCGGTATGCAATTCAATGACTTGTCAAAGGAACGCCTGTTGTGGATAGGTTTGGCAATCATCGCTTCCTTGTCTTTTGCCAGACCCTCAAATCAAGAAGAGATTGCCTCGATAGAGCCTACTACACAAAAAACGACCTAGTGCTGCTTTCCCCTGATTGAAGTAGTATAAAGTAAATACCCTACTTTCTGGTGTCTAATAAAGAGGGGCAACTTCAGCTTCGAGTTTGATTGAATAGCAAAGGATTTCAAAGTTGAGAGGGGTGATCATGGGGCCATCGGCTTACATTCTGTCATCGTTGGATTTCATTTGCGGAAGAAAGTTTGATATTTGCCATATGGCAATCTTGGCATTCATAATAGGATCCTAAGCTTAAAAACAGATTGGATATTGGCTACAGGGGAGGTTTCTTTTCCAGAGCAGGGAGGGGTGGGTCAAAGAATGCTCCGACCTCCTTTCGGCTATGGAGGGGATTGTATCAGGGATCATCAATGGCTAGGGCAGGTCGCAGCGTTCCTGGCAATACAACTACCCCAATCTGTGCGTAATGAACTCCTAAATCAAAGAGATTGACCAGTCGGTGGGGTAGATTCACCACAAGTCATCCGACAGAGGCGTAGACGATATGGGAAACGGTTTGGGTGAGAGAACAACACCTGGAGTACCCCTCACTTATGACAAGACAGTGCCGAGTTTGGGTGGAAGTGAGCCTCATGCGGGAGGTTGGCTGCCAAGTCTCGCAATCGTTACTGTCGCAGTGGTCGCATTTCACTGGCCTTTGCTGGTAAACGATGGGTTGTACTTTGAGGATTTCTTTTTATACGACTGGTTCATTGATGGTCGCAAAGATACATTTTTCGGTCACTTCGGAATGTATGGACACCTCATTCCCGCCTATTTGATGTGGCCGTTAAGCCAGCTTCCGAACAGCATCTTTTTCTTCAAGTTTACCGCATTCATTTTTCTTTTAATCGCTTCCTTGGCGACTTTTGGTGTGCTGGCAAAGCTTGGCTATTTCTCCCGAGCTCAGGCAGCCTTGCTGGCCATATTGGCCGTTGTTTATCCTGGCCATTTGACGACGGCACATATTAATCTGGTGTTTCACTTCATCTGCTATGCGGCTTTTTGGACTGCAGCGCTCGTCGTTCTTGAATCCGAATCCAAAGTTCGTTTCCTTCGAGTGCTTTACAGGATGGCCGCAGGTTTCCTGTTCTTCTTGTCGTTCGGACTTAATTCATTGCTTGTATTCCACTTCGGGTTTCTAGCCGTACTTTTGCTTCGTTCTCATTCCGCAAGAAATGATCTGCTTCCGCAAACAGTTCGGTCCTTCATAGCTGAATATTGGGACCTGATAGCCATCCCGTTCATATTCTGGATCTGGCGCCAAGTTATCGTATCTCCCTACGGTGTGGGTCTAGCTCATACTCCAATCCATATCGATCTGTACCAAGTATTTCGAATTTATCTCTCCGCTGCCAGGCTCGTTATTACTCAGATTTTTGCGGTTGGACTTTACTCACTCACGTTTCTATTCGTCTTTGTCGCTTTATTCTTCATGCTTAAGAAGAGCGGCAAACTACTTACGGCTGTATGGAGTTCGGCGAGTCCGAACCCTTTTTGGATTCTTTGTTTCGCACTACTTCTAATTTTTCTTGGAGTATTTCCCTACGCCGTAACCGATCGAGGACTTGGCAGGTGGGACTCAGACGGGTCCGCGAGAAATCGCATTTTAATCATGCTGCCGATGGCGCTATTTCTACTAAGTGCGTTGGCTATATTATTGCGCAAATGGCCACGGATTTATATCGCTACGTTGGTGGCCCTAATTTGCTCGTTCGGTATGTATCGACTTTCCGTGTATGAAACATGGCAGGCAGAGGCAATAAAGAATCATTCAATTCTTACAAACCTCAAGCAATTGCCGGGAGTAGGTGACATACACGTATTTGGGGTAAGGGACCTTGTAGTTGAGGGTTTTGATCGGGTTCGTCTTCCACACGGGTATTCGAGCATGTTTTTACATCCAGACAACGCCTTCAAATTAGCATTGGGAGATTTTAGTAGATTTGTCTTCTACGAAAGTGCCTCTTCCGACAAGGCACAAGAAGGGCCGTGGTATTCGAAAACTGATGCCCAAGTGCTGAATCCAGTTTTCTTTCCGAATTTTCATATAACTCAATTCCCAGTGTTCATCCCCAACTCTTTTGAACCCTGTGGGCGGCAAGCTGCGCTCATTATTAGCCACGGCCCCGGCTTTCAGACAAACCAAATGGTTTTCACCTACTACTACTATAAGTTCTTCGAACCCGAGAAATTGCGCGAATACGTGATGTCACTAACCTCTCTTGATTTGGTTCCTCGTAAAGCTCCAAGCTCTTGCGCATCAAACGAATTGCAAACGGAACGACATAGCTCTCTTTGATCATCGTTACGCTATTAGTTTCGCAGACCTTGAAACCCAGCGTTTATAATAAATGTGTTGATTTGGTTCTCTCTTAGGTCGGTGATAGCGGCAACACCGTTTTTCGTTCTATTTAAATAGCTCACACTGGTGATGTTGGGTCACATTTTTGATTGATTGCCTCGACAGTCGAGGCCACGCTTGGAGCAATGCTTGCAATCCAGATCATGATCCCAAGTTATTGGTGGAGCATCGTTGGCCACCACCTCGAAATTTCCCTTGGATTCATAGGGGCGGTGTGTTATTGATTGGAGGTTCATTTCTCAGCCAAGCGCTGCCGTCCTTACTTGAGAGGATGTGGTGCGTGTGAGTCGGGTAGAGTCTATTGGATGGCCCTATCTACGGGTGTTTGTTTCGATCGCGATAGATCGACTAGCTGAGCTCGTTGCCAAGCAGATTGATATCTCGTTTCATTGTCACTATCTCTGATGCGCATGAAATCCACTGATGAGTTTTTAATAGAAGCCTTAAGGCATGTGCTTCCAGACCGCGTTATTCGGCGACTTCCTAGCCTTTACTATGCAATCAACCGCTATCGCTTCCGTCTATTCAATCGCCCAAAAATCTCAAAAGAGACATCGAAGGCGCGATTCAGGCGGGAACGACAAGGTTTCTTTAATCGCTTCTGTAAAGGGAAAGGATTAGACATTGGCTACGGAGGCGATCTCATCGTGCCGTCAGCAAGAGGCCGGGACATTGAGGATGGTGACGCACAGAAGCTTCCAGGAATAGAGTCGGAATCATTCGATTTTGTCTACTCATCCCATCTTCTCGAGCATATTTGCGAACCCGAGAAGGCTCTTATACGATGGTGGGAAGTCGTGCGTCCAGGGGGTCATCTGATTCTCTTCGTACCGGAACGGGATCTTTTCGAGAAGCGATCCCGTCTACCATCCAACTTCAGTACTGACCATAAGCGCTTTTTCTTGTTGAATTGCGATGATCCGCCAGACACTCTTGGTGTTGTTCCATTGGTCGGTCGTCTGCTACCGGATGCTGATATCGTATATCAGGCTGTATGTAATGAAGATTATCGTGATCCTGGGCCAGGGAAGCACCCTGAGGGTGAGTACTCAATTGAGGTAGTTCTGCGGAAGCGTGACCGATCATCAAACGCGCCGCCCCAAGCGAAAGTATCACACGAAAGATTCGTGTAACTGCTCCTAACTTCCCGTGGCGAGACATACTGCTGTGGGATAGGGTGGAATCGTCCTAGGATTCCGGCGAAATCAGAAGATGAGAGCCTTCTAATCGCAAGCGTGTGCCACCACAGAACCCGGTTGGCTGTTCGCGAGTTAGGTGAACCCCCTTGAACTCCATTCCGTGCCAGGGGCACTTGAGGCGGCCACTTGTAGCCGGAATGAGCGACTTCTCTAGGGGACCCCCTTCGTGCGAACATACGGCGGGCCAGAGTTTTAAACCTCCGGCTGCGTCACTTAGATATAAGAACTCGAGGTTCCCGACACGGAAGGACTTAAGTGTTGCCGGAGATGCAGCGTCAATTGCTACTGCGTGCTCGCCCTCAAGCCTTGGAGGGATGACATTGTTCGCCAGCGAGCTCGCGACCAGAAAATCTGGTTGATCCGAAACAAACCGATATCCTTGATCCCGCAACTGGCAACGGCGCTCTCGGATCGGTTTGTCTTCCTCGTTTTGGATTCGATTGAGTCGCTCTATTCTCTTGCTTAACCACGGATGAACAAACTTCAACAGCCGCTTCGAAAGAATGTACCAATCGATTTGCTGCCTCGTTCCACTCTGTTGCTCAACGGAGCGGATTACGGAGATTACGGTAACCAAGCCGAAAAGCGAGAAACACTGATAGAATAAACCTGGCCTTAGCCGAACATCAGAGACGACAAGAAATATTGGCCAAATTCCATACTTGGTGATCGAGACCTGAAAGTCCTTTCCCGTGCAGAGACGGAGTGACCTGCCATAAGTACCGTGAACGAATTGGCGGTGATGCGGATCCATGTGGTTCCAATCAAGGTCAGGAACCGACGCAGCGGATTGGACCGCATAGGATCCATGGGTCACTGACATTTTAGTGTCAATGGATTCTAATTGAGCGCGTAATGCGTCTGGATCTACGGACATCGCGCTTACCATCTTCTGGAAGTTGGACATTAGGGATCTGTGGTCCGAATTAGTGAGAGCTAGGCGGAAGCCGTCGCGGTTTTAGCATAAAAATTCTGCGGGTCAGCTTAAGCAGATACATTCGAACGACCATATAGATAATGCAACTGCCATTATAGATAACGCGCATCTTTCGTTCCCCACCGATGCGTCGGGGTTCATCGCCTGGAATTTCAGCGTAGGATCGGCCATTTCCAAGTACCCAAGCCGTAACCAATGGTTCAAATACTGGCCCAACCAGGAGGCGTTTGAAGCTTGGAGAAATTGGAATCTCGCGCCGGAATCCTCGGTAAATTGTAAGCGCGTCCGTAACAACGGGGCTGCCAAGCATTCCGATCATCTTTGTGAACATCCAATTTCCGAAGTGCGTAATAGCTGTATCGTCGTAGGACACTGCTGGAGGAAGATATCGCGAAACAACAACTAAGTCGTAGCCTTCGCGAATCTTCGCTACGAGATTCGGCAGATCATCCGCCTTGCAGTTTCCGTCTGGACTAAATTCGATTAAGTACTCGGACGTGGCTGCCGAGACAGCCTCTAACACAGCTTCTGAAAGCCCTGGTTTTCTTTGCTGAATAACACGAAGGCCTGCTTTGCGTGCAAACTCTGTCGATCCATCCGAGGAGCCACCGTCCACCAGGATTATTTCGTTGAACAAGGACTGGTCAATTGCAGGGACGATTGCCTTTAGACCGTCAATTTCATTGAAGACCAGAAGAATCAGAGCAATTGTAGGTTTATCCCCCACCGGATATTCTCTCAGTGTTCAACACGCTACCTACCCGCTGCGAGCAGGATCAACCCGCCGGGTACTAAAGCAAGGGTTCTAAGTTCAAATGATCGCTGCGCGTTGTTGACTATTCCTACCACTAATTTAATCAAACGAACGATATTTATTAGAAGAGCAAGGCGACGAGGCCCCAGTGCCTAGTGAAACTTCAAAGAGAGTAGCACCTATATCTAATGCGAGTGTCTCTAAATACAACGGATCAAGTTTGTACCAAGGTGGCAGCGACAAATGCAAGTAATCCAGTAAATAGAGTAACGAGCCCAGTTAGGTGATCTGCCGCGACGATACCCAATGCGAAATGAGTAACCGGCATAACGTATATCCGCCCAGTAGAAGGCTGGCTGTATCTGGCGGTGATTTTGGATTTATACTCACGACTAGTCATTGGTTGGTCGATGCCGCCCCAACTTGGTCGTGAATTGGTGCTTCAAGCTGTCCTGATGGCAGTGTGGAAAATAGCAATGCCTGAGCTCGTTATCCTTTTATTCTGATTGGGCCACGAAGCATACCGGTCCTGATTATCAGGAATCACTTGGCAAACATGGGATCGTGAGTAGTGTGAACAGAGAGGTCAATTGTTATGGCAATGTGGTAGTAAGTTTTTTGAGGGCTGCTGAAACGGGAATGCGTAAACCGGCGTCAGTATCGGATTCGTGCCGAAGTCCAAACCGATATCTTTGATCTCAGGGAACGGTTCTATAATATATTCCGCAATGTCAGTATTCCCTTTCTGAGGGGCTGGTGCCGAGTGTATAAGCCGACCAGTTCTTAAAAACTCTGAACTAACCAGTCCACGAAATCTGGAGAAGACCAGTATTGCCGTAACCATTTCTCGGTAATTATTGGTTGCCGTAAAAATTGGATATGTAAATTTTTCTTGTATCGGGTATCCTGTAGATCGTGAAGATTTTAATTGTTACGCAATATTTCTGGCCAGAAGCTTTCCGTATTAACGATCTTGCGGTTGACTTAACAATCCGAAGGCATGAGGTGACAGTGCTCACTGGAATGCCTAATTACCCATCAGGCTGCTTTTTTAAAGGGTATGGTTTGTTTTTTCCTGCCAAAGAATTTTATAAAGGTCTTAATGTCGTCCGAGTTCCTCTCATTCCAAGGGGTAATGGCAAGTGGTGGCGCTTGGTACTGAATTATCTTTCCTTTGCCCTATGTGCAAGTGTGCTCGGTCCTTTTCGGTGTCAGGGAAAATATGATCAAATATTTGTATATCAACCATCTCCTGTCACTGTTGGCCTTCCTGCTCTCATATTGAAGAAACTAAAAGATACACCAATTGTTTTTTGGGTTCAGGATCTTTGGCCAGAAAGTCTCTCTGCGACGGGATTTACCAAATCAGCATGGTTGATTAAGGTAGTTTCTCAGTTTGTGAGATTTATCTACACACGTTGTGATTGTATTTTAGTTCAATCGCAGGGGTTTATTCCAGAAGTGATAGCCTTGGGAGGAAGTCCTCAAAAAATTAAATATTTTCCAAATTGGGCTGAGTCTTTTTATCATCCGGTTAAGGTCGATAAAGATTCTCCAGAAAGAGACGAATTCCCAAAGGGATTTAGAATTTTGTTTGGCGGGAATGTGGGAAATGCTCAATCTTTTGAGACTATCCTCGATGCTGCGGATCGACTTAAGCTTCATCCTGAAATTCACTGGATGATTATTGGAGATGGGCATCGAAGACTATGGTTGGAAAAGGAAATTCACGAGCGTAATTTAAGCGAGACCGTTCATGTTTTAGGTCGTCGAGCACCTGAAACCATGCCCCGCTATTTTGCCCTTGCCGATGCGCTTTTGGTTTCCCTTAGGAAGGACCCGGTATTCGCAAAAACTATTCCATCAAAAGTCCAATCATATTTGGCCTGTGGCCGTCCTGTTATTGCTTCGTTAGAAGGGGAGGGGGCTAAGGTGGTTGATGAGTCTGGTGCAGGAATTGTTTGTGAACCAGAAAATGGTGGATTACTAGCAAAGGCAGCATTAACCCTCTCGCGTACTTCGGAAGAAACCCGAAATCTTATGGGGGAAAAAGGAAGGCTATACTATGAAAAACATTTTGAAAGAGATATGTTAATAGGAGTTTTGGAAGGCGTGCTTTCTCATCAAATTCTGAGGAAAACCTAAGGGTAATTTGAAGTGAGAATTCTGATATTAGGTGGAGCAGGAATGCTTGGACATCGTTTATGGGCAGAACTCTCCAGGCACTATGAGGTATGGGGAACTATTCGGTCCTCAGCTGAACGGTTGCCTTCAATCTCTGGAATTGACCGCAACAGAATTCGAGGAGATGTTGATGCCAATAATTTTGATGAAGTTGTTCGGGCCTTAGCAGGCGTTGAGCCCGATGTCGTGATTAACTGTATTGGTGTGGTGAAGCAGCACCCGCTTTCAAGCGATCCCTTAACGGCTTTAGAAATAAATGCCTTGTTGCCTCATCGCCTTTCCCTTATAGCCAAGGCCGCTAGTATTCGGTTAATTCATTTTAGTACGGACTGTGTTTTTTCTGGTAACAAACCCCTGCCTTATTGTGAGGATGACCAGTCGGATGCTGAAGATTTATATGGCCGCACGAAATTCTTAGGTGAGATTTCCTATGGGGATCATACCCTTACATTGCGAACTTCCATCATAGGACGAGAATTGCAAACCCAGTATGGCCTTATTGAGTGGTTTTTGCGTCAAAACAAGCCTGTGAACGGATGGCGAAATGCAATATTTAGCGGATTTACGACTAACTTCATTGCTCGAATTTTGTTGGAACATGTGTTGGCTAATCCTAAACTTGCTGGTGTCTATCATCTTTCAAGCGATGCTCTTTCAAAGTACGACCTTTTGAATTTAGTAAATAAAATATATAAACGTAGGACAAGAATTGATCCTGATGATACTGTGAATTGCAATCGTGCTTTGGATTCGACAAGATTTAGGATGGAAACTGGTTTCCATCCACCAAGTTGGCCGGAGATGATCCAAGATATGTATGATCAACCCACTTCACAGGGATGAAAATAAATTTTAAAATTCTAATTAGGTTAGAAACCAATGAATTTAGAAGACAAGCGAATATTAATCACCGGTGGCACAGGTTCTTTAGGGAAAGTCTTGGTTTCAAGAATTCTGACTGGGGAGCTTGGTAAACCGAAGAAGGTCATTGTTTTTAGCCGAGATGAAGCGAAACAACATGCGATGCGGTTAGCTTATCAACACCGAAAAGTTGCAACGGATGAAATAATTTATAGAAATTTTAATGAACTTTTAGAGTTTTGGATCGGAGATGTTCGAGATTTTCATTCAGTGGCATCTGTTTTAGGTCGCATCGATATAGTATTTAATGCTGCGGCTTTGAAGCAGGTTCCCACTTGTGAATATTTTCCATACGAAGCTGTGCGCACCAATATTCATGGCGCTGAAAATATTGTTCGAGCAATTCGTGAGCTTCAATTGTCTGTAGATACTGTGGTAGGCGTTTCTACTGATAAGGCTTGTAAACCGGTAAACGTAATGGGTATGACCAAGGCTATCCAGGAACGGATTTTTCTGAGCGCCAACTTGACGTGTCCTTCCACGAGATTTATTTGTGTGCGCTATGGAAATGTTTTAGCATCTCGTGGCTCAGTTATTCCTCTTTTTTTAGAACAAATTCGTTCTGGGGGGCCTGTTACCATTACCAGTCCTCACATGACAAGATTTCTTTTGAGTTTGGACCAAGCGGTTGATGTCATTTTTGCGGGAGTTCGAAATGGGAGTAGGGGGGAGACGTTTATTCCTCGTGTTCCCTCTGCCAGGGTGTGCGATATTGCAGCAGTACTGATGGGTGAAAGAGAAATTGAAACTAAGGTCGTTGGGATTCGTCCGGGTGAAAAAATCCATGAAATTCTAGTTTCGGAAGAAGAGTGTCACCGTACTGTGGAGAGTGGAGGGTATTATGTGATAAAACCGATCCTTCCTGAAATCAATAAAACCTCATGTGTCGAGCATTTATTGACTAACGAATATAGCTCGGAAGCAAATCCGCTCAATCTTCAAGAAACAAAAGAATTTTTACAGAAACATCAACTTTCGGTCACGGATTGAAAGGAAGAAGTTTGAGAAATTCTTCGATGAAAGTCTTGACCATTCTAGGCACTCGCCCTGAAATAATCCGGCTAAGTTTACTTATTCCCAAACTCGATAAGTTGACGAACCATACGCTATTGCATACGGGCCAGAATTATACTCCTGAACTTGATTCAATATTTTTCGAGTCTATGAAAATCCGTTCGCCGGATATCAATCTAGATGTCCGCTCGAAAAAGGTCTTTGGACAAATCGGAAGAATCCTTGAAATGGTAGAGGGCTGGATTGAAAAGATTCAACCCGATGCCTGTTTAATCTTGGGGGATACGAATAGTGGGCTCTCGGCCATTGTTGCAGAAAAAAAAGGTGTCCCGGTTTTTCATATGGAGGCCGGAAATCGTTGCCATGACTTAAGTGTTCCCGAAGAATTAAATAGAAAGATTATCGACCATTCGAGTTCTTGGTTATTACCCTATGTCGAGAGTAGTCGGATGAACCTTCTTAAGGAGGGTCTTAGCGATCAATCGATATTCGTGACGGGCAACCCCATTTACGAGGTTCTAGAGCACTATCGACCCCAAATTCAGGAAAGCCAGATATTGGAAACACTTCAGATTCAGGAAAAGGAATTCTTTTTGGTGACAGCCCATCGGCAAGAAAATGTAAATTCTCCAGAACGTCTAACGAATCTTGTCACGGGTCTCAATAAGCTGGGAGAGTTATATGGTTTTCCCGTGGTTTGGAGTCTTCACCCTCGTACTCGCTCATTGTTGGAAAAGCTTTCCTTGGAATTTCATCCCCTCGTGAAGTGTTGTGCACCATTTGATTTATTTGATTTTGTAAAGCTGGAGCAGTCTTCTTTTTGCGTTTTGACTGATAGTGGAACGGTTCAAGAAGAGTGCTGTATTTTTCAGGTTCCGGCTGTTACCCTTCGGGATACCACCGAACGCCCAGAGACTATTGCCTGTGGAAGTAATGTTCTCTCGGGGTGTTGTGTTGAAAAAATTTTAGGCGGAGTGGCATTGGTCACAAATAATGACTTCCGTTGGCAAGTGCCTCGGGAATATGTGGATCCAAATGTTTCCGATAAAGTGGTGCGATTGCTCTTTGGAAAAATTTAACTGGATAACCTTGGTTTGGATCCGGCTATGAATCCTTAAAACG
The DNA here is from genome assembly GCF_032191465.1 of Candidatus Nitronereus thalassa. Lineage (NCBI taxonomy): Bacteria > Pseudomonadati > Nitrospirota > Nitrospiria > Nitrospirales > Nitrospiraceae > Candidatus Nitronereus > Candidatus Nitronereus thalassa. The sequence goes on along the minus strand of NZ_JAQOUE010000001.1, from coordinate 1,036,610 downwards.
CAGAATTGGGAGATGATAAGGGATTTCTGATGGAATACGCTAAAGAAGAATAACGTTCTTTGCCTCATTCTTATTATGCCGAGTTCCATTTCGTGTATCAAAGACCAGAGGGGCTTGTTTAATGATCATGTCGTAATCAAAGCAAGAATGTGCGGTAAGAATGAGGGCGCAATCACATTCGTCGAACAAGGTAGGGGTGATTTTCTTTGTGCTATATTCTACGTTCCCCAATGTTATTCGTTGAGCAAAGGGGTCGACATAGGAAAGTTTGGCTCCTTCGTCTTGTAATAATTCCATGACTTTGGTTGCTGGCGATTGTCTGGGGTCTCCAGTGTCGGCCTTATAGGTTACACCCAAGACAAGGATCGATGCTCCATTCAAACATTTCTTTCTTTGGTTTAGAATCCGTTGAAGCTTTGTCACCACGAAGTAAGGCATACCCTCGTTGATCTCCCCAGCCAACTCAATAAAACGTGTGTGCAGGTCGTATTCTTTGGATTTCCAGGCCAAGTAATAAGGATCTAATGGGATGCAATGCCCTCCGACACCCGGCCCTGGGTAAAACGGCATAAAGCCGAAATTTTTTGTGGCGGCAGCATCAATAACCTCAAACACATTAATGCCCATCCTATCGCAAAGAACAGCGAGTTCGTTCACCAAGGCAATATTGACGGAACGAAAAACGTTTTCAAATACCTTGGTCATCTCGGCAACTCGGGTTGAGGTCGTAGGGAAAATTTTGACAATGGATTGCTCATAGAATGTTTTTGCAATCTCACAACAGGCCGGGGTTACCCCTCCGACCAATTTAAAGGTATTTTGCGTTTGGAAAGTGGAATTCCCAGGGTCGACCCGCTCTGGAGAAAACGCCACATAAAGATTGATTCCAACCTTTAGTCCCTTTTTGGTCAACTTCGGCAAAATCACCTCTTCGGTAGTTCCCGGATAGGAAGTGCTCTCCAATACTACCAGCATGTTAGGGTGGGCATGCTGGGCAATGGCTTTAGTGACTTTAACAATGGCGCGAATATCTGGCTCTTTGTTTAGGGTCAAGGGAGTTGGAACACAAATGAGAACCACATCACATTTGGCGATGAGCTCAAGATCGGTGGAAGCTGAGAAACGTTTCGACCCAACGGCTTGAGCGAGATCCTTATCTGATACATCGCCGATATAACTTTTACCTTTGTTGACCTGGTCGACTTTTTGAGGGTTTTCATCAATTCCAATCACGCGATACCCAGTTTTGGTTTGGAGCACCGCCAGAGGTAGGCCAACATACCCAAGCCCCACAATTCCTATTACCGCCGAGCGGTCGGTAATTTTTTCTAATAGCGACATGCTCTTGTCCTCTGCAATAAGTTCTCTTATGGTTTTGCGTTTGGTACTAGAAATTCAGAAACCTACCTGACCTGCGTTCCAGGTTCAATGTCGTTCTCTCCAATCGTCACCAATCCCAAAACTTCTTTCCCGCCGGCTGCTAATACCATTCCTTGCGATTCCACGCCCATGAGTTTTGCAGGCTGGAGGTTTGCCACGACCACAATGGATTTGCCGATCACATCTTCGGGGGCATATTTTTTCCCAATGCCAGCGACAATCTGGCGTTGTTCGGCCCCAAGATCTACTTGGAGCTTCAGGAGCTTGTTAGACTTTGGAACTCTTTCGGCACTGAGGACCTTCGCGACCTTCAATTGAATTTTTTGGAAGTCCTCGATTGTGATTTGTGGTCCTATGTTTGGAGAAGTCGAAGTGCTTTCTGAAGAAGCAGGAATATTTGAGGTGTGCCCTGTATCTTTTGGCAATGATGGTGCTGTCGATTCAGTACTCACGGTGACTCCTTGTTTGGCAATGACTGCGGGGTCAATACGGGGGAATAAGGATGGACCTTTTTGGACTGCAGCCCCGGGTGCCGTGGCGCCCCATCTTAGGGTGGAGGCAAGGACTGGGATAGAAAAATCAATCTGAAGTCCCAATTGGCTGGACATGTCCTCGGCGGTTTTCGGCATGAAGGGGTAGACGGCCATAGAGAGATAACGTAACGTTTCCGCAGCATGATATAAGACCGTGTTTAGACGATTCCTCTTCTCAAGATCTTTCGCGAGAACCCAGGGTGCAGTTTTGTCGATGTATTGATTGCCCAATTGGACCAGTCCCCAAATCGATTCGAGGGCCCGGTTAAATTCCAACCGGTCTGGTCTGAGGTGGAGGGGAAGCTTGTCTCGGATCAGCGCTTCGGCAGTGGCTTGAAGTTCGGAATCGAAGTCGGTGGTCTCAGTAGAATCAGAAGCTGGAATCTTCCCCTCGTAAGATCGTTGAATGAGGGTCACCGTTCGACTTAACAAATTTCCGATCCCGTTCGCCAAATCACTATTCACGCGACCACAAAACGATTCAACTGAAAAATCACCATCTTGACCAAAGGGCACTTCACGTAAGACGAAGTATCGAAAAGCGTCCACGCCAAATGTATCGACCATGGCGTAGGGGTCAATGACGTTTCCACGACTTTTCGACATCTTTTCTCCTTCAACGGTCCACCAGCCATGGGCGAAAATTGTTTGAGGTAAGGGAAGGTCCAATGCCATGAGCATGGTCGACCAGTAGACGGCGTGAGTTGTCAAAATGTCCTTGCCGACGAGGTGAACTGAGGCTGGCCAAAAGCGATCCATCGCCGGGGTGGTTGGCAAGTACTCTAACCCCGACACATAATTGACTAAGGCGTCAAACCACACATAGGTCACATAGTCGTTATCAAACGGCAGTTCAATACCCCAAGACAGTCGAGACTTTGGTCGGGAAATCGACAGATCTTCGAGGGGCTTCTGCAAAAATCCCAGCACTTCATTCCGGCGAGACTCTGGTCGGATAAAATTGGGATTGGCATCAATATGTTCCAGCAGCCGTTGTTGGTATTGGCTCATCTTGAAAAAGTAATTACTTTCGCTCAGTTGTTCGACCGGACGATGGCAGTCAGGGCAAAGACCACCTTCCACATCTTTTTCAGTCCAAAACCGTTCATCAAAGGTGCAATACCAGCCGGTATACTCAGCGCGATAAATCAATTGCTGGTCGAAGAGTTGTTGTAAAAATCGTTGGACCACGGTTTGATGGGAAGCGTCAGTCGTGCGAATAAAGCCGTCATTCGAAATGTCCAGTTTCTTCCACAAATTTTGAAATTGTGGGGTGAGGCGATCGCAATGTGCTTGCGGTGATATTCCAGCTTTGGCCGCGGCCTGCTGAACTTTTTGCCCATGTTCATCGAGGCCAGCCAGGAAAAAGACATCATGGCCGCGTAGGCGGTGGTATCGTGCCAGAACATCAGCGGCAATGGTCGTATACGCATGTCCAATATGTGGAACGTCGTTTACGTAATAAATGGGTGTGGTGATGTAAAACGTGTCACTCATGGTGTGATCGAAGGCTCAACGGGAAAGGTGTGGCTCAGGCCGCATGGCGATGAATGACCTGTTGGAAGCGAATCAGAAAATTTTCGAGTACGAGTTGTGAATTGAGATTTCTGTTTGGCGCTTGCTCTAAGGAATACAGGGCATCACATAAATCGAATAACTCGTCAGGGGCGATGTCCTCAATCAGTTGTTGTATCCGAGCTCGTTGTGAGTGATGCAGCCATAACCGTTCGGGAGCCCCAATGCTGGCCAACAGGAGATCTCGCAAACCATAGGAAAGCCAGACCACCATGTCTGAGCAGGGCCCGGATTTTGAAAATTGTTCGGCTAGGTTCAAGACCTCGGTCGTGCTAGCCAAGGTGTGATCGCGGCAGAGTTCAAAAAATTGAAGATAATGTTCTCGAACCTGAGCGACCTCTGCTTGTAACGCGACCCCAATACGATTTCCCGACACCTGGGAAAGAAATTTGGCATCATCTTCCGGTGCGGCTTGCTTGAGAGCGAGTGCTCCTTGAACTTGAGAAGAGGATGCCGGAAAAAATCGAAGGGTTAGGCAGCGAGAGCGCACCGTGGCCAGTAATTTCATGGGATGACTCGTGACCAATATAAATAGGCAGTGCTCCGGTGGATCCTCAAGGGTTTTGAGAAAAGCATTAGCGGCGCTGGATGTCAGGCGGTCGGCATCATTGATGACGCAGATTTTTCGTGAACTGAACAAAGGCCGGTACATCATGTGCCGTTCGACTTCGCGAATTTGATCAATTTTTATCTGGGGATTGGCTTTATCCTCTTCCGGGCGAATCATCAAGAAATCTGGATAGCTTTCTGAGGCGATCTGCACACAGGCGCGGCATTGTCCGCAAGAATCAGACTGGCCGGTAGCCGGAGGTAATTCGCAACAGAGCGCTTGCGAAAATCGTATGGCCATGAGCTGTTTGCCCACACCATCTTCTCCAACAAAGAGATATGCATGGCCAATCGTTTCGTTGGCTAACGCTGTGCGAAGTTTTCGTTTGGGCCCTTCGTGCCCTATCACATCAGCAAAAGGCATAGCGATATTTCTCTTTCAAGATTTTTGGTGTGAACATTGAAGAAATCCCTGGTAGCTGCAGCATCTCATGCTGCCTCCCATGCATGGCAGAGGCGCCATGAGATGGCGCAGCTACAGTATTCAATGGTGTAAGGTCATCTGTAGGTTTCCCGTTCATCTAGGTGAATTTTGAAATTTGTTATTCCTTAAACGTCGTTTGAGTACCGGCTCCATCAATGTCTGAATTTGATGAGAAATGGCTGTCGCCGAACGATGAGCATTGATAATGGTAATTCGCCGGGGATATTTCCGAGCAAGCTCTAAAAATCCATTTCTTACACGAGCATGAAAGGCCAGGGCTTCCTGGTCAATTCGATTTTGATTGGGGCCTTTTCGTCGCCGAGCTAGTCCTTGTTGTACAGGAAGATCAAACAAAAACGTCATGTCGGGAGTCAACCCCTGAGTGATGAAACGGTTATACCCCTGGAGCTTGGAAATGTTCAGGCCACGGCCATACCCTTGGTATGCCAGGGTGGAGTCGGAAAAACGATCGCACAACACCACCTCACCATTCTGGAGCGCGGGTAGAAGAAGAGAGGCCACATGTTGGCTCCTGGCGGCAAATACGAGGGACGCCTCAGTCTCAGGAGTCAACGACTCTCCGGGGGTAGTTTTAGTCTGAAGAAAAAGGTCTCGAATATGTTCGGCAATCGAGGTACCTCCAGGTTCACGGGTTTCTATTACACGGAATCCGGAGTCTTTAAGAAATTGGGCTAAGACCTGGCATTGCGTGGACTTTCCGCTCCCCTCAATTCCTTCAAAAGAGATAAACAGCCCCCCATGTCGGATGGGTGATGGCTTCGATGTGCGTCCCTTCTTCACCCGGCTGTTCACGGAGGGCATCGTAATCTAAGTTGTTGAAAATCTCAAGAAAAAGGCTTGAAGCAATTTGTTCTTGCTTGTAACATGCGAGAATGGCTGTAGGTGTAGCTTTAAATGTTTAGCGTCACGATTAAACGGTATTTTTTAACCGGGTTGCTGGTCATTACCCCGATTTGGGGAACGGTCCTTGTACTGAAGACCTTGTTTGTCACGGTAGACAGCATACTAGGCAATATGCTGGCGGATATCGTGACAGAGGATTACTACGTGCCCGGGCTAGGGATCCTGACCTTAGTTCTTTTAATATTCCTCGCCGGAATGATGGCCACCAATTTTCTTGGGGGGCGTCTCGTCAAACGTTGGGAGGAGATTCTCGATCGAGTCCCGATTGTTCGTGGCATCTATGCGACACTGAAATCCATGATGGATATTCTATCCTTCAAACAACGTGAAAAATACAATAAAGTCGTGATGATTCAATTTCCCAAAGATGGCAATTATGTCTTGGCTTTTGTCACAGGGGAAACCCGAGACGAGGTCCAGAAATTGGCCCCCGAACCGCTTGTGCATGTTTATGTGCCAACCTCCCCGAATCCTACATCTGGATACTTTCTGCTGGTGCCGGAGCGGGAAGTTGAATCAGTGGATATGAGTGTGGAAGAAGCCATGAAACTGATCGTATCCGGGGGGCTCTATTCCTCCGGAAAAACCATGGGCGTGCCAACAATTGCTCCGGAAAAGGGGCACCCAGTTTCTGGTGAACGAGTGGGGGTAAAGACTGGGTAATGAGAAACCGATCTGTTTTTCACCACCTCTGGTAGCAAAATTCCAAATGAAACGAATCTCTGCCATTGTCATGGCCGCTGGCTTGGGAAAGCGAATGCGGTCTAAGAAAGCCAAAGTCTTACACCCTGTGGCCGGGCGGCCCATGGTGTGGTATATGGCCTCCTTGGCGCGACAGGTGTCCGATGGGAGTGTCGTGGTGGTTGTGGGTCATCAAGGCGATCAGGTGAAAGCCTACCTTGAACAAGAGAAAAAAACTCTCGATCCTCTGGATATTGCCTTCCAATCGAAGCAATTGGGCACTGGCCATGCGGTCCAACAGGCGAAATCGGTGCTCATGCCCAAAGGGAAATCGGCGGCGGAGTTATGTCTGATCCTCAATGGGGATACGCCTTTGTTAACCAAGGCGACCGTAGAACGGCTTCTTGCCCATCATCGGGATACCCAAGCCGTTGTGACCATTCTCACCACAGAGTTGACCGATCCTCAAGGCTATGGGCGGGTGATGCGCCGAGCCGAGGGGCTAGTGGTCAAAGTTGTTGAAGATAAAGATGCCTCACCGGAAGAAAGGACTAACCAAGAAGTCAATGTTGGGACCTATGTAGTCAGTACCGATTTTTTGTTTAAGGCTCTAGAGAAATTGAAGCCCAACAATGCCCAAGGAGAGTACTATCTTACGGATATCATTGGTATAGCAGTGTCCCAAGGGCTCCGCGTGAGTGGAATGAAAACCATGGATTCGGCTGAATGCTTTGGGGTGAATAGCCGGGAACATTTGTCGTTTGTGGAGCAGGTCATGCGTCAGCGGATTCGTTCGCAATTGTTGGAGGCTGGGGTGACCATGATTGATCCCAACACGACCCTCATCGATGACAATGTTGAAATTGGTCAAGACACAGTGTTGTATCCAGGTGTGACGATCGAAGGTAACAGCAAAATTGGATGTGAATCGGTGATTCGTTCCCATTCGCGCGTCTCGAATAGTGTGATTGGAGACAGGGTCATTATTGAGGACAGTTCAATTCTTGAGGGCGCCCTGGTGGAACAAGGGGCGACCATTGGTCCGTTTGCACGGCTTCGGCCAGGGGCCACCGTTCGGAGTAAAGCCAAGGTTGGGAATTTTGTTGAATTAAAAAATGTAGAATTGGGTGAGGGATCAAAAGCCAATCATCTTTCATATTTAGGTGATGCCACCATTGGAAAAAATGTCAACATTGGAGCCGGGACGATTACCTGCAACTATGATGGATACAAAAAGGAGCGAACAGTCATTGAAGATGGGGTATTTATTGGGAGTGATTCCAGTTTAGTTGCCCCGGTAACCATTGGGAAGGGTGCCGTTGTGGGGGCAGGAGCGACCGTGACCAAAGATGTTCCCGCTGAGGCGTTGGCCCTCTCACGGTCTGAGCAAGTGAATCGTGAGGGATGGGCGGCCCGCCGTCGTGCCATGTATGCAACAGACAAAGCAAGTGTTACTAAAAAAACGTCATCACCATCCCCTAAGCGAACTTCCAAGCCTCCCACAAAGAAGACTCAATAAAAACCACCTGTGATTGGTGGCAGTTGCTTTAGATTTTTGATGAATCTTCCGAAATATGCAGTGAACTTGGACACTTAAACTATTATGTGTGGAATTATCGGATATATTGGAGATCAAAACGCCACGTCTGTGCTGGTTGATGGACTAAAGCGGCTGGAATATCGGGGTTATGATTCCGCGGGAATCGCCGTGTTGCGGCATGGGCAAATCGAAGTCCGGCGAAGTGTTGGGAAACTAATCAACCTTGAAAAGTCCTTGGAGAAAGAACACCTCATTGGGAATGTGGGTATTGGCCATACCCGATGGGCCACTCACGGAAAACCCTCTGAGCAAAATGCACACCCTCATCGTTCTGGCAATGTGGTCATTGTCCATAACGGCATCATTGAAAATTATTTGACCCTTCGGCAACGGTTGCAGGCAGAGGGGTACCATTTTGAATCCGAAACCGATACCGAGGTAATTGCCCACTTCCTAGCCTTCCATATGAAAGACGGTCGTTCCTTGCAGCATGCTTTCCGATCTACCATTCGAGAGCTCCACGGCAGTTATGCGATAGCAGGATTATGCATGACCGAGCCAGAAACCCTTGTGGCTGCCAGATCGGGATGTCCCTTGGTCATTGGAACAGGTGAAAAAGCATCCTATCTGGCCTCTGATGTTACCCCATTACTGACCCACACAAGGGAAGTCATTTATTTGGAAGATGGTGATATTGGCGTACTTACGCCTTTAGGCGTGGAAATTACTGGAGCCGAAGGCCGTCTCGCCAATCGAGAAACCGTGTTGGTCAATTGGAATGCCGATGCAGCAGAAAAAGGGGGCTATCCCCACTTCATGCTCAAGGAAATCCATGAACAGCCCCAAGTCATTCTAGATACACTGAGCGGTCGATTTAGCTATGATTCCGGGGAGGCAGATTTGCCAGATTTATCCATGACTTCCGAAGAACTGTACAACGCCAAGCGGATTTGGATCGTGGCCTGCGGAACATCATGGCATGCGGGGCTCGTGGGAAAATATTTATTCGAAGAGCTCATTCGTAAACCCGTTCAGGTGGACATTGGCTCCGAGTTTCGCTACCGAGAACCGATGGTGCAGGAAGGCGATTTATTCATCGCCATCTCACAGTCTGGCGAAACGGCCGATACCTTGGCGGCAGCCCGGGAAGCCAAACGATTAGGGGCCCGAGTGTTGTCCATCGTGAATGTTGTGGGTAGTACCTTGGCTCGTGAGTCCAATGGAGTGATTTACACCCGATGTGGTCCTGAAATTAGCGTGGCCTCAACCAAGGCCTTCACAGGGCAAGTTATTGCCTTATACCTTTTGGCCTTGCATATTGGACGAGTGCGGCAAGTATTGAGTATGGACGATGGGCGATGGTGGTTGGACCAATTCATGACGCTGCCCGCTCAAGTCGAACATGTCATCAAAAGAGAAGCGGAAATTCTTTCCATGGCGAAACGGTTCTACCAACACCGCAATTTTCTCTATTTGGGTCGAGGTATTAATTATCCTATCGCACTGGAAGGCGCGTTAAAACTTAAGGAAATTTCTTATATTCATGCCGAAGGGTATGCGGCGGGTGAAATGAAGCATGGCCCGATTGCATTGATTGATGAGGAGATGCCGGTGGTCGTCTTGGCCCCGCGTGACCGGTTATATGATAAAACCGTCAATAATCTGATGGAAGTCAAAGCCCGTAGCGCCCCAGTCATTGCCTTTGTCAGTGAAGGTGAACGGGAACTTGGGGCGTTAGCCGATTTCGTCTTTACGATTCCGAGTGCCCATGCCTTGCTGTCGCCTATCCCGTTTACCGTGGCTCTTCAGTTGTTGGCTTACCACATTGCCGTCTTGCGCGACATCGATGTCGACAAACCACGCAATCTTGCCAAAAGCGTTACAGTCGAGTAGTTCGCTTTTTCAGTCCTCTCATTAATCTGAGTTCTGCAAAGTTTTCCGAAAATTGGGATTCTGTGATGGCCATTTTCTCTCACATTTCTGCTAGTTTACCTTCCTATATCCCTTGACTAACCCTTAGGGTGGAAGCTAAGGTATGCTTCCTTTGGCCTATTGGGCCTAGATGTCTTGGGTCCTATGGGGTTTTTTGTGTCAAGACTCTTAGTTTTTGGGATATATGGCAACACCATTATCACAAAAGATTGCATCTCATATTCGTGAAATTGGTCATCCGATCACCTTTGCCAATTTTATGGAAATGGCCTTATACGATAGCGAATATGGGTATTACACGACTGGCAGTAGTCCAGGGCAAAGTGGACGCCCCGGATTCCCTATTGGCATGGCGGGCGGAGATTTTTACACCGCGCCCTGTGTCTCTCCTCTTTTAGCACAAATCCTGGTTCGGCAATTACAAGAAATCGACGGTCGGCTTGGGCACCCCTCGGATTTCACTCTGCTCGAAATGGGGCCGGGTGAGGGGCGGTTAATCAAGGATATCCTCGACGAAATCAAGAAGGTCGATTCTGATCTGTATGCCAGGCTGTCCATTATCCTTATCGAGCGAAGCCCCTTTCTGCAAACCGTTCAAAAGCAGGCAGTGGAAGGCCATTCTCATATCAACAAAAAAGTGACATGGGTATCACACCTGAATAACCTCAAGGATGAATCCCTGGTCGGGGTCTTCTTATCAAATGAATTGGTCGATGCCTTTCCGGTTCACCGAGTTCGAATGGAGCCCGAAGGTTTGAAGGAAATCTATGTTGATCTTGTCGATGGTCAATTTGTCGAGTACCTCGACGAGCCATCGACGGATGACTTGTTGAAGGTGCTCAAAGCTTGCGAGTCGACATTGCCGGTGGGAATGACTACCGAAATCAATGTGAATGCGGTGGAATGGATGCAGGAAGTAGTGCGGGTGTTACACGCCGGAGTTGTCTTGACCATCGATTATGGACATACCAGCCAAGACTATTTTTCTCCTCAGCGGAACGAAGGCACTCTCATGTGTTATTACCGGCATACGGTGACCACCAATCCGTATGAACGGATAGGTGAACAAGACATGACGGCCCATGTGAATTTTTCCAACCTGGCACAGGTAGGAGAAAAAACCGGGCTGACGCTGACTGGCTTCACGAACCTGATCCATTTCCTCATGAGTCTTGGCATTGATGAAATAATTTCAGGGTATGACCAAGAATCCCCGGAGGTGAAGGGGGCCATTGAGTTGTTGCGCCCTCAGGGAATGGGAACGACCTTTAAGGTGCTTATCCAACATAAAGGCGTGGAGATCTCCACCCTTCAGGCTCTTCGGCATCGGCCATTTTTTGATGGGGTGTTAATCCCCGTGGGATGCGGGACGTAGGGTTTCGATTTTTCTGGAATAACTAACAGCCAGGGACAACGACTCATGGGTTCTGAAGCCGTACCATTAAATTATATTCCGATTGCCATTTTTGCCATGATTGGGCTGGCCTTTGGTCTTGTCTCCCTGGTGGTAGGGTGGTTGGTCAGACCGAGTCATCCTTACCGCGCCAAGTTACTCCCGTATGAAAGCGGAAGCCCCCTGTTTTCCGATGCGCGGATTCAATTTCCCATGAGGTATTACATTATCGCGATGCTGTTCGTCATTTTTGATATTGAAATTGTTTTCATGTTCCCGTGGGCGGTGGTCTTTAAGAAGCTTGGGCTGTTGGGCTTGATTGAAATGGGATTGTTTATCGCCATTCTTGTCGTCGGCTTTTGGTATGCCTGGAAGAAAGGTGCCTTGGAATGGGACTAATTACGTATCTCGTATTTCGTGACGCGTATTTCGTACAAAGACGAAATGCGAATGGAAGAATAAAAATTCCCCAAAACGAGGTGCGAGCGACGAGATACGAAGGACAAAAATAATGAGTGTTCTTGAACGACAGTTTGAAGCGAATGTGGTCACGACCACTTTGGATGCATTGACCAATTGGGCGAGAAAATCGGCGTTGTGGCCTATGACGTTTGGATTAGCCTGTTGTGCCATTGAGATGATTGCGTCGGTGTCTTCTCGATATGACATCGATCGATTTGGCGCTGGGGTGTTTCGTGCCTCACCGCGCCAATCCGATGTCATGATTGTAGCTGGAACCGTCTGCCGGAAAATGGCGCCGGTGATTCGACGGATTTATGACCAAATGGCTGAACCTCGCTATGTAATTTCCATGGGGTCCTGTGCGACATCGGGGAATCACTACAATAGTTATAGCGTGGTGCAGGGCGTGGATCAGATAGTGCCGGTCGATGTGTACATTGCAGGCTGTCCTCCACGGCCAGAAGCCTTAATCGATGGGCTCATCAAACTCCAAGAGAAGATTCAGCAACAAAAAGTATTTGTGAAATAATCAATCACAAAATTTATGCATCGCGTACTCGAAACATTACAAGCCAAATTTCCCTCTGCGGTTTTGTCTGTGAGTGAAGACAAAAAACGAGGAGATTTGTCCGCCAAAGTACGGGCGAAGGATATCCTTGAAGTCGCGCGATTTCTCCATGACGATCCCGGAATGGCCTTTGACCATATTACAGATATTTGTTCTGCCGATTATCCCGACGATTCTGAGCGCTTCGAGGTGATTTATCATTTCTTGTCGTTGCCCCATCGCACCCGAATTCGACTGAAAGCGCGAGTGACGGAAGATGACCCCGTCATTGGCACCGTAACGCCTGTGTGGAAAGGCGCGGATTTCCTTGAACGTGAAGTCTATGATCTCATGGGTATTCGTTTCGAGGGACACCCCGATCTTCGTCGCATTCTGTTGCCTGAGGATTATGATGAGGGCCACCCACTACGAAAAGACTTTCCGGCGGAGGGTAAGGGGTGGCGGAGCCGTTTTGAATTTTTGCCTCGCTTGGATGAGCCGGAGAGTGAATGGTCTGAAGGTGATATTCCAGATGATCAACGGCATATGTTCATGGCGGGAGATGCTCCAGGAAGTTCCAAACGTAAAACCGAAATGTTGTTAAATATGGGCCCTCAACATCCGAGTACGCATGGCGTGTTGCGAGTGGTGCTGGAACTTGATGGCGAGCGTGTGTCCAAGGCTATCCCTGATATGGGATATCTGCACCGTGGTGTGGAAAAGTTAGCCGAAGGTTTGCATTACATGCAGGTCATTCCCCATACCGATCGGCTGGATTATACCTGTGCCATGACCAATAACTACGCCTACGTGCGGGCTGTAGAGAAATTGGTGGGCGTGACGATTCCTGAACGGGCGGAATATGTGCGAACGATAGTCGCGGAAATGCAACGCATCATTGGCCATTTGTTTTGGTTAGGCACGCAAGCGTTGGATATCGGCGCAATGACGGTGTTCTTTTGGACATTTCGCGAGCGGGAAGTTTTATTGGACATGTTCGAGAAACTCTGTGGCGCCCGGTTGACCTTGAATTATTTTCGAATCGGTGGGGTCGATAGTGATTTGACTCCAGAACTCATCGACTCGCTAAAAGGATTTTTAAAAACTTTTCCGGAGCATATGAAAGAATATGATATTCTTCTTCAAAACAATCGTATTTGGTTATCTCGCACCAAAGGCGTGGCCGTCATTTCAGGAGAAGATGCGATAAATTTTGGGCTTACGGGACCATCCCTTCGTGGTTCAGGGGTTGCCTACGACGTTCGAAAGCTTGAGCCCTATGGTGTGTATGATCGAGTCGAGTGGGATGTGCCGGTGGGCAAGGACGGTGATACCTATGACCGGTATTGGATTCGGGTAGAGGAAATGCGGCAAAGTGCGCGAATCATTGAGCAATGTTTGGAGCAAATGCCTGAAGGCCCGATTATCGCGGACCTTCCGAAAGTGATTCCGCCGCCAAAGCCGAAAGTCATGCGTGACATGGAAAGCCTGATTCACCATTTCATTATTTTTACCCAGGGATTCAAGCCACCCAAAGGAGAAACCTATTGCGCCACTGAAGTTCCAAAAGGAGAGCTAGGATTTTTTCTCATTAGTGATGGCGGGCCGAGACCCTATCGACTGAAAATCCGCTCGCCGTCGTTTGTGCATATGGGGGCGTTTGATTTCATGGCGCGGGGGTATTTAATTTCTGACATTATTACGATTTTTGGAACCTACGATATTGTCATGGGGGAATGCGATCGGTAGAAAATTGTGTCTCGTTGCTCGGGGCTTGTTTCTCGTAAAAACACGAGCGACCAGTAACTAGCGACGAGCGACGGGTGAAAGAATGTTGCTGGAAAAACACAAAGACTACATTGATGACCTTCTTGGGCGGTATCCGATCAAGCGTTCCGCCTTGTTGCCGTTGCTGAACCTTGCTCAGAAGGAAGAGGGGTACGTGAGTCAATCGGCCATGAGGGAAATCGCGAAGATATTAGATCTGACTCCTCCTCAGGTGTTTGAGACCGCCACGTTTTACACGATGCTGAATCTCAAACCCATTGGAAAGTTTCACATTCAAGTATGTCGGTCGCTCATGTGCGCCTTGGTTCGAGCGGATAATTTAATCGAATGGTTGCAACAACATTTAGGTATTTCCGTGGGCCAAACCACCCCAGATAAAATGTTCACGCTGAGTGCCGTGGAATGCCTTGGCTCATGCGGGACAGGCCCGATGATGCAAGTTAATGATGATTATTACGAACGATTGACGGAAGAAAAAGTCGGTAAGATTTTGGACGACTTAAAACAGACGGGGGACTGTCCGCTCAAAACCGGACCGTTTATGGTGCCTGAACCGGGATGACCGAAACATTATGAAACCCTTTGAAAAAATTCTCACGAAAAATATGAGCAATCCGGCCTATACCGGCTCGCTTCAAGATTACGAAGCCGCGGGAGGGTATCAGGCTTTCAAGAAGGTGTTAGCCGGCGTCCCTCAAAACGATATTGTGGAGATGGTTAAGAAGTCGGGCCTTCGTGGTCGCGGCGGGGCAGGATTTCCCACGGGGGTGAAATGGAGTTTTCTTCCCAAAGGTCATCCTGGGCCAAAATACTTGTGCTGTAATGCAGACGAAAGTGAGCCAGGCACATTTAAAGATCGGCAACTGATGGAGCGCGATCCGCACCAAGTATTAGAGGGGATGGCCATTACTTGTTACGCCATCGGTGCCGAAACGGGGTACATCTATATCCGCGGGGAATTTCGCTTTGGTGCCAAAGTGTTGGAGAAGGCCATCGAAGAGGCCAAGCAGGCTGGTCATTTAGGTTCGAACATTTATGGCAGTGGCGTGACGATTAATCTTTATGTACATGCTGGAGCCGGGGCGTATATTTGCGGTGAGGAAACAGCCCTGCTCGAATCGTTAGAAGGCAAGCGCGGCAAGCCTCGGGTTAAACCACCTTTCCCTGCCACGCATGGACTCTATCAAAAGCCGACTGTGGTCAATAATGTGGAAACCTTGGCGAACATCCCTCATATCGTGAATCATGGGCCTGAATGGTTTGCGTCCATTGGTGTGCCTCCCAAAAGTACGGGGACCCGAGTTTTTTGTTTGAGCGGGCATGTAAAGAATCCAGGGAATTATGAACTCCCGGTGGATGCCACATTTCGGGATTTAATCATGGACCTAGGCGGGGGCATGCGATCGGACAAGCCGATGAAATCCTTTATTCCTGGAGGGGCCTCGGCGCCGTTCTTGACACCGGACCACATTGATGTGCAGATGGATTTCGAATCCGTAGCTATGGCCGGATCCATGTCAGGGTCCGGAGGCGTGACCGTGATGGAGGAAGGAACCAGCATGGTGTGGGCCGCGTTGCGACTCATGGAATTTTTCTACCATGAATCCTGCGGCAAGTGTACGCCTTGCAGAGAGGGGAGTTCGTGGATCGTCCAAATTCTTCAAAGAATTCAGAATAAACAAGGTCGGCCGAGTGATCTCGATACCCTCACGGAAATTTGTTCGAACATCGGCGGGCGAACGGTATGCGCGTTTGGTGATGCGGAAATTGCTCCCGTACAGAGCACGTTGAAATACTGGCGAGATGAATATGAAACTCTCATTGCCGAGGCGGAAGTGATTCGGGCGACAAGAAAAGAGAGAGAAATTCCAGTCCTCAGCTTATAGGCGTTTGGAAATTTATGGCGACGACTCCAATCCAAAAAATGGTCACCATCACCGTGGATGGGATTTCTGCAAAAGTGCCTGAGGGTACTCTGGTGATTGAGGCGGCTCGTCAGGTCGGTGTGATGATCCCGCACTTCTGTTATCACCCGAAGCTCGAGCCCGATGCCAATTGTCGGATGTGCCTCGTCGAAATCGAAAAAACTCCAAAACTTCAGACGTCCTGTAGTACGCGAGTGGCCGATGGCATGGTGGTGCGTTCCTCCGTCCCTCATGTGGAGACCGCTCGAAAGTCTGTCCTCGAACTGTTACTCGGTAACCACCCGCTGGACTGCCCGGTGTGCGATCAAGGCGGACGGTGCGATTTGCAAGACTTCTCCCATGAATACACACCCACCATGAGTCGTTTCACGGAGCTGAAGCGGGTGTTCCCCAAGGAATATCTGAGCCCGGTTATTGAAACCCAAATGAATCGGTGCGTGTCCTGTATGCGGTGCGTGCGGTATTGTGATGAAGTGATGGATGCCAAGGCGTTGGCGCCTGTGGGACGTGGGACCTTGACGAAAATCTCTCATTGGGCTGGAAACGAACTCGAATGTGATTTCTGTGGCGGATGCATTCAGATTTGTCCCGTGGGGGCCATCACCAGTCGATTGTCGATGTATGATTTCCGTCCCTGGATGCTCAAACGGTCGGAGACCATCTGTAATTTTTGTGGTGATGGTTGCCAAATGACCGTGCAGCGAAAAAATCAAGATCTCATTGAAGTGAATTCCACATTGGGAGCGGGCCGTAACGATGGCGATCTCTGTGCGAAGGGATATTTTGGGTACCATGCGAACGTCCATCCCGACCGGTTGAAAAGTCCGCTCATACGACAAGCAGATGGATCTTTCGCCACTGTCACATGGGAAGAAGCCCTCGATTGTGCTGCCGAAGGATTGACTCGGGTGAAGACTATGCATGGGGCCGATGCAATCGGCGGACTCATCACGGCCCGGTGTACGAATGAAGAGTTATATGCCTTTCAGAAATTCATGCGTGGCGTGATCGGCACCAATCATATCGATAGCAGTGCTCGGTATGGCTATATCAATGGCGTCAAAGCCCTTCAGCGAATTCAAGGGACGCATCGATGGGCCATCACCTTTGAGGATATCGTCAATGCCGATACGGTGTTGTTAGTTGGCACGAGTATCACCGAGTCTAATCCCATTACCGGGTTGAAAGTGAAGCAGGCCATCAAGCGTCACGGCGCCAAACTGATTACACTGGAAACTGCCGTCCCCGCGTTTTCAACCATTAGCAATATTACGACATTGGCGACTCATCATTTGACAGTGCTCCCGGGGCATTTTGATGCCGCGGTACTTGGATTGATTAAATCGCTTGCTGAGCAGAATTTGATTAATGAACGGGTATCCGGAAAGGCTCCGGAGTTTTGCCGGACGGTGATTGCCGAAGTTGAAAAGATTTCCTGGCAAGAAATAGAGCAAGCAACGGGGTTGGGTGCGGATCATTTTCATGCGGCGTCTCAAACCTTGAGTCAAGCGGAACGCTTGGTGGTGCTAGCCGGGCAGGGCGTGCTTCGTTCCCTTGGCGGAGAAGGCATTGTGACGAACCTGTTGGACCTCTTGATTCTGACAGGCCATCATGGCGATCAAGGATCCGGCTTGGGAGTGCTGGCGGAAGAAAACAATGAGCAGGGTGCTCTTGAAATGGGTGTGGTGGCAGATTATTTCCCTGGTCCTTCACGGGTGGGTAATGACTCGGCCAAAACCGCATTGGCAAAGATTTGGGGTTTGAGTCTGCCGGCGACCCCCGGGGCGACTATGATGGAAATGTTTGACCAAGCGAGGCAGGGAAGTCTCAAAGCGATGTTTATCGTTGGCGAAAATCCAGTTGAATCCTTGCCTTCTGATGCCAGGATATCTGAAGCCCTTGATTCTCTAGAGTTCCTGGTCTGCCAAGAACTGTACATGACCGAGACGGCGAAAAGGGCTCACGTGATCTTTCCGGCCTCTTCGGCTGTGGAAAAAGATGGGACGTTTACGAATAGCGAAGGTCATGTGCAACCGGTACGCAATTCCATTGAGCCCCTTGGTGAAAGCCTGCCGGACTGGGAAATTTTTTCGGCGCTATCCGTGGTGATGGATACACCCATGGAATATGCCGAGGTCAAGGAAATTTTTAAGGAGATTCGAGGAATCATTCCTCAATATGCTTTATTAGGACCATCGTCAAAGCCCCATCGTGTGAATTCGGATGTCGTGGACCATTACCTTCGCCAAGGGTTTCAGGAAGATGTCCACCTTCGATATGCGCGCCCTCAGAAGGCTTTGACCGGCGAAGGGATAATGACCTTGGTGCTCGGGCAATCGATGTATCATTCAGGAAAATTCAGCACACGATCCAAAGGGCTCCTCGAAATCCAGGAGACTGGAATGCTCAGTTTGAATCCGATGGATGCAAATCGGATTGGTGTAGAGGATGGGGCTCGTGTGTGCCTATCAAATGAGCAGGGAGAGGTGACGGTTTCGGTGAAGCTGGTTGATCGGATTCCGGTAGGCGTGGCATGGTTTCCTGAACATTTCGATCAAGAAATTCGTCGGCTCTTTCACCTGACCATTGATGAACGCAATCATGTGCCATGCTGGAAGACCACAGAAGTGCATGTTGCACGGGTGAGCTAGATTTCATTCATTCGCATCGAAGACTGACATGTTGCTGAGACATACATTGAGGACAAGCTTATTGAAGGAGAAGACCCGTGAATGAAGTCGCTATAAGATTGGCGCTCACGTTGTCGCAAATCGGTGTAGTCATGGGCCTGGTGTTATTGACTGTGGCCGTACTCACCCTATTGGAGCGCAAGGTGCTCAGTTGGATGCAAGACCGCATGGGGCCCATGGAAGTTGGGCCTTATGGCATTTTGCAGCCGGTAGCTGATGGGCTCAAACTCTTTTTCAAGGAAGATATCATCCCAGCGGGTGCCAACAAGATCATGTTTAGCATGGCTCCGGTCTTAGTGCTGGTACCAGCGCTGATTGGATTCGCGGTGATTCCTTTTGGTCCTAATTGGACCGTGGAATTCTTTGGAGTTGAATTTAAGCCTTTTGTGATAAGCGATATTAATATTGGGGTATTGTATATCCTAGCCTTTGCCTCAATCGGGGCTTACGGAATTATTTTAGGTGGATGGGCATCAAACAGTAAATATTCTTTGTTAGGTGGGTTGCGATCCGCGGCACAATTAATCAGTTATGAATTAAATGTGGGTCTGTCCATCGTTGGCGTGTTGTTGTTGGCAGGCAGTCTGAGTTTAGTGCAAATCACGGAATCCCAGGCTGGCGGGTTTTGGCATTGGTATGCATTTGCACCATTGCCCTTTCCGCAAATCATCGCCTTTGTGGTGTTTTTGATTTCGTCCATTGCTGAAACAAACCGAGTGCCGTTCGATTTGCCCGAAGCCGAAAGTGAACTCGTAGCTGGCTTCTTTACTGAATACAGCGGCATGCGGTTTGCTTTCTTCTTTCTGGCGGAATACGCCAATATGATTCTCGTGTCCTGTATGGCCACGGTGCTTTTCTTCGGAGGGTGGCATGCCCCGTTTTCGTTTTTACAGGCTCCCGGCGATTATGCCTGGATTACGGGAATTTTCTGGTTTGCCGCAAAAGTATATTTTTTCCTGTTTTTCTTTTTCTGGATTCGCGCCACGTTGCCGCGACTACGTTATGACCAACTGATGCGGTTTGGATGGAAAGTGCTCTTGCCGATTGCCTTGGGCAATATCGTCATCACGTCCATCATGGCATACATTTTCCCGAACTAAGGATAAGGCCGAAACTCGATGAAAATTAAAGAGTGGCTCAAAACGCTGATTTTTTACGAAATCCTGATTGGAATGAAGCAGACCATGCAGCATTTACTCAGGTATCGGCCAATCACGTTGGAATACCCGCATATCAAGAAGCCGCTACCGAGTAATTACCGTGGCATGTTGGCGTTGCTGAAGTACGATGATGACACGGAGAAATGTGTGGGGTGTGATTTGTGCGAGGCGGCCTGCCCTTCTCGAGTCATTCGTGTGGTGAGCGCGGAAGTGCCGGGGGAACCCACGAAGCGCTTTGCCAAAGAATACTATATGGACATGACCCGGTGCCTATTTTGCGGGATGTGTGTCCAAGCTTGCCCAGTTGATGCGTTGGGGATGACCCAGGAATATGAATGGGCGGTGTATGACAAACGAAACTTGCAACTGAATAAAGAACAGCTGTTAGCCATTGGGGACCGAGCCTTCCCCGTCAAAGAAAAACGCTTGGAATTTCAGCATCCGAACGTTGCGTACTTCAACGTCTCGTTCAAAGATATTCCCGAGAAAGAATTCTAATTAACTTCTCCCGTATTTCCTTTTGCTGGGCCAAGTGCATCGGAGGGAACTGAAGGGGGATCGGTGTAAAAGGACGATTCGTTGGGAACGGTAATTTTTTTCTATTTTGCCGGAGTGATTGTGTTGACGGCGTCGTTGGTCGTAGCGCTCCGGAATCCCATTTATAGTGCCCTCTCCCTCCTGGTCATGTTTTTTCATGTGGCCGGTTTGTATGTCACCCTGCATGCGGAATTTCTCGCGGCAATCCAAATCATTGTCTATGCCGGAGCGATATTGGTGCTGTATCTTTTTGTCGTGATGCTTTTGAATGTCAAGCGCGATGAGCAATTCAATAAGCAGGGGACCGTGGCAATGTTCCTGGGCTTGGTCTTGTTGACGGAAGCCGTATTGCTGGGAATGAGCCAAGGATTTTCCGTGGCGACACCGACGACCGGAGTCTCTGGTGAAGCAGGGGCATCGGTGGGCAACACCGAATCCATCGGTGAGATTTTATATTCTACCTATCTCTTTCCATTTGAAATCGCGTCCCTGATTTTGTTGGTGGCCATGGTTGGAGCCATCATCCTAACGAAAAAAGGAATTATGGAGCCCAAGGCCTAATGAACGTTCCGGTGGAATTTTATCTGGCCCTAAGTGGCGTGGTGTTTCTGATTGGACTCGTGGGCGTACTCGTTCGTCGGAATATCATTATCATTCTCTTGTCGATTGAGCTGATGCTTAATGCCACCAATATCAACTTCGTGGCCTTTTCTTCGTATTTAGGAAACCTCGCGGGGCAAGTCTTTGTCTTTTTTGCGCTGACTGTGGCTGCCGCAGAAGTCGCTGTCGGTCTCGCCATTATCATTGCGCTGTATCGGCACCATGAGAGTATCAATGTCGATGATTTCAGTTTGTTGAAATGGTAAGTTGATGCTCTACGCACTCATTCCACTCCTTCCACTCTTGGCGTTTATCATCATTGGGTTGTTCGGTCATCAACTGAAGGATCGAGCACATCTGATTGCGGTTCCGGCAGTGTGGCTGTCGTTCCTGTTGTCCTTGATGGCTTTTTCAGAAGTAGCTAGTGGCCATGTGTTGGAAATTCCACTCTATACCTGGGCATCTTCAGGTGACCTGACCATTCAAATCGGATTGTACGTTGATCAGCTCAGCGCGGCGATGCTTATGCTCGTGACCATCGTGAGTGGACTCGTCCATATCTATACAATGGGGTACATGCATGGTGAGCCAGGGTACGCCCGGTTTTTCGGTAATATCGCGCTGTTTACCTTTTCGATGCTCATGCTGGTGATGTCCGATAACTTCCTTCAGTTGTTTGTGTTTTGGGAAGCGGTCGGGCTGTGTTCCTATTTACTTATCGGTCACTGGTATGAACGGCCTTCGGCGCGGGCTGCCGCCACCAAAGCCTTCCTGGTAAATCGTGTCGGCGATTTCGGATTCATGCTTGGCATTTTGTTGGTGTTTGTCATATTTGGCACGCTTCAATATCAGCCGGTGTTGACAGGGGCCGCGTCTCAGGCTGAGGCGACGATTGATTTAATGGGGGCCCTTGGTGGCGGCTGGGAAGTGTCGGCCATGACATTGATCTGTTTGCTCCTGTTTGTCGGAGCTGTGGGGAAGTCCGCACAAGTGCCGTTACACGTCTGGTTGCCCGATGCCATGGAAGGGCCTACGCCGATTTCCGCGCTCATTCATGCGGCGACTATGGTGACGGCTGGGGTGTTCATGGTGGCCAGGCTGGCGCCGCTTTACAACCTATCTCCCGTGGCGATGGATGTGGTGGCTGTGGTCGGAGGCCTCACCATGATCGTCGGGGCGACGATTGCGTTAACGCAAACGGATATAAAACGGGTCGTGGCCTATTCCACATTGAGCCAACTCGGCTACATGATGATGGCCTGTGGCCTAGGCGGATATGTTGCAGGCATTTATCACTTGCTGACACATGGCGCATTCAAGGCTCTGTTGTTCTTGGGTTGTGGGTCAGTGATTTTGGCAGTGCATCATGAGCAGGATATGCGTCACATGGGTGGCCTCAAGGACAAACTGCCCGTCACGTATTGGACGTTTATGATCGGGTCCTTGGCTTTAGCAGGGTTTCCCCTCACCGCAGGATTTTTTAGCAAGGACGAGTTGCTCTTGTCGGCGTGGAATGCTGGTTCACTGGGTCAAGTGCTCACCGTATTGGGAGTGATCACTGCCGGGATGACGGCGTTTTATAGCTTCCGTTTAGTCTTTGTCACGTTCTGGGGAGAATCGCGTGTGGACCCGGCTCATGCGAGCCATATTCATGAACCCAGCAAGGTCGTCACCGTACCCTTGTTGGTGTTGGCGGTGTTGAGCATTGTCACTGGATACATTGGCATCCCAGAGTTTCTTCAACATGCTTTCCCCGGAAGCGAGGGCGAGGGGCATCATGGACCAGCGGCCATGGGCATCATGGTTATGGCGACACTCGCGGGGCTGACTGGTATTGGAATGGCATATCTCTTCTATGTGAAATCGCCAGACATTCCGGATCGGCTGATGACTCAATGGCAAACTCTGTATCAAGCTTCACTCAATAAATGGTACGTGGATGAGGGCTATGACAAAGTGTTTGTGAACCCCACGTTTAAAATCGCGGACCAAATGTGGAAGAAGGTTGATATCGCCATCATCGATAACGCGGTGAATGGTGTGGCGCGTGGGTTTGCCTGGTGGGGATGGATGGCACGATTCATTCAAACGGGTGAGACGCAAAACTATGCGTTGGGTATGACCGTGGGTGCAGTGCTGATCCTCACGGCCTACGTGTTCTTCTAGATTTCCATTTGAAGATTGCTGAGTGATGGTTCACCCATTGTTGAAAGAAAATCGCTGAAGAATTTTTTTCTGGAGTTTTATCACTGACATGACTGTTTCCTCAGGCGGATTCCCCTGGATCACGTTAGTCGTCTTTCTCCCACTCTTGGGAGTGGCAGCGATTCTTTTGGCTAAAGAAGAGATGGCGAAGTGGATTGGTCTGGGTGCCTCCTTGGTCGTCCTTCTCGCCTCATTGCCGTTGTGGATCATGTTCAATGAATCCACGCCTGCCATGCAGTTTGTGGAGAAGCATCAATGGATTGCCTCGCCATCCATTCACTATGCCGTTGGGATCGACGGCATTAGCTTGCCGCTCGTGCTGCTTACCACATTTCTGACGCCCCTCTGTATTTTGGTGTCCTGGACGTCGATTAGCACGCGGGTGCGCGAATTCATGATCAGCCTGCTGGTGATGGAGACGGCTACCGTTGGTGTGTTTGTGTCATTAGATTTCGTGTTGTTTTACATCTTCTGGGAAACCATGCTCATTCCCATGTATCTGTTGATTGGGGTGTGGGGCGGGCCAAACCGGGTCTATGCCGCAATCAAGTTTTTCCTTTATACATTGGCGGGGAGCGTGTTGCTGTTGGTGGCGATCATCGTGCTCTTCTTTAGTTCAGGAGAAAACACGTTCGATATATTATCGCTCAGCCAATCGGCCTATTCACCCACCTTACAGGCCTGGTTGTTCTGGGCGTTCTTTGCGGCGTTTGCCGTCAAGGTGCCGATGTTTCCGTTTCACACATGGTTGCCGGATGCTCATGTGGAAGCGCCGACGGCCGGCAGTATTATTCTTGCTAGTGTGTTGCTCAAGATGGGCACCTATGGCTTTCTCCGATTTTCTTTGCCCATGCTGCCTGATGCCTCGCTCTCCTTTACCCCGATCATTATGACCTTGTCGGTGATTGCGATTATCTATGGGGCCTATATGGCCTTTGCGCAGTCCGACCTGAAGAAACTCATTGCCTATTCCAGTGTCAGTCACATGGGGTTTGTGACGCTTGGGATTTTTGCGATGAATGCACAGGGAATTGAGGGTGCGATTTTGCAAATGGTGAATCACGGCATTACCACCGGTGGGCTGTTTATGTGCGTGGGCATTATTTATGAGCGAACCCATAGCCGTGAGATTGTCGATAACTCGGGTCTCGCCAAACCCATGCCTTGCTATGCGACGTTTTTGGTCATTTTTTCCCTGTCCTCCGTTGGGCTGCCAGGGATGAATAGTTTTGTTGGTGAATTTTTCGTGTTGGTGGGAACGTTCATGTGGAGCAAAATAACCGCCACGTTCGCGGCGCTTGGCGTGATTCTCGCAGCAGCGTACATCCTGTGGATGTTACAGCGTGTGGTATATGGACAGCCGTCGCAACAGATGGCCTCGAAACTTTCAGATTTAAATCTTCGTGAATGGGGGATGTTGGTTCCTCTGGTGTTGTTTGTGTTCTTGATTGGGTTGTACCCCAAACCGCTCCTCGATGTGATGCATGCCACCGTGGATAACCTCATCCAGCAAGAAGTCAAAGTCATGACCGTGGAAATGCCAGCCCCAAACATTCCCACCACGTTGGTGCTGTCTGAATCTGTGTCTCCGGATTCCGGTCGGGAGGCCCTGGTTCAATGAGTATTCCTCTAGCCGATCTGGCCACTATCCTGCCCGAATTGCTCGTGGTCTTCGCCGCCTGCCTACTGTTCGTGCTTGATCCCATCATGCCTCAGGCAAAAAAAGATATTCTTGCCTGGATGTGTGTGGGCACCCTGGTAGTCTGCTTTTTTGTCACCGCAGTAGGAATGGGCGACAAGACCTTTGCCTTTAGCGACTTGGTGATGGTCGATTCCTATGCCTCGTTTTGGAAGTTGCTCTTATATGTGGTGAGCGGCCTGACCATTCTGTTGTCGATTGGATATCTCAAAGAAGAGAGAATCGACCTCGCAGAGTTCTATGGGTTCATCATGCTTTCTCTCACGGGCATGATGATCATGGTTTCTGGCTCTGATCTCTTGGTGATCTATTTAGGCATCGAACTCATGTCGATCTCCCTCTATATCATGGCGGGGTTCAAACGCTTCGAAGCCAAGTCCATTGAGGCCTCGGCCAAGTATTTTATCTTGGGAGCCTTTTCTTCGGGCCTTCTATTGTATGGGATTTCGCTGACCTTTGGTGCCGCCGGTAGTACACGACTCATTGATATCGCTGCGGCCGTCGCTGAACGAGGGCTCAACGATCCATTGGTCCTCATTGCCCTGATGCTCATCATTGCCGGGTTTGCTTTTAAAGTGGCGGCGGTACCCTTTCACATGTGGACACCGGATGTGTATCAAGGATCTCCGACAACGGTCACGGCATTTATGGCCGTTGCGTCCAAAGCCGCCAGCTTTGCGGCATTCCTACGTGTCTTGCTCGAAGGCTTTGGCGGGGTCAAACCGAATTGGAGCGGGCTGATCTTAGGCATGTGTGTCCTCACGCTGATTTTGGGGAATATTGTGGCGATCGTCCAGAACAACATCAAACGGATGTTGGCCTATTCGAGTATTGCCCATGCGGGCTATGCGTTAATCGGCGTGGTCGTAGCCGGGTGGATGGGCACCGGAGCTGGCGTGGCTTCTGCTGGCGTGACGAGTATCATGTTGTACTTAGCCATTTACTCGTTTATGACCATAGGCGCATTCGCCATGGTAGCGATTTTACGGCGGGGAGGGTTGGAAGGCGAAGAGTTGGATGATTTCACCGGCCTTGCCAAACGCCACAAAGGCGCAGCCTTTCTCATGATGCTATTTATGGTGTCGTTGGCCGGCATTCCGCCCACCGCAGGGTTTATTGGAAAGTTTTATCTCTTTATGGCTGCGGTCAATGCTGGTCTCACATGGTTGGCTGTCGTAGGGCTGGTCTTTGCAGCCGTCTCTGCGTTTTACTACCTACGCGTCGTCATGGTCATGTACATGCGCGAACCCTCATCCGAACAGGAAGGCGAAACCCGTCTCGCGCTTTCGCCAACAGCCACAGTGGTCCTCGCCTTTGCCGTCGCCGGTGTCGTGGTCCTAGGTGTGTATCCTGGTCCACTGGTTTCCGTGGCAACTTCTTCAGCGATCCCTCTCCCATAATTCATTTCGGATCATTTGGCGAAAAAATCTTGCAGGGAAACAACTGTAAATCAGGAGTTCTATTAGTGTGGCACTGCAAGACTTGACCCTAAAACTCCTCCGGCTTAGACTTTTACTAGAAAACCTAGATGCTGTATTAGAAAAACGCTGGTTTTAACCGGTGAAATCCATAAGTCTTTCTTGGCGCAGGTAATTAAAATTGATGGCATTAGGATTGCTTTTGGCTGCATCTAAAAATAAACTTAAATCTGCTGTTAATAAGGTCACACTTTTCCCCATTAATCTCAAAATAGAACAGTCTGTTAATCCAAGCCTTACATATGATTGATGCTTGACAACTTCAACACTAGGATCAAAGGTCTCCTCAATAGACTGCAACAATTTGGATAAAGTGATTCTTACCTGGGAAATCGCAGGTTCCCCTATTTGTGAGACAAGGTTCGAAGTCTCGGTTAGAATGTGAGGTGTTAAAAGAATTTGATCGAAACCAGACAGGACTTTTTTTAACAAATCTAAATCTTCTTTCTGAAAAACTTTTCTTGTGCGTTTATGCCTCTCAATAAGATCAGGATTAGTCAATCCCACGACAAGGAGAACCATTAGATTGGCGTCGATTATAATTTGTTTCATGGCATTACTTGATTTGGTAATTTTTTATTGATTTAATCCTGCCGGTCCTATCATTGATCGTTAGTATTTTAAACGAACGGTTCGCGCTCATCCCTTGCCCTAAAAGCAAAGGTCCAAGAGCCCCCTTGGTTTCATCCCACGGTCTGGAAAATCCAACAGTTATACGCCACTCATTTTGACTTTCGTTGAACTCAACCTCTTCAAGACCCAAATTCGAGATTTTCTCATGTTCGAAAACATCACGAGCATGCTCAATCGCAATTTTAACTGCCTCTTTAATATTCAATCCTTTTCTCCTTTACATTCCAAATTATTAAATCTTCCTCAACCTGCTACAGGAAAAAGCGATAAGCTTATACCGAAATACTATTTGGAAAAAACTTCAACGATGTCCAGTAATATTTCTTTTTGACAACGAGCATGAAGGACTTAAATCTCTAACAAAATCAGGCATCTATATTCGGCCATTTTTCGGGATTTTTAAAAAATTGGCTTTTTAAAAATTAACTGTTATTGATTAATTTTATGAGTTGCATGTGTTTGTACGATGCCATTCCAGGTTTTTTCAATTTCAGTAGTTAATAAATGAAAAGCTTGGCCTTCGGTCGCTACACGCAGATCATCGACAACGTCGCTGCTGCCCCACATGCTTGAATGTTGACTCTCTCGAGCCGTCGCCTCTGCAAGCCCGTAAAGAAACTCCGTTCTCACATCAAAAAAAGCCGCTGATGCCGTTGTGGAAACGGTGACCTCCTTGTTGCTTAGGAATCCAAGGGCAATCACATTCAACGGACGAAACTGCTGTGCGCCGACATGAAACGTTGTGTCGAACGTATACAGGAGAAGAATGTCTGCTCTTAACCGAGCGGCGGCGGTTCGTAGTGATTGAATGGTGTCGAGTTGTGTAGGTAGTAGCATACGGTTAATCGGTCCAGCTGTTTTTACCATGGGCATAGAAGCGATACGTTGGTAGTCTGTTTCTTGTTCCACATCATGAGAGGTGACCACGCTAAAGCGGCCCTCCCCAAAACTCTCGTTTCGATGATTTTTGTACCCTGGTGCCTGAACACGTGCAATCACCATGCTGGCTGGAAATTGGGCTGCTGGTTCGATGGCCATTAATTCATTAATATTTCTGTCGGGAGAAGTGGTTAATTGAGCGATCTCGACACCTCCGCCCGGTGTGACATAGGAGGCGCATCCAGAACACAACGCTATGAGGACAAAACCCAGGAATAAATTCCTAGAAGAGCCTTCGAGTACTTTTCCTTTCATAATGTTTCGCTCCTTGCCTCAAGTGATCTCGTAAAAGGCTGAGCCATATTAATCTTTGTTATTCCCTGCAATAACTTACACGTAGGGCACGAAAAAATCTAATTTCTTGCTAGAGATTTCGTTTGAGGATTTTGAGGAAAATTGATGAAAAGGTTTTAGCTGGTTCTGCTTGAAATGGAGTGAAAAACGGTTGGGTTTTTTGCCAATGGTTTATGGCATGGGTGCTATTGTTGTTTTAATAAAATTTGGCAATAGTTTCTTCGTTGAAATTTTTGTCCAATGAGCATAAACATACAACTCAATTCCTATCGTTATGAGAGGGCTGTAGTGTTTAGGTTGATTCCCATTTTCTTTGGACTACTTCTCCCGTTGTTTCTTTTGCTCCCAAATCTATCATGGGCCCAGGTGACGGTGGATTTTACGCCGAGTGTGTCGGCAAATCTTGGTGCGCCTGATGGTGAGGAAGAGATTCAGCGGATGATCAATGAAGGATTGCAAAAAATGGGACGAACCAATCCTGCCGCCCTGGCCCTTTATAATAGCCGACAAACGCTTCGAATTATTTGTTACGGGTCGTATGAGGCGGATCAATTAGGTGTGGAAAAACCAGAGGCTGAGTTGTTCACACAATCTTGGGGGGAAACCCATGGGGACTTTAATGATGATGGGACGCCGAAGGCCGGAGGCACCACGCATATTGTGTTGGACTGTGACAAACTTAAACAGTATCGATGGTATGATACCTGGGAATTTATGGGGGTCACTCAATCGAATTGGGATATCTTGGTGCATGAGGTCTTGCATGCGACTCATCGGGAACGACGGCATCCGCCTGATACCTTGGACATGTATGAAGATTGGGTGACAGCCTTTAATCAATCAATTGCCACGCTTCTACGGACGACGATGCGAGAGTCTGAGGAACGGGGATATTTTCGCATGCCGGATTGGTGGGTAGAGGAATTGAAGAAAGCACTCAAGGAAGAATTTGAACGCCAACGTGCGGCGCAGGCTCAAGGCGGGCAGGGGACCGGTGCCGTGACTCCGGGTGGTGGAGGTTCGACGACTCCTCCCTCCACCAATCAGCCAGGGCAAGGTGGGACCCCGGAAAATCAGGGGAGTGGTTCGCAGGGAGGTTCAGGATCGCAGGAGTCTGATTCTTCCTCGTCTGGCACGAATCAGAGAACATCGCAATCCTCGACTCTGCAGGGTACCTACCAAACAAAACCTGGAACGGCGTTAGCTGATTCTAAGGCAGGGTTGCCCACGGTATATACGGGAACGTGGTATGACGCATTTTTTAGTCCTGAGTCCTTCCTTGCCGAGTCCACGCCAGGTGAAACGAGTAAGTGGAACCCTGGTGATCAATCGCCCGGGTTTGTCGGGATGGGGTTAGGCGGGGGTAGGTTACAGGATTTACAGGTGACCATTGAAGTGCGATTTATCACGCTCAAGGATAGTTTTTTTGAGAAAATTGGAGTGGATTTTGATTTTGATATAAGCGACCAAAATGCGGATCAGCTTGGTCGAGCTGGGCAGGTCAATCCGGTTCTAGATAATTCTTGGAGTTCAGGCACGAAGGATCTTCGCTATATCGGAATTGGGGATTCATTCTTCGATCGAGTTGGGGTTGATTTTGATCTCAACTTTGAAGATGAAATTGGGCGCGTTCCTACACTGACGGCCGAGGACCAAATAGGTGTGTCGATTGAGGGCCAATTTTATCAAGGCCTTGAAGATTTTCGTTATGAAGCCGGGGTGGGATATGGTTATGACGTGGGCCTTGTCGACATTCCCTTTGTGAATTTTATCGGCCGGCAACAAATTGATCTCGGGGCCATTGTGGTCAATGATAATCCCAGTAAAATTTTTGGACTGAATCCCGGAACGAGTCCGTGGCGGATTGCGGAAGATACCCAGGGAGCAGGATTGGACCTGAAAGGTTGGACCCATTCTTCAATGCCCTGGGGGACGACCCTGGGCTGGCAACCTGCAGGAAATGCAGGCACGTTGGATGCATTTACGCAGGAGTTTGGAAATGTCATTCAGTATGAAGAAGCGAATGCCGGCATCAGTGGAGCGCCAGCACCATTGAATCCGGACGATTGGCCACAGGGGCCAGCCATGCCTGCTGCGCATACGAAGATTAAAAGGGCCTGGTGATGAAGGTATTGGGTCTATTCATTGCAATTCTGTTGATGTTGGCTACTGGAGTGACCTCTGTTCTTGCCCAAAATGACCCCTACTTTTCTTCATCTGGTTCATGGGGCCAGGCGTATGGGGATCAATGGGCGTTGGGTAAAATCGGCTTTACCAAAAAAGGGTCTGGCACGTCCGCGTGGGACGTGGAAACTGGTGAGCGCACCCCTATTATTGTGGCAGTGTTGGATACGGGGTTGGATTATTTTCATCCCGATTTGAACAAAAATTCAATTTGGCGGAACCCCTCCCCCTTTAAAGAGAAAGAAGATCCTAATGAGATGGTGAACGATCTCATTGGGTGGAATTTTGTCGATAACAACAATAATCCTTGGGATGATGATGGGCATGGGACGTTTGTCGCGGGGTTGATTGCGGCGGCAGCCAATAATGGCCACGGGATGGCCGGCATTAATTGGGGGGTGAAGATCATGCCCCTCAAAATCATGAATGTGTTTGGCCGTGGCCGGGCGTTCAATGTCGCGCGGGCTATTGTGTATGCGGTGGATCATGGGGCTCGTGTCATAAACATCAGTATTGAATCTGAACATCTGACGAAGACCGAGCAGTTCGCCGTAGACTATGCCTACGAACAAGGGGCGCTCATTGTCGTGGCTGCGGGCAATCAAGGAAGTGAGACGGTCAATCGCGCCCCGGTGAGTATGAACCATGTGTTGCCTGTCGGCGCGATAGATATTCATGATGAGCGCGCGGGGTTTTCCAATTGGGGACCTCATATTAAAATTGCCGCCCCTGGGGTCGAAATTCTTTCACTCCGTGCCAGACGGACCGACTTTATGCTGATGTTTGGCGCGAAGAACTACGAGCCGGGAGAAAGTTTCGTTGGACCGCAGGCCCAGTTCATGCGGGCCTCAGGCACTTCCTTTGCCGCGCCGTTGGTTTCTGGGGTGGTCTCGCTTATTTGGGCGAAGAATCCTGATCTCACGAATGAACAAGTCGAACGCATGTTGTTGGAGTCCGCGGATGATATTGGGTTGCCCGGGTGGGATCACTATTTTGGCGCAGGACGGGTGAATGCATACAAGGCCCTGAGAGCCGATCCCGATTATTTTTTGACGGCCAAGGTTGATGAAGTCGTGGTGGCTCAGGATGGTGACGAAGTGTTTATTCAAGTGCTGGGGACTGCCGCTGGAAGTGATTTAGATGAATTCGAAATTCAATTGGGCCAGGGTGCCAATCCCACAGAGTGGAAAACGGTCTTTGATGACGATGACGCTGTGGTTGATGGTATCGTTGGGAAATTTCCCGTTTCGGAGTTTACTGATGTGGGGGAGTGGAGTGTTCGCCTGATCGTGAAGGACGGTAAGCAAACTAAAGAAGCTCAGGGTAGCATTGATGTTGGCTAGATTCTAGCTTGCATTTTCCATCTACTTTCAGATTTTGGCTTCGACGGTGATCGCATGAATCTCTAGGCGTTCAGTGGAAGATGGTTTTGTATTGAGTGTCTGTTGAAGTCCTTGTTCATTTGTGGCTCTAGCCATGATGGTGAATTCTCCGGATTGAGGAATGGTCCATTCATAACTCCAAGGGGTCCAAGTCTGAGGTGATAACTTGGACTCTAATTTGGCCTCCTGCCAAGTGTTTCCAGCATCGGTACTCACTTCCACTTTATGAATTCTTAGGCGTCCGTTAAATGCAATCCCTTTCATTTTGTATTTAGAGGTGGTAACACGTTCACGATCACCGGGAAGATCGATTCGTGAGGAAAGTTTCACAAGTGCGGTATCAGACCAACTTTGTTGCTGCCAATGGCCTTTGTAGTCGTAATTGACCAATTCCAGCCCCGTGAGCCATTTGACGTTTTTCATACCGTAGATGCCAGGGACTATGACGCGAGCGGGAAAGCCGTGATCCGGCGGTAAAGGGACTCCGTTCATTTTCGTGGCAAGGAGCACGTCCTCTTCCAGGGCACGAGAGAGTGGAAAGTTATCTGAATAGCCATCAGCCCCTCTGAGCACGAGATCAAAGGCCTTTGGGTTAAACCCGGATTCCTCAAGAATTTGATTGATCTTTACTCCCTCCCATCTGGCGGTTCCAATGGAATACCCGCCAACGGTGTTGCCGATACATTCCAACGTCGAAATCATAGTAGTTTGAAGTCTTTTCATCAGATCTTCAAAGGAGAGTACGAGTGGATTGTCGACCATTCCGCCAATGGTGAGTGTCCATCGGTCGAGCGCGACGGTTGGCGTAAGATCGTAGGAGGTGACATAAAATTCATCGTTCGGGGTAATGGCCGGGGTTGCATGCCCTTTGCCCTTGAAAAGTCCAAATAATTGGGCATGACTGAATGGAATGGGGTAGACAGTAGCAAGCCCCATACTAGCCAAAGCAGTTTTTATCAGGGTTCTTCTTGAAATGGTGCGCATATGAATGGTGCAGAAGTGTTTGAGGAATAGTCTCTGTTGACGTATTTACATTACACTCTGTCTTTCGTCTGCATTATACTGCGGCGAATGAAAAACTAGAACGGTTTCCAAAGGGTTTTGACCTTCTTGAGATTGGGAACATAAAGTGACATGAATCCAGATTTTTTAATCATTGGTGGTGGTGTGGTCGGCATAAGTATCGCTCGTCAATTGAAGAAGATGTATACCGATTCTGCTGTGCGTATCCTGGAAAAGGAACCGGAGTGCGGGTTGCATGCCAGTGGGCGCAATAGTGGTGTGCTCCATGCGGGGTTTTATTATTCTCCCGACAGTTTGAAGGCCAAGTTTACCCGTATTGGAAATCAACGCTTAACGGAATATTGCGAAGAGAAACATCTCGCTATTCACAAATGTGGAAAGTTGGTTGTAGCTAAGGATCGTGAAGACCATGCCTCAATGGATGAACTGGTTCGTCGTGGAGTAGCTAACGGAATTACGCTGGAACACATTTCTGAAGACGAAGCCAAAAAGATCGAGCCTCGTGTCAAAACCTGTGAGCGTGCCTTATTTTCTCCCACCACCTCGACCGTGAATCCGCGGGAAGTCATGCAGGCCATGACTGAGGATGCGATTCGTGAAGGTGTGCAGATTGATCGGGGCGTTCAATATGTAGGGAGAAAGGGCCGTACCATACGGACCTCTAGGGATTCATATGAAGCAGGATATTTAGTAAACGCGGCAGGGTTATTCGCGGATCACTTGGCGCGAGACTTTGGTTTTTCCGAGCGATATCGGATTCTTCCGTTTAAGGGGTTGTATCTGTATTCGAATGAACCCGCCGGTGCGGTACGCACCAATATCTATCCTGTCCCGGACTTGCGTAATCCTTTTTTAGGTGTGCATGTGACCGTGACGGTGGATGGGCATATGAAAATTGGGCCGACCGCGATCCCGGCTTTTTGGCGGGAGCAGTATCAAGGGATGGAAAATTTTTCCCTCGCTGATTGCGTGGAAATTCTTGGCCGGCAACTGGGGCTACTTGTCTTCTCGGGATTTGATTTCAAACGTTTGGCCGTTGAGGAATTAAAGAAATATTCGCGAGCTCATTTGGTTGGACTCGCTTCACACCTCATGACCGGTATGGACCCCAGCCAATTCACCACGTGGGGAAAGCCCGGCATTCGAGCGCAGTTGATGGATATCAAGGAAAAGAAGTTAGAAATGGACTTTGTGGTCGAGGGAGATCAGCATTCCATGCATGTGCTGAATGCGGTATCACCGGGCTTTACCTGTTCGCTACCATTTTCAGAATATGTGTGCGAGAAGATACAAGGTGTGTTGGGAGGAAAAGGGTAGGACCTACCCCGAAAACCGGAATCAGGAAAACTCTCCTCTCTTGTACTCACTATGCGTTAGGAAAATACATCACGACATTTTTTATGCCTGCTCCCAAGAAGTATTGTTGGGAACCGACTCGATCGATGGCATGGTGTCGGGTGCGGCGGGCTGTAGTCGTAAGGAGCCTTCAGTTTTCTTGGAATCGCCAGTCGACTGATCAGCGAGTTTCCCAGTTTTTTCAAATTCAAACAACAGACTTGCCACGTCGTGAAACCCACTTGCAAGAGCCAGGTGACGTGGTGTTTGTCCTTCGTGGTCCTTCATGTCAAATGCTGCGCCGTGCGTGAGGAGTAGCCGCACGGCGTCCAATTTCCCTTGAAACGCTGCGGAATGAAGGGGGGTAAATCCCTGGGCATTTATCGCATTCACCGGAGCTTCCTGTAGCAGTAGCAAGGCTACCATCTGCGTGTGCCCTTCTTGTGCGGCAAGATGAAGGGGGGTCCACCCATTCTCGTACCTGGCACGAATATCTGCCCCGCGTGTGAGCAGAAGTTGGGCGATTTCCAGATGGCCTTCCTGTGCGGCGAAGTGTAAAGGGGTAAAGTCTTCCTTGGGCCCAATGACTTGTGCGCCATAATTGAGAAGGAGCGTCGTCATTTCTAGATGTCCGTTTTGCGCGGCAAGATGCAGCGGGGTCCATAACTCATCATAGCGGGCATGGATATTGGCTCCGTTCTGGAGAAGTAATTGGGCAACCGCGACATGCCCTTCCTGTGCCACCACATGTAAGGGAGTAACGCCTTTGGAATTCGGGTGGTTGATGTCGACGCCGGCCAAAATTAAGGGCCTGATGATTTCGACATCTCCTGCTCGTAAAGCCGAGGGATGGGAGATGAGTGGTGGTGGCGAAATCAGATGGAGCCACAAGGCTCCAACAGTCAAAATGAGAATGCTAATGATGGTACCGGTGGTTCCTGTTAAGTGTTTCATGAACCGTTTTCAAGATAACAAAATGGATTTTAATGAACATTGAAACGGCTCATTGAACACTGAATTAGACGTGGGCCACAATTCCCCAAAAGAGGGGGAAGTTCAATATTGAGGGGTTTTCTACGTCAAATGCGGTATTCGCAGGGGGGGCTTGAATGCGCTTAGGCCTTAGCTAGAAATTCTTGACAAAATTGAACTGCCGAAGTAAGACCTTGACCACTCTCTTGCCGTTCGACGAACAAAAATGTTCATGGAGGGTGACACTCCCGTCTTCTCCAAATCTACCTTGGAGGAATCACCATGGTGCCTTATCTAAAAAAATGGCCTGGCTGGCTAGGGGGAATGGCTCTCCTGGTTGGGTGTGTCGTGCCCTCGATTGGGTGGGCTGTGAACATTGGTGGCCAAGTTGGGTTGGCGGATAAAGCCAAGAACCAACCCACCGCACGGGTTCAAATTAGTGGTACGTTTAGGCCGTCAACTCCTACTGGTGAATTTGATTTCGATCAGTGGCAAATTGGTTATTTGCTTCAATGGAGTTTGATGGATAAGGAGCCTCCTCCCTATACCGAGACCGACTCTGCTGAAAATTTTCGCTTTTCTGTTGGTATTTCTGTTGATCCTGCAACGGTTCAAGGGGGCATGGTTCGGCTTGATCCACAGTTAGGTCTTCTAGAGAAAAACGCTGAGACGAATGAGGCGGGGAGCACTCAGGCAGGCACTTTCAACCAAAATTTTGATACTTCTTTACAAGCGTCTGTCGGCTATCGAATTTCAGCGGGGTATGATGGTTATTACACGGAACATGAGCTGGATCCTGATCTCCTGTTGAAAGCGAAATTTTCCCTCACCTCGTCCTTGTCAATTTCGAACTATCTGAATTACATCGATTATTGGAAAGAAGGATTTGATGCCGAAAGCGCAGGCCAACGGTTTGAACAACAAACAGGAAATTCTGTGCTCACCTGGGAGAAGTACTTTGGTGATGGGCAAACCAAACCTTGGCTCAGTACCGCTTGGGCTCCTGCAGATGGTATTCGGAATGATTTTAATTGGGGATTAGGGCAGGAACATTGGGAAGGGAGTGAAAATAATGCCGTGACGAATATCGCGCCGGCTCAAGGTTTATCTCCTCATACCTGGCCGAGTGATGAAGATGCTAGTCCCGTGGCCACTGTGTATTATCGTAGGTCTGATCATGAATAAATGCTCTTTTCACCTACTACTAGGGTTGGCCCTTGTGCTCGGAGCTCAGACCGGCTGGGCGCAGAATGATCCCTACTATTCATCCAAAGGTGCCTGGGGCCAATCGTTTGCCGATCAATGGGCCTTGCCGAAAATTGGGTTCACACCAAAAGGTTCAGGCAAATCAGCTTGGGATCTGGAAACGGGACAATCCAAATCTGTGATCGTGGCGGTGCTCGATACGGGTATTGATTACTATCACCCTGATTTATCCAAAGAATTGATTTGGGTGAATCCCAAACCCAAGAAGCCGAAGGAAGATCCAAATGGGTACGTGAACGATTTCATTGGTTGGAATTTTGTCGCGAAGGACAACAACCCCTGGGACGATGATGGGCATGGCACGTTTGTGGCGGGTTTGGTTGGTGCCGCTGCTAATAATGGAAAAGGGATCGCCGGGATCAATTGGGGCGTGAAAATCATGCCTCTCAAGATTATGAATACCTTTGGCCGAGGCCGGGCGTTCCATGTGGCGAAAGCCATTACCTATGCCGTAGACAATGGTGCGCGCGTGCTGAATTTGAGCTTGGAATCTGAACATCTCACGAAGCTTGAACAGCAGGCTGTCAATTATGCCTATGCCAAGGGTGCGCTCATTGTGGTCGCGGCAGGGAATCGCGGGGAGGAAACCACGGAATTGGCGCCGGTTAGTATGAATCATGTTTTGCCAGTGGGAGCTATTGATATTCATGATGAACGCGCTTCGTTTTCCAACTGGGGGCCGCATATCAAAATCGCGGCGCCTGGGGTAGACATTCTTTCATTGCGCGCACGGAGGACCGATTTCATGCTGATGTCTCGTGCAAAGGATTACAAGGCTGGTGACAGCTTTGTGGGTCCGCAGGCACAGATGATGCGCGCATCCGGGACATCGTTTTCTGCTCCGCTGGTGTCGGCGGTGGCCTCATTGATTTGGGCTAAGAATCCTGAATTAACGAATGAACAGGTCGAGCGAATGTTATTAGAGTCTGCCGATGATATTGGACTTCCAGGCTGGGATCATTACTTTGGTGCGGGGCGGCTGAATGCCGTGAAAGCATTAAAGGCCGATCCGAATTACTTCCTGACTGCACGAGTAGATCGCGTAGAGGTAGTTGAGTTGGATGGCGAGGTGGTGATCCAAGTCGTGGGCACGGCAGCCTCAAATGATCTTGATGAATATGAGATTCAACTTGGGAAAGGCGAAAATCCCACGGATTGGGAAACGGTCTTTGATGACGATGACAATATCGTTAATGGCATTGTCGGTAAGTTTCCGACGTCTGTGTTTACCGATGTCGGCAAGTGGACGGTTCGATTAGTCGTCAAAGGTGATGATGGGCGGGTCAAGGAAGCCCGCGGAAGTATTGATGTGGGGTAGTTGAATATTAGACTTTTTCGGCAATTTTCTTTAAGTTAGCCCAAAAATTCTGGGTTGATTATTTTGAGGCCCTCAGTGCTTTTGTGGCCGTGAATCACTCGATGGAGGCTAAGTAATGACGAGCTGGACCAAAGGAATCCTTGTTTTGATATTGGCCCTTGGCATGATTGGGGGAACGGCTTCTCTCAGTCTTGCTGTGTATGGTGATGGTGCTGGGGATGGAGGCCAACTCACGGATTCAAAAGGCAAGCCCATGGCCAATGTTAAGGTGCGGATTACGCAGCGTAATCCTGATGGGACAAGAACAGTGCGAGAGACAGAAACCGATGATCGCGGGTTTTTTATGCTGCCTTGGACGGGTGGACCGGTCACGAACCTCCAGTTCGGCTCTGGAGGGAAGTGGTATACCTTTGGTGGGCCGTTCCATGATATGAGAGAGGTACTCCCTAGCGAGAGGCCTGGGACCTGTTCGGAGTGCGAAATTCTCGATTTCCATTTACCTGATGCGGATTCGGTGGCAAGTGCACCCTCCGATGGGGTATGGGTGACCGGAGCAAGTGGGCATGGCGGAGATTTTCCCAGATATAAATTAGGCATTAACTATGGGTACAAGTTTGGGAGAATGAATACTACCCTAGATCGTGGTGGAAACATTAGTGATGGTGATGACATCATCGTAGGGCAAAGTGAACTTCGGTTTGATGGCAGGGTGTATTACGGCCCCCTTTTCAACCTTGGGTATTTGGGTAACTTTGGGAATTTAGGGAACTTTCTATTTGGTCCCTTGGGTAATGTAGGCAACATTGGCAATGTCGGAAAAATCGGTATATCCGATTGCTATGGAGGGGTTCAAGTTGGAATTGGCGTAAGCGCTAAGGATACTGGTCTAAATAAAGACGAACATCCCGGAACTCCAGATGGCCGTAAAGATACTTTCCTAAAACAAAAATATAAGGGTTCGATCAAACCCTATGTTGGTTGCAAGGTCGCGGATTTCAACAATTTTGGATATTTTAATCTGCAGGCTGGGCCAACCTTTAGTTTTTGGGAATATGTCTTTATGTCAGACGAAGCTGGTAATCTGCGGGAGAATCAATTGGATGATACCAAGCTGGGTGCTTCTTTTGGCGTGGAATACAACAATCATTTTGATTACGGAAACTTGGGCGGGTTGTTGGGACCGAGAGATCAGATCTATGGAGGTCTTCAACTCAGTTACTGGACCGAATACGTTGAGGGTTTTGATGTGAGGACCGTTTCTCCTCTGCCCGCTACTTACATTTCAGCTGTTGAAGGTGCATGGATCAGCACCTTTTACGCGGGTTGGGGTATGTATTTCTGAGTCACCCCGAATGAGGGCTAGTATTCTATAAAACTGCATGACATTCGAAATCGTGCGCAGAATTGTTCGATGTTGTGGGGTGGCCTTGGTGGTCACCCTTACCGCCTGCGCCTCTGCCCAAGATCACGTTCATCACTTCGCCCATCCTTCCCCAACCTTATCTGATTTCACCGTTTGCCAAGGTTACGGCTGTCGAATCCAGAAACATATCCGTCTTGAACCGTTTGTTTGGGATGAGGTTGCAAAGATTTTTCATCCTGAACCTACCTCAGCGGGGGAAGAGCGTAGACGTTTGGGGCAGGCGGTTGCATTCTTGGAAATGAAAATCGGTGCGGCCATTGGTGCGAGTACTGACCGCGCCGCCGCTGAGACTTTTAACACTGGCCCCGATCAACTCGATTGCATTGACGAGACGGTCAATACTACGACGTATCTTCGGCTTTTGTCCCAGCACGGTCTCATGCGGTGGCATGTCATTGGTACACCAAACCAACGGGGATGGTTGCTGGCAAATTTGTTTGGATCGACAGATTTCATTACGAATACAGCGGTGATTATGGAAATAGAAAGTAAAACTGAGTTTGCTATCGACTCGTATTTTTATCCTAATGGACGTCCTCCAAAAATAATGCCTCTCACGGAATGGCGAAAAAACTGGCGTCCCCTTCCAAATGATCCATTGTTGCAGCCGCTCTGACAGCCTTTTCACCATATCCAAATTATTTTCTAATAATCCGACATCCTGGGTTAAGGGGTTTGAAGGGTGCTTTGGGTGGAAATTTAAGCTGGTTCCGTGACCGCAGTCTCGGGATTGGGTTGGGATGATGGGGCTGAAACTTTTGAAGGAGGTTGGGCGGATGAGGGGATGGGTTTTCCTGCCATTCTAATTAGGTGGCTCAATAAATCCTGCCAGTTTTTTCCATGCCCCATGGCTTCATTGTAAATTACCCCACCTTTTTTGGCCTCCATATTTAAGAAGTTTATTTGATGAACTGGATGCTCTCGATTGTTAACGAGGACTCTCAATTGCAAAGTACTACTGGTTCCGGCAGGGGAATGTTGTTGTTGCCCGTCTTGTTGTTCCGTTGGGTCCTGAAATAAGGGTTTGATGTTTTCTGTAAGAATTTGATTAAGCAATTGCTTCCCTGGCTCATCCCCCCGAACGGATTTCGCGATTAGTGCATTGTCTTCAAAGAGCGCGACGGCTAGGATATTTTGATAGGATATGATCTGGCTAAGATGTGCTTCAGGTTGAAGAATGCAAATGGATTTCTGATTTTCATCATAGGCAATTCCTGTATCTCCATACTTTTCTTTAAAGGCTAACCTGGGAGAAAATCCAGGGGGATACGCTATGGATTGAGCGGCCGGGGTCTTTGTGGTGGACTGGCCGCCACCAAGGGTAAACGCGAGCAGACCTCCAACAAGGAGAAAAATTAACAAACTGAGAATAAGTAATTCCATTCTTTTTGCTGGTCCTTTGTGCTAGTTGGCAACGTGTTCCTGTGCAAACATCTTTATGATGTAAATGAAAGCAAGACGGAAATCCGTCCTTGCTTACTCCACGGAGGGGACAGGCTGTTTGGGGAATCCGGTGGGTGTTCGCTCCTCACGATGGCCTGTGAGACCATCTGAATGGGAGGGAGATCCTCTTGATCATGAGGTATAGAGTACCACCTGTTTGAGCCTGTAATAGGAATGATCGGTTTGCCTAGAAGGAACCTTAAGGTGTGTTGGTTGTTTGAGATTTGGTTTGGTTTTTAGATATTTCTGGGAAATGCTTCCGCAAGTGATAGAAGGCGCCTATGGGAAGATTGAGAAAGGAAATTGGATCATCAAGTGGGAAAAGTGGAATGTAAAAGAAAGGCACACCTATGATGAACGGTCAAGATCGAATAGGTTTTGTTGGTGTTGGACGAATGGGTGCAAATATGGCAAGACGCCTCAAGGATACAGGGTATGACCTGGTGGGT
The DNA here is from genome assembly GCF_032191465.1 of Candidatus Nitronereus thalassa. Taxonomy (NCBI): domain Bacteria; kingdom Pseudomonadati; phylum Nitrospirota; class Nitrospiria; order Nitrospirales; family Nitrospiraceae; genus Candidatus Nitronereus; species Candidatus Nitronereus thalassa. The sequence goes on along the minus strand of NZ_JAQOUE010000001.1, from coordinate 995,867 downwards.
ATCTATGATAGCGTTGAAACCCTAGCGGAATCGTTGGCTGAGGAACTGGAATGTGATGTCTGTGCAAACCCCGCGGAAATTGCGGACCGAGTTGATATCATTTTTACAGTGGTAACCAATGACTCCGCGATGCGAATGATTTTTGACCCAGATGCACCTTTAAGCCTTGTGCAGCATGCCCAGGGCCGGATCTTTATCAATTGTGCCACAGTGTCTCCTCGCATCCATCAAGACATTGAGCAATGGATTAATACGCGAGGAGGCGAGAGCCTTGAAGCTTGCATGGCCAGCAGCATTACCCAGGCACGTGAGGGAACGTTGTATTTGATGTGTGGGGGGAAGCGGCAAGTGTTTGAGCGCGTGAAACCTATCCTTAATGATTTAAGTGTGGCCCTGCGCTATGTGGGGCCTGCCGGGGAAGCGGCCAAAGTTAAGGCGCTTGTGAATATGGTCATGAATGCGAACACTGTGGCCTTGGCTGAGGGGTTGGGGTTAGGGGCGGCCTTAGGTGTCGATATCCAAATGTTGCGGGAAATATTTTCTCAAACCGGAGCGGCTTCTCGGGTATTGGAAACAGATGGCGCCGACATGGAGGCTCGTGATCATGAATGTTATTTTTCAGCTGAGCATGCTGCGAAAGATTCGCGTATTGCGTTAACATTGGCTGAAGAGATGGGGCTGAATTTGCCTGTGGCTAAAGCCACGAGTGAACAATATCAATGTCTTTTGGAAGTTGGGAAAGGGCATTTGGATAAATCGGCCATTGCCGAATTAACGTTTCCCGGCCGGTTATAAACTCACAACCTGGCCCATGGAAGAGAAGCCCAAAAATTCTCCGGAAAGGTTGAATAGTCAATTCCCAAAAAGTCTTGGATATTTTTCGGCCATTCGTTCATGCAAACAAGATTCCATGGTGGCTTGGATAAGAGTTTTTGCTTTGGCCAATCGCTCTTCGGAAAGGTTTTTGACGTGTTCTAGGCAGCAACCCTGAAGATTAGTTTGAACTAAAGATGTGTCTGCGAGATTAGCTCCCTTCAGATTGGCGTTAATTAAAGAAGATTGTCCGAGATCAGCGCCAAGCAAGTCTGCATCGGACAATGTCGCATTATTTATGTTTGCCTCTCGAAGCTTGGTGTTTTGAAGGGAGGCAAGTTTTAGGGTAGCGCCTTGAAAATTCGTCAAATGCAGGTTGGCATTAGAAAAGTTGGCTCCATTGAGGTTGCCTTTTGATAAGTCCGATTTGACTAAAGTCGCATGGGTAAAATCAGCGTTAGTGGCCGTAAGATGTTCGGCGTCAACTTCATTCAAGTTTGCTTGTTTGAGTATTGCCTGAGTCAGGTCGATTCCGAATAAATTGGCCTCGGCTAAATTAGCACCGATCAAAACGGCTTTGGTGAGATTGGCTTGGCTCAGGTTGGCATCCGCCAAATTAGCGGCAGAGAAATCAAAACCTATCAAGTTCCACCCCGTAAGATTGGCACTCGAGAGATCAGGATGGATTGAAGGATGTTCTTTCCGAAACTGCTCCCAGGCCTGCTGCCCTTGTTTAAGAATGGAAAGATGTTCTTTGTTAGCCATGGTTGCTGATCTCTATCTTAGTCAAGAACTTATGCCACATTTTAGGGAATAGGTTCCTTGTATAGCCAGTTTGTGCCCTGAATAGAGTTCTTTCTGTAAAGTCCCTCGGTAGCATTCAATTATCAAAGATACAATGACTTGAAAATGGGTTGATGTCAAAGTTTGCAAGAATCGGCAGGGGGTTACCGAAAGAAGTAGAATTATTGTTGTCGGAAACCTAAAGGAGAGCCGATTATGAGACGTCGAAATTTTGGTGTTCCTGCCCTTTCTTTGATTGGTGGTTTTGTTGGTGCGGCCATGTTTCATTTGGTGATCGCGGGAGTGAATGTGGAGGCTGAAGAGTCTCAACGGAATTTGGTTGCCGATTCAATTTCAGTAAAGCACCTTACCTTATACAATCAAAAAAATGAGGTCGTGGCTAACCTCAGTTCGGATTCTTTTGGGTTGCCCATGTTTTCGATGGGGCGAAATGAACTCAATCGTATTGATTTAAGTTTCAGGACGGAAAATCAGCCGGCCATCAAGGTGACAGGTGGAATGGGGAAAAGTTTTTCTGTGATGTCGGTACGAAATCAAGGCCCGTATTGGGAGCCGATGATAGGTCTCGGGCACAAAAATCAGGAAGAGGGAGTATTGATGTCGATTTTCAATAATACGGGCAACCTGATATTAACCAATAATCATGGTGAAGCCTTGCGCTTCGAGGCTTCGCAAGGGAATACATGGCGGAAAGTCCTCTTTCAGCCATCTACCAGCCCTTCGATTCGGTCCATGCCATCGAATCGGTCGGTGCCGTATTCAAACGTTATGAACCGGTGATGTTCAGAAGATAAACAGAAATTTGGAATCGGTCGGATAGGAAGTGGCGTTTAGAGAGTATTTGCACAAGTATTTCAAAAAAGGAAGGGGATTGCCGCCTTGGTGTTACGGCAATCCTCTTTTTTCTTGAAAATGATTTATGCGGGACCAAGAAATTCGTGTAGAAAGGTCAAGAATATAGGAGATTATTTCCTTCCCGAGAATTTTTCCTTAATAGGTTTGCAGTTCCACCGTGGGCTTGATTGTTGATTCGCCCAATAATTCTACCCCAAACCTCGTTCCCTCACTTACTTCATTGGCGTATAGCCGGCCCCTGGGTGCATCGATTTCAATAGGTAATTCCGTGGTTCCCTTTGCCTCGAGGGTGACTGTGAATTCTTCATTTACCATTGGGTGCCAGACGAGGACTTTGTAGGTTCCAGGTGGAATGTTTGAGATGGAGTATGATCCATCCGCGGCACTCAGCGAATAGTAGGGATTGGCAGCCACAAAAGCCCAGCTTTCCATGTAGGCATGAAACCCACACTGCATGACAAACAAGTTACGGCCTTTTCCCATTTTGATGGGTTGTGTTATGACTTTCCCTGCTCGATTCTTCACGGTTTTTCCATCTAGGAAATCTTTTTGACGCAGCCGTTTACTCATGGGCAGCGGAGTGTTAAACAGAACTCTGGCGCCACGTTTTGAGGTTTCATAGCCTTGAATATCATGGAAGACAGGGTCTTTGTTCACGACCTTAATACCTTGGCGGTCACGAACCACACTAATATAGGGCTCAAATTTACAATCGATGGCCTCAATGAGCGGTGGTGTATAATCGAAGGATTTTCCCTGTTTGATATTTTGAAGGTAGACAACGACATTTTTGAATCCGCCCTCAGGACCGATGACAAAAGGTTGTAGGAGGCGCCATCCAGTTCCTGTGGAAATCCGACCACAATACACTGCGTCGGGTAAGGTGACTAAATTGTATCCCTTGGGTTTTGGCACGTCTCCTTTAAGCGTGATTTTTCCGGTTAATGTTCCTCCATCAGTGACGGAAATTTCTTCATAGGTCCAACCAGTTCCCGTTCCCAGACTGATTGTGAGAACAAGACCCAGAGTAAAAATCCCCAATTGCATACGTTCCTCCTTCGCAATCGCTAACAATTTCAAAAGGGCACCTCTAAAAACCGTCCTGTTCCCTGATGGCTGTGTCATCCATGTGCTTACAGCCTTCGGCGGGCACAAACTTGGCGTTCTTCGTGTCGTGCGCCCTCATGTATTCGCCTATACACTTCGGTGTTGCGCGCGTGGCTTCCTTGCCCTTACAAAAAAACCTGGTTTTTAGAGATGCCCTAAAAATTTCCTAATTTTAACATTCCATGTCTCGAGAGGAAAGAATGTGACCCCTTGTGAAGGATTTTCGGATCATGGTCAATGGATGAAGGCCATAGAGTGAAAATCAAAAAGTGAGTGGACGAAAGACAGTCAGAAGTGATTGATTTGACATAAATTTTCTTGAGAACCTAGAATCGACCGTCTTTTCCCACTCATGAAGGCTGACCCCGAGAATTTAAATATGCCCTCAGATAATAATCCCATCGTTCAAGTCGAGGCGCTTACGAAACATCATGGGGATACGTTGGCGGTAGATGGTCTTTCCTTTGATGTACGAAATAACGAATTCTTTTCCATTTTAGGTCCCAGTGGGTCAGGAAAGACTACGACCCTACGATTGATTGCTGGCCTTTTACAGCCAGACGAAGGCGATATTTTTGTCAATGGACAATCAATGAAGGGGTTGCCTCCAAATCGACGTCCGGTGAACACGGTCTTTCAGGATTATGCATTATTTCCTCACATGACCGTTTGGGATAACGTGGCTTTCGGGTTGCGCATGCAAGGTGTGGCGGGTGCTGAGGTTGTAGAGAGAGTTGGCAGCGTGTTGGATATTGTTCAGTTGCCGAACAAAGGGGGGCGGTTGCCTTCGGAATTATCAGGAGGGGAGCAACAGCGTGTAGCATTGGCGAGAGCGTTGGTCAATCGCCCGGCCGTGATTCTTTTGGATGAGCCGCTAGGGGCTCTCGACCAACAACTTCGTCAGGATATGCAACGAGAGTTGAAGTACATTCAGGCCCAAGTAGGGGGCACCTTTATTTGTGTGACTCATCATCAAGCCGAGGCCCTCTTCATGTCCGATCGGGTCGCGGTACTGAACGAAGGGCGACTGATGCAAATTGGAAAGCCTGAAGATTTGTATGCTCAACCGAGTTCATTGTTTGTAGCCGAATTCGTCGGTCGGTCCAATAGGCTGGAAGGTGAAGTGATATTAACCCATGATAGTCATAGTCTATTCCAATCATATGACCTTCCCTCCATGCGGATCCCGCACACCTCTCGGACCCTGGCTGGAAGAAAATCAGTCATGATTCTTAGACCAGAACAGCTGACGTTGTCTCGCAAAAACGAATGTGGATTTGGTGAAAATTGTCTAGAATCTCAAATTGATCAGGCTTTTTACCTTGGCGAAGCTATGCAGTACGTAATAACTGTGGCTCCCCACGTATCGTGGACCGTGCAGGGACCGGTTCATGATGATCGTGCAGCACGGTTTCGTCCTGGTGAAAAGGCATTCGTTCGCTGGGGAGTGCAACACGGACTACTTTTTCCACAATAGTTTCTTTTCCTTATAGATGGATACCTGACCAATCCAGTAGCTTTACAATGAACATCTCTCCTTTTCGCCCACAATCATGGCTTCTGTTTCCTACACTCCTTGTTTTGGGGGTTTTTTTCTGTCTTCCCTTGCTCCTCATGTTTGGCGTGAGTTTGGCCTCTCGTGGGTTATACGGGGGTATTGAATGGACGATGACATTTGAGAATTATCAGCGTCTAGCTGACCCCTTATATTGGAATATTTATGGGCGTTCATTGGTCCTCGCAGGGGCGACCACTCTCGTCTGTTTGGTGGCAGGATTTCCGTTGGCCATGGTGATGGCCAGATCGTCCGCTCGAATGCAGACGATACTGTTGATACTGGTGATGATTCCTTTTTGGACGAACTTCCTCGTGCGCACGTATGCGTGGATGTTTCTGCTCAGGACTGAAGGCTTGTTCAATACAGTGCTTCTGCATTTGAACATCATCGATGTCCCACTTGATTTGTTATATACCAATGGTGCGGTATTTATTGGATTAGTGTACGGGTACCTACCGTTTATGATCCTGCCGTTGTATGTCGCCATTGAACGGATTAGCCCTTCCTTCGAGGAGGCTGCCGCTGATTTGTATGCAAGTCGCTGGTCAGTGCTTCGCTATGTGGTGATGCCTTTGGCAAAACCAGGTATCGTCGTTGGATGTATCCTGGTGTTTATTCCATCATTGGGCGCATTTATTACTCCTCATTTATTGGGAGGCGGGCAGAGCATGATGCTTGGGACGCTCATTCAACATGAGTTTTTGGTTGTACGGGATTGGCCCTTTGGCTCGGCCATTTCCTTTTTGTTAATGGGATTGGTGCTAGTAGTGAGTGTTCCGGTTTTTCAAGGTCAAAAACTCTGGGGGAAACCATGACTTCCCGCTCGAAGTGGCTTCGGGGATTGAGTGTAGGGACCTTGTTATTTTTATATGGCCCTATTCTGGTCATTCTTGTTTTTTCCTTTAATGTCTCAAAAATGTCTGTGGTTTGGGAGGGTGGCTCTCTATATTGGTACCGACAATTAGCCGGAGATCACTCCTTGTGGCTAGCCACTCGCCATTCATTAGTGATTGGAGGAGTGTCCACCTTGGTGTCGTTGATGCTGGGCATTGGCTCCGCTGTGATATTGGAACGGAGGCGAATTATGGGACAGCCCTTAGTCGAAGGAATCCTCCTGCTTCCCCTGGTTATTCCAGAAATAATGTTAGGCGTAGCTCTATTATTGTTCTTTGTTCTTATCAAATGGCCCCTTGGCTTAACCACGGTGATCATTGGTCATTGTGTGTTTAATTTGCCCTTGGTGATTATGGTATTGCGAGCGAGGCTTCGGAAAATTAACCCCGTCTGGGACGCCGCCGCTCGCGATTTGGGTGCAACTCCGTGGCAAGCCTTTATCTACGTCACTTTTCCATTGCTTCGTCCAGCTATTTGGGGTGCAGGTTTGATGGCCTTTACCCTATCTTTGGATGATTTTGTGGTAACCTTTTTTACGACCGGACCTGGAGCCACGACTCTGCCTCTCAAAGTTTTTTCTATGATGCGAACCGGGATTACCCCTGAAATTAATGCGCTTTCTGCGGTTTTGGTCACAGTTTCCATGTTGTTCATTGGGGTGTCGTTGGTGTTGCAACGAAAATAAAGGAATCAAGAATGGTGGGCTGTTTCTTCAAGATGGCATTAAGAAAAATGGGTATGCTGGCCATGACGCTTCCCATTTTTTTCGGTGGCGTGGCAGGATGTGGTCCATCTGTTGATTCTTCTTCAGTTAGTGAAACCTCACAAAACGCGATAGAGAAAAAACTATATTACTTTACCTGGTCAGATTATGTTGACCAAGTCCTTCTCGATGGCTTTAAGGCGAAAACCGGAATCACGGTGGTGGTCGATACCTTTAGTAGCAATGAAGAGTTGTTAGCGAAAGTGCAGAGCGGAATGTCGGGATATGATGTGGTAGTTCCCTCAGATTTTATGGTCTCCATCATGGCGCACCAGGGTTTGCTGGCGAAGTTGGATCACCAAAAAATTCCGAATATTCAATTTATTGAAACCTTTCTTAAGAAACTTCCCTTTGACCCTGCGCAAGAATATGCCGTGCCTTATTTCTGGGGCACAGTAGGTATTGGATACGATTCCGACGTGATCGACGAACCGCCCAGGAGTTGGGACATTTTGTGGGATTCCCGGTTCAAAGGGCGAATCAGTATGCTCAATGATCAGCGGGAAGTGTTCGGAATGGCCCTGCGATCATTGGGGTATTCCTTGAATAGTCAGGATCCTATGCGAATTGAACAAGCTAAACAAAAACTTATCGCACAAAAACCGTTAGTGAGAATGTATACGAGTGAAACTTTCGATCATCTATTGGTGTCGGGAGATATTGTGTTGGCCCATGCTTGGGGAGGTCCGGTGGCTCGGGCCATGCAGGAGCGCCCGTCAATTCAATATGTGGTTCCTCAGGAAGGCGGAACCATCTGGACAGATTGCTTGGTGGTACTGGAATCATCATCGCGTAAATCGATGGCCTGGAAGTTTATTGACTATCTCATTGAGACCGAAGTCGCTCATGCCACTTCGGAACGACTGCTTTTTGCATCCGCGAATCGATTGGTCAAAAGTCTCGTTGCTCCATCTGTAAGAAATAATCCTGCGGTATATCCTCCCCAAGAGGTGATTGATCGAATGGAGTGGATGGTCGATACTGGTGAGGCTATCCGATATTATGACCGGGCTTGGACAGAGCTCAAAGTACATTGAGTTGGCATGTGGGGAAACGTAAAGCGCAATGTGGGAAGCTCGAAGTATTGGAAAAAGTATTCCTTATATTTTTCACACACATCCCGCAAGACGTTTCTTGTCCTCTCTCTTGACCAGTCTCAGGGTTACCCACTAGACTAAAGGAGGTGAAGAAACTAGCGATGAAATTGAGGAGATGTTGGAAATGAAAATTCCATCTTTGGTACTTTTGAGTTGTGTGTTGGGAATAGTTTTCAGTGCTCCTGCGGGGGGCTTGGCGTGGGAGAGTTCGTCCAATGGGAGAATTATTCTAGTTCAAATTCCCTATGAGGCCCCACCAGAACCGGAATTTCCGGAAATCCCAAAGGCTACACCAGCTCCCGATGTATTGTCAGAAGCCGAATTAAAACGCGCCGAAGCCTTGCTGCCTCTTTTGGAAGGGCAACAAGAGCTCTATATCATGGGAGAGTTTGTGCATCTTGGGAAGCCAGTGGTGCCGGTGTTGGTGAAGGCGCTGAAACTTCCTGGTACGAGGCTTCGATATAATGCGATTGAAACATTGTCCATGATTAAATCTCCCGAGGCGGTTCCGAACTTAATAGAAACGGCTCTGGATCTGGATGAGATGACCCGAGTGCGTGAACGTGCTCTTCGGGTGTCGGTGAAGTTGGATCCTATTCAATCCATTCCGGCGTTGCAAACTATTGTGAATGATAAAAATGATACCATGCGTCGAGCCGTGGCATTTTTGTCACGCTACGTCCGCGATACGGAAATTCCCCCTCTGTTGATCCAATTGCTTGGGGATTCCGAGCGATATGTGGCGGTCACTGCCCTGGAATCATTTTGGCGATTAACACGTTTTTCGGGAAAGCCTCATGATTGGCAAGGGTCAACACAAGAGCAGCGAAAACAATGGGCTCTGGAATGGAAAGACTGGTGGGAGACCGCCTTGCAAAATCGGGAAAATTCCCCAAATTCTCCATCAGAGAAACCCATATCCTAAACGTCTGTACTGTGTTCCGATCAATTTGCCAATCGTAAAACCACAAAAAAATATGGTGAGGTCTTGATTATAGGGACTCACCTTCTTGAAGAGGAGAAAATCATGGCGGTGTTGCCCATAGCCAAAATTGGGAATCCGGTTTTGCGAAAAATTGCGAAACCCATTTCGCCGGATGTCATCATGACGTCTGCGTTCCAGCAATTCATCGATGATATGTTTGAAACCATGTATGAAAATGATGGCATTGGGTTAGCAGCTCCACAGGTTTCACGGTCGGAACAATTGGTGGTCATGGGTTGTGAAGGAGAGTCTGGTTTCCCTGAAACCGTGTTGATCAATCCAAAAATTGTTTTTTATGGTCCCGAACAGGTGGAGATGTGGGAGGGCTGCTTAAGTGTCGATGGTCTGCGGGGAAAAGTGACTCGTCCTTCCTCTATCCGCGTCGAGGCGTTGGATCGACATGGCCAGGCACTGGATTTTGAAGTCACCGGCCTTTACGGTGTGTGCATCCAACATGAGATGGATCATTTGATTGGTAAGGTGTTTCTGGATCGGATGACCAATCTTTCAACACTCACTCAATTGCAGGAGTTTGACTCGTACTGGAAGGAAGAGTCGGCTACCGTGATCTAAATTCTTTTCATGAGTTTCCTCTTTCAGCTCGGAGTTCCTTCATTCAGTTGTTCCTCAAGACGGGAGGCATAAGTCATCACTCAGTGTGTAGTGAGGCATGTCTGCCAACTCGCAGAAAAGATTAATCGTGTGTTTTTAATATAGGCGGACGTACCTTTCGTGAACTCTCTTTTTCGTACCCTTGGCTATCTTCGTCCCCATCGTGGTTTAGTCCTGACCACCCTGTCCTTTGCCATGCTGACCACGATTTTTGATCTTCTTCCCCCGTGGTTGATTAAAGTCATTATCGATGATGTGATCCAAGCCGAGCGAAATGAATTGCTCCCGTGGGTACTGGGTGGGGTCATATTAGCGTATGGGCTGAAAAACTTCCTGAACTCTCTTCGGATCCGTTTTAATAATATTCTTGAGCAACGGGTCATTTTTCAATTGCGTCAGCAGGTCTTTCATGCACTGCAATGTTTGTCAATCAGCTTTTATGAAAACCGGTCAACCGGTGAGATTATGTCGCGGGTCATGAGTGATACTGAACATGTCGAGCGGATTTTTATTGATGGGCTAGAGAGTATGTTGACGGCCACTCTCACTCTTGTGGGGATTACCGTGCTTCTGTTTACGCTGAATTGGAAGCTTGCCTTATGTGCTCTGATCCCGATTCCCATTTTGGCCATTTCGGCGGTAACGTTCTCTCGGCGAGTGCATGGCTATTATCATGAGATTCGAAAAAACACCGCGGACTTAAGTGCTTACCTGCAAGATGCGTTGTCCGGTATCCGTGAAACCATGGGATTTAATCGGCACGACTTTGAGCGTGCACGATTCGACCAAAAAAGTCAGGCAGTCAATGTGAGCACTTTAAAAGCCATGCTGCTGTGGTCAGTGTATTCTCCCGGAATGATTTTCATTGGCAGTTTGGGGACGGTCTTTGTGCTCTGGGTGGGGCCAAGCGAAGTGGCTGCGGGCCGGTTATCGATTGGTGAATTGGTGATGTTTGTTTCTTATCTCGCCCTGTTTTATGTGCCCATTAACCAAATCCATTCGGTGAATCATCTGCTGCAGCATGCGCTTGCTGCGAGTGAACGCATCTTTGATATCCTCGATACGGAGCCAGATGTCATAGATCGTCCCGGCGTTCAAGCTCCCCGAGGAAAACTTAACGGAACGGTAGAGTTAAACGATGTTCGTTTTGCTTACCGTCCCGATGTTCCAGTGTTGAATGGCATTAATGTCACGATCCCTTCGGGGCAGCGGGTCGCATTGGTTGGACCCAGTGGTGCAGGGAAAAGCACTCTCATTAAATTGATCCTACGGTTTTATGATGTAACGGATGGGTTTGTTTCGTTGGGAGGAACTGATGTCCGAGATTTGCCGTTAACGTTTGTGAGAAATCAAATTGGTCTCGTGCAACAAGAACCCTTTTTATTTAACGGGACAGTGCGCGAGAACCTGGCCTATAGTAATCCGGAAGCAACCCAATCTGAAATCGAGGCGGTGGCGATGGCCGCCCGAGCGCATGACTTTATCTTGGAATTGCCGGATAAGTATGACACATGGATTGGTGAACGAGGGGTTAAGCTTTCGGTGGGGCAAAAACAACGGATTGCGATTGCGCGTGTGCTTCTGAAAGATCCTTCTGTGGTTATTTTCGATGAAGCCACCTCAAATATTGACACGGAAACCGAAGTGCAAATTCGAGAAGCCTTGGATGTGTTGACGCAAGGTCGGACTACTATTGTGATCGCACACAGGCTTTCCACGCTTCAACAGGTTGATCGTATTCTCGTCTTAAATCGAGGCCGTCTGGAACAGGAAGGAACGCATGCCGATCTTGTGAATCAAGATGGATTGTATCGACTTCTTTATGAAGCACAATTTGCGATGTAAGCATTGATGTCGGTTAATTACTAGTCATTAATAAAGGGAAGTACTAGTGGTTACCTGCTTGGTTTGTATGATTATATAGTCCCACCAACTTAGGGTTTCGTTGTCTAAGCTTCCATCTACCTCTTTCCTTAGTAAACTCAAGATTTCCAATCTAAAAATTAGGGCAGCACTTCCAAGGTGTCTGCCACATAGACGTTGCTATTGCTTTCGGAGATGGTATGGCCCTCCCAATCAATCGTGGAGGTGATATCGTTGCCTGTGATGGTCCAGGCCGTGGTTTGGCTGCCGCCGGGGAAATAGACGGTGGGGGAGCCGGCGGGGACCCAAAAGGAGAGAAAGACATCCTGCCCGGCGAGAAGGTCGAAGGCAATGGGATCACTGGTGATGGAGTCGCCGGCGGGGACGGTGACGCCGGCATTCCAGGAACTGCCAAAGGTGACGTGGGTGAAGGAGCTATCGACGCCATCGAGGGAGGTGCCGTCGCGGCGAACCAACGAGACGCGCTGGAGGGTGTAATTTCCGGAGGAGCGGCCGTGGAGGGTCAGTTGCACGGTGGTGCCGGAGCGGGTAATGGCGGCCCCGTCGAGCAAGACACGGAAACTGCGATCATGCCAACTGGAGTTGGTCCATGACGCCCCGGTATTTTGGTGGGTGGCTTCCCAAGCGATCTCGGGAGACCCCGTCGGGCCACCGAGCGTAACTGGGACGATGCCCGAGAGACTTTCATTACCCGCGACATCGCGGGCAAGAGCTTTGAGTTCATACGTATTGGGAGCAAGTCCAGTGGTGTCCCAATTGATTGTATAGGGCGCTTGGGTGTCTTCGTTGCCGAGGGGAGAATTATTTACATAAAACCGGACGCCGGCGACCCCAATATTGTCAGAGGCCGTGGCGGCAATCGACACGATGCCCGAAACCAGTCCGCCGGGTGCCGGATTCATGATGGCCACGGTTGGTGGTGTCGAGTCAGGGGGCGGGGAGACGGTGACAAAATTCGCTGAGACGACGGTTGCTTGCTGGAGTGTCACGAGGCAGGACCCGGTCCCGGAGCAGCCTGCACCGGACCAGCCTTGAAAGGAGGAGCCGGCGGCGGCCTGGGCTGTCAAAGTTACCGTGGTGCCTGCGGGGTAGTTCTGGGAGCAGCCCCCGGGACAACTCAGAGTACTATCCTGGCTGGTGACGGTACCGGCGCCGGTGCCGGCGAGGGTCACGGTCAGGGGCAAGGGCGTTGGCCCATTCGTGGCCAGCACTTCCAAGGTGTCTGCCACATAGACGTTGCTATTGCTTTCGGAGATGGTATGGCCCTCCCAATCAATCGTGGAGGTGATATCGTTGCCTGTGATGGTCCAGGCCGTGGTTTGGCTGCCGCCGGGGAAATAGACGGTGGGGGAGCCGGCGGGGACCCAAAAGGAGAGAAAGACATCCTGCCCGGCGAGAAGGTCGAAGGCAATGGGATCACTGGTGATGGAGTCGCCGGCGGGGACGGTGACGCCGGCATTCCAGGAACTGCCAAAGGTGACGTGGGTGAAGGAGCTATCGACGCCATCGAGGGAGGTGCCGTCGCGGCGAACCAACGAGACGCGCTGGAGGGTGTAATTTCCGGAGGAGCGGCCGTGGAGGGTCAGTTGCACGGTGGTGCCGGAGCGGGTAATGGCGGCCCCGTCGAGCAAGACACGGAAACTGCGATCATGCCAACTGGAGTTGGTCCATGACGCCCCGGTATTTTGGTGGGTGGCTTCCCAAGCGATCTCGGGAGACCCCGTCGGGCCACCGAGCGTAACTGGGACGATGCCCGAGAGACTTTCATTACCCGCGACATCGCGGGCAAGAGCTTTGAGTTCATACGTATTGGGAGCAAGTCCAGTGGTGTCCCAATTGATTGTATAGGGCGCTTGGGTGTCTTCGTTGCCGAGGGGAGAATTATTTACATAAAACCGGACGCCGGCGACCCCAATATTGTCAGAGGCCGTGGCGGCAATCGACACGATGCCCGAAACCAGTCCGCCGGGTGCCGGATTCATGATGGCCACGGTTGGTGGTGTCGAGTCAGGGGGCGGGGAGACGGTGACAAAATTCGCTGAGACGACGGTTGCTTGCTGGAGTGTCACGAGGCAGGACCCGGTCCCGGAGCAGCCTGCACCGGACCAGCCTTGAAAGGAGGAGCCGGCGGCGGCCTGGGCTGTCAAAGTTACCGTGGTGCCTGCGGGGTAGTTCTGGGAGCAGCCCCCGGGACAACTCAGAGTACTATCCTGGCTGGTGACGGTACCGGCGCCGGTGCCGGCGAGGGTCACGGTCAGGGGCAAGGGCGTTGGCCCATTCGTGGCCAGCACTTCCAAGGTGTCTGCCACATAGACGTTGCTATTGCTTTCGGAGATGGTATGGCCCTCCCAATCAATCGTGGAGGTGATATCGTTGCCTGTGATGGTCCAGGCCGTGGTTTGGCTGCCGCCGGGGAAATAGACGGTGGGGGAGCCGGCGGGGACCCAAAAGGAGAGAAAGACATCCTGCCCGGCGAGAAGGTCGAAGGCAATGGGATCACTGGTGATGGAGTCGCCGGCGGGGACGGTGACGCCGGCATTCCAGGAACTGCCAAAGGTGACGTGGGTGAAGGAGCTATCGACGCCATCGAGGGAGGTGCCGTCGCGGCGAACCAACGAGACGCGCTGGAGGGTGTAATTTCCGGAGGAGCGGCCGTGGAGGGTCAGTTGCACGGTGGTGCCGGAGCGGGTAATGGCGGCCCCGTCGAGCAAGACACGGAAACTGCGATCATGCCAACTGGAGTTGGTCCATGACGCCCCGGTATTTTGGTGGGTGGCTTCCCAAGCGATCTCGGGAGACCCCGTCGGGCCACCGAGCGTAACTGGGACGATGCCCGAGAGACTTTCATTACCCGCGACATCGCGGGCAAGAGCTTTGAGTTCATACGTATTGGGAGCAAGTCCAGTGGTGTCCCAATTGATTGTATAGGGCGCTTGGGTGTCTTCGTTGCCGAGGGGAGAATTATTTACATAAAACCGGACGCCGGCGACCCCAATATTGTCAGAGGCCGTGGCGGCAATCGACACGATGCCCGAAACCAGTCCGCCGGGTGCCGGATTCATGATGGCCACGGTTGGTGGTGTCGAGTCAGGGGGCGGGGAGACGGTGACAAAATTCGCTGAGACGACGGTTGCTTGCTGGAGTGTCACGAGGCAGGACCCGGTCCCGGAGCAGCCTGCACCGGACCAGCCTTGAAAGGAGGAGCCGGCGGCGGCCTGGGCTGTCAAAGTTACCGTGGTGCCTGCGGGGTAGTTCTGGGAGCAGCCCCCGGGACAACTCAGAGTACTATCCTGGCTGGTGACGGTACCGGCGCCGGTGCCGGCGAGGGTCACGGTCAGGGGCAAGGGCGTTGGCCCATTCGTGGCCAGCACTTCCAAGGTGTCTGCCACATAGACGTTGCTATTGCTTTCGGAGATGGTATGGCCCTCCCAATCAATCGTGGAGGTGATATCGTTGCCTGTGATGGTCCAGGCCGTGGTTTGGCTGCCGCCGGGGAAATAGACGGTGGGGGAGCCGGCGGGGACCCAAAAGGAGAGAAAGACATCCTGCCCGGCGAGAAGGTCGAAGGCAATGGGATCACTGGTGATGGAGTCGCCGGCGGGGACGGTGACGCCGGCATTCCAGGAACTGCCAAAGGTGACGTGGGTGAAGGAGCTATCGACGCCATCGAGGGAGGTGCCGTCGCGGCGAACCAACGAGACGCGCTGGAGGGTGTAATTTCCGGAGGAGCGGCCGTGGAGGGTCAGTTGCACGGTGGTGCCGGAGCGGGTAATGGCGGCCCCGTCGAGCAAGACACGGAAACTGCGATCATGCCAACTGGAGTTGGTCCATGACGCCCCGGTATTTTGGTGGGTGGCTTCCCAAGCGATCTCGGGAGACCCCGTCGGGCCACCGAGCGTAACTAAAATGGCTGGAGTGGTTGTTTCCTGACCCGTATTATTACGTGCTCGTGCGGCTAAGGTATGAGTGCCTACCAGTCCCGAAGTATTCCAGTTAATAGCAAACGGTGCGGATGTGTCTGGGGCTCCTAGGGGACTACCATCCAAAAAGAATTGAACATGGTTAATTCCTGAAACGTCACTCGCATTGGCAGAGACTAGAACAATTCCTGAAATAGTGGACCCATTCACTGGGGATGTGATTGAAATCGTGGGAAAGGTAATGACCGGAGGAAGGCCACCTGTGATTTCCTGGGAGAGGCCACTCATGTTATTGGAATCGTCTTTGGCTTTTAGCGCGAAAGAGTAGGTAATACCTGGTAAGAGTGTTCCGGTCGGAAAGGTGTAGTTTGTCACGTTCCCAACAGAAATGGGTGAATTGGGGTGGTTGTAAACACCAGGTTGGTCTCCAAAAAAAATTTCATATCCGGCCAAGTCTGGTTCAGGATTTGGTGACCAACTTAATGTCCCAGTCTCTGAAGTAGTCCCGGATGTAGTTTGAGGAGCCAATAGCAAAGAAAAGTTCGTAAGAAGTAAAAACGGTATGATTGGAAATGTCGTTATTCGGATCAGGGATTGAACACTCTTCATTATGCGCTCCATGGGGTTTTCTTCTTGGGGTGATATCTTTTCTTTGTTTTCTGGAATAAAAATTAAGTTTTTATACCTAGATTAATTTAGTTAAGTGAAAAACCTGCCTATAGTGCCTAATAAAAAATTGCCCATTTAAAATTTTGGGCCTGTGATGGAAATTTTTTGTTTGAATTCGTTTAAATCAGTACCGGGATCAGCAATAACGATGCCTTTATGTTTTGGACATAAAAAAAATAATAAAAACAAGTAGTTAAAATTGTTTGTGAACGAATGAATTGTGAGTGAGAATGCTTAGGGTGCAGTGAGGTGATTTCAGTATATATACGTAAATGTAGAATTAACGGGTCGTTTTCAAGGGTTTGAGGACAATGTCGAAGCCCACTTTGCTAGGAAAAATGTGCAGGGATAATTTTTGAGGCGTGGAAAGGTCTATGTGGTCTTTGAAAAATTATGAAATTGGAGGGGTTAAATGGTATTCAAATCCTCAAATTATTTTAGATTAAATGATATTGCGTATTGTTATTGACATATTCTGGTGGCTATGGTAGATCGTGCCTTTATTATTTTGGTTTTTATAATGAGAATTCTTTTTTATAAGATGCCGCAGAGGGCGAAAAGTCCTTATGCGGCTTATTTATTTTAGGGCCTGCTTGTAATCGGGGAAATTACTTTCCAAGGTCCGGGAATAAGGAGGAAGCTGTGAGTGAAAGAAAGACGGGAGTGGTCAAATGGTTTAATGATCGGAAAGGATTTGGATTTATTCGTGTCGACGGTGAACAGGATGTATTTGTTCATTATTCTGCCTTGCAAGGAGAAGGATTTAAAACCTTGAAGGAGGGAGAACCGGTTGAATTTGATTTGGTGGAAGGCGCTAAAGGTCCACAGGCTGCTAACGTTGTGAAAACTCACGCGGCCCAAGAGTCTGCTGGCTGACCTATTGGGATAGAAGAGCGATAAGTTTTATTCAGACAGTTTATAAAAATTAGGAAAAAAAGGGAGGCTAAAAGCCTCCCTTTTTTTATGTCTGGAAATCAAAATGTACCAAATATTTCAATTATTTCTATGGCCTGGCCAAGTTGACTCGTTTTTTGCGGTAGGCGTATACTTTTCGGCAATTACGAAAGGGTGGGATATTATGGAACTGATCCTGCTCTGGGCCTATAATTTTTCGACAGTTTAATTCATGAGGAGGAATAGATTATGGCAATTCGATTAGGCGATGTGGCCCCAGATTTTACGGCGGAAACGACAGCAGGAACGATAAAATTTCATGAATGGCTTGGTGATAGTTGGGGTATTTTATTTTCCCATCCTAAAGATTTTACTCCGGTGTGTACCACGGAGTTGGGGGCGGTGGCAAAAATCACGAATGAGTTTAAAAAGCGAAATGTAAAAGTGCTCGCGGTGAGTGTTGATCCCCTGGATTCTCATAAAGGCTGGGTTAATGATATTAATGAAACACAAAATTGTTCGGTGAGTTATCCCATCATTGCTGATCCAGATCGCACGGTCGCGAATTTGTATGACATGATTCATCCCAATGCGTTAGATAATATGACGGTGCGTTCGGTGTTTGTGATCGGACCTGACAAGAAAGTGAAACTAACGCTTACCTATCCAGCATCGACTGGAAGAAATTTTGATGAAATTCTTCGTGTGGTGGACTCATTGCAATTGACGGCCAAACATCAAGTGGCTACCCCTGCCAATTGGAAGGACGGGGAAGATTGTATCATTGTCCCTGCGGTGAAGGACGAAGAAATTCCCTCCAAATTTCCCAAGGGCCACCGGGCCGTGAAGCCTTACCTTCGGTTCACGCCACAGCCCAACAAGTAAGACCTTCTCGCAAGCCTCGTTCTTTCGAAAAGAGCCGTTCCATTAGGGGCGGCTCTTTTTTTGTCTATTTTTTAAGACCTCGGATCAAGGTGATGGCGGTGTGTCGTAACTCACAATTTTGAGCATGTCTTTATATTGTTGCGAGCAACGAGATACAAACAACGAGCGACGTTTTTTAAGGTTGGTAGGTTTCGTAGAGCGTAATTATGGTTTGAAAGCCCACCTTACATTCTCGGCAACGGAATTGGATAATGTCTCGATCCACATTCACTTCGGTCACATGTAAGGCGGCTTGATGTTGGGTGACACAGGTCTCCAAACTCATGGCGGCACCGTCTTCGTGCGATTCAGAATCTCCAATAATTCGAGAAATCGTTCCGATAGTGAGGCGATGACGGGATTTGCAATTGACGCAAGCAATGCCAAGTTTGTCTGGAAGCGTCAGCATCTTGAAACTTAGGGATAAGGGGTGAACGGAGAAGCATTGCTGGAGGAATGCGCCGCTTTTGTAAATGTTTGGCATGGGTGCACGTCCAGTTAGGGAGAAATAGTTGCGGGAGTGGGGTGAGATCGATGGCTGCCGTGAACAATTGGATATTCAAAGAGCCGACATTCGAGGGCACCATTATATAACGGTGTTCGTCGTGCCGCCGATAGCCTTATGCGTTTGGGTAATCCAAAGTCTGCCGTGAAGAAAAATGTCCGCCATCCTGGAAAGTGCCGTTTGAGGGCATCTCCAAGAAGCGGGTACCATTCATCAAGATTCATGTCCTGCCCGCTCCGGACTCCATATGGAGGATTGGTGATCAGCCATCCTTCAGGAGCGGGCGGTTGAATCTCTAGAATATCGGCTTGTTGAATGGAGATGCAGTCACCAAATCCAGCCGCATTCACATTAGTCTTTGCAGATTTGACGGCTTCTGGATGATAATCAAACCCAAAGAGAGTATCAGATGGAATCGGTTGTTGGGCGACCTGATTTTCCTTGCGCAAGGCCGTCCAAGTTTTTTCATCAAAGTGTAAAATTTTTTCAAAGGCGAAGGACCGGTTGATCCCTGGGGCGATATTCGCCGCCATTTGAGCTGCCTCCAATAAAAATGTTCCGCTGCCACACATGGGATCGAGCAAGACCTGTCCGGGTGTCCATCCAGCCAAATTCAATATGCCAGCGGCCAAATTTTCTCGTAATGGTGAAGAGCCTTGGACTTTCCGGTAACCTCGTTTGAAAAGGGGTTCTCCTGTGGTATCAAGATAAAAGGTGAAAGTTTTCTCATCGAGATAGGCATAAATGCTCATGTCGGGAGCCTGGGTGTCTACGTCAGGTCGTTTGCCTATGGTCTTGCGGAAATGATCACAGATTGCGTCTTTAATTCGTAGTGTAACAAATTCCAGGCTAGGAAGTGGACTATGGTGAGCACTGACATGAACCTTGATTCGATTACGCACTGAAAACCAAGAAGGCCAGGGGAGATTCAATGCGGCTTCATAAATGTCATGTTCATTCTGATAGGACCCTTCAGAGAGGGCCCATAACACGCGACTGGCAATTCGGCTGTGGAGATTCACGCGATAACACAAGTCAAATGGTCCGCGAAATCGGACACCTCCCTTGAGAGGGCCGGGTTGGAGGGCTTGTAATTGAGTGAGTTCGTTGCACAGGACCGCTTCCAGTCCTCGTGGGCATGGGGCAAAAAACGTTGATAGTCGTGGGAGGGTCATAAAGAAGTGTCAGCACAAAACTCGCGTACCCAAGACTTCAGAATTTTGGAAGCATCAAAGGTGAGCACATAGTGAAAGCATCGAGGTTTATCCACCCCAAGGTTTGGATCACCTTGTCCAATCATGGATGCCGCGGTGTTGGCGGCCTGGCTCACCCCTTTGCCTAAGGTGTTAAAGCCCATCGGGTCGAGTTCGCTTTTGGTAAGGGTGTAGCGATAAATCCAGGTTGATTCCCCATTTAATAAGGATTCTTTTTTTCGCCACGGATCTCCAAGCTTTGCCATGACATTTTCTTGAGTGGCTTCCTCGACCGCGCCTTTTAGGTAAGATTCACGCCAATGGGTACAGGCTCCTAATGAGGCTATTACACAGGTCAAAACCACCCAAACCAGCGGGGTAGCCAAAGGTGAACGGGTACAAGTTGGAAATAAGCGGAACAACATCATGAATCCTTTTTATCCTGTGGGTGAATTTTATCTGTGATGGTACGGTAGAAGGCATAGCCTTGTGCGCAAAGACCTGTCAAGATTAACCCCAAAGCGGTTGGTAGCCATATCGAATCGGGTTGGTCCAACCCTTCGATTCCGAGCACAAACCCCGAGGCAATCGCGATGATGCCAATGACGCGGGCAATCCAAATATGTGGGTGAGAAGGGATCTGCAACTGAATGCGCCAATCGGCTAAAGATTTCGGAGTGATTGTACGGTATTGCAGCTGCGTATTTCTAGGTGGGTGGAAAACCGTGGCAAACCGTAGAGTCTTCGTGGTGTAGGGAGGTGATTCATGTGGCCCCGGTGGAATTGGAGGCACGGAACCTTACTCGGGGTAGTCGGTCTGGGGCTGGTCTTACCCTTTTTTCTTGATCGTATTCCCCAAGATTCTCTTTATCATAGCTTTGCGGATTCACGGCCTTTTGTGGGCATTCCCAATTTTCTTAACGTGGTGAGTAATGTGTTTTTTATTCTAGTGGGAATTATCGGGTTGTTAGCATCGCATTCCCGCGGTGGAGTGTCGGTATCTGCTCACATAGGGACAGCCTACAAACTGTTTTTTGGGGGCGTGGTACTCATTGGGGTAGGATCGGCCTATTATCATGTCAATCCCAATAATGCCACCCTTGTATGGGATCGGTTACCCATGACCGTGTCGTTTATGGCATTTCTCACCATTGTTATTAGTGATTGCGTATCCCCTAAAGTCGGGAAAGTCCTGCTGTGGCCTCTGATAGGGATTGGGGTTGTTTCAATTGGTTACTGGTATGTAACTGAGTTGTGGGGTGTGGGAGATCTTCGTCCTTACGTTGTGGTGCAATTTCTACCCATATTTCTCATTCCTGTCATGCTGATTCTCTTTGGAACTCGGTCTTTGCTCGCTCCTTTTCTCTGGGCCACATTAGGTACGTATCTTTTAGCAAAAGTCGTGGAATACTTCGATGGTGAAATTTTTTTCGTAACCGAAGTGATTAGTGGTCATTCTCTGAAGCATGTAATTGCAGCCCTCGCCATAGCTTGGGTGTTGTTGGCTTGCCAAAGAATTGCACCGAAATGTGAATAGGTAAGTTGCTGATGTGATTTTAGTATTGAAACTCCTCAAATATCTCGTTGCCATTAATCAATTTCTTGTTCCTACGAAATCTGGCTATTCAGCCTTTTTATTACCAGCGAATTCATTTTTTTAGTTGCCACGTTCATGCGGTGTATTCCCCTTTTTGGAGGGGGGGATGATACGGGCAATTGCGTATTTTACCTTCAGTTCATCCTCGTTACCTTTAGCTGCTGGTTTTATGGATAGGACTCGGCCCTTCATAACCATTTAAGGTGGTAAAGAAAAAATGGGCGTTTAAGAAATTAAAATATCATTCGGAGGAAAAAGTGATGCTGTTAAAGCAGGGAAAAAATGAATCGGATGAGGAAGTGGAAGTAGAAGGAAAGGCAAATTGGGAGAATACCATTGTGGTTCCTGATCCAGATGTCCAATGTTCCGTGTTGGACGGAGAGGCAATACTCCTCAACCTGGAAACTGGGTCGTACTTCACTTTAAATCGAGTCGGAACTGTGGCATGGGAACTTTTTGATGGAGAGCGAACTTTAAGCCAAGTGCATGGGAGGATTTGTGAATGTTTTGAAGTGAGTGAAGATATGGCACAACATGATCTGTTGTCACTTGTAGAACATCTTAGTCAGGAAGGCCTAATCCAAAATGAAAGGAGGTGAGATGATGCAAAAAGAAATGTATGTAGCTCCTCAGCTGCAAAAGCAAGATCCTCTGAAGGATATTACTGCTTCCAAGGGATATAGAAGTGCAAAAAGTCAAAGTGGAAGCTCTTAGGTAGTAATAAATGAGGCCCCGGTATCTTCCATTGAGGTGGCCGGGGCCTCATTTAGTTGATTGCATGAATTCCGGTTGTCCCCCCTGTGAAGGTGCACTTATCTGACGGAAACAAGGATATCATCATACATGTACGAATCGTGTTTTCCTATACATGGTATCGGGGTCAAGTTGTCCACAAAAAGCTTCGCCATTTGTGAAGCTTTTTCGGACCTTTCTCAAGACTCACTAGGTTCTGAGGCCATCACATCTGATGTCCGGGTTGAACTCCATGCTATTGCTCACTTGAACCAAATTCCCACCACCATTTTAAAATCAAAATGTAACCTTATACGACGAAAGGGAAAGTTAGAGAAGGAGGTCAAGCGCTTTGGTTTAACTTATGAATTTTACCAAGATCAAGAAAAACTGGTTATTGAACTTTATCAATATGGGCTTATTTTTATTAATGGCCCTGGTGCACTCGCTAGAGCATATCTAGTCAAACCTGAATCAATGGATCTGGAGTTACGTTCTTTCTTTGTGAACGTAGCTATTGCTGAACTACTTCGCTGGAAAGGGCTTTATGAGATTCATGCCGTGGCAATGGAGCGGTTTGGCAAAGGTGTGATGATCGCTGGAAAACCTGGGTTAGGAAAAACAACGGCTGGTCTTTCCCTTCTTCGAGCGGGCTATGGGTTTATCTCGGATGATTTTCCGTTTCTCAGAATCAAAGAAAGTAGGATCGAAATCCTCGCTGGTCATGATCGGATTGATGTTCGGGAGAAAACTCTTGGGTTTTTCCCTGAACTGCAAACCATTCCCCTCACTCGTCGAGACCGATCGAAAAAAGATTCCTTCTATGTGAACGACCTGTTTCCTGGAACCAAGGTGGATTCCTGTGAATGTCATTTACTACTCTTTCCTCAGGTGGTCTCAGAGAAGCAGAGTTATCTGAAGCCGATGTCGAAACACCTTGCGCTCAAAGAACTGCTTCCTCAGGGATTGCTGATTCATGATAAGGAAATAGCCAAGCGCGAGTTTCAACTGTACTCCACGTTGGTGGAACGAACACCTTGTTATCGTCTGCATTATGGGGAAGATCGTTGGGACTTGCCCACTCTCCTTGATCCTATTCTCCAAAAATGTTGTGGGGACGGCAGTCAAATGGGCGTAAGGGCTGCATCGTTCACAAATGCAGCGGTCTAATGCGGTTATTCTGACCTAGGAACTATTCCGTGTGCCATTCGTCAAACATCGAATTGTAGACCAGCGAGTTCCATGACAAAGTTTTCAATGATTCGAAAAAAAAGATCATTTTCCATTTAGGTCATGCATATTCTGAACTTTTACATACACGGAAATTCGCTTCAATTTTCTACCAATACCTCTGCTATTGCTGAATCCGCAAAATTTTTGCTTCGTTATTTCCCTGTGAATTCAATTAAAGGGGCTGCTGGGCTGAGTCTTTCCTTGCACGGGGTTCCTTTACCGTCGGATATTCCTTTGGCCCTTTCTGCGGAGGCCATTTGTCTAAGTGCTCCAAAAAATCAGGCAAGGATCGATGTGCACAATGCTGTGTATCAAGACCAAGGCCGATTGATTTTTGATTCCCGGAGTAGTGGTTATCTGTTTGTGATTGATCAACATTTAGGGCATGTGGAGGGATACATTGTAGACCCAGAGAACGTGCCTTCCGAACTTCGAATGAACCTGATTCATCTGGCTCTTCAAAATATTCTCAAACGTAAAGGCTATTTCACGCTTCATGCTACTTCTCTTGAAAAAAATGGCCGTGCCGTGCTGATTCCTGGCAATAGTGGGCGTGGAAAAACCACGGCATTTCTTTCGCTCCTTCGATCGGGGTATCGGTGCCTCTCAGATGATCATCCTCTTGTTCATGAAAATGGAAATGGTTTGAACATTTATTCTTTTCCGGAAAAGGTTGATGTCACAGAGGACTCAATCGAATTTTTTCCGGAACTCAGATCCGCACGTGAATATATTCACCCAGGAATGCGGAAACCCTATTTCCTGATCGAGAATGTGTACTCCGAAGGGTTGGCGACCTCGTGTAAGCCAGGATTGATCATTTTTCCACAGGTCATGGATCGCCCGACCAGTGTTCTTGAACGGGTATCAGGCACACAGGCGCTGGATAGCCTCATCCGCGAGAGCTTTTTGCCTAGGGGTAATGACATCGCAAAACAAGAATTTCATCTTTTATCAAAACTCGTGAAACAGTCATCTTGTTATCGACTGTTGTTTGGCCAGGACGTATTGGATCTCCCCCGACTAATTGATCCACTGATGGAGAGGTGGTAAGTCTGTGAGGAAGCAGAAATGGGGGTGGCCGAACACTCCACCGAAAAATCTCAGTGAATTCTTGCTTGCGTGGCAAGTGCTCGGGGTCACGAGTGTCCTTCGCCTGTTCGTGCGGTGGGTTAAGCTCCCAACATTGTTACGTTGGTTAACTCCCTATTCGGCTTCCGCAGTCCCTCGCCATCATAAATTATCAATTGTCGACCGGTATATCACTAGTGTGCTCGATAGATTTCCATCAAATCCTCGTGGGTGTTGTTTGGTTCGTTCTCTTGCCTTGTATGCCTTTGGAAGGCGAAGTGGGTTCCCTGTCCACTTTCATTGCGGGGTGAGCCGAGTGAATGGAGAATTGCAAGGTCATGCTTGGCTCAGCTTGCACAACCAACCTTTTTTAGAATCCGGAAACCCATTTACTACTAACGTGGTGACCTATTCCTATCCCCATAGAGATGTGAAAAGGGGTGTCGCGAGTTCGACTTGGCGAAATTCTGGACTTGCACGACCATCAAATCTTTCTCAAACGCCAGTGTCAAATGGTAGTGAGGGAACTTCCATGGTGTGTACTGCGAAGGATAGATCATGACTCCAAAAACATCGGCTCATACCTTGGCACAGAATTTGTTTCGTGCGTTGAGATTTGTGTGGGATAGTGGTCGAGGATGGACCCTCGCCAGTGCGGCTCTCCTTGTCGTTCAGGGACTGCTTCCCCTGGCGATGCTGTATTTAATCAAGTTGGTCATTGATTCAGTCACGGCCAACCTGTCAAGTTCAAATCCCTCAGCCGGATTGTATGAAGTGATCTTCTTGCTCAGCCTTCTGGGTGTCGTGGCCGTTGCGAGTACCGCCTGTTCCATCCTCAAGAGTTTTGTGCATACCGGTCAGGCGCAAGCCGTGACGGATTACATGTCTTCTATACTGCATGCGAAATCAGTTGATGTTGATTTGGAGTATTACGAGGAACCTCAGTACTACAATACTTTGCACCGCGCTCAACGGGAGGCATCCTCCCGCCCCACCCGGATTCTCTCGGCCCTGTTTGATACTGGACAAAATGGGATTTCATTAATCGCGATTGGGGCCCTATTGTTCTGGTTCCATTGGGGAATTCTTTTTGTCCTTATTGGGACGGCGCTTCCCATTGTTTTTGTGCGATTGCGATATGGAAAGAAACTCTATGCCTGGCAAAAGGGAACGACCCCGGCTGAACGGGAGTCTTGGTATCTCAATTTGATGCTTACGCGTGACACCCATGCGAAGGAAATACGGTTATTTGATCTTGGCAAACTGTTTATTGACAGATTTCGGAATCTTCGTGAAGGTATCCGGCGGGAACGGTTATCACTTGAGGGGCGGCGGTCGATTGCCGAACTTGTTGCTCATTCCAGCAGTGTGGCTGCAGCGATTGGCGTGAATATATTTTTTGCTTATCAGACCCTTCTTGGATTTCTCACGTTGGGGGATTTGGTCATGTACTTTCAGGCGGTGCAACGTGGCGCGGGCTTTCTTCAGAGCTTAATGATGAACCTGGCGTATTTATACGAGAGTAACCTCTTTCTCACTCATTTGTATGATTTCCTGGATATACAACCCAAAGCCGTGGAACCCCAACGCCCGCAGGCCATTCATCGACCTTTGCAGCAGGGGATTGTCTTTGATCATGTAAAGTTCGATTATCCCAGCGGGACACGAAAGGTGCTGGAAGATATTAGTCTAACGATCAGGCCTGGTGAACACATTGCCTTGGTTGGAGAGAATGGTGCTGGCAAAACCACCCTAGTGAAGTTGTTAGCTCGATTATACGATCCTTCCGCGGGACGCATTACTATTGATGGGGTTGATCTGCGAGACTTGAAACCTGCTGAACTTCGAAAAGAAATCAGTGTCGTCTTCCAGGATTTTGCTAAATACCATTTCACCGCAAGAGAAAATATTTGGCTGGGCAATACCCTGTTACCTCGTGACACGGACCAGGTGATCGATGCCGCACGAATGGCAGGAATTGATAGCGCCTTGCGTCGGTTGCCTAAGGGGTATGACACCATTCTCGGCCGCTGGTTTGAGGGTGGAGAAGAGCTGAGTATTGGCGAGTGGCAAAAGATAGCGATTGCCCGCGCTTTTTTGCGGGATGCCCAAATTGTTATTCTTGATGAGCCCACCAGTGCTATGGACGCGAAAGCCGAATATGAACTGTTCCAACATTTCCATGAACTGACCAAAGGACGAACGGCGATCCTGATCAGTCATCGGCTTTCCACGGTGAAAATGGTGGATCGTATCTATGTTTTAGAGGATGGTCGGATTCTTGAGAGTGGTCATCATAATGACTTATTGGAGCGCGATGGTGAATATGCCAAAATGTTTTCCCTGCAAGCTCAATATTATCGCTAGCTAGAAGTAAAGGCGTTCCACTATTTATATTTTCCCTATTCTTTGCACGGGCCTTTCATGATTACCGCATATGCTCATCATAATGAATCCTTTCTAAACTTTCTTAATTTTGTTGAGACGGGAAATCCATGTTTCGGGTTGAGGGATTCCTCTATCAATTGGATGGCCCTGGTCGATCATGCGAATACTTTAGGAATTGGGCCCATCGTGTACTATCGTTTAAAACACGGATCAGGTGCATTGGCAATACCTGAGGAGGTGCTGGCTACAGGCAAATCTCTGCTGTACTGGAACCAAGCCAGAAATATGAAACGGTTTGGAAGTCTCAAAGAGGTATTAACCCTCTTTGCTGCAGAGGGAATTTTTTCTGTGGCACTGAAGGGCACGGCATTAGCAAATGTGGTGTACCCTCACGTTGGGCTTCGCCCCATGGCAGATGTGGATCTCCTTGTCCGTGAGGAGGATTTGACCAAAGCTGAACAGATATTGATTTCTCTCGGGTTTGAGGCCAACGAAAGGGAACACTCAAAAGAGTGGTATCAACAACATCATCACCATATTGTACCCTATGTTTCAAGGGATAAGTCCATTGTAGTTGAATTACACCGTCATCTTGTCTCGGAGCGGTTTCCCACACAAATTCCAATTCAGGACCTGTGGGAGAGAGCACGATACGTGGAGATTGCCGGTGTCCCCTGTCAGATGCTGTCTCCGGAGGACTTATTGATTCACCTTTCTCTGCATGTAGCTGTGGATTCTTATATCGGAAAAATTAAGGTGTTGTATGACCTTGAGGAATCGGTTAAGCATTTCGGAAGCGACATCGATTGGAAAAGGCTTGACGCAATTGCCATGGACTATAGGATTTCAAAATATCTCTATTATGCATTATGGCTGGCGAAAGAGGTTGTGTGTGCAGATGTGCCTGATGTTGCTCTTAAGAAATTACATTCTCGATTTTGTGGGTTTCCATTTGAAGAACGCTTGATAAAAAGGAGTATCCGAAAGGCAATTGTGCTTCAGGAGCAGGATATGAGTCCCGTATGCTTATGGATGCTTAGCATGGCTTGTTCTGATACTTTAAGTCATCACGCACGAAGCAAAAAGGTTCGAAATATTTTTCGTCGTGTTATTCGGCGTTATGTGGCATTTTCCCGACAACATGCAAAGGACGCTGGAGTATCTATGCCCTGGTATCTCATTGTAAGTTATCCCGTATATTTGCTTCGAAAACTCCTAGGCCTTGCGGGTTCCATGGCTACCATTCATCCCAAAAAATTTTAATTCATTCATTGCCTCCCAAACATAGTGAGCTTACTCTCTTGCCAATTTTCTATATCGAATGCGGTGGGGCTGATCGGCATCTTTACCAAGGCGTTTTTTGCGATTGGCTTCGTATTCGCTGTAGTTGCCTTCAAACCAGACGACTTGGCTATTCCCTTCGAATGCCAAGATGTGGGTTGCGATTCGGTCTAAGAACCAGCGGTCATGGCTACTGATGACGGCGCAGCCGCCAAATTGTTCAAGACCCTCTTCCAATGCGCGTAAGGTATTGACGTCTAAATCGTTGGTTGGCTCATCCAGTATCAAGACATTCGCACCTTCTTTAAGCATTGTCGCGAGATGTACGCGATTTCGTTCACCGCCAGAAAGGTCATTCACTTTCTTTTGTTGATCGTTGCCGCCAAAATTAAAACGGCTGACATAAGCCCGTGAATTAATTTCTTTTTTGCCTAGGGTAATGGTGTCTTGCCCGCCGGAAATTACTTCCCAAACATTTTTATTCCCATCCAAGGTTCGATTTTGATCCACGTATCCGAGTTTGACGGTGGTGCCAACCGTAAAAGATCCGGCGTCGGGTTTTTCTTCCCCGGTGATCATGCGAAACAACGTGGTTTTCCCCGCTCCATTTGGACCAATGACTCCCACGATTCCACCTCGAGGCAAATTAAACGAGAGGTTTTCGAATAGGAGCTTATCCCCAAACGCCTTGCTGAGATCCTTAGCTTCAATCACAACATCGCCAAGGCGTGGGCCAGCGGGGATATAAATCTCCAAATCATCTGCCACCTTTTCATGCTCCTCGGTCATGAGTTCTTCGTAGCGAGTGACACGGGCTTTGCCTTTGGCCTGGCGGCCTTTGGGCGACATGCGAATCCATTCGAGTTCATGTTCTAAGGTTTTGCGACGTTTGGATTCAGCTTTTTCTTCTTTTTCGAGTCGCGCCTGTTTTTGTTCCAACCAAGAAGAGTAATTGCCTTCGTATGGAATTCCTTGCCCGCGATCGAGTTCGAGAATCCATCCGGCCACGTTGTCGAGGAAATAGCGATCATGGGTCACGGCAATCACTGTGCCCTTGTATTGTTGCAGATGGTCCTCGAGCCATTGGACGGATTCGGCATCCAAATGGTTAGTGGGTTCGTCCAGTAATAAAATGTCCGGCTCTTGAATCATAAGGCGACAAAGTGCCACGCGCCGTTTCTCTCCCCCTGAGAGAGGTCCCACTTTAGCGTCTGGTGATGGACAACGAAGCGCATCCATGGCAATCTCGAGTTGGTTTTCTAGCTCCCATCCATCGACAGCCTCAATCTTTTCTTGCAGCGTGCTTTGCTTTTCGAGGAGTTTCTCCATCTCCTCGGCCTCCATGGGCTCGCCCAAGCGGTTACTGACTGATTCGTATTCGGCCAACATATCGATGAGTTCTTTTCGTGCTTCCTCCACGACTTCCTTGACCGTCTTGTCAGGATCCAGGTTTGGTTCTTGTTCCAACAGCCCAACGCTGTATCCTTTGGACATAGTGATCTCGCCAAGATAGTCTTTGTCCACTCCTGCGATAATTCGGAGGAGCGAACTTTTTCCTGATCCGTTCAGACCTAAGACGCCAATCTTGGCGCCATAGTAAAAGGAAAGGTAAATGTCCTTGAGCACCTGTTTCTTGGGAGGATGGACTCGTCCGACCCCGATTAAGGAAAATATGATTTGTCTGTCACTAGTTGCCATGTGGCTCCTTTATCTTCAAGCTGCCTGTGGTCTTTGTGGTTTTTATTAGGTGGTGCCGCGCGCCTGTTTTACCATGTGGACGAAGGCTGGCCGCGCATCCTCGGGACTTGTGAGTTCCTGCGGGAAGGCCAAGCGCATCCCGGTGTAACGGTCTTTGATCCTCAGTCGAAGGTGGAATCCAAGTCGGTCAATGGCCGTGAGGGTAACCTCATCGGCTTCTGTTTGACCATTGGCGCAAGCCAGAATTATCAGGGAATCTTTGTGATCGGCATTCACGTGGTCAATTATTTCTGGACCAGCATCGGCGAGTGGGTCGATCTTTGCCTCGGCATATTCTTCCGCGGAGACCCAACCCATTGAGCCAAAACCACCGACATAATACAGATCGATCGTATCCATCAGATAGAACGAAAAATCCGCAAAGTCTGCCCAATAGCTGGCCTTAGGGTGTCGGGCTAAATATTGCATGCGAATATCCGCGTCTCGGTCTTTCGGCACTTTGGTGACTTTTCCCATCACGGTGAGGCGGGCTGCGCCTAATGGGTCGTGTTCTCCACCCGGTTGCATGACAAATACACTAGCCCGGGGATCCGCTAAAATATTTTTGGTATGCATGGCCATCGTGCTGATAAGAAATGTTGGATTTCCTTTATTATCCAGACCATAGGTTACAATTGATCCAAAAGGCCAATCGGGATGCTTTTGGGACGTTGTACACAGTGTAGCGACAGGTGCCAGATGCATCAGAGTCCGAGCCCGTTCGGCATATGTGGGTTCGGACGGGTCAGCAGGGTCGGTATCATTCGTTCGTGGATTTGCATGTTGTGACATGGTGTTTCCTTGTTAGGGTGGCAAAATTGTCAAAGGCGAAGTAATTTAGCAAAGGATGGCGATGAGCACAATCACGACTCTCTTGAATGAAATCTATGTATAATGGGAAACTTGTGGCGGTGAGCGGTTTCGATTCGGGTGGGTGTTCACGTGTGCTGAAGAAAGGGCAGTGATGCCTGGTAATGATGCAGTTGAAGTGCATGAAATTGGAATGAGTTTTCGTTATACCCAAGAACATGACTGGGTTGTGCATGCGGTCACGGGATTTTTATCGGCGTACTTCATGGAAGATCCGCGCTTTCGTATGAAACGGCATCGGCATGAATTAGAAACCGGGATGTATGTCTGGATATGTGAAGCCCCCAGTCAAAAATTTATTCGCCGCTTGTTGAGGCGTCTGCAGGTCGATATCCCACCATTTGAACTTCATCAACGTGAACCAACATCAGAGGGACCGATACGCCATGTAATTGATCTCCCTCTTTCCTCTTAATTTTTTATGGGTGAGGTAGTAATAATTCTATGTTGATGGTTTCCATCCGGACATCACGCATCTTTGAGCAATGAGGGGTACAAAGCTCGCAATGTCTTGTGATATGGACATCATGAATTTGTTGGCACGATCCTGGTCTTCAAAACATTCGAACACATCGTCTAAAAATCCTCCCCGGAGCAAGGGATGCCAAAGAAATTCTTGTCCAGAGCCAGTTTCTACTTCCAGGGGGTGATTTTCTACGACTATTTTTTCCATCCTTAATTGTTTAAGCCATTGATAGGCCTCTTGGCCAGAGGGGCGTTCATGGATGTATTCCCACAACTTTGTGCGTTCTAGTTCCAAACCGCGAATGGTCATCTCTTGGTCTACGTGTTGCCAAAGGGAGTCAAATGTGCCCATGGCGGGGAAGGTGAGAACAATTTGTCCGGCGGGTCTGAGGTGTTGGATCAAACCTTCTAATGCCGTATACCGGTCTGGGCGAAAAAACATAAAAGATAAGTTTCCTGTAATTCGGTCGAACGTTGGAAGAGTGGCAGGAAGATGACGAACATCATGTTCAGCAAACTCTAACCATGGCAACCCCTGGCCTTGGATAGATCTGGCTCTGGCCAATTGGGTGGGATGAATATCAATGCCTAGAACTCGTCCTGCATTTCCAACCTGATCGGCAAGATAAAATGCAGGAATGCCATGACCGCAGGCCACATCGAGAATTGACAATCCCGGACGGAGATCGAGTTGCGATAGTAATGTTTCCGCAAATGGTGTGGACCAAGGGTCACGTTTGGGAAGGGGCCATGAAGACATAAATATGATCTCGAGAAGGAGAATTTTTGGGTCAGGGAAATGGGGTAATGACCTCGTTGGGTTTCTTGGCGCCGAGCATGCTAGGATAATGGACGAACCTATTCTGAACTTCTCTTGATGACATCGCAATGATCTAGGGTAAGATAACGAGGTTTGGTCAACATGAGTATTCGTGGAAAACAAGAACCCTCCTATGGTTTTTTAGTGTTTGGCATGGTCTGGGTCGTGTGGTCGCTATTTTTTGTGCAAGGGGGTTTTGCGCAATCTCCGTATGCCCAAGGAGTTACCCTCACCTCTTCGCAGCCGACATTATTGGAAGGATTTGGATTTGCGGTGGCGAGCGATGGGGATGTGGTGCTGGTTGGGGCTCCCCATGCCTCGGGGACTCGAGGCCAAACGGGAAAAGCATTTTTATTTGATCGAGAAACCGGCAAAATTCTTCATGTCTTTTTGCCTTCTTCGCCAGTTGGGGATGATTTGTTTGGGCTGTCGGTTGGGCTGATTGAGCAATTCGTGGTGATTGGGGCTCCTCGGGGAAGAGGCCTAACACAGCGTCCTGCAGGACGAGTCGAGATTTTTGATCGGCAGAGTGGGAAATTTGTTCAGGAGTTTGTCAGCCCCAATTCTACGGCGGCCGTATTCGGTCATGCGATGGCTATTCAGGGACCATGGATAGCCATTGGAGATCCTGGGGCGAGTTCTCCTGAAAATTTTGAAGTTGGGGAAGTGTTGGTGTTTGAGCTTGCAACAGGAAAATTACTTCACACGTTTTTAGCTCCAGAGGTGCAACAAGGGAAAGCCGATGGTTTTGGGCATGCTCTGGCTTTCGTGGGGGCAAGCCTTGCGATTAGTGCTCCCATGGGAGGAGTCGATCCTATCGATCATGGAAAAATTTATCTCTTTGATCTCCAATCCCATGAATTAGTGGGAACCCTTAAATCCTTAGAACCGCAATCTAACGAATATTTCGGGTGGTCCCTTGTCAGCGATGGTGAAGCGTTATTGGTTGGGGCCTTGGGGAGGGGAGCTGAAGCCGGTGCAGTCTATTATTACAATCATTCAGGGGAGTTTCAGAAAAGATTGGAATCCCCACACCCCCAATCAGGTGACCACTTTGGAGAGGCTGTGGCTCTTCTAAAAAACCACTACGTGGTGGCTGCTCCAGGTGATGACTCTGCCGGGGTTGATTCTGGAACGGTCTTTGTGTTTGACAAACAACAGGGGTCGCTGCAATTCACTCTTTCCAATCCCGGTGATGCCACGGGAGTGGCCGATCTCTTTGGCCTGTCGATGAATGGATCCAAAGAACACCTGTTTGTGGGAGCTCCTTATGGGGATCTTGCAAACATGCCAGATGCGGGTCTTGTTTATCAGTTTTCATTTCCTTCCCTTCCCCCCCTCTATTGAGGGGTAGTCCTAATTTTCCCTCATAAAATTTTTGTGTTTTTTTCTCTTCTGGACTTTTCTCCATGACTTTCCACCTAATGGTGCAAGGTATTACCAGAGTGTCCGAGAACAGCTGGAAAGTCCTATTTTATTAGCCCCTGAGCTTGAAGTTCGAATTTTCCTACGTAACTTGGCGCATGGACGGTTCTAGGGAAATACCCTATTACATGAAGAGGGAGTTTTTTGTCTTCCCAAGGGATATCTTTTTTCACTTTTGACGAGTGAGCTGCACATTTCTTCTCGCTGTGCTGGGCGTCACATGTTTCATGAATCCAGGAATGGTAAGGGTCGTCTAAGCTTTATGGCCCTCCCTTATTTATCTCACTATAAGTCCTCTAAATGGAGATTTCGCGATTGGTTCGGAGATTGGATGTTTCAATCTGTTATTATTAGGAAAACGTTGACATGAGTGGCCGGGAAAAATCTGGAGGGAGGAAATGTAAAGTCCAGATTTGTCTTTTTCTGGTGTTGGTGACCGTTAGTTTATGGGGTTTGGGTGTGGAAACGAGTTTCGCTCAATTGTCGGGCAACGAGGTTTCTTATGCCTTTACAGGTGGCGCCATACCTAGAAATGGATTTCTTCCACTCATGTCCACCAATGGGATCAAAGCTGGTTCGTTTCGGATTCATCCGTTCTTTGGGGCAGGAGAAATCTTTACCGATAATGCGTTTCGGACTTCATCCAATCGCCAAAGCGATTTTGTTCATACCGTCTCTCCGGGTATTCAGATTCAATTGCCCTTCGCTGGATTGCATCGAGCCGCGATCGATTACCGGGCCACAAAGTCATTTTCCCAGCGATTCCCTTCAAACAATGTGCTCAACCAGGACCTGAGGGGGCAAGTGTTGTTAAATTTTCCAGGCGGTCTCGAAATGAAACTTCAGGGAGGATATGCCCAAGGATTTGACCTACGGGGATCAGAGTTAGATTTACAGTTTCTTGAACCTACGAAATGGGCCCAGAAGACTTTTATCGGGGAAGCAGAAACCATAGGAAGTCAATTTGGAGTTCGCCTTCGAGTTCGAGCGGTTGATCGGGAATTCAAAAATAATAATCAGGCCGTGACGAGAGATCGCTTGAGTAGTCAAGGAAATATTACGGTGTTTGGTCTCATCGCCCCCAAAACCTATGCCTTGTTGAATTTTGGAGTAACGCGACAAGTCTATGACCAAAATACCCAACTCGATAGTATGAATTACCAAATGAATACAGGGTTACGTTGGCGTGCCACGGGGAAGACGACAGGGGAAATTCAAGTTGGATACACGTTCTTAATTCCTGATCGTGCTCCACGTTCTCAACCATCTGGGTCGCCACTCAGTTCAGGGGGAAGTCGAAGTGATGCTATTCAGGTGTCAGGTAGTTTGAATTGGCAACCGGCTTCTCGATTAAATATGAGCTTGCGTCCCTCTCGATCAATCCAGCAATCGGGAATCTTGGGGACTTCGACCTTTACCCAGACGGCCATCGATTTTACTGCGAATTATACATTTGGGGCTCTTACATCAATTAATGCAAATTTTAATTATGCCGATTCCGTTTTCGAAAATGATCAAGGCAACCTAGGCGCCACGACTAGGAAAGACAATAATTTTGGCGGCGGATTTGGAGTTACCTACCAAGCTGTCAGATGGTTGGGGGTCACGGCCCAATATCGGTATGACCAAAGGAGTTCCACGATCGCGGCCTTTGAGTCCTACGCAAATACGCTCATGGTCTCAATTCAGGGCATATTTTAGAATAAAAAAGTGGCCTTTTTGTCGCTGAGGGTATTAATTGATTTATAAAATTTTGGGAAAGAATTTTTGTGTCGGAGAAATGTAATAAGGAACATTTTAAGAGTTTTTGGCGACTAAAAATGTTAAAGGACATTGGGATCTTGACTGTAAGTTTGGTGCTTCTTTTGATGGCGGTGGGGTGTGCCTATTCCCCGTTTTCTTCTGAACCTCCAGTGGCGGATGAAACCTCGAAAGTCGTGATCCCATCCTATCAAGTAGGACCGAATGATGTACTAAGGGTTGAAGTCTTTGATGAGCCAGATTTGTTGACAGAAACAGCTGTCAGTGGACTTGGAGTGATTAAGTTTCCTTTATTAGGGGAACTTCGAGTGGCCGGAATGACCGTGAAGGAAGTAGAGGAAACGTTAGCCAAACGGCTTGAAGACGGATATTTGAAAAATCCGAAGGTGACGGTTTCCATACTGACCTATAGAAACTTTTTCATAAGTGGGGAAGCCAGAAACCCAGGAGCCTATCCATATCGGGAGGGCCTTACCGTGCTCAAAGCAATTACCTTAGCAGGTGGTTGGACTGAACGGGCTGTGAAAGATGAGGCAAAAATGTTGCGTGACGTGAATGGAAATCAGCAAATGCTCACTGTTGACATGAACGATTTTGTGCAGCCCGATGACATCATTATTGTCCCTGAAAGTTTCTTTTAATATCGTTTTTCAGATGAGGGCATGGTGGCCATTTAGAGCCCTGATGTGTAGATTAAAAAATGAACGTTAAGGATACAAAGGAACATGGTAGTAATATGACGCAATTCTCTGATTTTGAATCGCAAGCTGTTGAAGCCGACGAGTCGGCAAAACTAATGGAGTATGTAACGGCTTGCCTTCAACGAAAGTGGTTAATCGGAAGCCTGGTTTTTGTCTGTGGCGGGGTGGCTGCTTTTTGGTCTTATACTCAGATTCCCATCTATCAAGCCAAGGCCAAATTGGTTATCGAGGCACAAGATCCTAAGGTGATGGAAACTCACTTGCCGGATGATTCGAAAATTTCTCAGGGGGCGGAGCAGATTGAAACCCATGTCAAATTAATGACGAGTTATCCGGTGGTAGAAGAAGCCGTACGCCAATTGGATCTTTCTCAAGAAGCCGAATATCAACCAAGGCCATCACGCCTCAAAATGTTAATTAAGAAAATTGAGATACCCTGGTTACAAGAGACGTTATCTTGGGGAGTCTCTACAGTCAAAGACGTCAAGCAGAAGGTAGTGAAGGCCATCAAATCAATTTTTAGCTGGGGATCGAAAAAGAAGGGCCTTCCCGAATTGGAAGAAAACTTTCCCGATAAAAAAGATGCCTCGCTCGTATTGGACTTTAGAAGCCATGTGAGTGTCAATCCTGTGCATGGCAGTAAAATCGTTGAAGTCGTGGTCGACTCGGAAAAACCGGAGTTTGCTGCGCGCGCAGCCAATACGTTGTCTGCGGTCTATATTGAACGAACTTTGAAAAAGAAGTCGGAATTTTCTGAATTTGCCTCGGACTGGTTTTCTTCTCATTTGGATGACCTTCGACAAAAGCTCGAAAAAGCCGAACAAGCATTATATGCCTACCGAGCGGAACACGGGCTTGTGAATTTGAGCAATCAACAAACCATTGCGGCACAACGGCTTGATGAGCAGAATTTGGAATTAATCAGGGCGGAAAAGGAGAGAACGGAGGCCCAAACCCGTTATAAGCGAATTGAGAGTATTCGAGCCAAAGTTCAATCTCAAGCAAGTGGGCAAAAAATCGATCGATCGGAGCTAGATTCTCTAACCGAGGTCCTAAATTCTGATGTGATTCGAAGTCTTCGCAGTCGTGAAATCGAATCGTTGGTGGAATTAGCGAACATGTCAGAGAAATATGGACCGCTTCATCCGAAAATGATACAGGCGAAATCCAAGCTAAATGAATTGCGCGTTCGAATGGCAGAAGAACTGGATAAGGTGTATGGCTCCGTAAAAAGTAACTATCAGCTTGCCCTCGCGCGTGAGAATGCCGTACGGAGAAATGTACTACGACAAAAGGCGGAGAAGGTGGCTCTCGATAAATACTCGGTTCAAGCTTCTCTGTTAGAAAGAGAGGTCAATAGCAATCGACAGCTTTATGATCTGTTTCTGCAACAAATGAGCCGGACCGATCTTTCAACCAAAATCCAAACGAGTAATATTTATTTAGCTGAGCCCGCTATCCCAAATTCAAAAAAAATTCGGCCTAAGACCCCGTTGAATATTATGATGGGTTTGCTCATTGGGTTGGTGTCAGGTGCCGGGCTTTCATTGTTCCTGGAATTTGGAGGCAAAATTATAAAAAGTCCACGGGACTTGTCACGCTATTTTGAAAATCTCCTAACCCTTGGCATGGTCCCCATATCTCCCGGGATTCGAAAGACTGGTCAATCCCTTGTGATGCTCGATTATCCCATGGGGGCTTCGGCAAATTGCTATCGTCATATTCGGACTAGTCTGTGGATTGCGATGGAAAGTGAACCGCCTTTTTCATTTGCGGTGACCAGCCCAAGCGACCAGGAAGGAAAAACAACTTTAGGCGCTAATTTAGCCATTGCCTTGGCCCAGGTTGAAGGTGTTCGGGTCGTGTTGATCGATACGGATTTACGACGGTCTCGGGTGGCTAATATCTTTGGCCTTGATGAAGATCATGATAAAGCAAAAGGTTTGGTGCACTACTTGGAAGGTGAAGCGGAGATCAGTGAAATTTTGCATGAGACCATGGTGCCGAATTTAGCTGTCATCCCCGCTGGTTATATTCCTCCACATCCGACGGAAATGTTGCATTCGAAGAAAATGAGAACATTACTGCAATGGTGTAAAGAGCAAGGGTTTAGTGTCATTCTCGATACGCCCGCGGCACTTCCTGTTGTTGATGCCATGATCGTCAGTAATATGGTTGAAGGCGTGATTTTGGTAGTAAGTGCCGGACGAACAGTGAAGGCCGAAGCCATAGAAGTTTTGGATCGATTTAGAAATCATGGAATTAATGTTCTCGGCGTGGTCATGCAAAAGGTTGCAATGGCCAATCTGCCATCCTATTATCGTGATTCCCCATATTTCGCCTATAAAAACCAAAAAAAATCTTTAGCCCCCAGTGTCAAGGTGAAAAGCGCTTGATTATGTTATAGATGAAAATTTCGATCAAATTCCCTAGTGGTTGTTCAGGCGCTTTTCATCACCTCGATAGGTTCTGAAGGAATTTTTTATTCACGGTTTCTTCAAGCCATTGCCCGCAGCATACTTTCAAAAAGAGTTCCCAAAATCTGTTTGCTTTGATTGTTTCCTTGATCAGGGCGTGGATCCTGCATTTTCATAAAAATATTTTTCTCGTTAAATGACTTCGTACGTATTTTTTCATTGTTGTGAGGTCTACGTGCGCGAGGCAGGTGGCAATACGTTGAAGGCCGTATTGTATGGAATCGTGACGTATCTTAAGGTGGCCTTAGAGACAAACACAATGAAAAAATTTCGACTGAGGAGTAATTGGTGGATTGGTATCTCATACGGAGCAAAATTCGTCAGGAATTCCTAGCGGAAGCGAATCTTCACCGTTGGGATATCGAATCTTTTTGTCCACAGATTAAACAGACCAAGGCCCGCCGTGGAAAAAAACAAACGGTCATAGCCCCGCTATTTCCAGGCTACTTATTTTCAAAATTTGATTTGGGTCGGGATTATCGCAAGGTTACATATGCTCATGGGGTAGCGGATGTGGTCATGTTTGGATCAACCCCCGCCAAAGTTGATGATTCCATCATTCAAGGAATTCGATCCAGAATGGAGGATGGATTCGTGAGCTTGGACTCTTACTCCTTTAGTCCTGGGGAAACCGTTCAGATTCAAGAGGGCCCATTTAAAGGATTATTAGCAGTGTTTGAAAGGGAATTGACCGGAACTCAACGCGTGGCCCTCTTATTGAAAAGCGTGTCCTATAATGCCCGACTTATTGTGGAGCGTGATTTAATAACACATGTGGCTAATATTTAGTGTCTTCAGTCAGCAGGAAGAGGAATTCTTGCTTAACCCAACTTACGTCGCAACGTGGATCATTATTTAGGATCTAGGGCTGACCCCACTTCCTTATTGAAGTTATTTGGGTTGGATGTCACGTCGAATGCTTGAAGGAGGTGTGAGTATTAAAAACAAAATAGTCCTGGTTTTGGTTTTTTTGAGAAAATAAGGGTTCTTTATGAATAACTTAAAAACAAGAAGCCTTGTAAAAAACCTGATGGAAAAATCTTCTTGACACAACTCGGGTTCACCCCCTCTTTAGGGCTAAGGGGAAGTCCTAATTGTGGCTCCTCAGTACCTGGTATATCCTTTATTTTATAGATAGTTAGACCTGAAAATATTATCAAGAATAGCTGTTTTTTTTAATTTTCTTACAAAAATACTTTCACAAAAAGAAAGCTGCAGGATGCAGGAAATTGTTGCAAGAAGCTATTGGTTGTTCCGTTAATTTTGATCAGACAATGTCTGTAAATGGCGGCAGCCCGTGTTTTTCTCATTTCTTAAATTCCGTGTTTTTCCTTTCTCTCTGATTCATTCACGTTAATCTACCCCAGAATCTAAAACAATTGAAAATTCACTTTTGGGTAGGTGCGTTTCAAGCCCTGTCCCTACCAACAGTATGCCGGCTTCTTCGAATGCTGTGAGGAGGAATCCGACAAAAGAATTTGACTGTGACGACAGGGGGGGGAGTGCATCAGGAAAGTAGGAAACCGTCCTATTAATTTTTGATTTGAAGGGTTAGCTGTTTCGAACGATTTTGCCGTTTGAACTTTTTTGATGATCCAAAAATTTCTGACTTTCTTCAAGGGTGCTTTTTGGCAAGATCGCTTGGAAGTAATTTTGATAAGAACGAGTACGGATGTTGTCGTATTGTGGGTAGGGATCGGTGATCTGTAAATTTCGTCCAAGAAGTTGTGAATCATTTGGCCCTCATTTTACTAGCTTCCTAAACGGAAAAATCTGAACATGGAAATTATATGAATCAACAAGGCACAGAAACATTAATGCCAGTGGTACCTTCAGGGGAGTTGAGTTCTCCTGAAGCATTTCGAATCCAGCCATCAAAAGGCTGGGTGAATCTCCGACTTGGGGAGCTGTGGGAATATAGAGAGTTGCTCTATTTTTTAACCTGGCGAGATATCAAAGTACGTTACAAGCAAACTGTGTTGGGTGCCTCCTGGGCTATTATCCAACCATTTTTTACCATGGTGGTCTTCAGCTTATTTTTTGGCAAATTGGCCAAAATGCCTTCAGACGGAATCCCTTATCCTATTTTTGCCTATGCGGCATTAGTGCCATGGACATTTTTTGCCAATGGCTTAGTGCAATCTTCAAACAGTTTGATTGGGAGTTCGAATTTAATCAAAAAAATATATTTCCCTAGATTAGTGATCCCAATTTCTAGTGTAGTGTCCGGCGTCATAGATTTTACTCTCGCCTTTCTAGTTCTCGTGGGAATGGTGCTATTTTATGGGATTATTCCCACCGCCAATATCATCTGGCTCCCGTTTCTTTTAATTTTGGCGTTCATGACTTCATTGGGAGTCGGACTCTGGTTTTCGGCTATGAATGTTCAATTCAGGGATATTCGTTATACCGTTCCATTTATTACCCAATTTTGGTTGTTCGCCACGCCGATTGCGTATCCCAGTAGTCTTCTCTCGGAGCCATGGCGAACTCTATATGCCCTCAATCCAATGGTTGGTGTGGTTGAAGGATTTCGATGGGCTCTATTGGGAACCAATACGGCTCCAGGGCCGATGATTGCCGCATCGTTTATGGCGGCTCTTATAATCTTGGTTGGTGGTGCCTTTTATTTTCGGCGAATGGAAAGAACATTTGCCGATGTGGTTTAGGCCATATCATTCAGGTTATGGCAAAAGGGCCATGTATTTTAGTCAAAGCTGATTAAGCAAAGTGATTGAAAACCAGACGTTTATTTAGTTCGATACCATGGAGAGTAAATTATGAAAGTTGGCATTCTTGCTGGAGGGACTGGTACTCGTTTAATGGAAGAAACCGAGGCCAGACCCAAGCCGATGGTCGAAATCGGAGGACGGCCCATTCTTTGGCACATCATGAAATATTATTCACATTTTGGGTTCAACGACTTTGTCGTGGCTCTTGGTTACAAAGGGGACTGTATTAAGCGCTATATGATTGATTACTCACCTTTGGCCTGTAATCTAACCGTCAATTTACACAATGGGTCCGTCAAGATGCATGAAGGGGAGAAGGAAGATTGGACAATTGATTTAGTCGATACCGGTCAACAGACGAACACCGGAGGTCGTATTAAACAACTGAAACCTTTTATGGAAAATGAAACGTTCATGCTGACTTGGGGTGATGGGGTAGGAACGGTTGATCTTCATCAGTTGCTGAAATTCCACAAGTCCCATGGGCGATTGGCCACAGTTACTGCGGTGCGTCCTCCAGCGCGGTTTGGAAAACTTGAACTTGATGGAGACCAGGTATTGGAGTTTTCAGAGAAGCCCCAGCTTGGGGAGGGGTGGATTAACGGGGCGTATTTTGTGCTTGAACCCGAGGTGTTTGATTATATTGAAGGCGATGATACCCAGTGGGAAAAAGAACCTCTGGAACGTTTGGCGAAAGAACATCAACTCATGGCCTATCGGCACCACGATTTTTGGCAATGTATGGATACGTTGCGGGACAAAAGGTATTTAGACGGTCTTTGGAAAAAACAACAGGCCCCATGGAAGGTGTGGAGGTAGAACATGAAAGTGTTAGTGACTGGGCATAAGGGCTATATCGGGACGGTGTTGGTTCCTAAACTTGTGGCTCTTGGCTATGACGTGAAGGGGCTAGACAGTGATTTGTTTGCGGATTGTACGTTTGGGACCGAAGTTCAGGAAATTCCATGGATTAAGAAAGATATCCGTGATGTGACATCAGAAGACGTCAAAGGTGTAGATGCTATCATTCACCTCGCTGGCCTTTCCAATGATCCTCTGGGAGATCTTGACCCCAACCTCACGTATGCCATCAATTACCAAGCTTCCGTGAAGTTGGCCAAATTGGCCAAGGAAGCGGGTGTGTCGCGGTTCATCTTCTCCTCGTCGTGTAGTAATTACGGGGCTGGAGGGGAGGACCTGTTAACCGAAAATTCAGCCTTTAATCCCGTGACTCCGTATGGACGCTCCAAGGTGATGGTGGAGCAAGATGTTTCGCCGATGGCCGGTCCAACGTTTAGTCCGGTCTTCCTTCGGAATGCTACTGTATATGGAGTATCCCCGCGTCTTCGCTTTGATCTCGTCTTAAACAATTTGGTGGCCTGGGCCTTTACCAGCGGCCGGGTATTTATCAAAAGTGATGGAAGCCCTTGGCGACCAATTGTTCATGTCGAGGATGTCGCCCAGGCCTTTATCGCGGTGTTGCATGCCCCTCGGGAATCTGTTCACAACCAAGCCTTTAATGTTGGAGATACAAAGGAAAATTATCGTGTGCGAGAGCTAGCGGATATGGTGAAAGCCACCGTGCCTGGGTGCCATATTGAATATGCCAAAGATGCGGGTCCGGATAAACGATGCTATCGGGTGGATTGCCAAAAAATTCTAGGGATGGTGGCCGAATTTGCTCCTCAATGGACCGCTGCCAAAGGGGCAAAGGAATTATATGATGCCTACAAAGAAACCGGATTACGACTCGAGGAGTTTGAGGGGATTCGCTACAAGCGTATTGACCACATCAAAGATTTAATTGAATCGGGACGGCTTGACCGAACACTTCGATGGAACAAGGTTCAGGCCATATCGGATCATCAGGAAAGGGCCTGTGCATGAGCATGGAACGATTAAAATGCAGATCATGCGGACATACTAAGCTAGAACTTATTTTGTCATTGGGGACGACCCCATTAGCTGATGGTCTTCTTACCAAGGATCAACTTTTGGAATTGGAATATACCGCGCCCTTGGACCTCGTCTTCTGTTCCTTTTGTACCTTGGTGCAAATTACAGTATCTGTTCCCCCTGAAATTCTATTTGGAGGAGACTACCCGTATTTCTCCTCGGTTTCACAGTCGTTGCTCCAACATTTTGCCGAGAGTGCTAAGGCCATTATTTCGTCGAGAAAATTAAATGAAAATAGTTTGGTGATTGAACTGGCGAGTAACGATGGGTACATGTTGAAAAATTTCCTTGATGAGAAGATTCCCGTTCTTGGAATTGATCCGGCCAAGGGACCAGTGGAAGTCGCCAGAAAGTCTGGTGTGCAAACTCGTCATGCATTTTTCAGTAAAGAACTTGCGACTCAATTACACGGAGAAAAACAGCAGGCTGATGTGATTCTCGCGAATAATGTGCTGGCCCATGTGCCAGATTTGAATGGGTTTGTCAGTGGGATCGGGATGTTGTTGAAGGAAGATGGCGTGGCGGTCATCGAAGTGCCGTATTTAGGAGATCTGATTGATCACTGTGAATTTGACACTATCTATCATCAACACCTGTGTTACTTCACGATGAC
Organism: Candidatus Nitronereus thalassa; assembly: GCF_032191465.1. Taxonomy (NCBI): domain Bacteria; kingdom Pseudomonadati; phylum Nitrospirota; class Nitrospiria; order Nitrospirales; family Nitrospiraceae; genus Candidatus Nitronereus; species Candidatus Nitronereus thalassa. The sequence continues at coordinate 952,531 of NZ_JAQOUE010000001.1, read as the reverse complement.
CGCGTTAGACAGATTATTTCGAAGGCATTCGTTATACCTCAATGATGTTAAGCGACTGGCCATTCATGGAGGGTCCCTCCGGTTGTTTGTGGAAAAGCAAGAAGCTCAAACCGAAAACGTGAAGGGAATGCTTCTCGAAGAAAAATCCCGCGGGATGCATCGGATGGCCTATTATCAGAACTTTGCCGAAAATGTTCAAAAGATTAAAACCTCCTTGATGGAATTGTTGGGTGAACTCAAGAAAAATGGCAAGAAAGTGGCCGCATACGGAGCTGCAGCCAAGGGAACGACATTAATGAGTTATTGCGGTATTGATAAAACTCATGTGGAGTATGTCGTAGATTTAAATCCCTACAAACAAGGACGGTTTATGGGCGGAAATCATTTGCCCATCCTTCCCCCAGTCACATTGGTGGAGGAAATGCCGGATTATGTATTAATTCTTCCTTGGAACTTTAAAGATGAAATCGTGAAGCAACAAGAAGTGTATCGCAGTAAGGGTGGAAAATTTATCGTTCCGATTCCTCAGGTTGGGGTGTTGTAGCCTCACAGGCGGATGGGACGTCAAAAACTTGGTCGCGGGTTTTACTATATGCACATGGGAAAAATATAAGGAGGCGTTGGTTTTTTCATGCATGAATCGAATCGTTGTCATAATTGTCATTCCACGGGGCTTGCGGAATTGTATTCGATAAAAAATGTTCCTGTGCATAGCTGTCTGTTAATGCCGACGCGGGAAGCGGCGCTGTGTTACCCCACGGGGGAAATCAGCCTAGAGTTTTGTCCTGCCTGCGGTTTTATACAAAATGGATCATTTGATCCTCGGCACCATGAATATTCTTCCAACTATGAAGAGACTCAAAGTTTTTCTCCCACCTTCAATAAGTTTCACAAACAGATGGCAGAAAGACTAATTAAAAAATATAACCTCAAAAACAAGGATGTCATTGAGATCGGGTGCGGAAAAGGCGAATTCATCACCATGTTGTGTGACCTCGGGGGCAATCGAGGCGTGGGGTTTGACCCAAGCTATATTCCAGAACGGAATACCGCACCTTCTGCCAATCAAGTTAACTTTATTCGAGATTTTTACTCTGAAGCGTATACGTCCTATTCCGCTGATTTTGTCTGCTGCAAAATGACATTGGAGCATATTCAACCCACTTCTGATTTTATCGGTATGGTTCGAAGAGCCATAGGAGAAAGATTTGAGACGATCGTATTATTCCAAGTCCCCGATGTTGAGCGAATCCTAGAGGAGCAAGCCTTTTGGGATGTCTACTATGAACATTGCTCGTACTTTTCTCTTGCCTCTTTAGAGTCGGTCTTTCTAAAGAATGGATTTGAGGTATTGGATACGGCCAAAGAATATGATGGCCAGTATTTAATGATTGAAGCACGTCCCGTGCCAGTTGGAAAAACCGAACCTTCGATCGTACAACCGAATTTGGGAAACCTTACCCAGTTAGTTGAAGCCTTTAAAGGTGGTATTTCGCAAAAACTTGCAAATTGGAGTGAAAAGCTAGAGCAATGGAAAAAGGAAGAAAAGCGGGTTGCCCTATGGGGGTCGGGATCAAAGGGGGTGGCCTTTCTTACGACTTTGGGAATTCACCGCGAAATAGAATATGTGGTGGATATTAATCCCTATAAACATGGAAAATTTTTGGCTGGCACTGGTCAGAAAATCGTATCCCCCGCCTTTCTGGAAGGGTATCGTCCAGATATCGTAGTCGTGATGAATCCTATTTATGTTGAAGAGATTCAAACCCAACTTGATGAGATGAATGTTCGAGCCGAACTGATTCCCATTTAAATACTGGTTCTTGAATCGTTCATAGCGCAACTTCTCCGCGACATTACTTCAATAATTGGGTTTTTTGATAGGGACGTGTTCTTCTTCTGTATGATATTGCATGAGATCTGGCTTTGGGGCGTATCTTTTACAATTTTAAAATGAGTAAGTAGACATAAACAGAGCTTGGAACAATTGGAACATGCCAACCGAATGAGAAATGTTGATTTGAACAGTACATCTACCGATAGGCGGCCACATGAATAACATTGCTATCCAAGTCAAGGACCTAGGAAAAAAATATCATATTGGGGCAAAGAAAAAAGGGTACCAGACCTTTCGAGAAGCCCTCACTGAAGCTGTTGTGGCGCCATTTCGGCGGGCGAGGGATCTTGTTAGTGGGAAATCTACAGGTGCTGCGGAATTAAATGAAGAGTTTTGGGCCCTCGAAAATATCAATATTAGTATACAAAAAGGAGAGGTTGTCGGAATCATCGGGCCGAATGGTGCCGGAAAGAGCACCTTATTAAAAGTTTTATCGCGAATTGTGGAACCAACCGAGGGGTATGCTGATATTAATGGTCGTATTGGTTCACTCTTGGAAGTTGGAACAGGGTTTCATCCTGAATTAACCGGACGGGAAAATGTTTTTCTGAATGGGGCAATTTTGGGAATGAGGAAAAGCGAAATTTACCAAAAGTTTGACGAAATCGTGGCCTTTGCGGAAGTTGGGAAGTTTATTGATACCCCTGTGAAACATTATTCCAGTGGAATGTATCTGAGATTGGCATTTTCCGTCGCGGCGCATTTGGAACCTGAGATTTTGCTTGTGGATGAAGTGTTGGCTGTGGGTGATGCCAATTTCCAAAAGAAATGTTTGGGAAAAATGAATGAAGTCAGTAAAAAGGGTCGAACGGTTCTGTTTGTGAGCCATAACATGAGTGCCATTCGGACATTGTGTAATCGGGCCATTCTCCTTGAGCATGGGCGTGTGAAATATGATGGAGAAGTCTTTGGCGCGATCAAGGAATATCATGGGGCCCTCAAACAGACGGAAACGACTCCCCAAATGGGAAAAATCGTATTTTCCAATATTGTCTTAAAGGACAATTCCAGCCTTTCTATTAAAACCTCGGAACCACTTGAAATTGGTGTCACGCTAAATATTTGGACAAAAATCGATTCGGCTAAACTGTGGTGCATTATCAAAGATGCTGAGGGAAATTTTGTATTACACCATCGCATTGACCATACAGAACTAATGGAAGAAATGGTTCCAGGAAAGTACCAGGTGAAAATTTATATTCCTGCATTATGGTTGAGGCCAGGACCGTATAATCTTCATTTTAAAGCGATAACCAATGAAGTCGGCTCACGGGGCAGGTATGTGTCAGATCCAAGAGTGCTTGACATAGAGCCCTGTGACGAAATGTACGAAGATCTGGCAGCGGCTTTGGTTGGACAACTTTGCCCTCCAGTCTCGTGGGAATTGAAGCACACTAGTCATACGCCACTCCAAAACCTGAAGACCGAACATCAACAAATTGGGTCATAGGGAACATGACCATTCCATGCGTTAGGTAAAGGATTCGTCAATCGTGAAGCCACAAGAACATACACTGGGTGCGACATTAACAAAGGGAAATGCTCCCTGCTTTGTTATCGCGGAAATAGCCCAAGCTCATGATGGGAGTTTGGGAACTGCGCATGCCTATATTGATGCGGTCGCAAAGGCCGGAGTGGATGCCGTAAAATTTCAGACCCATCTGGCAGAATTCGAAAGTACGCCGGATGAGCCCTGGCGGGTGAAATTTAGTCGGCAGGACGCTTCCAGGTTTGAGTACTGGAAAAGGATGGAGTTTACCGAAGTCCAGTGGAAAGGCTTAAAAGATCACGCGCAGGAGTTGGGGTTGAAGTTTCTCAGTTCCCCATTTTCTCTGGAGGCTGTGGAGTTGCTCACCCGAGTGGGGGTCTCAGGCTGGAAAGTACCCTCTGGGGAAACAAATAATTTGGTGTTGTTGGAGCGAATAGTAGAAACGAAATTACCAATCATTCTTTCCACGGGAATGAGTTCCATCGAGGAAATTGATAAGGCAGTAAAGTATGTCCAACCTCATCATGTGCCATTGGCGATTCTTCAATGTACTTCTTCCTATCCCTGTCCTCCCGAGAAACTTGGGCTCAATCTGATTGCCTGGCTTCGTGAGCGCTATGGCTGTGCCGTTGGGTTATCTGATCATTCTGGAACCGTTTATGCTGGTCTCGCGGCGGCTGCCCTTGGCAGCCAAGTCGTTGAAGTGCATGTGACCTTTAGCCGAGAAATGTTCGGGCCAGATGTGCCTGTTTCAATCACAACGAGTGAGTTAAAGCAATTAGTAGATGGAGTTAGGTTTATTGAGCAAGCTCTTCATCATCCTTTGAACAAAGATGAAATATTTCATGAGATGCAAACGGTACGAAATCTTTTCACAAAAAGCATTGTCGTCCGAAAAAGTCTTCCTGTTGGCGCCGTTCTCACGCCAGAATTCCTCGCGGTAAAAAAACCGGGTACAGGAATTCCGGCATCGCATTTGAGAGAAGTCACAGGTCGAAAACTGAAGCGACCTGTTCTCGCGAACACCTTTCTTTCCAACGAAGATCTTCTCTAGTTCTGCAGTCCTTTTCAAATTAATACCTGTCCCACTGAGTTGGTGGAGTGCTCCCATTGGGAGTTGCCTTTACCCAAGTGGTGGCCATGTAGGAAAAAATTTCTGTCAAGTTGTCTTTCAATGACTAATGTTGGAACCCATCAATCGTTTCGGATCCTTAATATTGAGCCTGAAGGATATGCAGCGAGGGCTCAGAAAATAATTCAGAGTGAAGCTGAGTTAGAACTGATCCAGTTAAATCGCTCCGACTTGTTGAGGGTCCTGCCCAATTTCCATGGGTTAATTATTCGATTGAAACATCAGATTGACCGGGAGGTCATTAATGCGGGGAAGCAGCTCCAGGTAATTGTTTCCGCTACAACTGGACTTGATCATATCGATGTGAAATATGCGGAGGAAAAGGGAATTACCATTTTAAGTTTACAAGGGGAACGAGAATTTTTACGGAGCGTGACGGCCACGGCTGAGCTGAGTTGGGGCCTATTAATTGGGCTGCTCCGAAACATGGTTCCGGCCACGAATTCTGTGAAGAGCGGGGTGTGGAATCGTGATGTATTCAAAGGCCACGACTTACGTGATCGTCGAATAGGAATCCTTGGTTTGGGAAGAATTGGGAGCATGGTGGCCTCGTATGCTCAAGTGTTTGGCATGAATGTCGTGGCCTATGATCCTCATCCGGCTGAATGGGTCGAGGGTGTCCGCAGAGTTCACGACTTAAATAGTTTCTTGCAGGAAAGTGATGTGCTCATGGTCCACGTCCCGTTAAACCAGGAGACCTGTGGGATGATCGGATCACAAGAATTGGCCTGCATGCCTGCTGGGTCGTTTATTGTGAATACATCACGAGGGGAAATCATTCAAGAGGATGCTCTCATTGAGGCCCTTAAAAGCAGGCATTTAGCTGGAGCCGCTCTTGATGTCATCGCAGAAGAACGACGGGAACAGGTAGGGCGAGGAAGACCCCTAATGGCCTATGCTCGGAACAATAACAATCTACTGATCACACCTCATATTGGAGGGGCCACGTTTGAGTCGATGGCCAAGACAGAAATATTTATGGCGAAAAAACTCACACACTTTATTCACACTCAGCGGCAATCCTCAAAAGGTTTTTCTTTTGTGCTGGAACGGAAGGTCTCATGAAAGACGCTACTGTCAGAAAAGTATGCGTGGTTATCACTGCGCGCCCAAGTTACGCGAGAATAAAAACTGTTTTAGAAAGTATCCGTGATCATCCAAGACTCGAGCTGCAATTAATCGTTGGTGCCTCAGCATTGTTAGAGCGATTTGGCCCAGTGATCGATGTGATCCGTAAGGATGGATTTGAACCCAATGCGGTGGTGTATATGGTCGTAGAGGGCGAAAATCTTGTCACTACCGCAAAATCGACGGGGCTCGGCATGGTGGAGTTGGCCACTATTTTCGATAACTTGAAACCAGATATTGTCGTGAGCATTGCGGACCGGTACGAGACCATCGCCACGGCTTTGGCAGCTTCTTACCTCAATATTCCAGTTTGTCATGTACAGGGAGGAGAGGTGACGGGTTCGATCGATGAAAAAGTCCGTCATGCCGTCACCAAAATTTCTAATGTTCACTGTGTCGCGAATACAATGGCGGCCGAACGAGTCATTCGGATGGGTGAGGATCCGGATACCGTTTTTATTACTGGGTGCCCCTCTATAGATTTAGCGAGTCGGGTCGTGGCTCAAGGCCAAAATGGTTTTAATCCTTTTGCCAAATATGGTGGGGTGGGGTCAGCCTTTAATATGGAGAAAGGATACTTGGTAGTCATGCAGCATCCGGTGACCACTGAATATAAAAATTCGGAACATCAAATTGAGGAAACGTTGGAAGCCATTCGCACACTTGGCTATCCCACTTTTTGGTTTTGGCCAAATGTTGATGCTGGATCAGATAGAATTTCGAAATCCATTCGACGGTTTCGAGAATTACACCATATTCCATTTATTCATTTTTTCAAAAATTTAACCCCGGAGGATTTTTTGCGGCTTCTTGTGGGTTCAAAATGTCTGGTGGGCAACTCGAGCGTTGGAATACGAGAAGCGTCGTTTTTGGGAGTTCCTGTCGTCAATATTGGTACTCGGCAAGAACGGCGAGACCGAGGGGCCAATGTGATTGATGTTATTTATGATAAGAAATTAATTCAGGATGCTATTCAGCGCCATCTTCATAATGGTCGTTATCAATGTGAAACCCTTTATGGAGATGGGAAGGCTGGCCCACGTATTGCCAATTTATTAAGTGAAGTGCCCTTGCGGATCGAAAAATGTATTAGCTATTGACCTAGGAAAAAACCATCATGCAAAAAATTTTAGCGGTCATCCCTGCCCGAGGCGGATCCAAAGGGGTACTGCGGAAGAATATTCGCCCTGTGTTGGGGACGCCACTGATCGGGTATACGATTAATGCGGTGCTTCCTCTTGGGCATTTAGTGCATCGGGTAATTGTCAGTACGGAAGACCCCGAGATCGCGAGGGTGGCCACTGATTTTGGGGCGGAAGTTCCGTTTATTCGACCGACCGAATTGGCGAGTGACGGGGCCCCAACTTTGCCGCTCTTACAACATGCAGTTCGTTTTATCGAGTCCAGGGATAATGTGTCTCTCGATTGGGTTCTGTTGCTTCAGCCGACATCTCCGCTTCGAACCACCAGTGATATTCAAGCGGCTATCTCGTTGGCAGGCCAACAACGCTGTGATTCTGTCATCAGTGTGGTTCCTGTAGTTTCAGATCATCCGATTCTAATAAAGCGCATCGAGAATAATCAGTTACTTCCGTATTGTTTGCCAGAGCGAGAGGGGACTCGACGGCAGGATTTGAATCCTCCGGCGTATAAGCGAAATGGGGCATTATATTTAACGAAGCGAGATGTCATTATGAACCAACACTCCATTTGGGGCGAAAAAATTGTCCCGTATATTATGCCGGAGGAACGGTCTGTGAATATTGACTCAGAGTTGGATTTAAAACTCGTGGAAATGCTCTTAAAGGAACAAGGAAAAGAAGAATTTGGGAGCCAAAAAAACCACCGAAACAGTGAAAAGGTCGCCTAGGAAGTGTCCCTGTAACTGTTAAAAAAGACCTGGAGATATTTGTAATGAGGAATACGATTACCAATCAATGCAAACAAGCCCTTTCCTTAATTTTGAGAGGGACTGGATTGATGGATAAGGCTCAATGGATCAGAAGTCCATACCGACCACAGTATCGGCAATTCAAAAAACGTTATGGATCTATTCTTGGGCATAATTTGTCAAAGGGGACTGGAAAGAAAAAAGTGGCCTTGATTTGCAGTGTCCATGTTCCGGAAGTGTTTATCGAAATGGAATTAATTAAGGCACTCGAACTCGCTGGGTATATCCCCTTGGTATTGGTGAAAGCGAATAGTCAGTTGCTCCCCAAGTATTACAAGCTCGCTGGCGTGAAAAAAATTTATGACTGGGGGGAATTTGTCCAGTCACTGAATATCGATGAAGGGCGTGATGTTCTTGATAAATATTCTTCATTAGAACAGCTATTGACCTATGAGTATAAGGGCGTACGAGTTGGAAGATTCGCATCCTGTACTGCCGTTCGATGGAATCGATTGGGAGCGCTGCATTTGGATGATACGCAAGATCGTGAATTTTTGGCCGAAGCTATTGCACGAAGCATGGCGTGTACCAGGGCCGCAGAAAGTATCCTCAAACGGATCTCCCCGGATTTAGTCGTGATGACGGATAAAGGATATTCTCCTAAAGGGGAATTGTTGGATAAATGTCTTGCGAAAGGTATTGATGTCATTGATTGGGCCCTTGGGTATAAAAGTAATACGTTGTTGCTCAAACGGTTCAATCGTGAAAATAGGGATATGCATACCAATTCTTTATCCAAAAAATCCTGGAACATTCTTCAGCAAATGGAATGGACTGAGGACTGGAAGGAAAAACTTCAACAGGAATTTCATCAGACTTATGCCAGGGGTGATTGGTATAGCGTCGCTGGGACTCAATTTAATAAGCGCCTTCTTGAACCCCATGAAATCAAAAGTCGGCTGGGTCTCGATCCCCAAAAGAAAACCGCATTTATCTTTTCTCATATTTTCTGGGATGCTTGGTTATTTTGGAAAGGTGCGTTGTTCCAAAATTATGAGGAATGGTTAATTGAAACCGTGCGAGCTGCCTGTGCCAATGATCAGGTGAATTGGGTCATTAAAATCCATCCGGCCAACCTTGGAAAGGCGGCTCGAGAGGGATTCAGTGAGGAGCCGGGAGAGCAAATTGCCATTCGTAAGCATATCGGAACATTGCCTCCACATGTGAAGATGATTCCCGCGAATAGCGACATTTGCACATTTTCGTTATTCGATGTGATGGATTATTGTTTGACGGTACGAGGTCGTGTGGGGATGGAGGCCGCAAGTCGAGGGATTCCGACTTTGACGGCGGGAACAGGGCCCTATGATCACCGGGGATTTACCATTGATTCAGAAACCAGGGAAGAATACTTAGAAAAAGTCTCACGAATCCACGAAATTAACCCTCTGTCTCCTTTCCAGGAAGAGTTAGCCCAACGATTTGCTTTTGGATTTTTCATGTTAAGGTCCCTTCCGTTAAGCAGTGTCAGCTTAGAGTATCACAAAAGTAGCAAAAAGCATTTAGCGGAAGGTCATGTCAATATTAGGACCAAAGAAGACTGGGTGAGTGCTGCCGACATGAAGGCTATCGCTCAATGGGTAGGTGGAAGTGATGATGAGGATTTTTTATTGCCTATTGGCAAAAAGGAGGATGGGGCGGCCTTTCAATCGTTGCTAACCAGCGGGAACGGGAAAGAATTATTTCACAATAAATGTGCGTGAAATTTAAAGGGATTATGTATGAAATGGAAAAGCCTTTATACGAATATTGCTTTGATTGTTCTGATTTTTTCTGTGCTAGGGTGCGAAGGGGATTACAATTCTTCTTCACAGATCAGTGAAGAGAGAAATAATGGAAAATCCTCAAGCCATTTCTTAAAAGAAACACGTTATCAACCCAAGGATCTAAGTTCTCCGCTACTCCCAAATCCATCGACGAAAAATTTTGGAAGTTCCCAAGGGATTGCTTCGATCTCAGGGTTTTCGGGTCCAGTTTCCACCTGGCATGAAAATTTAAGGCGATATGAAGGAAATCCAGTTATTGTAGGACGTGATGTTTCTCCCAATCATTCTTTTTTTGCTGATCCCTATTTATTAGTGGTTGGTGACCGCCTTTTCATGTTTTTCGAGGCGTTTTTGCTGGAATCTGTCTCTTATCCAAGTGATAAGGGGTTGGGTGAGATCTGGATGGCAGAAAGCTATGATGGAAAATCTTGGAAAAATTTCAATAAACTTTCGGTGAACGCTATACATTTTTCTCATCCCCAGGCGCTCATACACGAGGGTAAAGTTTATGTTTTTTATAACCATAACCAAAATGGGTCAATCTACTCGCGATGGAGTCCACTAGGAAAGGTTGGTCAATGGAGCGACGAATCGGTGATCTTTACCGCTTTGAATCATGGGTGGGACCATATGGTGGAGTTCTCAATTTTTGAGGAACAGGGGAATTGGTATTTATTGGGAATTACGGGAAATCGAAAATTTTTCAACGGAGAGCCAAATAATTCCCTCTATTCCAGGGTTTTAAGAAAAGTGGGGTTGGGTAGAAGCCGCCTGGGTGAAGATCAATGGGTTCGTGGAAGATGGGCCAATGGTTTTACTACGAATTGGGATAACGATAGCCAGGAAATTGGTGATAGGCCACTAATTGATATTTCTGGTGAGGAGTGGGTTACAGAAATAGTGGAAATAACCTCACTGAAATTAAATGAACAATGGGTTCTCTTTATGGGCGTGACAAAACCGAATAGGCAACAGGCGATTGGCACGTTTGCCATTAATCATCTATCCCCAGAAGGAATGGATGGCCGCTGGATTACGGAAGGCTTTACTTTTCCCCTGTCTGGTGCTGAATGGGAGGGGCAGAACATTCACCGAGGTCATGCGGTGTGGTTCCATGATGAATGGGTGTATGTTTTTGATGGAAGAAATGGGAAAAATTGGAAAATAGGCATTGCTACCAAATCGCCCCATTTTAATGGAATGAATATGGTAAGTGCTTCGTAGAAACAAACAACTAAGAGGAATGTGATGACCCAAAAATTTCCAAGAGTCAGTGTTGGTTTGCCCGTTTACAATGGGGAAAACTTTTTGGTGGAAGCGATTGATTCCATATTGGGGCAAACCTATAAAGATTTTGAGCTCATAATTTCGGATAATCATTCAACGGATAGAACAGAAGAGATATGTCGGAAATATGAAGCGCGGGATGATCGGGTAAAGTATTATCGCGCAGAAAAAAATATGGGCGCATCATGGAATTTTAATCGGGTGGTGGAGTTGGCCTCTGGAGAATATTTTCAATGGATGGCACACGATGATGTCTTGGCGCCAACGTTTATCGAAAAAGCTGTGGCGGTTTTAGATAGTGACCCTACAGTAGTGCTCGCCTTTTCAAAGACCAAATTCATCAATGAAGAGGGAAAATATCTCAAGGACTATAATTATCAGTTGGATGTTGAATCGTATCAATGGAGTCGACGGTTTGTGGATTTGATTGTAGCGGACCAAATTGTTGTTGAGATTTTTGGCCTCATGCGTGCTGATGTTCTATGGTCCACCCTCCCATTTGGATCCTATGTAGGTTCGGATCGAGTGATGCTGGGAGAACTTTCCCTTCGTGGACGCTTCCATAAAATGCCTGAACCGCTTTTTTATCATAGAGAGCATTCCAATCGTTCAACCAAGGCGAACCCCTCTCTTCAATCCCGCTTGAAGTGGTTCGATACTTCAAAGAAAAATAAGATTTGTTTTCCTTCGTGGAAATTGTTGGTGGAGCATTTGAAGTCAATTCGGAAATCGCCATTAACCCGTTCTCAGAAAATAAAGTGTATTGTGCCTATGCTCATGTGGATTAGAGAGAAAAAGAAAAGAATGATTGAAGATTTAATTTTTGCCTTGAGGCCCCGGGTCAAAAATTAACAACATACGAAGGCAGTGAGAATAAAATTTACCTCATGCTGAATGTGTATTAAAAATTTGGTCGTAATTTCGCAGAGATGTGCAAGGATAGGATAATTGAAATCTAAGAAAATGAATGTATTAATAGTTGCTCCGTGGGACCAAGAGTTTGGAGGCGTGGTTTCCGTTGTTCGCAATCTAGCAACAGAAATTCAAAAATCAGGGCACAACCTTCTTTGCTTTCACCCTGGGAAGGAAATTTGGTTCAAACCACAGACCACAAAATTGGGATTTTTTGGATACCGAGGCTCTCTCGGTGGAAATGTCGGAAATGAAAATTTCATTTTAAGAAAATTAATATTAATTTTTTTGTTTCCCATAAGACTGTTTCAATTAATAAAGATAATAAAGGATCATGATGTCAATATAATCAATATCCATTATCCGGTTAGCGGATTTTTTTATTTTGCTATTTGTCGATGGTTGTTACCTTTGCGATTAGTCGTGTCGGCTCATGGGGCTGATCTTTTTCCTAAAGGTGAACGAAGGAGGACATATCCGCTTGGATTGAAAATTATTTTGAAGGCTGCAGACTTAGTCGTCACACCATCCCAGGCATTTAAAAATGATGTTGTCAAACTTTTTCCGTTTCTTCAAGAAAAAACGAGGTTTATTCATAATGGGTTGTGTTCGCTTGAATTATTGAATTTTGAGGTTTCCCAAGGGGCAAAACATGCAGTAGCGTATGTATTGTGTATCGCAGCGCACAATCAAAAGAAAGGCCTTGATGTCTTAATCCGAGCCTGGAAGGATATCACAGACGCGGTGGATCCTATAAAGCTCTTTCTCGTTGGGGAAGGTCCATTGAGTGAACAGTTAAAAGATTTGGTTGTCTCGCTAGGATTGCAGGATCAGGTAATTTTTTTAGGAAGCAAAGGAAGAAAAGACGTTGCCCAATTGTTGCATGGATGCCAGGCTTTTGTTTTACCATCTCGGTCCGAACCATTTGGCATTGTCATCATTGAGGCAATGGCCTGTAAAAAAGCAGTAGTGGCCACGAATGTTGGAGGAGTTCCCGAAATTATAGAAAACGGGCATAATGGCGTTTTAGTGGAACCTGATAATTCTTTTGAATTAGGTAGGGCCTTATTGAGTGTATTGGAGAATCCAGAATTAAGAAATACGATATCTCAAAATGGATATGCCTCGGTGATGGAACGATTTCTTTCGAAGAATACAGGAATGAAATATGAAACCTACTTTAAAGAATTGATAAGGGATGTGGCCTGAACAAGCCTAATTAGAAATTTTGGTTTGTTTTGAAACAAAACTTACAGAAAGCAACCAACCATGGGTATTCCCGTTTTAGACAGAATGGACGGCCCGCAGAATGATATGGGTGGACCATGCCAAAACCCCGTTTTGAAACCTGGCGTGCTATCAATAAACTTCCATTGTAGAAAATTGATAACCCCGAGTATTTCCCAAAAATAGAACAGGAAAACCTTGTTAATGACCGAAGAGAGAAATTTGGGTTTTGAGGGATGTTGGAATGCACAATGATATTAAAGGGAAACCTTCAATAATTATTCCACAATCCTTTGATCCATATGGATGTGAGCCTTTTGGGTGTTCTGGTATTCGGAGGCCAAAGCTATTGTTTCTTTCTCGTCCTTTCCCGCCTTTGCAGGTCATCGGATGCGTAAGAACATGGAATATCGCGAAATGCTTAAGTCGGTTGGGTTGGGATGTGACCGTGGTTACCCCTCAACCCGAAATGTGGGCCAATCTTGAGGATGTCGAGAAAACCCAACTTGCACTGGAACAGGAAGGAATTAAAAAAATATTAACGGCCCATCAATGGCAGTGCTTGGTGACTTCGTCAAAGCAATATCAACGCCAAGGGGTTGGAAGGGTGTTTGGCGGTATGTGCCGAACTCTGGCTCGCACATTTGGTATTGATAATGGGATTGGGTGGATGCATGCAGCTGAACAAGCTTGTCAAACGCTCACTAAAAAAGATGTCGATCTGATCCTTGCAACCGGCTCCCCATTTTCGGCATTTCGTGTGGCGCAAAGAATTTCCAAAAGATTAGGGTGTCCCTATGTCATGGATTATCGAGATCTATGGACTGATAATCTTCATGGTGTTGGCTGGACACGGGAATCTACCATCCAAGAAGAGGCGCAATTACTTCAAGGGGCCGGGGCAGTCACAATCGTCTCTTCGTCTTGGGGGTTAGACTTAAAGGAGCGATATAGGTTGGGTGGAAAATTGCATGTTGTCACCAACGGGTATGACCATGAAAGTCTTGCTGATGTAAATCCGTATAGTTTTGATCATTTTGCCATTGTGTATGCAGGCACGTTTTATCCTCCCAAGCGAAGTATTTCTCCTCTGATGGCTGCATTGCAGCGGTTGAAAAACAATATGCTCGGGGGATGTATTCCAGAATGGTTTTTTCATTATTACGGTAACGATTGTCAGTATGTCCGTGAAGAAGCTCAACAGTGGGGGGTGAAAGATAAAGTCGTGCTTCATGGCAAGGTTTCTCGTCAAGAGGCACTTTCGGCTGTGAAAGGTGCAGGGGTGGCGGTGGTGATTACGTCATTAGCCGAGAAAGCCACTTTAGCTGACAAGGGGATGGTCCCGGCAAAAGTCTATGAGGCAATGGGGCTGGAGACGCCAATTCTCGTCATTGCTCCACAAGGTAGTGACATTGAAGGTGTGATTGAACAGGCGAGTATGGGGAAGCGCTTTGATGGGCTGGACATTGAAGGCATTGAAGAATTTCTCATGGGATTAATGAAAGGTGCTTTGACGCCGAATAGTCCGTCCCAAGAATATGCTTGGGAGAATATCGGAAAAAAGTTTGATGACCTATTGCGAACGGTGATGTGCAGGGTATGAAGTTGGAGTCGTTGGAAAAAAATCCCATGGAACCTGTCCACGAAAATAGAATCTCTTCGGTCGGTCGGGGCAAGAGTATGCCTGTTAGGAAAACCGTCCACGTAAAAAAAACCAATCTTACGGAAAAGATTTTATTAACGGCCATTATTATGATATTGCCCCTTGAAAATCACCTTCCTACTGTAGGTGGTTTTAGTGCTTTGTTTCTTTTGTTTGCGGTGTTGGGGATGTACGTTTTGGCATTTCGCTTCAGTGCGTTAATGAAAGTCGTTATGCATCCCATTTGTTTGTCAGCCTATGCGCTGATCTTGGTGGGGTTCATCATAGAATCTTCGCATCCTTATCCCACGTTCTCAATTTTAAGTCAGTTCGGGCAAATGGTGTTTGGTGGGATTTTAGTGGCATCGGTTTGTCGAGATCGGGAGGCTTTGCAGTGGGGATTCTATGGCTATATTGCCGCAGGTGTGTGGATGGCCGTGGTGCTGTTCTTGACATCGTATGGGGCATTGAGTGGGGTTTCCGCAAGTAATTTTCAAGAAGCCGACAAGGCTCGAAATGCCGCGTTTGAGGGGAAAGATATTGAAATTAATTTAAATACCATGGCCCGGATTTCCGGCCAGGGCACGGTCGTGGCATTTGCTTTAGCCTTAGTGGGCGGGTCTATTCGAAAACGGAATATTCTTTTTGGAATTGCGGCATTCTGTTTCATTGCGACATTTCTCCCAATGTCGAGAAGTGGTTTGCTTGCGGTCATAATGGCAGTCTCTGCCATTTTGCTAGCTTTTGGGTTGCGGGCAAAGGTTATTGTGATGGGAGCAATTTTTTCCCTTTGTGTTGTGATAGTGGTACCAGATGCGGTTCTGTCCCGAATGGCTTTTTCCACTGAAAAAAGTCGATCAGGAAAAGTGGAAGCTCGCGCTCGCATTTATTCTGCAGCATTGGACACATTTGATCAGTATGCTTTGGTTGGAGTTGGTTCGGGAAACTTTTGGGGTCCCTGGGGAATGAAAACAAATTTTAAACATCCGACATATTTCAGCGTTGTCGGTCCACATAATTCATTTATTGCCACAATTATTTATTGGGGAATACCCGGGCTACTATGTCTTTTGATGATCGTGTATCAGGGATATCGTTGCATTCCTCGAAAGTGTGGGAAAGATCCTCTCAGTCTTTGTGTTCTGGGTGTATCAGTGACGTTACTTATTATGATGATGGGATCACACCGTCTCTATGCCAAAGAACTTTCCTTGGGAATTGGGCTGTTGATTGCTTCCCAATCTTGGATTTGGCAACAACGGGTCGTTTCAAGTATCCCCCATGCGCGGCGGAAATTGAAAGTGTCCTACAGCAAACAAGGTGTCAAATCCAGATTGATCATGTAGGCTGTTTTGAAAATTTTCAAGTTCGAAAAAGGCCTTTTCCAGTCTTCCAAATCCGGCTCGACTATTTTTATTTATCATTTGGTTCATTAGCCGTATTTGAGAATCATGCCTTTCCTACTGAAAAAGGACGAATTTTATGAGACTGTTTTGTTTTGGTGATATAGGCATACGCGGTGATATGCCACAAAAATCTCCCTGGCCCTTTCCTTTTCCAAATTCGAATGCGGAAAAAGACACGTATATATTATTTAACTGGGAATTGCCTTCTAGTGAACAAAGTTTAAAAATTCCTCGGGCAAATGGAAGTGGGTATCGCTTTGTTTCACCCCCAGGGGCGGCTGTCCTTGTTTCTCATTGGGGACCAACGGTAGCTGCTCTGGCGAATAATCATTTGATGGATGGTGGCACTGAGGGGGTGCGCAATACTATGAAGGAGTTGGAGTCATTTGGGCTGACTTATTTTGGGGGAGGAATGACATTTGATGCCGCTGCACGGCCGTGGATTTGGGAGACTGAGGAGGGGCGGTTGGGTGTGATCAATTGGGTAACGGCCGAAACCCATCCTGATCCACCGGATCAATCCGGTATGGGGCCAAATCTTTGGCCAGGGGATGAGGAAGCAAAGGCTCAAATTGCTCGCCTTCGTCAAGAAGTCGATTGGGTGGTAATCTATCTTCATTGGAGTGATGAATTATTTCCTTATCCCAGACCGATAGATCGGCAAATGGCAGAGCGATTAGTGACATATGGTGCGGACGCGGTTGTGGGAAATCACTCTCATGTTGTTCGTGGGATGGAAACGATTCAAGGAAAGCCAGTTTTTTATAGTTTAGGGAATTGTTTTTTTTCTCCTGATCATGAAAGAGTGCGTGGTCAGTCGCACCGATTGCGTGAATCGATTGCCGTCGAATTAAAATTTTCTCGTGGGAAAACGATGACATGGAATGTTCATTCATTTTGGAAAAATGGACGGTTTCCTTCTCTTGATTCTCGTCAGAGAGCCGTTCGCCAAATGAAAAAGGTTAGTCGCCCTCTTTCCTTCTCAGATTACGGAAATTGGTACTGTCGAACAAGAAAAAGTTTTGATCGATGGGGGTACCGCTGGCATTTTCAGATCCCAGCATTGGGGTGGCGTGGTGTGTTGGGATGGGTGTTGAAAAAGGCTCAGTCTAATATTGAACCTGTATTAGGTCGCTAATTGTGTATACACAAACACATCCCTCCACCTAGGTTTTTGGCGAAAAGTAATTTACCTCAATTAGTTTCAGCTTTAGTTTCAAAGGCTCTCCAAAAAAATTAGGCCTGGCCAGTTTCACTAGGGCCATAAGCATAAAAATTCACTAACCGGCCCCTGTTAGCCTGCTTAGTTCTCCTAGTATTTTCCTTACTGTGGAAACCTAAGAATAACCTCAAGGTAGTGTTAAATAGGATTTGAAAGGTGATGTCCCCGTCTCATCAATTGCATCGATGGTTTAGTCAAAAGATCGCCCTCCCTTGGATTATCCACGGTCCTTGGACTTTAGATCGAAGGAAGTTCCTTGCAAGTTGGAAACAGGCCAAGGCCGGATTCCAGTGTTGGGATAATGGAGATTTAGAATGCCAACGAAAGTGGACATTGAATGAGTTGAAAGGATTGGTGCGGTGGGCAGGTGAAAAGGTTCCCTATTACCGAGAGCTGTTTAAAAAAATCGGTTTTGATCCATATGCTGATTTCAGCTTTGCCGATTATCAATTGCTTCCGACTCTTGATAAAGACATTATCCGGACCCGAACGGCCGACCTTATCGCAGATGGATTTTCCCGTGATACTATGATGGCTAATACGACGGGTGGAAGCACTGGCGAACCGATGCGTTTTTGGTTGGATGTTGAGAATCTTGGTTGGAGAGAAGCTGCCTCAGAGTGGGCCTTTTCAAAATTGGGATATGAGTCCGGCGATCGTCTAGGATTAATTTGGGGCGTTCCCCCACATATGAATGCCAACATACACACAACGATGAAGGGTCGAGTGGTAGATTGGCTGGCCCATCAGCAAACTCATGACTGTTGTCGATTAAGCTCCAATCAGCTGGATTTGATTGATAAGCGGTTGTCAGCATATCGGCCAGAGTACCTCAGGTGTTATCCTTCAGCCATGACCTTGCTTTCTTTGCGATTGCGAGAACGAAATTGTCAACCAACCTACCCTCGAAAGGGAATCATGACCGGAGCAGAAGGACTCGACGCTTCGCAACGTAAAATTATTGAAAGTGTGTTCAAGGTTCCAGTGTATGAATCCTACGGGAGCCGAGATTGTGGTTTGATTGCCACGCAACGATCTGCCTTGGATGACCGCCTGTTTGTCGCTGGCGCAAATGTTTTCCTGGAGCCTTTTGGTCCCAGAGATTCGGCAGGAAGTCAAGAGATCGTTGTGACGAATCTGCACAGTCGTGGTATGCCCTTTCTTCGGTATCGAATTGGTGACTGTGCCCAATTTCCATCGGATGCTTGTGAGTGGAACACCCAAGTGTTGGAGAAAATTACTGGTCGAGTTCTTGATCAAATTGCACTTCCCAGTGGGGATTTAGTTCGGCTTCAGTTTCTTCGCTATTACCCTGGGGGTTTTGATATTGGAGAATATCAGGTTATTCAAGAAAAGAGTGGAGATGTGAAAATGAAGATAGTACCCAGCGCTCGTTTGCGATCAAATGATTTGGAAAGACTGGAAAGTGTTTTAAAAAATGAGCTTCCTGGGGTATCCGTTTCAGTAGAGTTAGTTTCGAAATTAGAACGTACAGCCTTGGGGAAGCTGAAGCCAGTTGTTTCGTTTTTTCAACACAACCGCGAAGTCGTTCATTGAAGTATTGATGCTGCCAGTCATATGGCAGCATTCCTTCACTGATTAGTATTCAACATCCATAGGTCGTGTAAAGTAAAGGAGTAATATTTTGTGTGGAATCGCGGGCCTGTTCAATCTAAATGGTAGACCATTGGATGAGCCGGCCATTGTCAAACGGATGGCCTCAAAGTTAGTCCACCGAGGACCTGACGAAGAGGGGGCGCTGGTTGATGGCCCAGTGGGATTTGGGTTTAGGCGCTTACGAGTCATCGATTTGGAAGCCGGAACCCAACCGGTCTCTAATGAAGACGGAACCATTTGGGTCATGTTTAATGGGGAAATTTATAACTTTAAGGAATTGCGCGTTGATTTACAGAACCGAGGGCATCGATTTCGGACAAATTCCGACACCGAGGTCATTGTTCATGCCTATGAAACGTATGGATTGGATTTCACCTATCATCTGCGTGGAATGTTTGCGGTGGCCTTGTGGGATAGTCAAAAAAGACAGGTGATTTTGACTAGAGATCGTATTGGAAAGAAACCATTATTTTGGAGTATTCACAACCACCAACTAGCGTTTGCGTCTGAAATTAAAGCCTTGCTCCCTTGGCCAGGATTAAACCGAGCACTCAACGCCAGAGCGATCCATGATTATCTAAGTTTTCTTTATGTGCCATCTCCAAAATCAATCTTTGAACATGTGCACAAACTTCCCCCTGGTCACCGATTAGTGGCATGTGTTGATACTGGTCATATAGAGTTGACCCGATATTGGCAATTTCAGCCAGAGCCTGATCGGGGAAAATCACGAAAATATTTTGTGGATGGGCTACGTAGCCTATTAGAAGAGTCAGTGCGACTGCGGTTACGTAGCGATGTGCCGTTGGGGGCTTTTTTGAGTGGTGGTCTCGATTCCACGGCGGTCGTGGGTTTAATGAGTAACGCACTGCCATCCACGCAGGTCAAGACCTTTAGTATGGGGTTTCAAGACAAACGATTTGATGAAACCCACTATGCTCGCATAGCGGCAAGGGCCTATGGTACCGACCATACGGAGGAAATTGTCGGCCCGTATAACGTCGATCTTTTGAAACGATTGGTGTGGTATTTAGATGAGCCATTTTCCGATTCTTCTGCGATCCCTACCTATCAGGTATCACAAATTGCTCGCAAACATGTGACCGTGGCGCTTTCTGGAGATGGCGGAGATGAATTGTTTGCCGGATATCCTCGTTATCAGTATGTCCGGTGGCTTCGAAAAATGGCCCTTCTACCCAAAGGACTTCGTCATTCCCTAGGGTGGTTATCTCGGGCGGGTTATCATCTCTTGGAAGATACATGGCGTTCTGGGAGTGAGAATTTAAGAAAATTGGGGAAGGCGATTGATTTAAGTGCACTGGCTGAGCCGGAGCGTATGGTTGCGCTGCTCAGTTATTACGATGAAATTGACAAGCGAGCCCTCTACTCTGGTGATTTCTCTGCGCATTTGCAGGATTATTCCAGCCTGACCAACAACGGAAACCATCTGAACAATCTTTCCGTTTTTGAAGATCCCATCGTTGGTTTTATGGCCCGCGATCTTGAGACCAATCTAGTCGATGATTCCTTAGTCAAAGTGGATCGGATGTCAATGGCTTGTTCCCTGGAGGTGCGATGCCCTTTGCTGGATCACAAGCTTGTTGAATTTGCAGGGACGATTCCCCCTGAGATGAAGCTAGAGGGTCAAAATAGCAAATCAATTCTCAAAGAAGCGTTGGCTGATGTCCTTCCCCAGGAAATCGTGAATCGCGGGAAATCCGGGTTTGCCGTGCCATTTGGGGGATGGTTTAAATCGGGTGAATGGAAAGCCTTATTAGAAGATTGTCTCTCTTCAGATTCAGTCAAACGACGTGGTCTGTTTGATCCACTCAGTGTTGGAAAAATACGGCAAGCCATTGTCACTGATGATGGGGAACGAGCACTGAGGATTAGTACCCATCAACTTTGGCACCGGGTGTGGACTCTTGTCATGTTCGAACTTTGGGCAAGGCAATACCTCGATTAGGAAAAGGGTTATTTCTCACCATCATGCCAGTTGGTATTGCCATCATTATTGGCCAGTTAGGAATTGGAGGCGCGGAACAGCAGCTTTTTTATTTCCTTTCGGGAATAGATCGAACTCGGTTTTGTCCTGAGGTGATAAATCTAGGTTCTGAGTCCAATGAACATTGGGCTGGCCCGATTGATCAATTAGGAATCAATGTTTGGCATGTGCCACGGTCATTAGGCCGACTCCAGCGAATTTTGAAAATCGTCAACATCTTACGGACCAAAAAGGTAAAAGTGGTCCATAGCTGGGTATTTCATACCAATCCCTATGCAAAGCTATGTGGAAAATTAGCCGGTGTGCCATTACAAGTTGGTTCGATGCGAGAAAATTACGAAGGATTACCCAAGAGCCAATTATTGAGGTGGCTAGGCCTTCGAAGCAATGTTCTTGTGACAAACTCTGCGTTTACTGCACAGCATTTATCTGAAAGCAATCATCCAAAACTGCAGGTGAAAGTGGTGCCTAATGGGATCGGAGTGTCTCAAGAGTTCAGCCCCGCGGATCTTCTGGGTCTGAGAGCAAAGTTGGGTATTTTGCCCAATCAGTTGTTGATGGGAAGTATAGGTCGGCTTGATCATAATAAAAACCATGCGATGTTGGTCAACGTATTTTGTATGTTGGAACCTCAATGGCCTGACTTACGATTAATGATCATTGGCGAAGGTCCCCTAAGATCCTTGTTGATAAACATGGCGAAAAGCAAAGGGGTTAGTGACAAAGTGTTTTTCCCCGGTGCTATTCCCAATGCCGCTCAATATTTACCTGCTTTTGATGTTTGTTGCCTAACATCATGGACTGAGGGGATGCCTAATTTGGTGATGGAAGCCGCAGCAGCAAAAGTTCCAGTTGTGTCAACTGATTGTGGAGGGAGTAAAGAACTGATTGATCATGGAGTGACTGGATATTTGGTTTCCCCAAATAATACTGAAGATATGGCGAAATATGTCAATGGCCTTTTGAAATATCCAGATAGTCGGGAGTTCATGGGCAAGGCTGGGCGGGAAAAAATGGAAAGGGATTTTGGCCTAAAGCAAATGGTGATGAATATGACGACTGTATATCTGGATGCCTTGGCTGAAAAAGGAGCACAATGAAAACCGAAGTGCCGTGTCAATTTCACATCGTGAAAGGGAATACCATTTCAACGAATGTCCCTCCTGATGTTCCGGCATGGCAAATCATGCATCGCCGTCCTGCCGGGTCCATGGTTTCGTTGTGTGCGGTCGGAGATATTGGACTTTCTGGACGAGCGGCTATGACAGCAACTCGTGATGGAGGGGATGTTTTATTCTCGGAGGTCACGCCGCTTTTTCAGGATTCAGATATTGTGTTTGGAAATCTTGAGTCTCCTCTTGTTAAGGATAGTCTTTCAACAAAGATGTTTGCGGCCCCCCTGATGGGAGCAGAACTATTACAAAGAGCAGGGTTTTCCTTGATGCATTTGGCCAATAATCATGTCAGTGAGTATGGTCAGGAAGGCCTGTCGAAAACCCTACATGCAGTTTGTTCGAAGGGATTGGTGCCTTTGGGTGCCGGCGATGATGCAAAAATGGCAAAACAGCTCAAACGAACCGATGTGGGTGGACTTCGTATTGGCTGGTTAGGTTGTGGTCGAACCCTCCTGCCTCAAAATGAAAGTGGGCCGCAATATTGGGAGTTTGAGGAAAACGAATTGCTTGCCGCTATTGAGGAAAGCCGTTCTCAGGTAGACCTGTTAATTGTGTCGATTCATATAGGTATGATGTACATCGATTATCCCAGTCCGGATCACAAGGCAATGGCTGAACAGTTAATGGGCCGGGGAGCGGATTTAATTCTCATGCATCATGCGCATATTCTTCAGGGGGTCGAGGTGACCTCAACGAATCGCGTGGCTTGTTACAATCTTGGCAATTTCCTGTACGACTGGCAGGAAGGCAATGTCATGACGCCCGTGATGTTGCGTGAACAAAATGAAGGCGCCGTATTCTATATAGGGTTAGACCAGCAAGGGGTGGCACAGGTAGCCGCTCTTCCTACGTGGATTGATGAAAATTGCCGTGTCCGTTGGGCAACCGGCGATCGGGGCTACCAAATTTTGAACCGTCTCCATCGTATTAGTGAGGATTTAAAAGGAAATTTTGGTGTGGAATTTGAACGTCAGCGTGCTTCACGAAATACGGGGGGGATATTAAAAGTCTTGCTGTTTCATTTACTTCGTGGAAATTGGGGGTATGTTGTTGGGTCCTTGCGCAAAGCTCGCTTTGAACATTTTAAGATGATCGGTGGTTGGGTGTGGAGTTTAGGGGGATCTTCAAAGTGAAGTTATTGCCGGGACTTGGATTTGTTGGCCCAATGATTGGGAGGCATCCTGGATGCGTGACGACTCAGGGCGAAAGTCTGGTTGAGCATTTTCAATCTGAGGGGTATCCCGTTATCGGTGTCTCCTTTGCCAAAAATCGTTATGTGCGGCTTGCAGATATCCTGTTGACTTTGGTTCAACGTCGAAAAGAAATTGATATTCAATGCTTGCAAGTCTTTGGAGGTCCGAGTTTTGTGGTGGAGGATCTTGCAAGTAGCGTTGGTCGATTGCTCGGACAAAAAATTATTATGGTCCTTCGAGGTGGAGCCTTTCCCGAATTTATGAAACGATATCCCTCCTGGTGTCGACGAGTCTTAAGCCGTGCTGATGCGATCGTGTCACCTTCAACGTTCTTATCCAAATTCGTTGAAACGCAAGGGTTTCCCTGTGAGGTTATCCCCAATATCATCAAACTTTCATCGTATCCGTTTCGTCTTCGCCAAAAACTCTCGCCTCGATTGCTTTGGATGAGAACCTTTCATCCTATTTATAATCCCGAAATGGCCGTTCGTGTGATGGCCAATGTGCATAAGGAAATTCCAGGGGCAACGTTAGTGATTGCTGGTCAAGATAAAGGCCAGCAATCCAAGGTTCATCAACTTTCTCAGCAGTTAGGGTTGCAAGATGCTGTAACCTTTCCCGGATATTTAAGTATGTCGAGCAAATTTCAAGAAGGAAATGTGGCTGAAATTTTTTTGAATACCAATCACGTGGATAACATGCCGGTAAGTGTCGTTGAGGCCTGTGCGATGGGGCTTCCTGTTGTAGCAACAAAGGTTGGCGGAATTCCTGATTTGTTGACAGATGGTGAAACTGGGTTATTGGTGCCGGATGATGATGATGTCGCGATGACCTCCGCGGTGTTTCGATTATTGAAAGACCCGAGTTTGGCTGAAACGCTGTCGCGTAATGGCCGAAAATTGGCAGAACGGTCTTCCTGGGAACAGATTAAACCTAAGTGGGAAGATGTGTTTTCACGTATGATGTCATGACGTGCTGGAAAGTGAGGAAATGATCCATGTGCGGTTTTTGCGGAATAGCCTCGGATGATAATACTTCGATAGTTTCCCAAAACGTCTTAGAAGCGATGCGGGATAGTTTTGAGCACCGAGGCCCTGATGACCATGGGGTTTATATTCAACCGGGAATTGCATTGGGTTCCCGACGTCTCTCTATCCAAGATCTCTCTGAGCGGGGACATATGCCAATGGGGACGAGAGATGGCCGATATTGGATTGCCTATAACGGCGAAGTGTATAACGCCAACGATCTACGCCATCGCTTGAAATCTAGGGGATACGAATTTTTCTCCAACACCGATACCGAAGTGGTGCTAAACCTTTTTGCGGAATATGGTCCGGATATGCTGGAACAGTTAAATGGAATGTTTGCTGTGGCAATTTGGGATCAAAAAGAGCGGAAACTTTTTCTTGCTCGCGATAGGGTCGGCATCAAACCATTATTTTATTCGTATTATCAAGGGGCTCTGTATTTTGCTTCTGAGGCCAAGGGGCTTTTTGCCTCGGGAGTTCCTTCTCGGTTTGATGAATCTTCCTGGGAAGAGCTGCTATGTTTCCGGTATGTGGCGGGCGAGCGTACTCCATTCGAAGGAGTATTTCGACTCTTGCCAGGCCATTTTATGACTTGGCAAGACGGGAAGAGCCAAATACATCGCTGGTGGAATTTAACTGACCGTGCACAGGCTTTGCGGGAAAACCTTCCTAGGAACCCTTTGGAATGGTTCCAGGAAACCTTCGAAGATTCCGTGAATGTGAGACGAATCGGGGATGTTCCAATTGGTGTGCTATTGAGTGGCGGTCTTGATTCCAATAGTGTCGCGGCTTCGTTATCGGCGCAAGCCGGTTCGGGAGTCGCCAGTTTTACCGTCAGATTTGAAGAGCCGGAATATGATGAAGGGCCATTAGCGCGACAGGTGGCCGACAAACTCAATCTTGACCATCATGAGCTGTTTCTCTCACCCCAAGAGCTTTTGCCTCTCTTATTCAATGGATCCAGGTTGAATGACGAACCCTTGGTGCATGGGAACGATTTACACCTATGGAGGATTTCTCAGATGGCGAAAGACCGAGTCACGGTACTGCTGTCTGGTGAGGGGAGTGATGAATTGCTCGGAGGATATGTGAGGTACCAACCTCTCCGGTCGCCATGGCTGTTAAATGCAGCACGACCTGTGCTTCCTTATTTTGTTTCCAAACTAGGGTTAAATGGTCGGCTTCTTAAATTGAGTCGGTTTTTACAATTGGGATCCATTGATAACTTTATATTATTTAATTCCTGTGATGTGTTTCCAGATGACCTGAAATTGCTGGGGATGAAAACAACTGGAAGGTATCCCTTCCGGGAGCGAGTGCTTGCCGAATCGAAATCCCTCTATAGGGATGATCCTATGCGCCAGGCTATGTTCTCAGACCAGCACACGTTTTTATGTTCGATACTTGATCGAAACGATCGGATGACGATGGGAGCTTCCATTGAATGTCGAGTTCCGTTTCTTGACTATCGGTTGGTGGAGGGTCTAGCGGCTCTTCCTTCTTCCACACTATTGCAGGGCAAGGAGAGTAAATATCTGTTACGGGAGACCCTTGGGCGACGTCTTCCATTAGACATCCAAAAACACCGCAAATGGGGATTTGGTGTCCCCTGGGCTTCCTATTTTCGACAGATTCCCGAATGGCGTCGCTTTGTGCAGGACTTACCCAATATGTCTCCCATTAACGGTGGACCTTTTGAGCGATCTCAGGTGAAACGGATTGTGGAACAATTTTTGGAAGGTGAGAAATCCGTTGAGCCATTAGTAAAACAATTGGTCATGGTGACGGGATGGTACAAAGCATTTTTCGAACATGCCTCAATTCCTGAATCTCTCATTTCTGCACACTAAATACAGACATATGCGAAATTGGAAATTAACACTTTATCATGGGTTGCCTGCTTGGATGCGTTCAATGGCGGCTACCGCACATGGGTATTACCTCCGTTCTTGGCGGTTTGGTAAAGAAACGGAGGAAATTGTGAAGGCGGCTCTTGCCCGTGACCGATGGGCCCCCGACAAACTTAAGGCCTGGCAAGCGGAGCGATTAGGCTATGTCTTACAGCGGGCTGCCACTAAAGTACCGTACTATCGAGAATACTGGGCGGCCCGTCGCCATCGTGGGGATCAGTCATCATGGGAAATCCTAGAAAACTGGCCAATATTAGATAAGGATCAGTTAAGAGCCAATCCACAAGCTTTTGTGGCCGAGGACTGTCATATCACTCAAATGTATCACGAACATACGAGCGGTACTTCGGGGAAATCTCTGAACTTATGGTGGAGCCGTAATACCGTAAGGGCGTGGTATGCTCTTTCGGAAGCACGATGGCGACAATGGTATGGGGTTTCTCGTCATGACCGGTGGGCTATTTTGGGCGGGCAGTTGGTAACACCTGTAGAACAACGCCGTCCACCTTTTTGGGTGTGGAATCAGGCTCTTCATCAATTGTACATGTCTTCGTATCATCTGGCTCCTCAACTTATTCCATATTATCTTGATGCCATCAATCGGTATGGTTGCAAATTCCTGTTGGGGTATACCTCTTCTTTGTATGCCTTAGCGCAAGAAGTGGAACGTCTGGGAAGGACGGATTTAAAAATGTCTGTGGTGATAGCCAACGCAGAGCCACTTTTTGATTATCAACGAAAGGTTATTGAAAAAGCATTTCAATGCCCAGTTCGAGAAACCTATGGTATGGCCGAAATTGTGGCAGCGGCGAGTGAGTGTGAGGAGGGGCAATTGCATTTGTGGCCTGAGATCGGTGTGGTAGAAGTATTCCAAGGAGAAAATAAGTTGGAAGATGGAATGTCCGGAGATCTTGTCTGCACTAGTCTTCTGAACGACGATATGCCTTTAATTCGTTATCGAGTTGGAGATTGTGGTTCTCTCCAAAAACACAACGAACTCTGTGACTGTGGTCGAACTCTTCCCATATTAGGTTCTGTAGAAGGCCGGGTGGATGATGTGTTGTATACCTTGGATGGGAGATGTATAGGACGATTAGATCCAGTATTTAAAGAAGATCTTCCAGTGCGTGAAGCCCAAATCACTCAAGAATCATTAGATCAAATACAGGTAACGTATGTTCCGGCATCAGACTTTACTCCCAAAGCTGGGCAAGCCATCATTGATGGCCTACGAGCACGTATGGGACCTATTAATGTGACATTGACTGAAGTTGCTGAAGTCCCACGCGGTGCCAACGGAAAATTCCGTGCCGTGGTCTGCAAAATTCCAAAAGAACAACGGCAGCTTTTGCAGAGGTGAGCAAATATTTTAAATTTCCTCATTTCCAGTATTGAACGAGTCGGAAAATATCATCACTGTAGGCAAATTGACGCACCCTCCAAAGTTTGCTTAGAGGTTTACAAAACCTTTCTTCGTTGACACTTCTGTTTAGTTGCCTTTCAATCGACTAACCTAGGAAATCTTCAAAATTTGTTTGGTAAAGAAATAGGTAGTTTGTCCTTTATTAATAACGCTTTCTTGACGTTGGCTGGAGTTAATTTGGGATGCCTATTGGGAGTGATCCATCCTAGGTTCTCAATGCTCAGTAATTATGATACTAGCGTATTATCGTCAGAGAACTCTTTCCCTTAAAGTGTTTCGTTGAACATGTCAGTCATTAAAGTGAAGGAGTGAGCCTTCACTTTTGGTAAAGTTTTTGGACTGAAAAGATAAACAGATAAAAGACGCCATCAGGGTAAAACGAAAATTCTTATATACTTTTCCATAGGTTACAAAAAAACCTTATTTGAAAATGAAGTTGGTATGAACTTTGCTGTTTTGGCTTTGGATGATTTGGAATAAAGAGGGTTGCTGTTGAATGAGGCTTAAGAATTCATGAAGGGGTCAGCTAAAGAAATTTAGTCAGAAGACCGAACCATTTATCAGGTGAAATTTACAGTCTTTTGGATAAGCTTGTAGGGTGCCATACTCTTGACAGTTTTCGCGTATCCAAATAAACCCAAAATTCATTTTAAGCCTTTTGTTTTTGTGAGGAGTGGTCATGAGAAACCGAACATACCATGCGGGTCTTATTTCTGTAATGGTTTTAAATTTTATAGCGATTGTGCTTTTTCCAGCTTTCAGTTATGCCGCGAGTAATTATTATGTGGCAACGAATGGGAATGACGGCAATTCTTGTTCAAGTGCAAAATCTGAATCAACTCCAAAGAAAACAATAAATTCTGGTGTGGGGTGTCTTGCCCCCGGTGATACCCTCTACGTGAAAAGTGGAACATATAACGAATGGTTGAATAACTCGATTCCCGGTGGAACTTCTTGGAGCAGTCCAGTCACGGTTTCTGCCTATCCAGGCCATACAGTTATCATTAAAGGCCCTTCCGGTGTGGATCGAACCATTCACATTCAAGGGGCAAATAAAAAATATATCATTCTGAATGGGTTGATTGTTGATGCTCAAAATTCCAATTACGATGCCATAAAATTAACGAGAAATGGTGCCGGTGATGAGGCGAACCATATCCGGATACAAAACTGTGAAATTAGGAATGCAAAGAATATAGGAATTATGGTTGGTGTTGGATCAGATTCACATGAATTTTTAAACTTGAATTTACATGATAATGGCACTGTTGATGTTAAGGGTGATGGCCTGTATGGATATGCTATATATATTGAAGGCAGTAATAGTGTGTTAGAAGAATCTATAATTTGGAATTCAGGTTCCTGGGGAGTCCATGTATATAATGGGCATGATAATAATGCGAATAACAACATAATTCGGAAGAACATCATTTACGATAATGCCATGAAAAGAAACACCGGTGGCGTGATTATTGGAAGTGGTAGTGGTAATATGGTTTATAACAACATTATACGAAACAACTATAAGGGAATTCGTTTAAATAGAGCAGCGAAAGTTTTTCACAATACGGTTTATGATAACCCCAGTATGGCTGTTGAGCTGGCTTCCGGTGGTAGTTCAAGTGAAATCAGAAACAACATTTTTTGGAAAAATGGAACAAATGGAATTGTTGGATCTGCCATTAGTTCCCATAATCTCAGCTCCAATCCTGGTTTTGTAAGTGAATCGAACAATGATTTTAAGCTTACGAGCTCTAGCTTAGCTATTGATGCAGGAACAAATCTCTCTGAAGTGTCCGATGACTTTTTAGGTGGAAGCCGGCCACAGGGTAATAAAAGTGATATTGGAGCTTACGAATATGGCGTCACAGTTGCCGATAATCAACCACCTGCTCCGCCTACCAACCTTCAATTTATGTCAAATTAATTAAAAATTCTCTGGCCTTTCAAATTTCATTGCAAAAATTCAGCCAAAGGTACTGAAAGGTGTTAAGGTTTTCTGACACCTTTCAGTACCAAAATTCTTTTTCAATTTTCCATATCTTCCCTCGCTTTCTAGCCAAGGTTCACATTCCCGTTGATGGAATATCATCAATAGAAAATTCGAATCCTGAGTCAGATAATGGGGGGGCAGGTTTCACTAAGAAATTCATTTATTTTCTATGGAAATTTTAAGAAATTAGAGCGGGATAGGTTTGTTCTTCCTCAAGGGAAGAGTTGCGAATTTTGAACTAGAAAAATCCAGGAAAAGATGATGTTAACCTCTTTGTCACCTACAACACCTGCGGTTTCAATTCTTATACCATGCCGAAATGAAAAAGATCATATTGAAGGATGTATCCGATCGATATTGAAACAACAGGCCCCGGAGGAAAGTTACGAGGTTATTATTGCTGATGGAATGTCAGATGATGGAACCCGAGAGATTCTCCAACGATTGTCTGAGGAGGATCCGCGGATTCGGGTAATCGATAATCCCGGACGAATCGTGTCCACAGGACTCAATGAGGCCATTAGCAGTGCAAGAGGGCGTATAATTATACGCATGGATGCTCATACTTCCTATGCGCCGAACTATATTCAGGAGTGCATCAAGGTACTCACAGAATCTGGTGCCGACAACGTTGGAGGACCGTGGGTGGCAAAAGGGGCAGGAAAAATAAGTTGTGCGATTGCTGCGGCTTTTCAGTCCCCTTTTGGAGTGGGGGGGGCTAGGGGGCACGATCCAAATTTTGAGGGAATAGTGGATACCGTGTATCTGGGCTGTTGGCCGAAGGACGTTTTTGCCAAGCATGGGCCCTTTGATGAGGAGTTAGTTCGCAACCAAGATGACGAGTACAACCTACGCATCACGCGGAATGGTGGTCGGATATATCAATCGCCACGGATACGGAGTTGGTATCGTCCCCGTGGGTCATTGCGGGCCTTATTCCGGCAGTATATGCAATATGGGTATTGGAAAGTCAGAGTCATTCAAAAACATAAACTGCCGGCTTCGTTACGGCACCTCATTCCTGGATGTTTTGTGTTGTCTGTAATCTGCCTCCCCCTAATAGCATTAGGGTGGTTCCCAGCAATATGGGCGTGGGGTGGTGTTGTCGGACTGTATGGACTCTTAAACCTTCTGGCTTCCATAAGCACGGCTCGCCAAAAGGGCTGGGGCCTTATATGGGTTCTTCCCATCGTATTTGCTTGTTATCATTTTGCTTATGGAGTTGGGTTCCTCAGAGGTATTTGGGATTTTGTGGTGATACGGAAGGGGCCTCAGGAATTCTTTACGAAACTGTCTCGCCAAACAGCCAGCCACAGTTAGTAGATCTTCAAAATAGGCTCATCCCACTTGTCATCCCTTTCTTGGGATAAAATATATGGAAAATAAGACGATAACTTCTCTTCGCTTCGAAGAAGCCAGAATTCGCGATGTGTATGCCAGGCGGCAAGATACAGATCGATATTCCTGGTTTAATCCTGCATACAGGGTCATGATTCAAGAGCAGGAGAAGATAATGTTGCGCCTTCTTCACCAACATGGAGTTCAATCCTTGGATGAGCAGTCCATACTTGAAATAGGATGTGGTAAGGGGTTTTGGCTACGCGAGTTCATTAAGTGGGGCGCTCAACCTAAGAATGTGACGGGTATTGAACTTCTTCCTGGTCGGGTAGAGGAGGCCAAGCAGTTATGTCCCGAAGGTGTTCATATTGAAAATGGAAGTGCGATCGATCTGCCATTTCGTGATGAGCAATTCGATGTAGTCCTTCAATCCACAGTATTTTCTTCTGTATTGGACCCGGAAATGAAAATCCGGATTGCTCGGGAGATGGTCCGAGTGATGAAAAAACATGGCTGTATTATCTGGTATGACTTTCATGTCAATAATCCCTGGAATTCTGATGTCCGTGGGGTGAAAAAGCATGAAATGTACAAATTGTTTCCAGATTGCCAATTTTCCCTTCATCGAGTGACGTTGGCACCTCCCATTACACGACGCCTCGCTTCCTATTCACTCTTGGGATGTCACCTTTTAGAAAAGCTGAAAATTCTGAACACGCATTATTTGGCTCTCATTACAAAACCTGTTAATTAAGTACCATGCCCATGAGTGAAAAAAAGGTGAAAACCCCAAAGACTTTACAAAATCAGGGGGTGCTTATCCTATTGAATTTATCTTCGGTCTATATATGTATTTTAACGATGATGCCATTTACGTTTTCTTTTCAGGATGAAGGGCCATTTCTCGATCTTATTGCTAAAAAGTTTGGCAAATTTTTCCCGATTTGTTGCACAGCGGCTTGGTCTTTAGAAAATGTCATAAGTAATCTCGTTTTATTTATACCGTTTGGAATATTTTTAGTCTCTCTTCAGAAGTTTTCCTCTTACTCTCTGTCCAAGAAAATTCTACTAGTCGGATTGGCCAGTGGACTTTTAAGTCTTTCGGTAGAAATCATGCAATTATTCTTACCCAGGTACCCCTCCCTGGTGGATTTGAGTATGAATATACTCAGCGGCGCGATTGGTGGCATTATTGGGCATTATTATTTTGTGCCCGTGAGTCAATTTATTAAAAGTTCATGGGTCATGGGGTGTACCAATCGAATCATGATAATAGGAGTGGTAGTGTATGTCATGCTTATAGGCCTCATGTACACCGTTCCTTTAAAATCCAATTTCAAAAATTGGGACCAATCCTTTTTAGTTCAATTAGGCAATGAAGCAACCCAAGATCGGCCTTGGTTGGGGAAGATTTATCAAATTGCTGTGTATGGGAAGAGTCTTGGTGCGTCAGAGGTTCAGTTGAACTTTCAGGCTGGGCCGTATATAGACAAGGCCAATTTAAGAGTCCAGGATGGGCTCTTGGCCTTTTATAATTTTACCGAAGGTTCCGGTGCAATGGTTCATGATCGTGGAGAGATTGGTCTTCCCCTGAACTTACGGATACAAAACCCCACAAAAATTAAGTGGTTGAAACCTAACGGCATCGAACTGTTGGAAAATACCATGGTGAAAAGTCAGGAGCCATTTCGCAAATTTTTTGCTGACAAAGGATATGCGAACAGTGAGGTCACTATTGAAGCTTGGTTCCAGCCATCGGATATCGATCAGAAAGGTCCGGCGAGAATAATTTCATATTCAAAAGAGTCGGATTCGGTGAATTTTATTCTTGGGCAGGAAAGGCAAAACGTGGTGTTTCGACTGCGGACACCCTTGACAGGGGAAACGGGCACGAAGCCTGAATTGTATACGACCGATGCGCCTCTTAATTTAAACATGATGCATGTAGTGGCAACCTATCGCCCAGGCTATGAAACCCTGTACCTCAATGGACAAGAACATAAAATGATTCGGATGGCCAAGAGAAAGTATGTGTTCCAATATATGGAGGAATTCTGTGGTCCATATGCCTACAGTTTTTTTCTTCTGTTTCCTCTATGTTTTTTCTCGTGCCTGGGATTTTCGAATTGCAGTAAAAATTTTAAACCTGCTTTTTTTTCTGTTGGTGTGGGGATGACCGTATTAGGGTTTAGTTGGATGGTTCCTCTTGAAACCGTTTATATGAGAGAACAAGGCTACTCGACTTTGTTGTTTGGGGGGCTGGTGATACTGGCTTCTGTTTTGATCAGCATATACTTTCGAAAAACATTATCTGGCCCTTGCTCCTTCTTATGATGCCTGTACGTTAATTGGAACCTATTGGATCTACTGGTGCCGGGCCTCTGTCAGAATAGATCACCTTTTGAGGATCTTATTTAATTAATAGGTGAAAAAATATTTCTTTTAATGAATCGGCCTTTTAACCCTAAAAATTCTTCTTCTTTCCTGTTCTTCGTAAATTCCTAAAAAATAGCAAATTTCTGTTGGGGCCAGCGTAAAACACGTGGTGCCTAATTTCTCGCACATTAAAAAAATGACCTTATATTCATTGATGGGTCATTTTGCACTCCTAGTAGTATCCACGAAATCTCCTCGTTGATGGCAACTAGGTTAATTTCCTTCTTGGAAAACCAAAGTAATTCCGTAATCACTACTGTAGTTGACGTATTGAGGCTTCCATACTTCTCCCGTAACCTAAATTTCTGTTTAAAAGCATCATATGTCTTGAAATTCTAAGACTAATCCAAATCAAAAAAATGAACTGGTTATGCACCAGAATGGCGGCAGCCCGAAAAAATTACGCGAATAGGATTTGGCCTTTCCCCCTATGGGGATGGAACTGAGTTTGCAAGATTTAACTGATGCAAATACCAAAATAGAAAGCAGAATATAAAGCAACTTGTAAGAACACGAAGTAGGAATTTGATTAGTTAGATTGTTGGTAGGTAATTCCAAGAATTTCTAATTAATTTACATGTAATTGGCAGCAATGGCGCGAGGAGCATTTTGTTGTCCGCTAAAATAAGGAGGATAGAGAGATGTCTCGGCAAACACGAGTGTTGGTGACAGGCGCAGGTGGGTTCATTGGAAACGGTTTGGTAACATATTTAAAGAAACGCGGGTATTGGGTTCGAGGCGTTGATATTAAATATCCAGAATTCAGCACCACGGATGCGGATGAGTTCGAGCTGCTTGACTTGCGTCGTTGGGACAATTGTCTTCAAGCCACTCGTGATGTTGAAGAGGTCTACGCTTTGGCAGCAGATATGGGAGGAATGGGATTTATTTCTGCCAATCACGCCCAAATTTTACGTAATAACTCACTTATTAATATTCATACACTCGAAGCTGCATGTATCAATGGTGTGAAGAGGTATTTGTATACCTCCTCTGCCTGTGTATATCCCGAATTCAAACAAATGGAAGCCAATGTGGTACCCCTGAAAGAAGAGGATGCCTATCCTGCGCAACCTCAAGATGCCTATGGATGGGAAAAGCTAATCGCAGAAAAATTGTGTGAATATTATAGACAAGATTATGGGATCGAAACACGAACCGTTCGATTCCATAATATTTTTGGTCCTTTAGGCACATGGGAAGGGGGACGAGAAAAGGTTCCCGCGGCATTGTGTCGGAAAGTGGCCATGGCCAAATTAACAGGGAACCCTGAAGTCGAGATTTGGGGAGATGGAGAACAAACTCGATCCTTTTGCTATATCGATGATTGCGTGACGGGTATTTATAAACTCATGCGATCGGAATTTCATGAACCACTCAATTTGGGACAAGATCGAATGGTTACAATCAATCAATTAGCGGATATGGTTGCGAAAGTGGCTGATCATAAAATTGAGAAAAAACATGTGCCTGGTCCACAAGGAGTTCGAGGGCGAAATTCCGACAATACTCGGTTGCGGGATGTGCTGGGATGGGAGCCTGTAATCTCCCTGGAAGAGGGGATTGCGCGAACGTACCCCTGGATAGAGGCCCAGGTGAAAGCGAAATTACAAGCAGCTTCATCTGAGAAAAAAGAAATGAAATCTGTGGCCTAAGATATTGTTCGTGGTATGCCCGTTTTGATGCAAAGAATATTTGGTCTTTATATAAGAAAGTCTATCTAGCTTATGGGAACAGAAGCAATATCCAGTAGGGAAATCGTACTTCTTTCCAATGCAAGTTCAAATGAAAAACCTTCTTTGGTTATTGAGCCGACGAAAGGGCTTTTTCATGTGGACCTCTTGGAGATCTGGAAGCATCGAGAATTGCTATACTTTTTGATTTGGCGTGATATCAAGGTCAAGTACAAACAGACCGTGATTGGTGCTTCTTGGGCGATAATTCAACCCGTGATGACCATGATTATCTTTACTGTTATCTTTGGAAATTTTGCGAATATCCCTTCAGATGGGATTCCTTATCCTATATTTGCATACACGGCGCTTCTTCCATGGACATACTTTTCCCAGGCAGTTACTCGTACCAGTTTGGGCGTGCTGGGTAATTCTGTTCTAATAACCAAAGTGTATTTCCCGCGTTTAATCATTCCAATTGCTTCTGCAGTTGCCCCTTTGATTGAATTTTGCTTGTCCTTTTTGGTCTTAACAGGATTGATGGCCTGGTTCAATGTTGTGCCAACTTGGGGGATCGTCCTGCTTCCATTGTTTTTATTGTTGGCCCTGTTCACGGCATTAGGTGTAGGCCTCTTTTTGTCTGCTCTCCATGTCAGGTATCGAGACGTTGGTCACTCAATAGGCTTTCTTATTCAATTTTGGATGTACGCCTCCCCAGTCATTTACCCTTTGAGTCTTGTTCCCGAAGGATGGCGGTTTTTATACAGCCTAAATCCAATGGTGGGAGTGATTGAAGGATTCCGTTGGGCAATTCTTGGAAAAGTCAATCCAGATTTGGTGGCAATGGGACTTAGTGGAGGAATGGTGGTGACATTGCTGGCATTGGGAATTCTTTATTTTAACCGGATGGAACGATATTTCGCCGATGTCATTTAACCCCCAAAGGAAACCGTAGAATGTGCTCTTAAAGCAAAACGAGGGCAGGAAGCACCATTGGGTCAATGACCAACTGAGGGAAATCCAATTTTCGCCTGCCTTCAATTTTCGAAACCATTTAAAGATAAGTAAAAACCATTATGAGTTCTGTCGCAATAACAGTAGACCACATATCCAAACGATACAAGCTTGGAGAAGCAAAAAACCGTCATAGTTCTCTCAAGGAGCAAATGACCAAATCTCTAAAGTCAGTATTCCGAATGAATGGTCATCATTCTTCTTGCGATAAAAATGACATCTATTGGGCCCTTAAGGATATTACTTTTGAAGTTAAAGAGGGGGAAGTTGTAGGTCTCATTGGCCACAACGGTGCCGGAAAAAGCACGTTACTTAAAATCCTCACGAGAATTACTTCCCCGACCACAGGAAAAATCAAATTACATGGACGAGTCTCAAGCCTGTTGGAGGTAGGGACCGGGTTTCATCCTGAACTGACGGGGCGAGAAAACATCTATCTTAATGGCGCCATTTTAGGGATGAAGAAGGAAGAAATTTCACGAAAATTTGACGAAATCGTAGCCTTTGCGGAAGTTGAAAGGTTTCTTGATACACCGGTAAAGCGGTATTCAAGCGGAATGGGGGTTCGGTTAGCCTTTGCTGTTGCAGCACACTTAGAACCAGAGATCCTATTGATTGATGAAGTGTTGGCAGTGGGGGATTCAGGTTTTCAGCGAAAGTGTCTTGGAAAGATGGAAAGTGTATCAAAAGAAGGACGCACAATAATTTTTGTCAGTCATCAGATGGCCGCAGTATCAAACCTTTGCAATCGAGCGATTTTGCTCCAAGATGGCCAAATAAAAATGATGGGTGATACGGAATCTGTAGTGAAAAGGTATCTGGTAAATGTCGGTGAGCAAAGTGATTTACCTCTTCACGTACGTACGGACCGAGTGGGTAGCGGAAGATTGCGTTTTTCAGAATTGCGGATCGAGGATTTTAATGGAAATGCTACTAGGACAATATTGTCAGGAGAGGGAATAAAGTTAATTCTGAAATATAATTCTTGCATTGAGAATGACGATGAACTGCAGAATGTTTCAGTTGCAGCTCTATTTCTGGATCGGGGTGGAAATAAAATTTTTACTGTCGGGTCTTTTATCTCCGGTGGCGATTTTGAAAAAGCTCCCTCCTGTGGAAGTTTTGTTTGTGAAATACCGAAATTTCTTTTAGTCGAAGAAGAATATCATATTCATGTGTGGGCCTCGGTGAATGGGGAAGAGGCTGATTATGTTGAGAACGCCTTAACTGTAAATGTCGCATCTCGAAACATTTTAGGGACCAGCTTTACGTTACTTAAGCGAAAACATGGCACTTTTGTGATGCCTCATTCTTGGATGTGCCATATCTCATTATGAAAACTGGTGTAACCTTTAGTGCTATTGAATATAAAATGTTATCTGTTGCCATTCCCTTAGCGGCTAATCTATCGTGAATGTAGCTTATACCCACAGGTTGCAAGGTGCCACCGACGTCCTTTTTTGAGGCCGGTGGTTTGTAAGCCAGGAAGCTGGATGAGCGAATTTTATTGTGCTGTTGCTGCTAGCTTTCGACCAGCGCGTAAGTATTTTCCACGATAGAAAAGATTGTCCCATTCTTCAATTAATCCTGTAGTTGGCCATTACAACTCTCTTTACTGCCATTTTCTATGATTGCACGGATTTAAAGCAAGTTCAGTCCAAGTGCAAATAGGACACCATCCAAGTTGAATAAACAGTCCCTTCAACTAGTAGATCACCTCATTGGAAGGAAGTGAAGTAATGACTTCGATGGCCAGGCATTTCCGCTTAATTAATCCCAATCGTAGGGTTGTGGAATCCCCCTATATAATTGTCTGGATGGATCGTGAGGGTGACAGGCAAGGAGAAAACTGACTATGCGGATTGGCTTAAGCCCTACTAGAACCCAAAAGTCTAACTACCAGCCAGCACGTGTTACAATATGCATTTTGACCTATATTCCAGACCAAATTGGTTATTTTGCCAATCGTTTCAATGTATTAAAAATGTCCCTGGCGAGTATTTTTAAACATACTCCTCAACCCTACGACATAATGGTATTTGATAATGGAAGTTGTTCAGAAGTTGTTACGTATTTACGTGAATTGCAAACCCAAGGGAGAATCCGATATCTGATTTTATCTCAAGATAATATTGGAATATTAAATGCGTTGAAGGTCATGTTTAATGCTGCTCCCGGTGAGATTATTGCCTATTCACAAGACGATGTTTTGTTTCATTCCGGGTGGCTTGAAGCCCATTTGAAAGTAATTGATGAGTTCCCTCGTGTTGGAATGGTCAGTGGCGTACCCATTAGGTGGCAATTCCGTTACGGGAATCAGTATTTAAAAGACTATTTGTCTCAGTATCCTGAGATTGCAGTTCAATATGGGAAGTTTATACCAGAGGAGTGGGAAAAAGATTTCTTTCAGAGTGTTGGATGGGCCATGAAAGATGCGACTGCTTGCACCAGTGGTTGTACGGATATTTTACTAGAACGTAAGGGACTTCAAGCCTATTCCACTGCAACTCATTTCCAATATGTGACTCCCAAGGCCGTTATTCTTGAAGGTTTGAATGCTTGCAAATGGGACAGTCGTCTGATGGGAGGAGAGGGGCCAGCATCAGAAGAGTCGAATGCCACGGAAAGTGGATTAGACGAAAGAATCGATTCCCTGGGGTATGCTCGACTTTCTACCTTTGGTCGTTTTGTTGATCATATTGGGAATGTGATTACACCAGAATTTGAAGGGCGCTTAGCGGATTTGAAACTTGAGGAAAAAGTAGAGGTTTGGTCTCCTCCATCGACTTTTTTTTGGAAAATTGTCAGAAAAAGATTTATTAGGGAAGGAGTCAGGCGAATGTATAATTGGCTCTACTTTTTGCTTCGATATAGTCCAACGCCTTAACCTCCCATTTAAAGTTTTCTCTAATTAATTGAAAAATGCTCTCCCATTTACTTGGTATATTTTTCCAAGGAAAACGATTTCATTTTTTTCTTTAACTTTAAATATAGCCATTCGAAAACTTTAGCTACTAATAAATAGGTGTGAAAATATGGATTTCTCTTTGAACGAAGACCTTTCGC
Organism: Candidatus Nitronereus thalassa; assembly: GCF_032191465.1. Taxonomy (NCBI): domain Bacteria; kingdom Pseudomonadati; phylum Nitrospirota; class Nitrospiria; order Nitrospirales; family Nitrospiraceae; genus Candidatus Nitronereus; species Candidatus Nitronereus thalassa. Next base: position 913,598 of record NZ_JAQOUE010000001.1, on the reverse strand, counting down.
CCTTAAAACGAGATGAGGTAATTAGATTTGCACAAAAAGAGTTAAATGTTGGATTAAGAGAGCGAGAAAAAAATGGAGAATTTTCTCGTGAAAATTGGGAGAAATGTGCTCAATTTGGCATTTTAGGTTTACCCATACCAACAGAATATGGTGGACAAAATGTTGATATTGTAGCCATTACGGCCATAATGGAAGCCCTGGGATATGGTTGTCATGATAATGGACTTATTTTTGCCTTGAATGCTCAAATGTGGAGTGTGCAACTTCCTATTCTCACTTTTGGGTCTGAGAAGCAAAAAGAAAAATACTTACCAGATTTATGTAATGGAAAGTTAATTGCGGCGCATGGCATGACAGAACCAAATTCAGGTTCAGATGCCTATAGTTTATCTACCAAAGCGGAAAAGCGAAATGAAGGATATATTCTTAATGGAACAAAAACTTTTGTTGGCAGTGCCCCTATAGCGGATATTGCCGTGGTCTTTGCGACTGTTGATCCTTCACAGGGAATAAGAGGAGTAACCGCTTTTATTGTTGATACCCGAAGTCCTGGTTTTGTGATTAACAGAGAATTGGAAAAAATGGGCCTTCGAACTCATCCCATGGGGGAATTAACATTTCAGGATTGCTTTGTGCCAGAAGAAAATCGATTAGGACCAGAGGGAGCTGGTGTTGGAATTTTTAATCATTCGATGGAATGGGAGCGTAGCTTTATTTTAGCGAGTTGTCTTGGGACCATGGAGCGGCAACTGGAAACGTGCATCCAATACGCACAGAAACGACGACAGTTTAATCAGCCTATTGGAAAGTTTCAATCTGTGGGAAATCGTATTGCCGATATGAAGGTGCGATTGGAGACGGCTCGACTTATGTTGTACAAAGTCGCGTGGCTAAAAAAGATGAAAAAGTCCGCGGTAATGGAAGCCGCGATTGCCAAATTATACTTGAGTGAATGTTTTGTTCAGTCTGGTCTCGATGCCATCAGAGTCCATGGTGGTTATGGATATCTCTCCGAGTATGAGGTTGAACGTGACCTCAGAGATGCTCTTGGTGGTACATTGGCTTCAGGTACATCAGATATTCAACGAGTAATTATTGCAAAATGGTTAGGGCTCTAATACATGAAGTAGCTTCTAAGGTTTACGTGCACAATATGAGGTGATGTGTGGCCTATCTTTTACATCAGTTGCTGCAAAATAGTGCTCGGCGATTTCCTGATAAAGAAGCCGTGCGATTTCAGGGGGCAACTTTGACCTATCAAGAGGTGGATCAGGTTACCAACAAAGTTGCACAAACGCTGCTCGACTTGGGAGTTCGGCGTGGAGATCGGGTGGGAATATTTGTTTCTAAATCTCTAGCATCAATAATTGCGACTTTTGGCGTATTGAAATCAGGGGCTGTCTATGTCCCCATAGATCCAAGTGCGCCTGCACAACGGTTGTCCTATATTCTTAACAATTGTGGAATAAAAATACTTCTTTCTACTCCTGAGAAGTTGAAAAATATTGAGGAAATTGTGGCAGACTCACATTCCCTTCAATCAGTAATATTAATGGCCAACTGTAAACAAGGAAAAGAAATTCCACTAAAAGGAATTCTTCAAATTATACCTTGGTCTGTCGTCCAATCTAAAAGTGATAGACAGGTCATGTGCACTGAATCAATAGATGGAGATCTAGCATACATTCTGTATACCTCTGGTTCAACGGGGCATCCTAAAGGAGTTATGGTTTCCCATAGGGCTATATTTACATTTTTAAACTGGTGCTATGAAAAATTCTCAATTACCGAAAATGATCGAATCCCTTTCCATGCGCCACTTCATTTTGATTTATCTACGTTTGAAATTTTTGTGACTATCATGGCGGGTGGAACAATTATCATTGTCCCTGAAAATCTTTCGGTATTCCCGGTTCAATTAGTTGAATTGTTAGAATCAGAAAAAATTACGGTAGTTTATCTTGTGCCGTCGATACTTTCTATGATGGTGAATTATGGAGAACTTGATACCCATGATCTTACGAGAGTGCGAATGGTTTTATTTGCAGGAGAGGTTTTTCCTATTAAATATTTACGAAAGTTAACGGAAAAACTTACCCGAGCGGAGTTTTACAATTTGTACGGTCCTACTGAGACTAATGTATGTACTTATTATAAGGTGCAAGGTAGGGATGTCTATCCTGATCAAAGGCGACCGCTTCCGATAGGAATTGCATGTGAGAACATTGAGGTCTTCGCCGTAAATGATGATGGACAAAAAGTGACGAAACCAGGGGAGAGAGGTGAGCTTTGGGTAAGAGGGGCATGTCTTGCTCATGGATATTGGGGAGATTTGGAAAAGACCACGCAACGGTTTATCAATAATTCGTTTCAAGAAAACTTTACGGATCTAGCGTATAAAACCGGTGATATCGTAATGCTGGACCAAGATGGTGTTAACTGGGAGTTTATCGGAAGAAATGACCATATGGTCAAATCTCGGGGATATCGCATTGAGCTGGGGGAGATTGAATCGGCCCTGTATCATTATCCGGGAGTTAAAGAAGTCGCCGTGGTTGCGATTCCCGATGAACTTATTGGAAATCGATTGAAAGCCTATGTCGTGCCAATGGATGGAACGGAACTCGCAGGTAAAGAAATTGAAACTCACTGTTGGAAATGTCTTCCGCGATATATGATTCCAGAGAGTATTGAGTTGTGCCAAGATTTACCAAAAACCTCCACAGGGAAAATCAATCGCCCTCTGTTAGCCTGTGTGTAAAATCACAGTTGATTTACAAACATAACAATTTCATTTTTGCGAAGGGCTCATGATAATAGAATGCATATCTTGCCGTAGAGCCTTATCAAGAAAGTTGTTGAACCTGAAATTTCTAGGAAAGGGTTGTGTGCATGAACAACGAAGAAAAATTAAAGACATTTTTACTAGATAAAACTACTAGCGATGGTAGTATGGGCGAATTAGGGTATGACGAAAATTTGTATACTCTAGGAATCCTGGATTCCCTAGCCTTTATTCAGTTGATACGTTTTCTTGAAGAGGAATTCGGAGTTGCAGTAGGTGATGGTGAAGTCATTCCCAAAAATTTTGAGACAATCAATAATATTGTGGGTTTCCTCGAAAAGAAACAAGACGCAAGTTAAGTTTGAATTGTCACGATACCCTCGGGCGCAAGTTCATTTTACCTCCTTCGTTTTTATTTCTGCTTATCCCATCAAACTGGCTATTTGCTTGGGAAAAGTATCTGGTGAACGATCTCAAACATTGAATATTTAGTGTGGGGTTGGGGACAGGTCCCCATAAATCCTTGTGTGTTGTGCTTTGTGGTGATTTTGTCATTTGGCATGGTCATATGATTGAGAAAGCCCAATAAAGTTTATGCAAGATATACAAATTGATAGAGTCAAAGTTAAGGAACTCGTTGAGTTCGCAGATAGCATTATCGAAAAGGAAAAAGACTCTGGGGTCATTCCAATTACCAAGCACTTAGCTATTGCTCAGGCGAAAAATCCCTATGCTGATGCGGTGGATGTTGGATTAATCGTGGCCTATCTTAATGGCCGTTGCGCTGGATATATTGGGTTGATTCCAGGATTGCTCAGAAATGGCGAGGAATTCTCTAAGGTATTTTGGGCTTCGACATTTTATGTTGCCCCGCAATATAGAACGGCTGGGATTGGTCTGTTGTTAATCAAAAATTTGTTGTCTCTCAAGATTGATTTAGTTGGCGCTGAAATGAGCCAAATGGCTGAGAAGGTATGGAGGGGGCTCGGACTAATTGGCCCATTAGGGCCGCGAAGTGTTTTTGTCGTGAATGTGAATAAACTGAATTGGATTGATCCAATTTTGTGTTTCCTTGAGAAGCGAGTTGCTAATTTAAGGGGTGCCACTCGTTTTGGGTTGTCATCTATTGTAAGGCGGGTTGTTGGGAAGTGGAAGGGGCGGATCTACTCTCGGACAAAAAAGGGATATTTCAAGCTGCTTTTATGGGTATTCCGTAGAGAACTGCACAGTATTTATTGTGAAACCGTTACAGCCATTCCTCCTGAAAGGTTTCCTCGTAATGTCCAACAGTCCACGGCGGAATTTTACCGGGGACCTGAATGGATCAATTGGAAAATTCAATACCAGTGGCTTTTTAGTAAAGATGAAATTGACGTTTCATACGACAATTATCATTTTCGTGGAGTCCGAGAGCATTTTCAAATAAAACCTTTATTGATTTATTCTTCTTGTAAGGAACGGTTCCTAGGGTTCCTCCTGGTATCTCTTAGCGTTGAAGGGGGGAATGCTACAATAAAAGTGTTAGATTTTAAATTGGAAGAGCATTGCGATTTGTCGGTGATCTTTCTTGCTGTTTTGCAACAGGCGGCAAAATTTAATGTTGATGCGATCGTTATTTCACCTAAATTGTCGACATTTTTTATGACACATGGGATATCCAGGTTTTTATTATCCGAAATTAAGCATCTGTATGTTTGTCGACCAGAGCATAAAAATAGCCCCTTAGCTCAAGTGGTGAATGAAATTGAAGTTGACCTTTGTGATGGCGATTATTCTTTTGTCTGAGAAAAAATAAAAATGGGAATAATTTTAACAAAGAGAATGTTGTTGCGGTATATTGGAAAGTGTGGTCGGAAGTTCGCAGAGGTGTTGCCACTTTCGGCTTACCGAATTTTTATGAGAAGAGAGGTGACGGGTTTGAACTACCATATCGTCTCAGATCAAGATTTGCCTCATATCAAATACACTTTGCCTTATAAATCTCACAAGCAATTTGAAAACGATCTGACATACCTTAAGAGTAACTATAAGCTTCTTTCCTATTCGCAGGTTGAAGAACTCATTTTGAAGAACACGCGAGAATTTGAGAATTCAGTAATATTAACCTTTGATGATGGGTATTCAGAATGTTACTCAGTGGTTATGCCCCTATTAAAAAAACATAATATTCCTTGTATGTTTTTTGTGACATCTGAAGTCATTGATAACAAATTTATGGTGTATCCGAATAAAATGTCCCTAATTGATGACGTAATGATGAGTCTGGATGATGTGAAGTTTGAGGGAGTATTGCAGGATATTAACCACCGGTTTAAGCAAAACCTCAAAACCCGCAAAGGGTTTCTAGCGTGGATGGGATCTTTGCATTATTCTGACACCCCAATGATTGATGAAATGTGTGTCATGCTGAACATTGACGTTCAACAATACTTGAAAAAACATCAACCATATTTAACTTCTCAAGAGATTAAGAGGTTAGTGCAGAATGGTTTCACCGTCGGGGCGCATGGCCAACGGCACGCATACCTTTACACTTTAAAAACGAGGAAGCAGATTGAGGAAGAGATTGTAACCTCATGCAGGGTTATCAAAGAAGTTACCGGCCAAGAGAAGGTTCCTTTTGCCTTTCCGTTTTCGGCAGACTATTTAGATCGAGAATTTCTGGAAGATGTCGTTAAGAGATATGACTTTATTGGATTGTTGTTTGATATGCGGGAATTCAAAAAGGATCGGTCGTTCATCGTCAATAGAATTTGGGGGGATGACCCAGAGGGGTGCGTAGAAGGCAAATCCAATGTCCAGCATCTTTTTCATCGCGCATATCGAAATCATAGTGAGAAGCTATTTGAGCCATTCCTTAGAGGAAATGAAGGATAGGCCAATCTGGGGCAGATGATATCCTAAGTTATGTTGAACAAGAATTAAGGGAAGGAATTAGCCTTGGTATTTCATGGCCTTATTTGACGGGGTAGGTTTAGTTGAAGGGGAATCATTTCAATAGGATATAATAATTAGTAGGTGGTGTAATTTAAAGAGGATCTGATGTCTTATGGTAAAGTGGATTCTTGAAGGTTAATTCAATAAATCAGCAAGTTCTCGAATGACACCTTCTCCGCCACGCGTTTGTAAAACTTTGTTCGCCATTTTACATATTGTAGGATGGGCATCAGCAGGAGCAATAGGAAATCCGACCAATTTCATGGCTTCGAGGTCATTGACATCATTTCCTATATAAAGAATTGAGCTTAGAGGCAGTCTTTTTTTTTGACAATATTGCGTTAGCGTCGCTCGCTTATCCTTCACACCCATCAGTATAGGCAAACCAACTTTTTTGGCACGAGCCTTCACGACTTTATTCGTTTCGGTAGATAAAATAATTTGGGGAATGCCTTTATTTTTAATAAGTTCTATTCCTAACCCATCGGCCCGGGATACCCATACACCCTCACGGCCATCCTCCATGGTTAAGACCCGATTGTCTGTCATGACTCCGTCAAAATCATACACGATTAGGCGTAATTGTTGGATTGGAATTTTTTTAGCCTTGTTCATGTCTTGAAAAAGGGAAAGCGGTTTTTTTCATCCTATAGCCACAGTTCTATGCCAACATTTTTTCATTCCTCAATTTTCATAGGATATGCTGCATGCTGCCTTTGATAGGGGCGAGATCCTAACAGAGGAAGGCAACTTCGGCAACCACTTTTTAAATTGAAGGGGTCTCATGTGGTGCCTCATATTTCTTTCATCCATATGATGCGCCGGTGCTTTGACTTTGATATTTCATTTTTTACCGTAGGCGAAGAGATTGGATGAAGCAGAAATTGTCATGACTGAAACACGAAACGAAATACATGAATGTGGTGATGATCTGAAGGTTCTTTTTGTTGGTTTGGGGGCTGTAGGGCAGAGGCATCTTCATAACCTACGGGCCTTACTTGGGAATAAGGTTGAGGTGATGGCCTGGCGCACAGGTAAAAATAACCATGTTCATTTTGATCATTCATTGGAACAAAAAACAGGAGCTTTAGAAAAACGCTATGGACTGAATGTGGTGCCGAGTCTAGAGGAGGCATTGAATCAGAAACCACAAATAGTGTTTATTGCCAATCCTAGCAGTTTGCATGTGCCTGTAGCCTTGGCTGCAGCGGAGGCAGGATGTCACTTATTTATTGAAAAACCCCTCTCTAATTCAACAATGGGACTCGACGAATTACAGGCCATTGTTCAAAAAAAATCACTCCATGTCATGGTGGGTTTTCAGTTCCGGTTTAACCCAGGCCTTCGTGCAGTTAAACAGTTAATTGATGATGGTGCAATTGGCAAGGTCGTTTCTTGTCAGGTGCATTGGGGGGAATATCTGCCGGGGTGGCATCCTTGGGAAGACTATAGAAAAAGCTACAGTGCCCAGGAAGATTTGGGGGGAGGGGTTATTCTCACCTTATGTCATCCTTTTGACTATCTGAGATGGCTCATTGGTGAGATACAATCCGTTTCTGCAATATCTGGTCTGGTTGGGGGGTTAGAACTAGAAGTAGAAGATACCGCTAATATCAATGTAGAGTTCCAGTCCGGTGTGATAGGCACGGTTCATTTAGATTATGTGCAACGTCCTCCTTCTCATTGGATTCAAATTACGGGTCAGACTGGGACTATCAAATGGGATAATGCCGATGGCACTGTGACTTATTATCAAGCGGATGAGCAAAAGTGGCATGCCATTCCTTCTCCACCAGGGTTTGAAAGAAATAATATGTTTTTGGATGAAGTCCAACATTTTTTTGATTGCCTATATAAAAACGAGGAACCCGTTGTATCCTTGAATGATGGTATTCGCGCCTTGGAGATTGCGTTGGCCGCAAAGGAATCTGGCGTGCAGAGGAAAGTGATTGAGGTGAGTAGTGAATATGTATTTAAAAATGTCTGATTTGTCAGGTCGAGTCACTATCGTAACGGGTGGAGCTGGTTTGCTTGGTCGTCAGTATGCCGTCGCTCTTGCACAAGCAGGTGCCCACGTGGTGATTGCGGATATCAATCTTCAGGCAGCAGAGAACTTGGCTTATGAAGTTACTCAGTCTTCAAAAGCGAGGGCATTAGGAATTCAAACCGATGTATCGAGTAATGCCTCAGTTCAAGCGATGATTGCTCAGACCATTGCTGAATTTGGCCGAGTGGACATTTTGGTGAACAATGCTGCGCTGGATCCTAAGTTTGATCCTGATCATGCTAGTGAGCAAATAAATAGTTTTGAAGAGTATCCTCTGCAGCTGTGGAATGACAGTTTGGCTGTCAATGTAACAGGGATGTTTTTATGTGCTCAAGCAGTTGCGCCGACCATGTTAGCTCAACAAAAAGGCGTGATTGTTAATGTTTCTTCGATTTATGGTTTGGTGGGACCGGACCAACGAATCTACCAAAGTGACTCTGGTGGAACACCTGTTTATAAACCTGTAACGTATTCGGTAACCAAGAGCGCTGTCTTAGGCCTTACCTCTTATTTAGCCACTTATTGGGCTAACAAAAATATTCGTGTGAATACTTTGACTCTTGGTGGAGTTTTTAATAATCACGAAGAGCAATTTGTGAAGAACTACAGTTATCGAACTCCTTTGGGGAGAATGGCGGAGAAAGAAGAGTATTGTGGTGCATTGTTGTTTTTAGTTTCCGATGCCTCCTCTTATATGACGGGATCCAATTTGGTTATTGATGGAGGATGGACCGCATGGTAGAGACCCCTGAAATTTTAGCCATCATTCCTGCACGAGGAGGGTCAAAGTCGATACCCATGAAGAATTTGGCCTCCCTGGCAGGCCAACCACTTATTGCCTTTAGTGTCCAGGTCGCTCAACAAAGTAAATTAATCTCAAGAACTATTGTCAGTACTGATTCCGAGGAAATTCGAGAGGTCAGTAGGGGATTGGGGGCAGAAGTTCCATTTTTGCGTCCATCGGAATTGGCGCAAGATGATACTAAAGATTTCCCGGTTTTTCTTCACGCCTTGGAATGGTTGAAAACGTATGAAGGATATTTGCCAGATTTTGTAGTCCATTTGCGTCCGACAACACCGCTTCGAAGGGCAGAAAAAATTGATGAAGCGATTCAACTCTTAGTCGATAATCCTAGTGCCGATTCGGTGAGAGCGGTAACCTTCCCATTGCAAAATCCGTTTAAAATGTGGACGGAAGAAGCTCACTTTATGAAGCCCCTCGTGGATCTCAATATTCCTGAACCCTATAACCAGCCACGGCAAAATTTACCAAGGGTCCTTTGGCAGACGGGGTATGTTGATGTCATTGCCAGATCGACTCTAGAACTAAAGCATTCCATGACGGGTGATTATATTTTGCCGTTTATCATGGAAGAACAAAATATCATTGATATTGATCAACCTCTAAGTTTAAAAATTGCAGAATTCCTCCTCAAAGAAGAGGTGTATTAACAAAATACGTGAGCATGGTTTGTTTCTGGCAATGTGCTCGAAGGGTGGATAGATTGGAAAGTATTAAAGCCATTTCACCCTCCTGAATTCCTCACGCAAAAATATTTTCCTCGGTTCCTAGGCAGTCAATCCCCACAATCGTATTCCTTGCCATGATTTCCCTTCCGGAAATTGATGGGAGGACCCCTTACGTAAAGATGAGAATGATAGAGCGAAGAGTCCGCGTAAATATACAAACATTAGAGGGGGGCCCGGCATGGGTTATACCCTCATTTAAATTGGAGGCTAGAAGATGATGGACAAAATTAAACAGGCCCAACCACCAGTAGTGATTGCTGAAATAGGATGTAATCATAAAGGTGATCTCGGGATTGCGAAAGAGATGATTCGAATAGCAAAGCTATTTTGCAACGTGGAATATGTGAAGTTTCAGAAGCGAAACTCGCGAGAACTAATGACGGACGAGCAATATAATTCTCCTCATCCTGTCCCCTATCACTCCTATGGCGAAACATATGGACAGCATCGAGAATTTTTAGAATTTGATATCGACCAACATGCACAATTGAAGGAATATTGCGAGGGTTTAGGCATTGGCTATAGCTGTTCTGTATGGGATATGACGTCTTTAAAGGAAATCATGGAGTTGAATCTGGATCATATAAAAATTCCATCGGCTATTAATACGCACTGGGAGTTATTGGAGCATATGTGCAGGTATTATAAAGGGGATATACACATTTCACTTGGTATGACGACCTATGAAGAACAAGGTAAAATTATACAACTGCTTCAAAATCATAAACGTCTTCAAGATGTCGTGCTGTACCATTGTACGTCAGGGTATCCTGTTCCACATCGAGATATTTGCTTGCTTGGGATTCGGCAACTCGTCGAGTCATTAGGTGAAAGAGTAAAAGCAATTGGGTTTTCTGCTCATTACACGGGAATTGGATTAGATGGCGCTGCGTATGTGTTAGGCGCTCAATATATTGAACGGCATTTTACGCTCGATCGATCCTGGAAAGGGACAGATCATGCGGCTTCATTAGAGCCAGATGGACTGCGAAGGGTTCGGAAAGACACGATAGCTATTGCGGAAGCTCTCAGAAATAAAGATACCGATATCTTAGATATTGAGCTGCCACAAAGGAAAAAACTGAAATGGCAACCAAAGGAAAGCGTCGTAATGAGTGCCAGTGGGTTTTGATTGGTAACTAGCCTGAGGCGACATAACTTTAACTTCTCCCCTAAGGGAAAGCCATTGGGAGACAAACTTACATTCAAATAGAGATTTCATAGTAAAGATCTCCAAAGTATCTTTGTCTTCATGATGTAGTTTTGAAAATGTCGTAATCGTGAAGGCTTGCATAGCGATTTCTTAGAGGATCATTAGATGACCAAAGATATAAGAAAGACCAGGGTGAATAGCCTTAATAGTGTGCAGAAATTCATTTCATCGTGCGGGAAATTTTGCCAGTTTGTAGGCTATATGGCTATTTTATTTGTGGCCGGACACTTTCTTTTAGGTGCTGGTATCTATGTGAAACATAACTATTCACATATTGTAGGCAAAGGGTTAAATGTGCAATTGAGCGGTGTTGACTCAAGAGCAAAGCTACCTGCCTATGAATCCTATCCAGATAAGGAGGCATTCTGGCAAGAACAAGTAAACGCTTTCGATACGATGCACTTTGAGCCGTACTACCATTGGCGAGGCAATGAGTTAAGTGGGAAATATATAAATGTAGGTTCTGATGGTGTGAGGTTTACGCTTAATTCTGGTCAAAGCAAGGGTGGGAAGAAAGTGTTTTTGTTCGGAGGATCAACCATGTGGGGAATGGGAGTAAAGGATGAACATACTATTCCCTCTTTTCTTCAAGCGATACTTGGAAATGAGTATGTTGTCTATAACTATGGTGAAACCGGGTGGGTTTCAACGCAAGAATTAAACTATTTAATGTATCAATTAGTGAAGGGGAATATTCCTGATGTCGTCGTGTTCTACGATGGTGTCAATGATGGATATGCCGGTGCATATTCACCGGCTATCCCTAGAGATCCTCATAACCTCAGGTCTGATCAAATAAGTAAAAAACAAGGCAGCCCTATTGAATCTAGCTTGATCGTAAAAATTTTCAAATGGTCTAATTATTGGAGTCTTGTCGGTTACCTGAAACGTTCATTGTGGACGAATGCATACTTGGAAGAACAAGAATTAGAAAAATGGGATAGCATCGTTCAACCAAAGGTTACTGAAAATACTAAAGGTGTCATTGATGCGTATGAAGCCCATGTTCGCCAGGTAAAAGCTCTTGCTAAAGAGTATGGGTTTCAGGTCTTTTTCTTTTGGCAACCCAATCTCCTTAGTGGAACAAGGAATCTCTTGCCGTATGAAGCGGAGATCTTAAGAAACAATAGTACTCCGGTGTTTAGAGAGTCGCAACGCAAAGTTTTTTTTGAAGCCAAAGCGAGACTGTCTGATAAGGAAGATGAGAATATATATTTTTTAGGAAATATGTTTGATGATGTTGCTGAGCCCATTTACATCGATTGGTGTCACGTGGGACCGAAAGGTAACGAAATAGTCGCAAAAGAGATAGGGCAACGTATTCAGAAAATTTTGTGAAAAATCAAAAGCTATGCTGGAAAGGGGTGTTCCTCTTTTTAGCTTCCTGTGCCGAAATAAAATCGCAAAAGTTTTTGATTCCATATAGAGATACTTCCAAATTAACTATCTCTTCTGAAAATACGTTTTCTTACAGTAGGGTATAAACGAGATATGAGAAATCCCGTTTTAAGGAAAAGAATAAAATCATTACTTCATATTTTTGGACTATTAAGCATTGCTTGGTCTTTCTTCTATTTTATTCGTTTGTTAGTAAATCCTGAGCTTCGGCGACAAGAAAAAGAGGGCAAGGATTTAGAGAAAGCGAAACAACAGAGGTTTGCCGAATACAAAAATGCACATGGAGGTATTCTTAAGCATAATTTGAATCTCACCAATACTAATCTTCGAAAAGTTTTGATCAGTAGTATTGGTTTCCCAGAGATTGAAATTGAGTTGGGTTTGATTAAAGGATTTGAATTAGCTGGATTTGAACCCGTTGTTCTGATTATGGACGAAGATGAATTACTTCGACAGTATTATGACCTTGCTGGGATTAAGCACGTATTCCGTTATCGTGAGGCTTCTGAAAAATCTGAATTTTTGGCTGTGGCTGAAACAGTTGTTCGGGACGCCAGATCTGTAGATGACCTTCTAAATTTTGAATATTGTAATGCCAGAGTTGGCCGATTTGCAGTGGCCACAATGTTACGCAGGCTTCGTTTAGGTTCACTTGAGTTTAATTCTGAACAGATTCGTGAGCCTTTAGTAAAACACCTTGTGACATCGATGGCCTTTGCACGGTCAGCTCAAGAAATACTTCATCAAGTGAAGCCTGATTTGGCCATGTTTGTAGATGGAGTTTATACTCCAGAAGGAGAATTGTTTGATAATTGTTTGGCGTATGGAATTGAAGCTATTTCATGGGATATCGGCCATAAGAACAATTCTATTATGTTTAAGCGGTACTCTTATGATATTCGAAATGATCATCCCTGGTCGATATCGAACGAAACTTGGGAGTTACTCAAAAATCTCGATTGGACGGAAGCACATACCAAGGAACTCAATCAGGAATTTTACAATGGCTATGCCAGTGGTAGTTGGTATAGTGCCAATGGAACACAATTTAACAAACGCTTCATGAATCCTGATGAGATAAAAGAGAAAATTGGCCTAAATCCATCAAAGAAGACAGCAATAGTGTTTCCCCATATTTTATGGGATGCTCCGATCTTTCATGGTGAGAACTTATTTGAAAGTTATAAAGAATGGTTTATTGAAACAGTCAGGATGGCTTGTCAAAACGAGCAAGTAAATTGGGTAATAAAAATTCATCCGGCTCATGTAGGAAAGGGGACTGTCGAGGGGTTTCACGGGGAGCCGGCTGAAGTGATAGCATTGCGAGAGGTTTTTGGCCTTCTTCCTGCTCATATTTTTCTTCTTCCTGCACATTATGACATTAGTACTTTGTCCCTTTTCCCGATTATGGATTATTGCCTGACTGTGCGTGGTACTGTGGGAATTGAAGCAGCCAGGATGGGAGTGCCGGTACTCACTGGAGGTTCTGGGCGATATTCACACAAAGGGTTTACCATAGACTCCCAAACGAAAGAACAGTATTTCACAAGACTTTCAAGTATTCAAAATATTCCGCCACTTACTCAGAAGCAAAAAGAATTGGCAGACCGTTTTGCCTACGGAACGTTTATGCTTCGGCCACTTCCTCTAACCTCAATGAACTTTGAATATCATCAGAATATTGGTTTAGAAAATCGATTCAATCAAAACCGAATAAATATTAAGACTAAAGAAGAATGGTATTCTGCTCCTGACCTTGGTGCATTCGCTCAATGGGTGAAAAATAAGGGCCAGCCAGATTTTTTAATGCCTATTGAATAGATAAAAAATGGTCTTGTTTTAGTGGCGAAGTTGATTTCTTTAAAAATTTCTCATCCTAAAGTAAGGATATGAGTAAAGAGTGTAGGTAGAGAAAAGTATTAAAGAGTTGCCTGCCTTCCTATGATTTTCCCTGAAAATGGTAAGCACAAACTTTCGGGCGGTGACTTGTTTTTTTGTAATGAAAAAGGATTTGTAACTTATGATGTCGGTTGGGTTTAGTGTTCTATGAAAGGCCTGAAAATGTTACGTGATTGTTGGGGTAATTTTATTTGTGGAGTGACTGGACCTTCCCTGACTTCTCTCGTCATAGTCATTTCTTTGAACCTTATCGTGTTCTTCAGTTTAAGTCTTTTGATTACACCGGCCTTTATGATGGGAGATGGTCATCACTATCTAATGCAGGATCCGTGGGACCGCAATGTATCCAGCACGGCTAAGATTCTGTCTATCCGGAAATCTGAAACTCCAGACATTGTCGTTCTCGGGGATTCACTGACTGTGCACTGTGTTGCAGGTGAAGAGCGTCTTGCCAGAATGGTCACTAGTAAAATGGGAAAGGCCCCTTCTGCCGTTTTTGATTTAAGCGTGCCTGGACAGACTTCATGGGAGATGGCTGCAATTGTCGAGAAATTGCCACCGCAATTTGATGGAGTACTGATCATCGGAATAGGTCCAGGTTTGTTGTCTTATGGTGTTGAAGAATTGAAAGATATTGTGGCCAATCCCAGACTAGGGTTTTTGTCTAAGGCCCTCGAACAAGAAGCGGGGTTTTCTGGATTGAGTGGTCCCTCACGGACGGGGATTTACTTTATTGATAATTGGCGATTTCTTTCGGCGCGGCGATATTTTATTGCCCGTAATCTTTTTGTCACTGGAGCTCAACCTACTGGTGATATCTTTGATGATGTCAATAAGCCTGAGAGCCCTGATAGGCAGAATTTCATAGAGCAAGAGATTGATGATTTGCCATGGCTAATGCAGGAATACGAATTGAATAAAAATATAAATTTTGATGTCATTCAACGTATTGTTGTCAATCTTCGAAAACGTAGTAACGCTTCTTTTATACTGATGGAAGCGCCTTACAATCCAGCTTGGAATAACGTACACGGTGCTGAGAGGTTCTTTAAAAAAGTCCATAGCGAACTAAAAACATTTGCTGCTAAGCATGAGATGTCTTTTTTGTCGGCGACTATGCAAGCCGCTCTCCTCCCTGCGGACTTTATGGATTATGAGGGGCACCTCGATAATCGGGAAGCTATAGAACGATGTTCAGAAGCCATAGCTACCCAAGTAGTAAAGGTAATGACCAAAAAAGAAATGGTGTCCCAGCGCGATGGTTTAGTCAAAAATCTGAGTTAAAGTAATCCACTAGTTGTAGGAAGAAGCTCTCAGATGTTGGAGAGAACATTTCCCTAAATCTTTCTAACGCTTTCCATGAAACTAAAAGAGAATTTGTTTTAGTCTGTCCTCTCTTTCCCTTACTGGTTCGTTTCACGAGTAAAACATGTCCGCTTTGTGAGGTCGTAATAATGAAACGTTATGCTTATTTATTGGGGGTATATTTTCGAGGCTTTGTCTTGGGGGTGCTCCTGTTTGTTGCCTTTTGTGAATTAGTTGCTACAGCTAGCGGAGTAAAGCTCTTTAGATATCAAGGGTTCTAGCTAACTTTTATTTATTATCCACAATTCGGAATGCTCTTCACAATTAATAGGCATTTGTTGGCTGTAATCTGATGGAACATCCCTTCAGGTTGGTGAAGTCATAAAACGTTATTCAGAGTTACATGTCGAAAATTCTACAACGTAGGGGTTTAGTATCAGAGTTAAAGTTTCACAATTGGAGTGGGAAAATTTGATGCAGTTCCCGTTAAATAAAAAATAAGACTTCGGAATAAATTTAACATGTATTGTTCCCACGGCCGGTGAACCTTGAAGGTTTTGGACGATTAGAGGATTTCATGAATCGCACTGAATTGTTAGATCGAGTTCATATATATGTTGAAAAAAGCAGAAAGTCCTACTTTGGGCAATTCCGATGAACGGAGCAAGAGCTGGTTATGTGATTGCTGGTCAGAATTTTGGAATGGTGCTACTCGGCCCACCCTTTTATCTTGGGTGATCACACTCTCTGTAACTCCCTTTGCTTTTGGTGGCCTTTGTCTTTACGTAACTCCTGATTTTGTTGCGGGTCCCCTGCATCGTTACCTCATGAAGGATCCATACGACAGTGAGTTAATCGTCACGGCCAAGGCATTGCGTTTACGACGTTCTAAACCTCCGGATCTCGTGATCCTAGGGGATTCTGTGACAGTTCGGTGTGTTAGCAGTGAAGAGCGCCTCGGTGGAATGGTTGCGGCAAAGCTAAAGAGGCCAGCCCCCATTGTTTATGATATGAGTGCAGATGGAACTATCTCCTGGGAGTGGGCAACATTTGCGGAGTACCTTCCTGCTGAATTTAGAGGTGTCGTGGTTTTTGGAGTAGCTCCGCCAGTCTTATCAAACGAAACTCGAGCGTTATTAGAAACTATCGGGGAATTTCCCCATGTAGGGTTAACATCTGAGGTGTTGGACAGCGAATCCAGGTCTTGGGGTATGAATGTGCCATATAGGACAGGTATTTACTTCATCGACAATTGGCGTTTTATCTTACCTCGGCTTTCTTCTGCCATCCTCAATTTGCTCTTCAGGGGTCCCCAGCCTTATGGCGACCCTTTGGACGTTTCTTGGATGACGGAGAGCAAACGGTTGGAAGCCTTAGGGCAAGAGCGGAAGAAATCATACCTTTCCAAGGCATCGACTCTCTATGAATCCAATAAGCAGGCTAATCTGGGCATTATTGGACAGATAGTTGCCAAGTTAAGAGGACAGGGTAATGGTGCCTCCTTTATCCTACTGCAAGGTCCCATCAATCCGTTGTGGTATGACGAACCCAAGGGTAGGGAATTCTTCAAGAGGTACACGAATGACCTTCGTCAATTTGCCACTGAGCAACGGATGTCGTTTTTATCTGTTAATAAGGCAACAGAGTTTCTCCCCGATGACTTCCGCGATTATGCGGGGCACCTTCGTAGTCGTGAGGCAAGAGAACGCTGCACGCAAGCCATCGCCTCGCAAGTAGCAAAGGTTATAACCGAGAAGGAAATGGTTGCAAAATTAACTGAACCGGCTGCAACTCTTCAGAGATGATGGCCAAAATTGCCTTCCAACGCCGCGGGTAACGGTAGTGTATAGGGGCTGGCGTACCATCGTTACTTTCGGATAAGGGTGTCATGATTCCGAATTCCAGTTTGTTCGACACGGTTTTCAAAGGCCCACGTAGTTGAGGTTACCCTAATGAAAAAATTTGCCTATGTTTTTGGTGTCTCCTTGCAAGGATTTGTCATGGGAGTGTTCCTCTTTATAGCCTTATGTGAATTGGTATCGACCGCTGCTGGCGTGAGGCTTTTTAGATATCAGGGTTTCTAACACTATTTCAACGATTTTTATATGATACAGACTTCAAACTTTTGGCTGCTACTCTTTAGCACGGTTCTTATCTACTGGTTTCTTCCGCTGAAGTTCCGTGCTGGCTTTCTTGCGCTGGCTTCCTATGCCTACCTGGCCTCGATCGAGCCAGTCGCGGTGACGGTGTTAATTGCGTGGATTCTGGTGTTTTTCTATGTGACGCCTCATGCAATGACGGAAAAACAGCCGACCCGGTTGATCGTGCCAGCATTAATCCTCGCCATACTCGGGTATCTCTTTTACTACAAATACTTTCCCATCCTGGTAGGATTGTTCCCTACTCTGGAATTTTTAAAGAGTCCGATTGTCCCTCTAGGAATCAGTTACTTTACGTTCAAACTGATTCATTATGCAGTAGAAGTCGTACGGGGTAACATTACCGATCGTTCGTTATCGCGATTCTTCTGTTATATATTTCTTTATCCGATATTCACCGCCGGACCAATTGAACGCTTTGATCACTTCTTGGCTAACCGCGAGGACTCGTGGCAACGGCAGTCAATGGTTGAGGGTGCTACGCGAATCGTATATGGGCTCATCAAGCTGTTTGTTATTGGGAAGCTGTTTATTGCTCAACTTCTTCAGCCGTGGGTGACGGGGGGGAGCGTGCTTACTCCTTTGGACCTAATTTCGCATTTAACCAGTTTGCAGACCCATGAGGTGTGGGGGTATTTGGCCTTAACCTTTTTGTATGCGTACATCGAATTTAGTGCGTATTCTGATATTGCCATTGGTGCAAGTCGGCTCTATGGGTTTCGCATCATGGAGAATTTCAACTTTCCGATTTTGGCCAGTAACATTGGTGAATTCTGGAAGCGGTGGCATATGACGCTAGTGGGTTGGATTCAGCGATATATTTATTTACCAACAATAGGGCTGACCCGAAGCCCTTATGCAGCCGTTTACAGTACGTTCCTCACAATGGGGTTATGGCATGGGGCCACATCGAACTGGATATTGTGGGGGGCCTATCATGCCACGGGAGTTTCCATATTTTTGACTTGGGGAAGAATTAAACGAAGTCGAGGATGGCACACGGTATTGGGGAATTCCTGGAAGTATGTTGGTGTGCCGTTTACCTTCGCGTTTGTAACCGGGAGCTATGCCTTTTCGGCAACTTCTGGCTATGGCGGATGGACGGGGTTGCGGGTATTTGCCAAACTACTGGGATATAATTTAGGGCTGAATCCACTTCATTAGGAAAAGTGTGAGCGATATGAATAACGACAACCATTGGCTTGGCAGTGGCTTTTTGACATCCCTGCAGAAGTATCCTGATCGTCCCGCCCTTGAGAGTGATGGGCAAGTGCTGACCTATCACGATTTATATCACCGTGCCGCGTCACTTGCGACTACGATGCACGCATACTTCAATTCCACTGAGCCTCCTCTGACAGCTGTTTTCGCCTATCACTCTATCACGGCGTTTTCAGGAGTATTGGCGGCTGTACTTCGTGGGCATGGATATGTACCACTCAATCCGAAATTTCCAGCTGATCGAACACGTTCAATGCTTACCCAGGCAGGTTGTAGGGCAGTCATTATTGATGCAATGGGGGAGAAGCAACTCGATAGTGTCTTGAAAGGAATCGAGGAACAACTCGTTTTGATTTTCCCCGAGCGTCAGGATGTTGCCGATTTGGTGACAAAGTTTCCCCAACATATTGTCCTCGGTTTAAATGACTGTACGCAAAAGGAATTGTGTGAACCCACTATCCCTGACGCCGACACAATCGCATATTTACTCTTTACCTCAGGTAGTACAGGGGTTCCGAAAGGGGTCATGGTTTCACACCGAAATGTGGCTCGGTTTTTAGAAGTGATGCAGGAGCGTTATCGGCTGAATGAGACAGACCGATTTTCACAATTGTTCGACATGGGTTTTGATCTTTCAGTGTTTGATATGTTCATGGCGTGGAAAGTTGGTGGTTGTGTGTGCAATCCTTCCAGCCAGCATTTGTTTTCTCCAGCAAACTATCTGTTGGAATCAAATATTACGGTATGGTTTTCAGTGCCTTCTGTAGCAGTACTCATGAAACAACTTGGGTTCCTTCAGGGTGGGGCTTTCCCAAGTCTACGTTTGAGTTTGTTTTGTGGGGAAGCGTTAACGGCGAGTGTTGCTGACGCTTGGCAGAAGGCCTCGCCCAATTCAATTCTAGAAAATCTCTATGGTCCCACGGAGGTGACGTTGGCATGTACGTTGTATCGTTGGAGGGGAGAGTCCTCGCATCAGGACTGCGAAAACGGGGTTGTGCCTATTGGAGAAACCTTTCCAGGAATGAGGGCGATGGTTGTGGACGAGTCTTTAGAAGAAGTCAATAAAGGTGAGACCGGAGAGCTTCTTATGTCTGGACCTCAAGTGGCGCTAGGATATTGGAATAATCCTCATAAAACTTCACAAGCATTTCTTCGGCCACCAGGCTCTGAGGATATCTTTTATCGGACCGGGGATTTGGTTCGTCGTCCAAAGGATGGAGAGCCAATCGTGTATCTTGGTCGTATCGATTATCAAATAAAAATTCGCGGGTTACGAGTCGAGTTGGGTGAAGTTGAGGCTATTTTAAGGGTCGCGGCTGGAGTGGATCGGGCGGTTGCGCTTGGGTGGCCTATCACCGCTGATGGGGCTCAGGGCATTGTGGCTTTTCTAGAGACCCCTAAAGCCGATGTGAAAGCCATCCTTGAGACGGCCAAAAAACAACTTCCAGACTATATGGTACCTCGACGCGTCTATACACTGGCAATCCTGCCGCTAAATTCAAATGAAAAAGTGGACCGTAAGGCCTTAGCAAATCTACTGCAAAGTAATGAGTATTCCCCGCAAGTCGCTTGATCGAAGACCTAAGGTTTAACCCGCCAGAAGTAGAACCATCGAATTTGGGCTGGCCTCGTATTAGCAAAATGACAAAAACCTTTTGTTGGTAGTCGATATTTGGTTTGCGTTTGTGACGCACTCCTTGCCTTCTCACATTATTAAAAATTTAGCTTGAAGGTGATTAATAAAATGACCTTAGAACGAGATGTGTTACTGAATTATTTGGGAAATAAAATCAACATGGCCCCAAACCAAATTGAGGCGGAGATGGCGCTGATCTCATCTGGGTTGATTGATTCATTTACTATGGTGGAGCTTGTGCTTTTTATTGAAAAACAATGTGGAATCAAGATTAAACCGGCAGAGGTGAATCTTGATAACCTGGATTCGGTCAGTCGTATTCTGACTTTTACTGAGATACGGGCTAATGGCAAAAACGGCTCCCACTAATTTCCCCAACAGCAAAGAGGAAATGGTATGCAAAGAAACAGGAAATACGAGGGAATAATAATCTTGGGATGCCCTCGCTCCGGAACGACTTTACTCCGGAGGCTGTTAAATGCGCATTCCAATATCGCCGCTCCGGGGGAAACCCATATTCTGACGGCCTGTGCTCGCTTTCTGCATAGCGATCGAGCGGTTGATGGTATGAATGTCGGGGTGCTCAACGGGCTTGGTTATGCCGGTTTTGAAACACAGGAGGTTCTCGACCGACTGCGAGAATTCGCCTTTACTTTTCGACGTCAACACGCGGCCCGTGAAGGTAAAGCTCGATGGGTCGAAAAGACAGCCGTCGATGCGTTTTATATCAATGAAATAAGTCGTTTGTTCGGCGACCATGCTTTATTTATTTGCATTACCCGGCATGGTATGGATGTGGCCTGTAGCATGATGGATTGGTGTGATAAATCCCAAGTGTATTTTTCTGAGTTATATCACTATGTCAGACAATATCCACGACCGCTTGAAGCGTTTTGCCATGCCTGGGTGGATGTAACGAGAGATCTTCGGAAATTTGTTGCCTTGCATCAGGAGAACTCTCTTGAACTTCGATATGAAGATTTAGTGGCAAATCCGGAAGCTGAGATGCGCCGTGTGCTCGATTTTATTGGAGAACCGTGGGATTCGGGCCTTCTCTCTCGTGCAATGCATCATAAAGACTCTCAAGGTTTTAGTGACTGGAAAACATTTTCCAAGTCTCAGATCGAGACCACAAGCGTTGGTCGATGGAGAAAGTTTTCTTCACCCACGTTGGCCGATCTGGCGCTGATTGTTAATCCTTCCCTTCTCGAATGTGGGTACGATGCCATTGAATCTGGTGAAACTGATAGTGAGGAAGAAGCAAAACGGCGGTATGAACTAGGATTATTATTCCAGGCAATGAAACCTGAAACGCCTATGTCCTAAAAGGGGATAAGAAGGTATTTTCAGGAAGAAATCTATTTTTTAAGGTACTTAGCTTTCCTCCATTCAGTATATTCGAGATGGAGAAAAAGGAGAATGACATGAGAGACATGAAATTAAACAGTGGTTTTACAATTTGGTTAACCGGACTTCCGAGTTCAGGTAAGAGTACGTTGTCCCGTTTGGTATGCCAGAGTTTAGAGGAAGCAGGTCTTCCTGTAGTGATTTTAGATGGGGACGAAATTCGTCAACGTCTTACGAAAGGGCTAGGATTTTCAAAGGCAGATCGAGATGAAAATATTCGACGAATCGCATACGTGGCAAAATTATTAACCAAGGTTGGCGCGATTCCTATCGTTGCAGCCATTTCGCCCTTTCACGAAACGCGAGATCGAGCAAGAACTGAAATTGGAAAATTTGTAGAAATTTATGTTAATTGCCCTTTGCAAAAATGTATAGATCGTGATGTCAAAGGGTTGTATGCCAAAGCCTGTCGGGGAGAGATCAAAAATTTTACCGGGGTGTCAGATCCTTATGAGCCACCAGATAATCCAGAATTAGTCGTGCATACCGATTTGGATACTCCAGAAGCCAACCTTAAGGAAATTCTTGAATGTTTGATTGGCCTCAACTATCTCCCTGAACAAATTATTGATCAGGTATTTCCTGGTAAAGAAAATCCTGTTGAGAACAAAACCGTGCAGAGTGTGGCTTCAGGAAATTGGGCCATATAAGATTTTAGCAACAGACGTAAATGTGAATAGGTAAGAGATCGTTGAGGAGCTAATAAGGGTTTTTTTTGAATTTTGATTTCATGTAACAAACGGCAATGTTCTTTCTGAAATAAGGAAATGCATAGAATGACAAATATGAGCCCAAAAATTTCTTTTATTGTCTGTTCCAGGAATGACAACTATATGGGAAATCCCATGTGGAGGCTGGAAACGACGGTAAATTATCTCATCAAGAATTTAGTGAAGGTTGATAGAGTCCAAGAGGCGGAAATTATCATTGCCGATTGGGGGAGTTCCACTCCCATTCGAGATGTGCTTAATATTGATCGGGCAGGTAAAGATATTGTTCGTTTCATATGTATCCCTCCTTCTATAGCAAAAAAATGTCAGAAGGACAGCCCATTTTCAGAGGTGCATTCGTTGAATGCAGCGGCGCGAGTTGCAAAAGGAAACTATATTGGACGAATAGATCAAGATACTCTTGTTGGGGAAAAATTTTTGCGATGGTTTTTTGAAGTTCTAGGGCATTCCTCCCAAGGGGGGAGTGACTACGAGAATGCTATTTTGTTCGCAAATCGAAAAAGTATTCCTTATCGATTTTCCGTGCAATGCCCGAAATTCGCCTATGTGGAAAAATATATCGAGGACTATGGGGATGCTTTGAAGGTTTGGAACTATAATCCCCATTACCCAGACTTATTTTGGACGAGTTACGTAGGGATCTTTCTTTTAACAAAAAAGATATGGGAAGAATGTGGTGGATACAATGAAACCATGATTTACTATGACTGGATGGAAGTCGAAATGATAATACGGCTTCAGACTAAATATCAAATGGTGGATTTGGGAAAAATTGTTGATTATGACTTTTTTCATCTTGATCATTATCAAGAAAAACCTTCTTGGTCTGGCATTCTCCATCCTAGAGTTCATGCGAGTACGAAAAGTAATGCTGATATGGATTTAACAAAAACTCCTGACGAGTTTCATCCTAATAGCCTTGATTGGGGTTTAAGGACTTATCATTTAACGGTATCACCCCCTCATGGTGAAAGACCTAATGGAGTTGATAAAGGAATGGTAAAAAGTCAGGGAAGTTTCTTCGGATTTATTTCCTTGGTCACGAGCAGCAAAATCCAGGGCATCCTTGATGATATTAATGCAGCTGTATTTAAAGTTGTCATGCCGAGATTGGAGAAAATAAAAGATTTTGTTAATACCTGGATCTATCGGTTTAACCTGGTAAAGGAAACCGTTTCCGGAAAGTCACTTATCCACTGGCCTACATTGATTATGGGACTATGGACCTCAAAAAGATATGCAAGGCTAGAGCGATTAAAAAATAATTGAGTGAAAATGTGAGACCGTTAAGCCCAGCGTGGTCCTCTAAGAAGTGGACCTCTCCTCTTTCTTTAAGAAAAATATAGTCATCTCGGTTATTTGAACTCTTGGAATTATCTAAAAGAACCAGAATGTATATTTGCCTCTCGGAATTAGTCAATTTTCAAGCAAGATTGAGAAAAAATGAAGGAATGTTGGATGAAAAATAATCTTGAAAATAGTTCGAGGAAAACTAATGAATGCCAAACTCCGGTAATGTCTCTAATTCTTTGTTCTCGCAATGACCAATACCAGGGCAATTCCCGCTGGCGGCTAGAAACGGCATTAAATTATGTTGCCCAGAAAGTGGAGGAATTAAATAGGGGAACTCAGGTTGAAGTAATTGTCGCCGATTGGGGAAGTCAGGTGGGGTTGCATGAGATGATTCGGCTTTCTCCTGCAGCCGCAAAGATGGTGAAATTTCTACATGTATCTTCCGATGTCGCCAAAAGTCTTCAAAAAGATAGCCCCTTTCCGGAAGTGTTGGCTCTGAACGCTGCAGCAAGGCGCGCTGCTGGAGAATATGTTGGTCGGATTGATCAAGATACTCTAGTTGGCAAAAAGTTTTTGAAAACCTTTTTTGATTTATATGAAAAGTCTCAATTGCTTGTGCCACTGGAGTCGGCATTGCTCCTGTCTAATCGTCGACGAATTCCTTACAGGTTTGCAAAGCGGTGCCCTTCATTTTTCGGGGTTGAACGATATATTCGATGGTTTAACAAGGTTCTCCCTTTGATGGAGCCACCACCTCCGCATCTCTATTATCAATGTTACATCGGTATATGGCTTTTGCACAAAAAGCTGTGGGCTGATTGTGGAGGCTACGATGAGCGGTTTATCTATATGGATAATCAAGAAAAAGATATGATTTTGCGGTTGGTCAATAAGTATCAGTTTGTCAATTTAGGAGAACTCGTAGATCATGATTTCTATCATTTAGACCATGGCTCTCCTCTTGAACCATGGTCTGCCAGCCGAAACCGAAAATGTAATCCCGAAAGAGATTCTGACCACTTGCCGGATCAGTTTAATCCAAATGGGGAAAATTGGGGGCTAGTTCAGTATGAGTTGAAATTGCAGCCTACTCAAGTGGTTTGCCAGGAACCTGATAGCCTAGGAGTGGCTTGTGTCAACCGGTGTGGTTTTCTTTTGCACCTTGGCATCAGTTTGGTGCAAAGCCTTGGAGACCATATTTTCATTTTGATAGCAGTAAAACCTTACCATAAATACAAGAATTTCCTCTCTGTCTGGAAACATCGGGTAAAAGTGATTGTCAATGCTTTCAACAATGAGCCGGTATTAAAATGGCCGGGGGTATGTATAAACCTTTGTTTTAAACGAATCTCTCGCATTCGGACATAGGACCAATTTTGGCAACCGTTGAGAGCAGGTTTTAATATAGCCCTTTTGGGTATTTCACTGTTCCTGTCCTACATTCTTAAATCATATAGCCTATTCCAATTTGCCCTTCTTGTGCTGATGTTGAACCCCCTGTTGGGTTTGTCGGTCTGAATAAGATTGTTTCTAATAGCCACAAGTCCTCTAAATCTTGGCTTGGAACTCAAATGAGTTTAGCGAAGTATTCGGGAGGGTGAACAACCTTTTTCTTAAGAATATTCTTATTCCATTTGAAGAAATTCAGGAGTTTGATGAAACGTGGATTGAGAATGGATGGGAAAGTTTCATTTACCCAAAATCGTATAGGAGTGATATCTCGTGAAGAATCTTAGTAGTAAACGAATTTTGGTTGCCGGAGGAGCTGGGTTTTTGGGGTCCTACCTTTGTGAAAGGCTCCTTGAGCAAGGTCATGAAGTCCTTTGTGTGGATAATTTTTATACAGGACGAAAAGAAAATATCTTGCATCTCATGAATCACCCGTATTTTGAGGTTAAACGGCATGATATTTGCTTTCCACTATATATAGAGACCGATGAAATTTATAACCTCGCTTGTCCGGCATCTCCTCTTCACTATCAATTCGATCCTGTTCAGACGACCAAAACGTCCGTTCACGGAAGTATCAATCTCTTAGGTCTTGCCAAGCGGGTCAAAGCCAAGATTCTGCAGGCATCAACAAGCGAAGTATATGGAGACCCGCGAGTACATCCTCAAGTGGAAACCTATTGGGGAAATGTGAATCCTATTGGTCAAAGAGCTTGCTACGATGAAGGGAAACGATGCGCCGAAACATTATTTTTTGATTATCACCGCCAATACCACCTGAATATCAAGGTTGCACGAATTTTTAATACCTATGGTCCGAGAATGCATCCCAACGATGGTCGGGTGGTCAGTAATTTCATTATTCAGGCCCTACAGAACAAGAATATGACCGTCTATGGTGATGGAAGTCAGACTCGAAGTTTTTGCTATGTGGATGATCTCATCAGTGGGTTGATATTACTTATGGAATCGGGAAATGAGGAAACGGGGCCCATCAATTTAGGCAACCCCCACGAATTTACCATACTCGAATTAGCCGAAGAGGTCATACGTTTAACTGGATCCAAATCAAAAGTGGAGTTTAAGCCACTGCCTCAAGATGATCCGGCTTTACGACGTCCTGATATTCAAAAGGCCAATAAGATTTTAGGGTGGAGACCCAAGGTCGAGTTAAAAGAGGGACTCATGAAAACCATTGAATATTATAAATCAAATTTCCGGAAAAATTTACCAAGGCAGAAAAACTCGATCGTTAGAGAGACGGAGAAAATTCCAGCCTGATTCGGGGAAATGAGTTTTTTGGAAACCGCGGTATGGGTGACAATATTTCATTGTGGAGATAAAGAGAAATGCAGAGTGAAATGAGGCCTTCGAATAATAGGCCATTGCGTATTGCCATTATTGGGTGTGGTGCGGTTGCCGAATTGTGCCATCTTCCTGCTGTGCAGCAGATATCAAATATGGAAGTCGTTGCATTGGTTGATCGACAGCTTCCTCGCGCTGAAACTCTCGCGAAACAGTTTGGCGTGTCTAAATGTCTGGAGAATTACCAGCAACTCTCAGAAGTTGAAATTGATGGTGTCATCATTGGTCTTCCCAACTATCTACACGCTTCAGTTTCCAAGGAGTTTCTTACAAAAGGGATTGCGGTACTCGTTGAAAAGCCAATGGCTCTGACAGTGACGGATGCAGAGGAGATGGTTGACCTTGCGAAGCGCCATGCGGTTCCTTTGCAGGTTGGGCTGATGTCTCGCTATTTCAAAGGGGCTCAACTGATCAAACGAGCGTTGATGAATGATTGGCTAGGAAAATTGGAAGGTTTTTCATTGGAAAACGGCCTGCTGTATGACTGGCCGGCTGCATCAGGGGGGATCGTCCTCAAAGACCAGGCTGGCGGCGGACAGCTTGTTGATATAGGGAGCCACATGCTGGATCTCCTCTTGTGGTGGTTCGGGGAGGTGAAAGATGTCGAGTATCGAGACGATTCACTAGGAGGAGTAGAAAGTGATTGTGAATTATCTTTAACGCTCGATGGTCCGACTGGTCCCGTTTCTGGCACCGTTGTGCTTAGTCGCCTGAGAAACCTGAGTAATGTAGTGAGGATTGTTGGAGAACAATTTACCCTTGAATGGGATCTATCCAGCATGGACTCAGTGCGAATGTGGCCGACCCACGAGGTTGAAGGCCATTCGAGATTTATTACGGACTCCCAATCTGAGCGCCCCCAATCATGGCATGATGCATTTGTTATTCAATTAGAAATGTTTGCCCAGTCAATTCTTACGGGGGAAAGGGCATTAACCTCCGGGGATGGTGCGCTCGGAACGGTGGCGCTTATTGAGCAATGCTATCGAGAACGGAAGCCTGTGGAATGGCCTTGGATGAAATCGGCTCATTATTCAATGGTGGAAGTGGGAAGATGATGAAGAAAATTTTTATTACAGGGGGAACCGGGTTTATTGGCTGTCGGTTGGCTGAAGTGCTGTGTGAACGGCAATTTGAGGTTGTGGCCTTGGTGCGGCAATGGTCTCGTGCCGTACGTCTAGCCCGACTCCCGATCCAGATGGTTCATGGGGATATCTTGAATAAGGAATCTCTTTGTAAGGCCATGAAGGGCTGTGATGTGGTTTTTCATTGCGCCGTAGACAATCGTGTTGAGGGAGACCTTCACCG
Organism: Candidatus Nitronereus thalassa; assembly: GCF_032191465.1. Taxonomy (NCBI): domain Bacteria; kingdom Pseudomonadati; phylum Nitrospirota; class Nitrospiria; order Nitrospirales; family Nitrospiraceae; genus Candidatus Nitronereus; species Candidatus Nitronereus thalassa. The sequence goes on along the minus strand of NZ_JAQOUE010000001.1, from coordinate 885,915 downwards.
ACAGACGAGTGCTCAGGGAACGGACAATGTCATGCAAGTGGCCAAGGAGTTAGGTGTCAACCGTGTTGTGCACCTGAGCAGTACCGCCGTATTTAGTTATCAAGCTAAGCCGGACACCTCGACTGAGGAAGGGAAACCTAATTTGTCAGGTGATGCCTACTGCGATGGGAAAATAGAATCTGAAAAAATAGCCCTTCGATATTTTCTGGACCAGGGGCTGCCGGTTACGGTTTTACGCCCAACAATCGTCTATGGACCCTTTGGAGATTATTCTGTTTCAACGATTGACCTCATTCGTAAAGGGCGGATGGTATTAGTGAATGGAGGTTGGGGAACGTGTAATGTTTTGTATGTTGATAATCTCGTCGAGGCCATGTTGTTAGCCGCTGAAAAAGATGAGGCCGTAGGGAAAATATTCCATATTTCTGATGAGAGCCCTGTCACATGGAAGGCTTTTATTGAAGAGCATGCTCATGCGTTAGGATCGACCTATCTCCCACTAAAGGAACAAACGGTGGAAGAGATAGAACAAATGAGGCAGTACATTAAGAGTCAGGTTCCCTCATCTTTTAAGCAAATTTGTAACATTATTTCCGACCGCAAGACCCTCAAGGCCCTACGTTCTATTCCTCTCGTGAGGCGTATGGAATCTTTGACGCGAAGTGTGGCTAGGATAATACTTCCAATGTCTATTCGTGGTGCTTTGCGTCGAAGAATGACGCCCAAGGCGAAGCCGAAGAGTTCTCATGGTGCCACACTAGCAATTCCTTCGCCACTGTCTCCACCAGAAGTAAATATGGTAACGGCATTTGAACAAGTTAGGTTCAGTATCGAAAAGGCCAAAAATGTCCTTGGATATGAGCCCAAAATCGATTTTGTTGAAGGAATGAGGCGTACAAAAGCGTGGATACAATGGGCACGACTCTAAAATGTGAACAGGACATGCTGGGTAGCCCATTAGTGTCCGTGGTGTGTAATTTCTTGAATGGCGAAGAATTTCTTCAAGAAGCCATCGAAAGTGTTATTTGCCAGACCTACTCTCATTGGGAATTGCTCCTCGTGGATGATGGTTCGACCGATGCCAGTACTGCCCTTGCCATGGGTTATGTCACTCGATTTCCAGGGAAGATTCGTTATCTTGAGCATCTCAATCATCAAAATCGTGGAGCCAGTGCTTCCCGGAATTTGGGAATGAGAGAATCTAAAGGTCAGTATGTGGCATTTTTAGATGCGGATGATGTTTGGGTACCCCAAAAGTTGGCGGAACAAGTAGCCATTTTTCAATCTCATCCAGGAGTCAACTTTGTTTATGGACCTGGACAATGGTGGTATAGTTGGGACCATCAGTCTCAAATCCCTCAGAGTGACGTCATTCAAGACCTTCATTGTTCGTTGAATTCGATTATTCCTTCACCTCAACTGCTTCCTCTTTATTTGCATCATAATGGGGCTGCGGTTCCTCCTCCCTCGGGAATACTGGTTGACCGGGGAATCTTGCAACAGGTTGGTGGTTTTGAAGAATCGTTTCGGAGTATTTATGACGATCAGGTTCTTTATGCAAAGCTCGGTCTTCATGTTACGGCATTTGTGTCGGGTAAATGTTGGTTTCGGTATCGACAACATGACAAGCAGCGCTGTTCGTTAACTGTGCAAAGTGGTGAACACCATGCAGTACGGAGAGAGTACCTACTTTGGCTGGAACGCTATCTCAAGCGATGTAATGTGCTAGATAAAGAAGTCTGGGTAGTGTTTCATCAGGAATTTCAACGCTACCAATATTGGCATATAAAATTAGTACGTCGACGGACCATTCAGTTGAAAAATGTCATTATCGGGATTGGGAAGGATCTGGCTCAGCGAGTATTGCCCAGTCCGGTCTATCATTGGCTTCAAGCAAGTCATCGTCGTGTTAAATAGAAATTTTTGGCGATCGTTTAGATGAATACGAAATTACAACGATGGAGTAGAAGAGGCGTGTGATGGGAAATACGGTTATTTCTAACATTCGATGGGTTGGGCGATATATAAAAAACCATATGTTTCAGGGGGCTACCATTCTGATCTATCATCGGGTTGCGGAATTGCCTTCTGATTGGCAATTAATGTCGGTTACACCGCAACATTTTGGGGAACATTTGGATGTTTTACGGAAGAAATTTTATCCGATGAGCCTGCAACAATTACATCGTGCAGCGCAAAAGGGAAAAATTCCAAAAGGTGCAGTAGCCGTTACCTTTGATGATGGGTATGCCGACAATCTTTATAATGCCAAACCGTTATTAGAAAAATACGATGTCCCGGCATCGTTTTATGTCACATGTGGATGCTTGGATCAAGAACAAGAGTTTTGGTGGGATGATTTGGATCGTATGTTACTACAACCGCAAAGCCTACCACAGACACTTACCTTGACTGTAGAAGGTATTGAGCATTCATGGAAGGTTGATGTGCCATCGAATCCTTCTCCCTCAACGGAAATCGTTCCACCAAAATTTTCAAAAATTCAAGAAGAGGGAAAATTGGGGAGAAAAGAATTGTACCGATCCCTTCATTCCTTACTGCGTCCCTTACCGGAGGAAAAAAGAAGACCCTTATTGGATGAAATTGCAAAGTGGTCTGGTTCTAATCGAAAGGGGCGAGTGACACATGCCTCTTTGACAACGAATGAATTAGAACAATTAGGCAAGGGGGGACTGGTAGAGATTGGCGCTCATACGGTGACGCACCCCGTATTATCTAGTCTTTCTCTTTCTGAGCAGCGAGATGAGATTTTACAAAGTAAGGAGGGCCTAGAGGAAAAACTCAATCGACCGATCTTGAGTTTTGCTTATCCCTATGGTGAACGATCGGACTATTCGGTACAGACCCCTGAACTTGTCAAGCAGTTGGGATTTTCCTATGCGTGTTCAAACTATTCAGGAATCGTTCGAAGAGGAGTGGATCCCTTTCAATTACCCAGGGTCTCGACTCGAGATTGGAACGGAGAGGAATTCTCTCGAAGAATATCAACTTGGTTTCCCGTCTAGTGAGAAAAACACCGACGTGTGAAATTAAGGGGTGCGACTTGGACCCAAACATCTTTCCCCAGGTAGAGCCAATTGTCTTTCTCGGAGTCCTATGTTTGTTGAAACTCGCTCATTGTTAGGTTGGTAAGAAAACTGAATAAGAAGGTTTTAAAAATTTAATTTATGTTGATGAATCCTCAAATGGATAAGAAAACTATACTGTACGTGACTTGGCCTTTGGGGTTTGGAGGTACAGAAAAGCATTTAAAAGATCTTGTTCTTGGATTACAGAGCAAGGATGTGACTACCTATATCTTGTCATTCACGAAGGCCTTTTATGAAAAAATATTTCCTAAAGGCACTTCTCCTATTGTGCTTTCTGATGATAGTCCAACCGTAAAAGGTTTTTTTTCGTATTGGATACGGTTTCTACGTGTCAAGCCTTCCGTCATTGTTTTTGTTAATGGCCAACTCGGATTATTTCCGTGGAAAGCCTACCTGGCCGCACGATTGTCAGGTGCGGAGCAAGTGTTGGCCATTGAACATTCCATTGGGGATCCACTTTTAAGAAATGGTGGGTTGTTATCTTGGAAGGACAAAATAGCAAAAAAGATCGGGCGCCGGAAAATTCCTGGGCTTTTAACCAGCCAAACCATCTGTGTTAGCCATGCCGTAAGAAATAGACTGGTTGATGATTATGGGTATCCCCGAGATAAAACGAAGACCATTTGGAATGGAATTGATCTACATTACTATGGGGCCATCACCGACCAAGGATTGAACTTACGAAAAGGTCTGGGAATTGGGCCTGAGGAAGTCATCCTTGTATGTGTCTCTCGTTTGGATCGGAAAAAAGGGATAGGGATTTTATTGGATGCAATCAATAAAGTGAAACGGGAGAATGTTTCCCTTTCTTGTTTTTTGGTCGGTGATGGTCCAGCCGAAAAAGATTTACGAGAAAAGGTTGAAGCGCTTGATATCAGTAAGCAGGTTCATTTTATAGGTCATAAGGATGATGTCAGGCCATTTTTACAAGAGGCTGACATTTTTGTGCTTCCTTCGTTTAAAGAGGGTCTTCCATTTTCTTTACTTGAAGCCATGGCTTTTGGTTTGCCCTGTATTGCTACTGATGTAGGAGGGAATCGGGAAGCGGTGATTCATGGCGAGAATGGACTAATTGTTCCCCCGGGAGTGGTAGGAGAATTGGCGAAAGCTATCCGTACGCTTGTCATGGATAAAGAGCAGCGGCTCAAGATGGGACAAAATGGAAAGTGTAGAGTTAGAGATAATTTTGACATCAACCAAATGTTAACAAAATTTCGTTCCTTGCTTGTTGGCTAAGGCATGTCCAATTACAAGACCTCTGGCGATAAGTTTAATTGAAAAATTACAACGCAAATATCTTTAGGTTTTAATGAAACTTTTAATGGTTTCTAATCTTTATCCTCCCTATTACCAAGGGGGGTACGAAGTTCGATGTGCTCAAGTTGCGGAAGCACTTCATGGAGAAGGGCATGATGTCTGTGTGTTGACGAGTACCTATGGGCTTCCCATGCCAACTTTCGGAAACGCATCAGAAAAATTGGAAACCATCAATGGAGTTCAGATTTACCGCAGCTTGAATCAGTATCACTATAAACCACAACCCAAGCGTTTGCCGGGAAGACTGTTTGACGCCAAACGTCATTTTTTTGATGCAAAGAAGTTTCAAGAAATCATAGCTTCCTTTCAACCTGATGTGGTCAATTGGTGGAGTATGTATGGCCTCTCAAAAATGCTGCTTCCTTTGCCAAAGGAGTGGGGAATTCCTGATGTGCATTGGATCGAACATTGGTGGATGATTCGTGAATATGGTGCGAAGGGAGAAAATGCCTCGGAAATTTGGAGCGGTTGTTGGGATGGGAACTGGGGGCCATCTATATTCCGCCCTTTCTTCCGACTGGCGGGGAGGAAGCTGGAAAAGCAGTTTACCAAGGCTGGGTTCCCAACCCGAGAATTTCCAAATTGCCCAAAGCACGTCTGTTTTGTGAGCGAACATCTTAGGGAACTTTACCATGAAGAGGGGCTCGTATTTCCATCTACGGAAGTAATTCATGGTGGTATCCCTATCGAACAGTTTTTTCATCCGCTCAATGGACGAGACGCAACACCTCGCAGATTACGGCTTCTCTATGCAGGACAAATTACTCCAGATCGTGGCCTGCATTCCGTGCTTGACGCTCTCGGTCTTATGGACGAAAAGGTGCGTTCAAATATTTCATTGAGTATCGCCGGAGACAACATGTCAAAGTATGGTCGAGAAATAAAACAACAAGTAGAGAAATTGAATTTGTCGCGATTGGTGTCATTTTTAGGAAAGGTCAACCATGAAAAGATGCCATGTGTGTATCAAGAGCATGATGTCCTAGTGTTTCCAAGCTTGAGGGATGAAGGCTTGCCGTTAACGATGGTCGAAGCCATGTTGGCTGGTTGTGCGGTTGTGACAACTGGAAGCGGAGGAGCGATGGAAATTGCCAAATTGGCGAATCTTCCTCTTTTTTCAAAGGGCGATAGCAGGGCCTTGCGCGACATCCTTGAGAAATTCGTGCTTGATAGAAAAAGTTTGCATGAGGTTGCCTTAGAAGGCCAAGCCGTTGCCATCAAAGAGTTTAGTTTGGATCGAATGATCGAACGGTGGAGTACAACTCTTTATCGTATATGTCAACCACTCAAGAAAATAGCCACACTTCCTAATCCGCAGTGAAATCCTTTCTCATTTGTCCTTGAGACAATTTGTCAGGCTTTATTGATGTCGGTAATTTTGGTGCTGATATCTTCATTTTTACTTTGTTTTTTTCAGAAAATATATCCGTGTCTGTGTTTTCATATGGGAAACCCGCGGTTGTTATTGCCCTAAATGCGTATTGATGTTCGTTCCTGTTCACCATTAAATTCTCACAAGAAGGCTCTCGTATCTTTCTTCCAAAAAAGGGTAAATAAATAGGAAGAAGGTATTGAAGACCCCGAAGTTCGACTTCCTGAAACTTTTGAATTTAGGGAGGCGAACTTTTTCCATATTTTCCACTTTCGAGTATATGTAAAAGTGGCAGTTCTGGCATACACTAAAGAGGTTATTCAATGTTGTTAAAGAAAATTCAAGATCACACATCGGTAGTTGGCGTCATTGGCTTAGGATATGTGGGTTTGCCTTTGGCCGTCCTCCAAGCCAAAAACGGTTATAAAGTCATCGGTATTGATGAATCCGAAGATAAAGTGGACAGGGTGAACCAGGGCCACAATTACATTTTGGATGTCAAGAATGAAGAATTAACTCAGGCGGTCGAATCTGGCCTGTTGGTTGCGACGACTGATTTTGGGCGATTGAAGGAATGTGATGTGGTCCTGATCTGTGTGCCCACACCACTGACACTCAATAAGGAACCTGATATTACCGCCATTGTCAAAGTGACACAGCATATCGCCCACCAATCTCATCCTCATATGTTGGTCGTATTGGAAAGTACGACGTATCCTGGCACGACGGAAGAAGTTATTATTCCTGCACTTACCAAGGGAGGCTTAGAGTTAGGGGAAACCCTGTTCGTCGCATTTTCCCCCGAACGTGTGGATCCAGGGAATAAGGCGTTTAAAACCCATAACACTTTTAAATTGGTTGGAGGGGCTACCCCCGCATGTTTGGAAGTGGCCAGATCTTTTTATGAGCAATCTATAGAAAAAGTCTTTCCAGTGTCGTCCCCTCGTGCGGCGGAAATGACTAAAGTGTTTGAAAATGTGTTCCGGTCAGTCAATATTGCGCTGGTGAACGAGTTGGCTGTGCTGTGTGATCGGATGGGCATCAATGTGTATGAGGTGATTGATGCTGCGGCTACCAAAAATTTTGGGTTTATGGCGTTTTATCCCGGCCCTGGTGTTGGCGGGCATTGTATTCCCCTTGATCCCTATTATCTGGCGTGGAAGTCCAAAGAATATGATTTGCATACACGGTTTATCGAGTTGGCCGGGGAAATCAATGAAAATATGCCCTATTACGTGATGGGGAAACTTCAACGAATTCTGAATGAAAAGAAGAAGTGTCTAAATGGGGCGAAGATTTTAGTGCTCGGGGTGACCTATAAAGCGGATATCGAAGATCCTCGAGAATCTCCGGCAACGAAAGTGATGGAGTTGTTGCAGAAAGAAGGCGCCTGTCTGTCTTATGCAGATCCTTTTACTCCCAGTTTGGTGATAGATGGCAAACAATATAAGGCGGTGGACCTTACAGCTGATGAATTGGCCCAATGTGATTGTGCCCTGATTCTTACCGCGCATTCGGCATTCAACTATGACATGATTGTACAGCAGGCGTCTCTTGTTTTTGATACACGTTATGGTACGAGAAATATTCAGGCGCCATCCAAGAATGTGGTGCTATTGTCGTAGTGCATGGGAGTGAGACATTCGGCTTTCCTCATATTAACAGTTTAGTTGTTCTCCAGTGTTTTGAGAACTTGTATGTGGTTCATAGTAACCGGACATTTCCACAGGTTATTTATCTGAACCCCTCTGTTTGAAAATATCCTACCCCAATAAAAGGCTGGCCCCGGCATCGGAGGAAGGCCGATGTTCGTCAGGTTTGATACCAACGGTGTTCCGCTAAAGCCTACAGTGAAATTTCAGGGGTTTGAAGGATGACCGTTGCTGATGGGGCGTACGTGAATTATGCCATCGAACCATTAAACATTTACCTGTCTTTTCGCTTTTAGAAAAATAAACACATGGGGAAACAAACACGATTGCAAACAAAAATTATTTGGATGGGGTTGGGCTTGTGTGTAGGGGTCATTTGGTTTCTGGTCCTTATGCCGCGTCTCGATCTTCCCACTCGTGCGGATATTCAAGGAAATTGGGCGCAAGCCGGATTTCTAGATACTGCGAGAACCTATCTTGCTACCGCCACTCTTTTGGGAGATGGTGACGTGTTATTGGTCGGAGGCCAAGCCGGGCTAGATGGCTCTGGCCATGGAGTTTCCAATGCCACCACGGCATCGGAACTTTACATGACGTCTTCTGATGAATTTATCCCCGTTGCATCTATGTCAGAATCCAGGGCAGGACATACGGCGACTTTGCTACAAAATGAACGCGTGTTGGTGGCCGGTGGGATCAATAATGAATGGGCATACCAATCTACAGCGGAGCTGTACGAACCTGGAGTCCGGGAGTTTGCCATCACTGGTTCGATGATGACGCCACGCGCTGGGCATGTTGCCGTTCAACTATCCAATGGGAACGTATTGATCGTTGGTGGCCATGACGGGACGAATTTTCTTGCCTCTGCGGAATTATACGATCCTTCAACTGGAGTCTTTACCCAAACTGGATCCATGCATGGGGCGCGTTCGAATTTTAGTGGGGTGTTGTTAACGACTGGAAAGGTGCTGGTGCTTGGGGGATATGGGCCGCCGAATAAGACCATACTGAATTCTGCTGAAGTGTATGATCCTGCGTTAGGAACCTTTACTCCGACAGGGGCACTTCATATTGGACGTGCAGGATTCCTTCAGGCGGTCCGGTTAGAGTCTGGGGAAGTGCTTGTGGCAGGAGGCGTTGGCTCAGGAGGACAAGCTCTTTCCTCAGCAGAATTATATTTTCCAGGAACTGGAAGTTTCGTTCATACGGGCCCCATGATCAATAAGCGGCAACATCATACGCTCACGAGATTGCAGAATGGGGAGGTTCTCGTCGTAGGTGGTTGGACGGGCAGTGAACAGTCTGTGTTGAGTTCGGTAGAGATTTTTCACCCTGAAACTGGGACTTTTTCAGAGGTTGAACCGATGGCAATTGGTCGCGGACATCATACGGCGACCCTTCTGAACAATGGAAAAGTCTTAGTTAGTGGCGGTTCGGGTGAAGCTTCGTTTTCCTCTCTAGCCCTTGGGTCCACTGAATTATTTTTTTGTTCTACATGTCTGGCTCCTCCTAATCCGCCAACCCAGGTAACGGCTGAGGATGAACCTTCGGATGAAGGAGGAACAATACGAATTAGTTGGACGCCTTCTTTACACTCAGGTATCCAAGAATATCGCGTGTACTCCAGTGCTCAATCTGGCGGACCCTATTCCTTGGTGGGTACCCTTCCAACTTCTTCAGTCTCGACTTACCAAGATACGGAATTGGCCAATGGGGTGGTTCAGCACTATATCGTTCGGACGTTCGATGGTAACCAAGAAAGTGAAAATAGTCATGAAGCTAGTGCCCTGGCGTTGGATAATCTCCCTCCCAGTCCTCCAACGGGACTGAGTGTTACGGATCTGCTTCAGGATGATGGCACTGCCTTATCAATTTCCTGGGTTCCATCTCCTAGGGATGATGTTGTGGAACAACGAGTGTACCGCGGGTCAGTTTCTGGTGGCCCCTATTCCCTCGTATCCACGATATCCGGAAGTCACACCACCAACTTTGTCGATGAACCTTTGGTGGCTGATACGATCTACTACTATGCGATCAGTGCGTTTGATGGGACCCAAGAAAGTCCATTGACTCCGGAACTGAGTGGGCAACCTCGTGACAATAGGCCGGTTGCGAAACCCCTTCACCTTGAGGTGGTTGAAGATGGAGCCGTGTCCATTACGCTGATGGGAGAAAATCATAATGCCGTCACTCCGGTTTCCTATACCATTGCTACGGTTCCCGCTTATGGACATCTGAGTGGTCAGCCTCCTCATCTCACCTATACGCCCCTGCCGGACTTTAATGGGGTGGATGGTTTTTCGTATGTAGTGAGTGTCGGAACCCTAGAGAGCCTGCCAGCCAATGTCATGGTTACGGTGTTGCCTGTGAATGACCCGCCCATTGCCATAGATGATGTGTTTACCATTAAGGAAGATGACCCTGAGACATACTTCAATGTGTTGGCGAATGATACGACAGCTCCAGATACTGGGGAAGTATTAACCATTACTGAAGTGACTTCAATCACAAACAATGGATTGTTGACCATCGGACCTGATCATCAGGGCCTTTATTATACCCCACCTCAGAATTTTTTCGGCACCGAAACACTTACCTACACCATAATGGATGGACTCATCACTCGTAAGGCGACCGTTTCTGTAGAAGTGACACCGGTGAATGATCCACCAACTATTACATCGTACGCTCTTTCCTGGCTGCCATCATCGTCTCCGAATGTCGTGGAGCAACGTGTGTATCGAAGTCAACATTCCGGTGGCCCTTATGAATTATTGGCAAAAATTGAAGAACCCTTGGTGTTCAGTTTTCATGATGGGGAAGGATTTGCAGTTGGTACTCCATCATACTATGTCATCCGAGCCTTTGATGGGACTCAGGAAAGTGTGGACAGTAATGAAATTCACGAGGTGTCAGGCCATCGCTTTGTTGCGGTTCAAGAAGAGACACCCATTAGCATGGTGTTGCCAGGCTTTGATCCTGAAGGTGATCCGCTTTCCACTGTCATTCAACAACACCCTCAACATGGAACGATAACTGGCGATTGGCCGAATTTAATGTACACCCCTCATCCTAATTTCGTAGGGATGAATTCATTACAGTTTGCGGTAAGTGATGGTGAGTTGCTCAGTAAAACCGGAACTGTCACGTTCGAAGTCTCAGGAATCAATGATCCACCGACTGCACATTCTCAAGCCCTCCAAGTAAATCCAAATAGCGAAGTTCCCATTATTCTCACAGGAGAAGATGGAGATCCGGAAATCGACCAGGTTCTGAGTTTTGTCTTGGACACCGTTCCAACGGCAGGCATTTTATCTCTGACTGCTGGTGGTCCTGAGATTGTTCAATCCCAATTACCGGTGATTTTAGAGGATCCGCATGTTTTCCATCGATCGTTAGGTGATGGGCTAGAAACAAGTACGTTCGCATTCCACGTGGAAGATAATGGTGGTACGAGTAATGGTGGTATCGATACGAGTGCCCAAGCCAATGTTATCATTTCCATTGTTCCATAGTTTTTTTCTTTCCTGCTTTTCTTTCATTTCTCAATTCGTCTATTGCCTAAGCTTTTTCCGTTTGGACAATTCGAATTTTACGCCAATTCTCGTATTTAACATTTCTCCTCGAGTCTATACCGTTTGTCCAGGTTATTTCTAATTATTCACGGTTATATACCATTATTGGACCTGAATCTGAGGATGTCTCACCGTCCTGCAATTTGTTAGTGGAAATAAAATTATGAGTATTCAAAGTTTGTCGGTTTCCTCTTTGCCACATATTCGGCCTCAATTTCTTTCGTACCACGTTCCTTCAATTGGAGAAGAAGAGATTCGCTCTGTGGTGGAAACGCTACGTTCAGGCTGGTTGACGACCGGCGCCAAAGTAAAGCAATTCGAACAAGATTTCGGTGCAAAAGTTTGTGCCCAACATGCGGTGGCACTCAATTCTTGTACGGCTGCTTTGCACTTAGCTTTGGAGGCCGTTGGGGTAAAGGAAGGGGATGAAGTCATCGTTCCGACGATGACTTTTGCCGCGACAGGGGAAGTGGTGACTTATTTGGGTGCGAAGCCAATTTTAATTGATTGTCGCCCTGATGATCTTACCCTTGATGTCACCCAAATCGAGAAATTAATCACCCCGAGGACGAAAGCCATTATTCCGGTTCATTTTGCTGGCCATCCATGTGAGATGATCCCACTTATGGAACTGGCAAAAGCGTACAATTTACGAGTAATCGAAGATGCGGCTCATGCGCTTCCGGCATGGTACCAAGGCGTGCAGGTCGGGTCGATTGGAGATATTACGTGTTTTTCATTTTATGCGACCAAAACCATTACCACTGGAGAGGGGGGGATGGCGACGACGCAAAATGAAACATGGGCGGACAAAATGCGAATGATGAGTCTGCACGGGATCAGTCGAAATGCCTGGAGTCGGTATAGCGCCAATGGTTCATGGAGTTACGATATTTGCCATGCAGGGCATAAATATAATTTGACAGATCTTGCTGCCAGCCTGGGAATTGAACAGCTCAAAAAATGTGATCAGTTCCAAAAAACTCGAGAACAGTATGCGGGGTTATATAACCAGGGATTCAAGGATCTACCAGAAATTATCAGGCCTTCAGTCGCGGATAATGTGCAGCATGCCTGGCATTTGTATGTCATGCAGTTAGATGTGGAGCGATTGCGAATCGGACGAAATGAATTTATCGAAATACTAAAAAATTACAATATCGGCACGAGTGTTCATTTCATTCCATTGCACCTTCACCCGTATTACCGACAGACCTTTGGATACCAACCTGAAGACTTTCCCAATGCTCGTGCCTGTTTTGAACGGATTATATCCTTGCCTATTTATCCAAAAATGACTGAAGCGGATATTGAGTATGTGATCGAAGTTGTCCGCGAAATTATTAGGACCTATCGACGATGATAAAACGAACGTGTGATGTGCTTGTGGCTGCCTTTGGGCTTGTGATGTTGTCGCCAGTTTTTTTCATCGTGGCCATGCTCATTCGATGGGATTCACCAGGGCCCATAATTTTTAAGCAAACCCGCGTTGGAAAGGGGTTTCGTCGGTTCGAGTTGCTGAAGTTTCGCACCATGAGACAAGACGCCTCTGAACAGGGTGGGCAACTGACCATCGGCCAGGACCATCGAGTGACGAAGATTGGCTGCGTCCTGCGGAAATGGAAGTTGGATGAGCTTCCACAGCTTGTGAACATTCTGAAAGGGGATATGAGTATTGTAGGGCCACGTCCTGAGGTGCCCTGCTATGTCGACATGTTTCAAAAAGAATATGCGGATGTATTGAGGGTTCGTCCTGGATTAACGGATTTAGCGAGCCTGAAATATGTTGATGAGCAAAGGACACTTGGCGCCAGTGCCAATCCAGAACATGAGTATGTCAACAATATTCTTCCTGATAAGCTACGGTTAGCCAAATTGTATGTATGTCAATCTTCATTGTTATATGACCTCCTGTTAATAGGAGAAACATGTCTGAGATTATGTGGTATCAAAAGAGTATTGTTTAGGCTTCCCGAAGAAAATGGGAAGTCAGGTGGGGGAGGCTCACATCTTGGGCGGATAGGGCACCTGGTGTCTGTCTGTCGTCGTCCAATCGTGGTGTCGATTCATATTGCCCTGGTGGTATTGGCAAACTATTTAGCCTTTTGGTTGAGATTTGATGGTGTCATTTTTGAAAGCGAAATTTCCTTATTCCTGAACACCCTTCCGTGGTTGGTTGCCATTCGGTGCCTTACGTTTATTCCCTTCCGGCTTTACCAGGGGCTTTGGAAATACACAGGGTTATGGGATCTCAAAAATATCATTACCGCAGTCGCTATGAGTTCAGGTGTATTTTTTCTCTTGATAAAAACCGGTCTTGCGGGAAGTGGATATCCGGTATCAATTATATTCATCGATGCACTGCTTCTTGTGGTGATGCTCGGCGGCGTTCGTTTAATCCGACGATTGGTTCGGGGCATTGTGATACCTCAAAGTGATAAGCGAGTGCTCATTATTGGGGCGGGAGATGCTGGGGAAATGATTGTCCGGGATATGCATCGGCATGCTGAATCTTTGTACCTTCCGATTGGGTTTGTCGATGATGACGTGAGGAAAGTGGGGCAGCGTATTCACGGAGTTCGGGTCCTCGGAACATGTGCGGATCTCCCGAAAATATTGGAAAATCATCGCCCGGATGAAGTCTTAATGGCGATTCCTCATGCCGATTCATCTATCCGTCGGAGGATTGTGTCGGCTCTACAAACGTGGAATGTGCCAATCAAAACGTTACCAAGTGTGCATGAACTTCTGCAATGTAATGTGGCCGTGACTCAAATTCGGCCATTGGCTATTGAAGATTTGTTAGGCCGTCCGCCAGTGTATATGGAAACTGAAAGGGTCCGTGAGCTTGTGCAAGGAAAACGTGTCCTGGTGACTGGCGCTGGAGGGTCGATCGGGTCTGAATTATGCCGGCAAATTATGAGTTTCAATCCTCAGGAATTGGTGTTGTATGAGCGATATGAAAATAGCCTACACAACATTCAGATGGAATTAAAAAACTTGGTTGGTGCCGCGCCCATGCATCCGGTGATAGGGGATGTGACTGATCGTGAGCGGTTTGATGAAATTATGGCGAGGCATCGCCCTCAGCTGGTATTTCATGCCGCCGCACATAAGCATGTGCCGCTTATGGAACTGAATTCCTGTGAAGCCATTAAGAATAATGTGTTTGGGACTCAGATGGTGGCCATGGCGGCAGATCGATTTGGCGTAGAACGATTTGTGTTGATTTCTACAGATAAGGCGGTAAATCCCACCAGTGTCATGGGTGCGACGAAACGAGTTGCCGAAATGGTCGTACAACATATGGCTCAACGGTCAAAGACCCGTTTCTCTGTGGTTCGATTTGGAAACGTTTTGGGGAGTAATGGTTCTGTCGTTCCGGCCTTCAAGGAACAAATTCTAGCGGGAGGCCCTGTGACCGTGACTCATCCTGAAATGCAACGCTATTTTATGTTAATCCCAGAGGCGGTGCATTTAGTTCTTCAAGCTGCGACGTTAGGAGAACAGGGTGCCCTCTATGTTCTTGATATGGGAGAACAAGTCAAGGTAATTGATTTAGCCAGAAATCTTATCCGGTTATCAGGCTTTATTCCAGAAGTGGAAATTCCGATTACCTTTGTCGGACTTCGGCCAGGGGAAAAACTCTATGAAGAACTGGTTGGCCGAGATGAAAACGTTCAGCCCTCTTCTGTGGAAAAAATAAACCGTGTGAAAAATGGGCAGCATCCAGATTCCAGTCACCTTCTCAAGAAACTGGTGGAATTTGAAAATGCCTCTGTCTTAAAAAATCCTCTCTTTGTGGCTCAATGGTTGCAGAGCATTGTGCCTACCTTCCATCCTGCCGACATCCATCAACGTGAGTCTTCCTCAGCTACCCTCCTTGAACAAGTGGGGACGGCTCGCTAGGGGATCTTCCCATGAAATCGGACAATTTGGTTGAACTGCTGCGCGTCAGGGCAGAGAAGCAGGGGTGTAAGCCTTTGCTGACTTTTCTTGGTGACGGTGAGGAAGAGTCGGCGCACATCTCCTTCGCACAATTGGATTCCCAAGCCAAGACCATTGCCGCGCAGTTGCAGAAGTTAGAGTTGGTTGGAGAGCGAGTCCTCCTTGTGTTTTCGCCGGGGCTGGAATTTATTACCGCTTTTTTCGGTTGTCTCTATGCTGGGGCGGTAGCCGTTCCAGTTCCATTGCTGGGATTCCGCCGAGCCTTTTCTCGACTGGAGGCGATTCTTCATGATGCTGGGGCGAAGTCTATTCTCTCGACGAAACATGTGATTTCGAAATTGAAAGGTCAAGAGAAGGATGCTGGACAAAATTCCTCATTGATCTGGCTGCCCACCGATGCACTGTCGGAAGACTTGCAAGAGCATTGGACCCTGCCAACCATAAAGGAAGACAGTCTGGCCTATCTGCAATACACCTCCGGTTCCACATCTCAACCCAAGGGCGTGATGGTGACTCATGGAAATGTGTTTCATAATCTCGCTTATATTGAGCAGGGATGCGAATACACTCCTCAAAGTATATTAGTCTCTTGGCTTCCCCATTTTCACGATATGGGTTTGGTGAATGGGATTCTTCAGCCAATTTTTCAAGGGTGTCGAGGGATCCTCTTGTCTCCTCAGTCGTTTGTGCAACGTCCTCTACGATGGCTTCACGCCATATCCCACTATCGAGCCACGCATAGTGGTGGCCCCAATTTCGCTTATGACATGTGTGCCAACAGTATTTCAGTTGAAGAACGATTTTCATTAGATTTATCGACATGGGAATTGGCCTATTGCGGAGCTGAACCAGTTCGTCATTCAACCCTGAGTCGGTTTGCCAAAAACTTTGCCTCCCAGGGATTCAAGTGGTCAGCCTTTTGCCCGGCCTATGGGTTAGCGGAATCTACCTTGAAAGTGTCAGCGAAGCCAAAGTCGGAGATTCCTCCCACCATCACGGTTAGCTCTCAGGCACTGGAAATGAATCAGGTTCTGGAGGTGGAATCCAATGATCCTTTGGGCAAAGCTCTTGTGGGGAGTGGGCGAGTTGATTTCGGGATGAAGGTGGAGATCGTGGATCCAGTCACCTTGCACCCGTGTATCTCTGGCACAGTGGGTGAAATTTGGGTGGCTGGTCCCAGTGTCGCGAAAGGATATTGGAATCGGGAACAGGAAACCACCCATACCTATAACGCTTTTCTGGCTGATAGGCTGCAGGGTCCATTCCTGCGTACAGGTGATCTCGGATTCCTTCGTGATGACCAGTTGTTTGTCACCGGGCGATTGAAAGATCTCATCATTATCCGCGGCAGCAATTTTTATCCGCAGGATATAGAACGTACCGTTGAACGGAGTCATGAATCTTTGCGCCAAGGAGCGGGAATTGCGTTCTCCATTGAACAAGATGGCGAAGAAAAACTCGTCATCGTGCAAGAACTCAGGCGTGAGGGGAAAGGACAAGACACGGATAAAATCGTTGAGACTATTCGACGATCCGTGGCTGAGGAACATCATCTTCACACCTTGGCAGTCGTGTTGGTGCGTGCAGGAACGATTCCCAAAACGTCCAGCGGCAAGGTCCAACGTCAGGCTTGTCGTCAGGCCTATCTGGCTGGACAATTGCACGTCATTGTCGAGAATAGAGTGAGTCCCTCCAGTACCACAGAGGAGGCGGTTCATCTCTCGGTGCATGAACTGCTCACCCTTTCGACCAAGGATCGAAGGGCAACAATTCAGGACCACCTTCAATACATCCTTGCCCGCCTTCTTCACCAGAGTACTCACAATGTGCCTGTCCATGAAAAACTGGTGACGCTTGGATTGGATTCCTTGATGCTATTTTCCCTCAGACAGCATATTGAAAAAGGTTTCGGAGTGATGGTGCCGTTTTCTCTGTTGATGGATGAAGTTTCCCTCAATGAGTTAGCTCACGAGATTGAATGCCAAATAAATTATTCTGCTGCTGATGGCCTTACCGTTCCATCTCATCAGCGCATGGTTCAGAGAGATGTGTCCTTTGAAGGGACTGTCAGCCCGGGTCAAGATTCCCCACCCATGATCCCTGACGAGTCGCTTTCCTATGGTCAACAAGGACTTTGGATCCTTCAGCGAGAACAACCAGAAATCGATGTCTATCAAATTCGTTTTACCGCCCGGGTATCTGGTGCGTTCGACGTACCGGCTTTTCAGAAGGCCGTACAGACCCTCATTGCTCGACATTCCGTGTTGCGAACTACCTTTCTGGAAACAGGAGGACTTCTTCGGCAAACGGTGGGACCGTATCACGATGAAATGTTTAATCTCATTGATGCCTCTGAAGATTCTCCTGAAGTGTTTCAGGCGAGGCTTGAAGAGGAGGCGTATCGACCCTTTGATTTAGAGCACGGGCCTGTGTTTCGAGTGCACGTGTTTTGTCGTGGGGATCAGGAAGCCATTCTTTTCATCGCGGTCCATCATTTGGTGATGGATATGTGGTCCATGTCGATATTGGTCGACGAACTTCGCCAACTGTATGTCGCTGAAAAACATGGGTGCGAATCCTCCCTTGAGCCTGTGGGGTCGAACTATTCCAACTTTGTCCGGTGGCAAGCTGATCGTCTAACTGGCCCAGATGGTGAACGGTTGTGGGAGTATTGGCGTGAGCAACTCCATGGAGCCATTCCCGTCCTGCCGCTACCTTTGGATTACCCGCGAGCGTCAGACCATAATGTCGAAGGAGCTACCCATTCCTTTAGGCTTTCTGCATCGCTCACTCAAAAATTACACACCTTAGCAAGGCAACAGGGAACTACGTTGTATGTCGTGTTGTTGTCTGCTTTGCAGGTATTACTGTCTCGGTTATCAGGGCAAGATGATATTCTGGTTGGATCGCCGGTGGCGGGACGGACTAAATCGGAGTTTGAGCCAGTCATTGGCTATTTTGTAAATATTCTGCCTTTCCGAGCTCGTCTGGACGATAATCCTTCCTTTGCTTCCCTAATTGCCCGGAATCATCAGACGGTGATCCGAGGATTGGATCACCAAGATTTTCCATTTCCCTTATTGGTCGAGAGGATGGCACTGAAGCGGGACCCAAATGTGCCGCCCTTATGTCAGGTCATGCTGGTTCATGAACGGCCCCAGCGCATGACGCAAGAAGGTTTTTCCAGTTTTATCCTTGGAGAATCCGATGCCCGGATAAAATTCGGCAATACCGAATTGACTCCTTATCCCTTGAAACGGCGTTCCTCTGAAATGGATGTCTCGCTGATCATTACAGAGGTGAATGGCGAGATCCAAGCTGCAATTCAATATCGTGCGGCCCTGTTTACTCCTGCACGAATCGAACGGATGGCCAGACAATGGGAAACATTATGTGAGGCCATGGTTGCCTCCCCTACGGCACGACTGTCGGAAATTTCCTTGCTCTCTACCACAGAGCAACAACGAATGATTGTTGATTGGAATCAGACCCAAACCGAGTATCCCAAATTCTCAAGTATCCAGGAAATCTTTGAAGATCGAGTTCGAGAACAGCCTGATCGTGCGGCCGTGATTTTCGAGGGCGATACTCTTACATATGGTGAGCTGAATGATCGGGCCAACCAAGTTGGCTATAGTCTCCAAGAACGGGGAGTCAAGCCTGGACAGTTGGTGGGTATCTGCTTCGAACGGTCGTTGGAAATGATCATTGGAATGCTCGGCATTCTCAAAGCGGGCGGTGCCTATGTTCCACTCGACCCGGAATATCCCGAAGAACGATTGCGTTTTATGATTGAAGACGCCTGCCTGGAGGTTCTTCTTACACAAGAACAGTTTCGATCCCGATTGACTCATGACGCCCTTGACCTTATATGCCTGGACTTGGAATGGAAACATTTTGAAAGGTTCCCAATTGCCAATTTACCTTGCACTGTTTCTTCAGAGGGCTTGGCCTATGTCATGTATACCTCAGGATCCACCGGAAGTCCCAAAGGAGTGTGTATTCCTCATCGAGGGGTGGTGAGTTTGGTCAAAGGTACGGATTTTGTGCAGTTCGATCCGGACCAGGTTTTTCTCCAATTAGCTCCGGTGGCGTTTGATCCCTCAACCTTTGAAATTTGGGGGGCGTTGCTAAACGGCGCTCGATTGGTGTTGTTTCCTCCACATCCCCCCACCTTTGATGAATTAGGTCGTATCATTCTTGCGCATGAGATTACGACCATGCGCTTGCCAACGGATATGTTCCATCGAATAGTTGAGACTCGAGTGCAAGTTCTCACTCCGCTTCATCAATTGATTGTGGGTGGTGATGTGTTGTCGGCCTCTCATGTGCGAAAGGCGCTCAAGGCTTTACCCCGTTGTCGATTGGTGAATGGATATGGACCAACGGAAAATACTACCTATACCTGTTGTTATGGGATGCAGGGGAACGGGCTTGAGGAAAATTCTGTTCCCATTGGACGTCCTATTGCAAATACCCAAGTCTATATTTTGGATGCGCATCTCCAACCCGTGCCGGTGGGTGTAGTAGGTGAACTATATATTGGAGGAGATGGACTTGCCTTGGGATATCTCCAACGCCCTGATCTTACCGCCGAACGATTTATTTCGCATCCGTTGACGGGGCACAGTGAGTCGCCGAACGATTCGCTAGGGGCTCGTTTATACAAAACAGGAGATATGGCCTGTTACCGGGAAGACGGGGTGATGGAATTTCGGGGACGAGTCGATCTGCAAGTGAAGGTGCGTGGGCATCGTGTGGAGTTGCAGGAAGTGGAAGCAAGTATTCGGCAGCATCCGAATATTCAAGAAGCCATCGTGGCGTACAAGGAAATTCCACGTCATACGTTGGCCGAAAACGATAATTCTGCCCATCTCAATGAACAAGGGTTCGTGGCTTATGTCGTGCTTGTGGAAGGGGAGTCAACTCTTTCGAATACGACCCTGCAAAATTTTCTTAAGTCGAAGTTGCCGAGCCATATGATTCCGGTGTGGACGATGGTGCTCGAACAACTTCCGCGTTTGCCGAACAAGAAAGTGGATCGCCAAGCGCTTCCTCTTCCCGATAGGGCAGCATCCCAGTCTTCTGGATTGTCCCGGCGCCCTCGTGATCCCATCGAAGAATCGATTTCGGAAATCTGGCGTGATGTGCTAGGCCTTGCTGAAATCCGGCTTGAGGATAATTTCTTTAATCTCGGAGGACATTCCCTTTTGGCGATTCAGGTCCTTTCGAGGGTGAAAAGTGTGTTTCATGTGGAACTCCCCGTTCGGAGTCTATTTGAGAATCCCACGCTGGAGGGGTTTTCGGCCCGTGTGATTGAGACCCAACAACAGTCCCACAAAGCCCTTAAGCATCCGTCGGAAACTGTATCGCAGGAGGGGGAAAAGGCCTTATCTTTCTCTCAAGAGCGGATATGGTTTCTTAGTCAACTCGACCAGGATGGTCGTGCCTATGCCTTGCCCCTTGCGGTTCGATTAACAGGGCCTCTTCAGCTACAAATTTTTAAAGCCAGCATTCATGAGATTTTCCGTCGGCATGAAGTATTACGCACCACAATTCAAACCAAAAACGGCTTGCCGATTCTGTTGATCCACCCCTTCGAGGCAACCCCTCTGACATTGGTGGACCTTCCGGATATTCCTGCCCACGAGAAGGAATCGGAACTTCAACGTCGGGTGAAACAAGAGATTCAACAGCCGTTTGATGTGGGCCGCGGGCCTTTAGCTCGAATCACCTTGTTTCGTTTTCATGACAACGATCATGTGTTGTTCGTGAACATGCATCATCTTATCACCGACACCTGGTCATTGAGCCTCTTTTTTCAAGAATTAGGAGCCCTATATCCGGCTTTTTGCGCTGGGTTACCATCCCCACTTCCGAAGTTGGCGTTTCAATATACGGATTATGCGCATTGGCAACGGGAGTGGTTGCGAGGGGGGGAACTCGAAACACAATTAGCCTATTGGACCGATCGTTTAGCCAATGCCTCATCGGTGCTCAGGTTGCCCACTGATTACCCACGGCCTGTTCGACAAACCTTTCGCGGGGCACGAGAAACTCAGGCATTGCCATCTCAGCTGGTCGAACAAATCATGACAATATGTCGCCAGGAAGGTGTGACATTCTTCATGGTGTTGTTGGCGGCATTCAAAGTTCTCTTATTTCGGTATACAGGACAGGATGATGTGCTGGTAGGGATTCCTGTGGCCAATCGGCGTTGGCTTGATGCTGAAAAGCTGATTGGTCCCTTTGTCAATACGTTAGTGTTGCGTACGGACCTTTCGGGGGACCCCTCGTTTCGTAACTTATTGGCAAGGGTGAAGGAGCGTACGCTTGAGGCTTATGCACATCAGGACTTACCCGTGGAACGATTGGTTGAAGCGCTGCAACCGCAACGAGACTTAAGTCGTACGCCGCTTTTCCAAGTCATGTTTTCGATGCCAAATGTTCCCATGCCAACATTGCAGCTTAAAGATGTGAGCGTTGAAGTGTTGCCATTGGATCGGGGAGGCGCGCAGTTTGATTTGACCATGTATGTTCCGGACATTCCGGGACAAGGTCATGAGGTGATCTTGGAGTACAATGCCGATCTTTTTGAAGTTGATACCATCAAGCGGATGCAGGGACATTATCAAACCCTTCTTCAGCATATGATCGAGGATTTCGATTGTTCCATTGGTGAGGCGGCTATGCTGACCGAAGCAGAACGCCAGCAATTACTCGTGGATTGGAATGATACGGTTGCGGACCATTCAAGCGAATGTCTTCTCCAGCAAATGTTTGAATCTCAGGCAAAACGGACTTCCGATAGGGTCGCTATAGTCTGTGGGGAGGTGTCGTTGACGTATAGTGAACTCAATCAGCAAGCCAATAAGGTCGCACATCATCTTCGAAAATTGGGTATTGTTTCTGAGTCCTTGGT
This sequence comes from Candidatus Nitronereus thalassa, assembly GCF_032191465.1. Lineage (NCBI taxonomy): Bacteria > Pseudomonadati > Nitrospirota > Nitrospiria > Nitrospirales > Nitrospiraceae > Candidatus Nitronereus > Candidatus Nitronereus thalassa. Next base: position 864,016 of record NZ_JAQOUE010000001.1, on the reverse strand, counting down.
CGGAATATTTTTAGATCGGTCAGTGGACATGCTCATCGCCCTTCTTGGGGTGCTCAAGGCTGGAGGTGCGTATGTGCCCTTGGATCCTGCCTATCCTGAAGATCGCGTATTGGCTATGTTGAAGGATTCTCAGGTACCCCTCGTTCTGACCCAGGACTCTCTCCTTTCTCGCCTTCCTACTTTTTCCTCCATATCGAATGGTTCTGCTCGATCCTATGCCGGACCTGTGGTGGTAACCATGTCGAATGGAAAATGGACTCAGGAGTCCAGCGACAATCCTGATGTCGCCATCAGTTCTGGGACTCCGGCCTATGTGATGTATACCTCGGGGTCAACCGGTCAACCGAAGGGTGTCCTCATTTCCCATCGAGCGCTGGCCAATTTCATGCATGCTATGCAGCATGAGCCCGGTTTGGGAATACATGATCGGTTGCTGGCGGTGACGAATCTCTCTTTTGATATTTCTATTCTTGAGTTGTTTCTTCCACTGGTGGTTGGGGCTCAAGTTGTCCTGGCAAGTCGGGAGACGTCCGCCGATGGGAATAAGTTGAACCGGCTCCTCGAGGAATCTCGGGCCACGGTCATGCAAGCAACTCCCACGACCTGGCAGTTGTTGGTTCAGGCTGGGTGGATGCCGACAAAAGGATTTCGTGCATTTTGTGGAGGTGAGGCATTATCGAGGGCTCTAGCCAATCAATTATTAGCCAAAGGGGTGGAACTTTGGAATCTCTATGGGCCGACGGAAACGACCATTTGGTCGGCTACCCATCGTGTCGTCCCTGGAGATGAGGTTGTTCCGATCGGGCATCCGATTGCCAATACTCAGCTGTATATCCTAGATGCAAATCTCCATCCAGTACCAATTGGAATATCTGGGGAATTGTATATTGGGGGCGCAGGTTTGGCGCTTGGTTATTTGAACCAACCGGATCTGACGTCAAAAAATTTCGTGCCAAATCCTTTTAGGAAAGAATCGAAGACCAAACTCTATAAAACCGGAGATCTGACGAAGTATCGTTCAGATGGCACAATCGAGTTTTTAGGTCGGTTGGATTCCCAAACCAAAATACGAGGATTTCGGGTTGAGTTGGAGGAGATTGAAGCGGTCTTGAATTCACACCCTTTGGTTCAGGTGTCAGTCGTGGTTGTGCGTGAGCAAGAATCCGACAACCATGTTCGTTCATATGAGTCCGTTGATCAGGATATGCAACTTGTCGCCTATCTGTTGATGCAGGATTTGCTCAAGCCACATGAAGTTGCGAATGGTGTTCAACATGAATCACTAGTGGAACCATCTCGTATGGCTGAGTTGCGAGATTTTGTGAAGAAGAGTCTCCCTGATTTCATGGTGCCCTCGCGCTTTGTGGTGCTTGATAAATTCCCCCTTACCCCAAATGGGAAAATTGACCGTCACAATCTTCCCCATCCCGAGGAACCCTCCTATCTTCCAACAACGTATGTCCCAGCCCAGAACTCACTTCAGGGAAAATTGGTTCAGCTCTGGATGAAAATGTTGGGCGTCTCTTGTGTTGGTGTGAATGATAACTTTTTTGAATTGGGTGGCCATTCATTGTTAGCCAATCATATGCTCGCGCGAGTGTTTACTGATCAGGGGATTGAAGTGTCCGTCTCTACATTTTTTGAACGGCCCACGATTGAGCATTTAGCCAAATACATCGAGACGATGCGTTGGTTGGCGGAAACCCAATCGTTAAATCCTTATGTGACCTCTAGTGACCGGGAAGACAATGTCCTATGACCACCGTTGACTTGCTAGATCTCCTTCGTCAAAAGGATGTGAAAATCTGGGCCGAAGGGAGCCATGTCCGGGTGAATGCACCCAAAGGCATACTAACTCCTGAGCTTGAGTTGCGGATTCGTGAGTCCAAAGAAGAACTCGTGAAACTCTTGCGGGTAACATCACAGTCAGGTGGCCACGCGGAACCTTCGATTGGCAGGGTGGTAAGACAAGATCCGCTTCCACTTACCTTTGCCCAAGAACGTCTCTGGTTTTTTGACCAATTACAACCAGGGAATCCTGCCTACAACATTTCCTCGGCCTTCTCTCTTTCAGGGGATCTGCAAATTCGGTTGCTCGAGCAATCCCTTCGAGAACTCGTTCAACGACATGAAGTCCTTCGGACGACGTTTCCTCTAGTTGCTGGGAGTCCTATCCAAAAGGTTTCCTCCGACCTAGATGCTGTCGTGCATCTTGAGGATCTGAGGCATCTTCCTAAACAAGAGCAGGAAGAGGCCACCCGACAATTACTTGAGCGAGAGGCTCAAACGTCTTTCCGACTTGGTGAGGGGCCGCTATGGAAATTTACCCTCATTCGGGAAGGGGAACATCGGTGGGTGTTGATTTTTGTTATCCATCATATTGTGGCTGACGCCTGGTCGCTGGATATCTTTTTTCGCGAGTTTGTAGGGTTGTATAACGCGAATCTTGGGAGACATCCTTTAGCACTTTCGCCATTGCCTTTTCAGTATGGAGACTTTGCTCTTTGGCAAAGACAAGCTATTCATCAGAAACGGTTGGAGCCACAGTTGGAGTATTGGAGAAACCAACTTTCCGGATGTCCCATGTTTTTGGATCTCCCAACCGATCGTACCCGGCCATCCATTCAAAATTTTGAGGGTGGAAAAGTTTCTTTCAACCTTTCTCAAAAAAATGCTGTGGACCTGGCTGAATTGGGAAGTCGAGAAGGAGCGACTATATTTATGGTCTTGTTAGCAGCTTTTCAAACGCTGCTTTTTCGGTATTCAGAACAAGAAGAATTTTTAGTCGGGGTGCCAATAGCTGGGAGAACGATCCAAGAAGTGGCTGGTGTAATGGGCTTATTTGTCAATACCTTAGCCCTTCGAGTGAATTTTTCAGGTTTGCCTTCATACGACGATATATTAACGCAAACGCGGAGAGTGGTGGTAGAAGCCTTTGGCAATCAAGATATTCCTTTTGAACAGGTGGTCACGGCTCTCCAACCCGAACGAACTTTAAGCCATAGTCCCTTATTTCAAGTGATGTTCGCCTATCATAATTTTTCTTTAGGCCAAGGTCCTGTCGTCGAGGGAATCTCTGGCCTGACGGTTGCCCCCATTAATCTTGCACAGCAGACTGCGAAATTCGATCTCACCATGTTTGTTGAAGAAACGGTCAATGGTCTCAATGGTGCCATCGAGTATCGTAAGGATTTATTCGAAGAGGAAACGATCCAGCGTATGGCTAGGCATTTTGAGGTGTTGTTGAAGGGGATTGTTGAAAGCCCCCAAAAGCCCGTCATGTCCTTGCCGCTCTTGTCTCAGGAAGAGCGGCACCAAGTTCTTGTGGAGTGGAATAACACACAGCATGAATACCCAAATTGCTGTCTTCAAGAATTGATTGAAGCGCAAGTGATACAGACACCAAATGACACAGCTGTCATTTTTGAGGATTTCCAAATGACCTATGATGAGCTAAACCAACGAGCAAATCGGGTCGCCCATTATCTCCGGAAGGCTGGTGTGGGACCCGATGCACTCGTCGGTATTTTTCTGAATCGGTCGATTGATATGATGGTTGTACTTCTGGGCGTGTTGAAGGCTGGTGGGGCCTATGTGCCAATAGATCTTTCATCTCCTACCGAGCGGATCAGAAAGATTATCACTGAAAGCGAAATGCTTGTGCTTTTCACAGAGAATTCGTTATCTGGAAAAATTCCTTCTCCTAATTCCTATCCAAGTCAAGATGGCTCTCAGGAGGCGCACTCAGAATTCATCGCCGTCGAATACGAAAAAACAGAAAAAGGGGCTTGGCCACGGGTTGTCTGTCTAGACGGGATGGATCATGAATTGGAACAGGAACCAAACACAAACCCCTCTTCCCTAGCCACTCCAGATAATCTTGCCTATGTCATCTATACTTCCGGAACCACCGGGAACCCCAAGGGGGTAATGATTCCTCATCGAGGGTTGGTAAATTATCTGTTCTGGTGTTCCCGAGCCTATCACCTCAAGGGTGGCATAGGTTCTTTAGTGCACTCTTCTATTGGTTTTGACATGGCTGTTACAAGTCTTTTTGCGCCACTGTTAGTTGGGAATTCAGTGACGTTTCTTCCAGAATCTACAGAAGTGGATACGCTGCCCCAGGTTCTTACCAGTCAACGGGGATGGAGTTTTTTGAAAGTGACTCCGGGCCATATGGATATGTTGGCCTATCGAATGCCTGGGCGGGATGGGTGCGTTAAGCGATTCATTGTCGGTGGGGAAGCTCTACGGGGGCGTACCATCAATGTCTGGAGAATTCAGGATCCCGAAGTGATTGTGGTAAACGAATATGGTCCCACGGAAGCATCCGTGGGATGTTGCGTGTATGAAGTGCCTATAAAGGAAATGCAATCAGACTTGCTGCCCATTGGCCGCCCTATTTCCAATGTGCAACTGTATATTTTAAACCGTTGTCAAGAACCGGTTCCTATTGGGGTGCCAGGGGAATTGTATATTGGAGGGCATGGATTGGCACGGGGGTATTTCAACCAACCAGACCTGACCGATCAGATGTTTGTTCCAAATCCCTTCAAGGAAGATGCAACGGCGAGGCTCTATAAGACAGGTGATCGGTGCCGATACCGTGCGGATGGGAACATTGAATTTTTAGGCCGGGTAGATCGCCAAGTAAAACTGCGAGGTTTTCGAATTGAGTTGGCTGAAGTGGAAGGTGTGCTTTCAACTCATCCAGCCGTTCAGGAATCCGTGGTTGTATTGAATGAGCAGTTAGAGCACCCGGCGATAATCGCCTATATGGTCCTTTCCCCCTCGGCGGAGCAAAAGCGAAATAAGATTGCTCAAGAGTCGGGGGGCATTCCCTCGACTTTAGTGACTGACTTGCAAGCCTTTCTCCAGCAGTGGTTGCCGATGTACATGATTCCTTCAAATTTTTTATCAATTGCCCGCGTCCCACTTTCGTTAAATGGGAAAACCGACTACCGGGCATTGCCCAAGCTGAATGCTGAATCCTATGGAACACACCACTCAATTGTAGCGCCAAGTGATTCATTAGAGGCCCAATTAGTCTGTCTTTGGGAGGGGGCCTTGGGGGTGAAGCCTATCAGTGTCCACGATAATTTTTTTGAACTCGGGGGGCATAGTCTTTTAGCCGTGAGACTCTGGGCACGAATGGAAAGTTTATTAGGGCAATCCCTGCCTCTTTCTCTTCTGTATCGGTCTCCAACTATTGCTCAACTCGCCCTGGCTATACGTGAGCAAGGAAAAGCCCCCCATTGGGAATTTGTGGTAGAAGTGCAACCAGGCGGAGGCCAGACTCCCATGTTTGTTGTGCCCGGAGCAGGGGATACTGGGTTGTATTTACGATATCTTGGTAAATACCTTGGGAGTAATCAGCCATTGTATGGTTTTCAGGCGCAAGGGCTTGATGGAAAGAAAGATTTTCATTCGTCAGTGGAAGAGATGGCGAAGGCCTACCTTCATGAAATGCGTCGGATCCAACCAGAGGGTCCATATCTTTTGGGGGGATATTCGTTTGGAGGGGTTGTTGCCTATGAAATGGCCCAGCAACTCCAAGAAATAGGGCAGACGGTAGCGGTGCTCATGTTGTTTGATACTCCTGGGCCGAACTATCGACGACGTGCCACTTCTGAACGAATAAAGGAACCTTTTAAAAAATGGTTTGGTCGCCATTTAGAAAATGTGGGGAGGTTGAGTAGTTCCAGTAAGGGGCACTATGTTTGGAGTCGTATCAAAGAAATGATGAGGAGTTGGTGGAGTCGCACAGTGCCAAGGGCCCGACGTTGGATGTGCTATACATGGCGGGTATTAAGACTTCCTATTCCTTTGTCCATGAGAAGTCACTATATGCTTTACGTGACAAGTGAAGAAGCGAAAGCGGGTTATAAAGTTCGTCCCTATGCTGGGCCACTGACAATTTTTCAGTGCGATGAAACATTTTCGAGTCAAGAAGGGTTGGGGTGGAGCGAAGTGGCTTGGGGGGGACTTGAAGTGAAGACTGTTCTGGGAAAGCATGAGCATCTTCTACAAGAACCCAATGTGCAAGTTCTTGCGGAATTTTTGAGGAATACAATAGAAACGGTTCCGCGGAGTCTTCGAAAAGAATAGCTGTATAGGTATTTCTATAACTTATCTTTTTCTAAATAAATAAGAAGGTAGGAATGAATCACGGGCCTCATTCGGTTTTCAGAATGAGGCCCGTGGTATTTTCATTGAGGTATAGAATTACTGTGTTTCGTTAGTGTGTCAGCTTACACGTTGGCCTGTCGCTTCCGCCAAGCGATCACGCCCGCCAAGCCTGTGCCCAAGAGGAGCAGGGTGCTGGGTTCCGGCACTGGCTTCACATTCAAGGCGATCATCTCGCCAGCATTCACCGTGAGACCTTGGACATTAAGGAGAATTTCGTTGTCGCTATGGGAAAGGCCAAAATTTCCCAATAATCCAGCACTGGTCATCCCGACATTGACTGAGGCAATCCAGCTGGGGATGGTGCTGTTTTCATCTGAGAAGCGCAGGCCATTGAAGGGGAGGCTATCAAATGTATAATCAATTAAGGCTGTCAATTTAATCAAATTGGCGGAAAAGTCGATCTCCACGCGGCCTAAGTTTGCGAAATCTGCATATTCCACTCCAGGGTCAACAACGGTTTGTACATCAGAGAACTGAACAGTGCTGGTATTAGGAGCGAGAAAATCAGTTCGAATGTCTTCTCCTAACAATAAGGCATGGGCTTGGCCAGTACCGCTGACCAACATGGCTAATCCTAAGACTGCTCCGAGCGTGATGTGTTTGATGAAATGTTTCATGGTGAATCCTCCTTAGTGTGGGTAGTTTATTCCGGGGTGGCGCCCCCGGGTTTTGTCTTTATGTTTGGTATACGTAGCAAAGCGTATGCCAGGGGGGAAGCGACGAATGGTCGCATGGAAATTTTCGGTCTAGGCGATTGATTGAGAAGGGAAATTCACGTGTGGTGAAGTAGGGGTCATCTCTAAGGCCGCGTGGGGCTCAGAAGTAAAGATGTAAAAGCGTTCGACGGGTAAGGATATAAGGAAAATTTAAATTATCTTGGAAAGATTAAGGAGTGGTAGCAAAGAAGTGCAACCGAACATATCCGGCTGATCACATTGTTGTAAAAATCGCCGACTGTTCAGGAAAGGGACTTTACTGGTCCCAAAAAAGAAGAAACTACAAAGGATCTCCACGAAATACGGGTAACGAATTCACATACATGTTTCACTTTGGTGGAGAAAAAAACGATCGGGCCTCATTTGGTTTTTCAAATGAGGCCCGTGGTGTTTTAAGTAGGTCCCTAGGCGATAGTGGTATCTAGGAGTCCAGGGCTACACTTGGGAGGTGCGTTTCCGCCAGGCAATCACCCCGGCCAAGCCTGTGCCCAAGAGGAGCAGAGTGCTGGGTTCAGGAACCGGTTGAGGGATTGTCTCGCCGATATTCAAGACCAACATGCTTTCTCCACCGGTAATGGTCAGACCAGACACATTGACGTAAATGTTATTGTTGTCAAATGTGACGATCGCCCCGGAGACATCGCCAGTGGTCAGGCCGAGGTTGAGGGACGCCGTCCAACTGGGAATGGTTCCGTTGAAATCAAAAAAGTGCAGGCCATTGAAAGGTAGAGTGAGGAAAGTGTGGTCACTGGTTGCCGTTAGTTTGATCATGGTGTCCGAGAAATCAATGTCGACCAGGCCAGTAAAATTAGGGAGTTCGACGCCAACGCCGACTACGGAGTTATCTGGACCATCGACAATCCCAAAGGTTGTGTTTTCAGTGGTGGTTTGAATAGTTTCACCGAGCAACAAGGCGTTGGCTTGTCCGACGCCGCTGACCATGACAGCCAATCCTAAGACGGCTCCTAATGTGAGGTGTTTCATAAAGTAGTTCATCGTATTGCTTTCTCCTTTTGTAAAATGTGTGGGGTTAGTAGTAAAGATTTTTACATTCCGTTAGCTTCCTTGTTGTGTGATAGAGCAAACCTTATGCCAGTGTCAGGAAATTGACAGAATTGCTCTGTATCATCATGAGCAAGTCATTGATAATGCGGAGAGTTATTGGGAATTATATGTTTAGCAATTGGTGAAAAAACTTTTGTCGTATGAAAAAAACTGACAAAAATTTTGACGGGGAAAAATTATGAATTTTCTGCAATAGTCAGGAGTAAACTGAAATCTGAAACAAGACAACACAAATGAAAAAAATGAATTAATCTTGAAAATGTCAAGATTTCCGACAGGGAAAATTTCAGGAACTTAAAGAATCCTCTTCATGGTGAACACACAATCATGAAATGATACCGAAGTGTTACTAACTGTCATTCTAGTCATCGATTAAAGTATGAATTCTTTTGACACCCTCCTTTCTTGGGAGGTTCATCAGGGTTCTGAGAACTTTGTGGCGGACCGTCCATTGTCCAGAGGTAGACGAAGGCAGTGCTCCTTCGTTATGATCCCGCATTATGCCACTTAATCAATCTCTTCAAGCTTGGCGTAAGGCTAGGCAATATTCAATTTCCAAATTGTCTTCTGATTCTGGAGTTGAAGGTTCGACGATTGAGGAGATTGAAGCCGGAGTGCTTGATCCATTGGTATCGATAGTCGAGGCCTTGGCCAAGGGGCTGGCTATTCCCCCCGCCTGGCTTTACAGTACACCCAAGGCCATTGAATTGTTATTGGGAGATCCCGATGGTGAAGAGTCCGTCTATCCTGACCTTGATTCTCCAGATCCTGTGACGGAACGCATTCTTCGTGGTCATCAATCGGATCGCGAGATGTACGTGCTTCTGACCTCTTTGCTCCGTCATGGAGAGCCTAAGTTGTTACGCGCTGCGGAAGTCAATCTCCGAAGTTTGCTCAAGCAGGCGCGTACGGCGACGGTTCCCTGGCAAACCCGCCCTTCAGGACATTTCGAACCTCCCAGCGACTGATCTTATCGTCCCCGTTCCCTCTGTTTGTGACGAGCGGATTACGCCTTACGTTTCTGGAACTGCTGACACCGGAATTTCAGCCAAAGGGTTTGCATAGCTAATCCGCAGAGTGCTGCGGTGTAACCCATGTAGATGCCTGTGACCGTTCCAAGATAAATCCCAAATCCCAGGATGAGGGTGCAGACGATAAGATACAAGGCCACTGCTTCAATGATCCCCCGTGTTGCATGAGCATGGACGAGGATGCCTCGGAACCAGCTCTCGAGCACCGTTAATGCCGGAAACAAAATGGCCAGCCATAGGGTGGATCTTCCCAAGGTCGTGAGTTCTTGGGAAAGGCCGGACAGTGTCATAAACCAAAACTCTGCAAGGGGGCTCATCGCAATGAAGAGTAGCACCGCACTATTGCCTATGGCCAATTGAAAGGCGAATCGGCGTAAAGGCAAAAAGTAGGTGGGTTTTTCGATTAAGGCCACCACAACTTCCTGGTAAGCCAGTCCAATTCCCTGAAATAAAAAGACAAGCCCTCCGAGAATCGGCCATACCGCAAAACTTTCTATGGGAGAAGGCATTCGGCTGAGTGCAGCGCTGGCAATCGGAAGTGCCAGTAACGTGATCAGCGGGGTCCAGGCCAGTGGGATATAAAATTTTAGAAATTTTTTAAAACTTGGTGGCTCGGTTTGAATGGGAGGCATTTGTTGCAATTTTTTAAGAATAGGGTGGGAATAAAAGCGAATGACGGCAGCTTCACTCAGGACGCCTAATACAATGGCGAATGTTCCTATGACGATGCCTGTGAGTGATTCCATTCCTACTCCCCAAAGGAGCCCCACCATTAGAGCAAGGAGTCGGATCGCTGTGCCTACACCCACCCAGCGCGACTGCCCATATCGAATTAATATTCCCTGGTAAAATCGGCGTATGGCGATGGAAGCGGTCCAGGGAGTCATGATCATCATGCCAATTCGTGCGGGTTCGATAATCGGGGCTGGAATGTTAAGGACGGTAGTTACCAAAAAATCAAAAACCGGAGTGAAGGCTACGATCATATGAATAGCGGTTAACATAAATGCCAGCCCAACCATAAAGTTCCGCAGTAGGCGATACCATTCCCAGTCTTTTGATAATGCCGTTGAAGCGGCCAAGAGCATGATAATGGGAGACTCGATAATCAAGGATAAAGGAAACACCACACTCGCAAATGCGGCGAGATTTATTTCTGGTGCGGCGAGTCTGGCCATAAAGGCACCCACGATAGGTCTTTCCAAACCCATGAGTAGCCAACTGGCTGCTAAGGGCATCCATGTAGACGCAATGAGCATACTTGGGCTGCTATATGTCTCTGGCTGCTTTTGATGCATTAGGGGTGTTCGTCCTTAATAATTAGAGGTAGGGTTTGGTCAGATTTTCTGAATGTGTGGTTGAAAAGTTAGGTATTTCTTGGTTAATCGCTAGCAACTTTTCTTTTTGGCTTCTTTAATATTCTTGACCAGGAGAGTTTTACTGAATTGATTCCCTAGGGATGGGAGGCAGAGTGGTCCATGATATATCATCCCTAAAAGGTGATTAATAGATCAAAGTCGACAGTGCTTTTGGGTGGGGCCAACAATGTACCCTGCGAAATTTATGGGTTTTGATAGTAGTGATTACAGGATGAAGCACTTTGTTGCGGGGGTAGTTATGCTAATACTGAAAGTGACCGATTATCCTTGAAATATCATTAGCCACTCTGGTATACAATAACGGTTTGCCATCAGGGCAATAGCAAGTTAGTGTTTCAATTGTGCAGATAATTTTTTGATTTGCTAAATATTTGATAAATTGGTTTTTTCCCTATGGAGCGCCTGCCATTTTGTGAGGCGCTCCTACATTTTTCGACATAGAGGACTTAAAAGCCTCGATCAAATTTTAAAGTTTTAATATTCATAAGTCTCGCTTCAAATGTAAAACCACAGGATTCATGGTCCTGGTGGTTAGTCTCGTCGACCGATTTCTTTGTAAAATAACGTATTAAGATATTTTACGTATTGTGTGTCGCTTGGTCCAACTGGCAAGATCATATAATTGTGCTTTTTCAACGGGGAGTCCTTTGGGCTTATTAGTGTAACCTCGAGAATATTAGTTTTGCCCCTGGGGCCCATGCAAAAAAACCATATATAATCATTAGAAATTTTTGGGAGAGATAATGTCTAAGCACAGCCTTTTAGGGAATGTCAAACCGCTTTCGGGAATGGATAAAGACTCGGATCAACTGCATTACGATGAATTACGCGGCCCCTTGGCCGTTGATTCCGACTCCTCCGATCAACTTTCCACGTTATTTACGGCCTTTGGAGATGACACCATTGAAGGTTCTTCTGATCACAACCATGAGCCAGAATCTGCCAATCAAAAAAATAATGACGAATCCGGAGAAAGCGAGACGGTAGAGGAGGTTGATGACTCTCCTGAAGACAATGAAAAGGAAATTGATCTTACACCTGGTGCCTTGAGCCGAATCGATGATCCCGTTCGGTTGTATCTCAATGAAATGGCGAGTGTGTCGCTGTTAACGCGCGAAGGGGAAATCGAGTTAGCCAAACGGATCGAAGAGGGCAAGCATGAATTAGCCTTGGCTGTGGCCGGGATGCCCATGACCCTGACCTATCTGGATGCGCTGCGACTGGCCATGAAGAAAGGCGAATTGCGCGTTCGGGACTTGGTCTTTGTCCAAGAGGCGACGGAAGAGGAAGAGCTTGACGAAGAAGAGGTTGAAGACGATCAAGATGAAGAAGAATTAAAGTTGCGTACCTTGGCTGAGCTTGAAAAAACCCGACGCTTGGGTAAAAGCTTGCTGACCCTCTATGCCAAGCGACGGAAAGCGCCACAAACGCAGCAGGCCCGTCTGGCTAAGCAGCTCCAGAGCATTCAATTACAGATTGTCGAGCGGCTGGAAGCATTGAACTTACAACCTGAAGTGCGGGAAGAGTTGTTGCGTCGGATTAAAGAGAAGGGTGTTTCGCTACGAAGTGCCGAGCGGGTCGTGGAGGATTGTTGCCGGCGGATTGGCAAACCCAAGGATGAAGCGGGCAAAGTTCTTCGGCAGATGGGGCGGGATCGCACGGTTTATACCACTGTACGACGCAAGACTGGCTATAGCGATGAGGCCTTAGAAAAACTGATTTCTTCCTTTCAAGATGGACAGGCGACGGTGCGGCGGATTGAACAAGAAGAAGTCTTGCTGCCCTCCATAGAATTCAAAGGTGCGTTTCTGATCCTAGAGCGTGCCGAAGAGAAGATGAAGCGGGGAAAGGCGGAATTGATTGAAGCCAATCTGCGGCTGGTGGTGAGTATTGCCAAGAAATACACGAATCGGGGGCTCCAATTTTTGGACTTGATTCAAGAAGGCAATGTCGGGTTGATGAAGGCGGTGGATAAGTTTGAGTATCAGCGGGGATATAAATTCAGTACGTATGCGACGTGGTGGATTCGGCAGGCGATCACGCGTGCGATTGCCGATCAAGCCAGAACAATTCGTGTACCAGTGCACATGATCGAGACAATCAATAAGCTCGTCCGAACCTCACGGCACCTGGTGCAGCAGTTAGGGCGGGAGCCGACGCCAGAGGAGATTGGGGAGCGGATGGAAATGCCGCTGGAGAAGGTGCGGAAGATCTTAAAGATTGCGAAGGAGCCGATCTCACTGGAGACGCCGATTGGGGAGGAAGAGGATAGTCATTTAGGTGATTTCATCGAGGATAAGAAGGCCGTCTCTCCTTTAGAGGCAGCGACCCGCTATGATCTGCAACGACAAATTTCAACTGCCTTGGGAGCTTTAACTCCGCGAGAAGAGAAAATTATTCGCAAGCGGTTTGGGATCGGGGAGGCCACGGACCATACGCTCGAGGAAGTGGGGCAGGACTTTGATGTCACGCGTGAGCGGATTCGGCAGATTGAAGCCAAGGCGTTGCGCAAGTTGCGGCATCCAAGCCAAAGTCGAAAACTTCGCAGTTTCGCAGAAGGATTTTAGGACTTATCCCGTCTTAGATTCAGGGATTCAGTCCCGGTTAATTATGAAGGTGGCCTTGTACGCATTGTGCAAGGCCACCTTTTTTTTAAACCTTCTTTAAGGAGACATGGGATTTGGGATACTATAGAGGTCCTGAAGGTGGCTTCGGAAATTTATGCGGGAAATTTTTGTCTCAATTATTTAAAAAATTATTATGTTCTATATTCTTCGGGAGTTACTCTTTCTTGCTTGTAGATAGAAACCTGGGAGAGAGATAAATGAATCGTGCGGAAAGAAGGCGCCAGGGACGTCTCAGTGCAAAAGCGGGGATAAGGAAGGATCCCAAGCCTGTTGCTCAATGGCTAAAAGAGGCAAGGTCTCATCATCGTGAAGGTCGTTTTAAACAAGCTGAAGCGTTATATCGCCAGGTTCTCGAAGAAAACTCGACACATCCGGATGCCTTGCATTTGCTTGGATTAGCTACTTATCAACAGGGTGAGTATGGTCTGGCGAGGACTCTCATAGAAGATGCAATTCGACACAACAAAAAAACCCCCTTGTATCATTATAATCTTGGCTTGGCTTGTGAAAAGTTAGGAAATCTGGAGGATGCGGTACAGGCCTACCACCAAGCTATTCATCTTAAGCCCAATTATGTGGAAGCGCGTAGTAATCTGGGGAATGTTTATCGCGAACAAGGAAATCTTGATGCGGCCGTATCCACTTTTGAGCAGGTGATCCAAATACAGCCAGACTATGCAGGGGGATTCAATAATTTGGGGGTGGCGTTAAAAGAAAAACACGACCTTGATGGTGCTATTGATGCATATCAGCAGGCTTTACGGGTAAATCCTCACAATGCTGAATCCCATAATAATATTGGAATGGTGTATGCCGAACGTGGTCAATGTGAGAGTGCTATCACCGAATTTCAAAAAGCCATTGAGATCAACCCAGGGTATGCCAAGGCTCATCAAAATTTAGGTTTGATGCAGTTATGTCAAGGTCAGCGAGACAATGCGTTAAAGCAATTTAGAAAATCAGCAGATCTTATACAAAATCATGGGCATTCCGTCCGCCTGACCCATGTATACCCCTCCAGAATAAAACATGATGCAGAGCAACTGGACTATCTCCATCGTCAGGGTATTTCCTTATCCACGAAAGAGTCTTATTCGGAAATGCTACAGGTGTTAAAGCAGCATGTGGTGAGTGATGAGGAAGGAAATCATCCATTTGCGGTGAGTGCTTCTCAGGCAGAGACTCTTGCTCCTTCCTTTAACCGAATTTTGCATTTTGCTGAAAGCCCTGCGATACCTAATGGAGCCTTAAATCCTCATCTTGATCGAGAAGATATTCAGCGGCGATATCAGAAGAGTCATCCTGAAATTATCTGTATCGATGAGTTGCTCAGGCCTGAAGCGTTAACTTCGTTGCGTCGGTTTTGTTTAGAGTCGACCATTTGGAAAAAAGACTATGTGGAGGGATATGTTGGGGCGATGTTAGGTGATGGGTTTTCTTCGCCCTTGTTATTGCAAGTGGCTGAAGAGTTGCGGCAAGAGTTTCCTGGAATTTTTCACAACCATCCGTTGCTTCAGGCTTGGGCGTTCAAACAAGATAGTCAACGGCGACCGCTCAACATTCATGCCGATGCTGCGGCCGTGAATGTGAACTTTTGGATTACACCCAATGAGGCCAATTTAGATCTTTCCTGCGGAGGGTTGACGGTTTGGGATAAAGAGCCACCCAAAGATTGGGACTTTAAAATCTACAATAATACAAAATATAAACCAAAAATTATGGAATTTTTACAGTCGAGTGGTGCCAGGCCCGTGACGGTTCCTTATCGAGAAAATCGTGCGTTGATTTTTAACTCTGATCTTTTTCATGAGTCCGATACCTGTCATTTTCGCGATGACTATGAATCGCGTCGAATTAATATTACCTTCCTCTATGGCCATCGAGCCTAGTCCCTTATTGGTTACCAGGTTTATATTCCCTTTCTCATTTTGTTATAAGCATGCTCTTCTAACATGTTGAAAATAAAGGGAAGTTTAGCTTTATTTTTGAGCCAATGGGAAAATGTGTTTGTCCGAATTTAAATAACCTCTTGAAAAAATTAAGAATGGGCATGGCAGGCCGATAAGTATTTCTAGATACGAAAATATGGCTATATCGCTTAAGCAGACTGGATGAACCAACAATGGAACTTTAAAGTTGCCATGGTGATAAAAGAGCGAGAAACCCAGGGAGTGCCCGTCCTTGTTCTTTCAGGAAGGCTGGATATGTTTGCAAGGAACGGGTTAAAGGATGTCATGGAAAAATATCAGGAAGCCCAAACGAGGCGAGTGATTGTAGATATGCGAGGGGTTTCTTTTATTGATAGTGCTGGTTTAGGGGTATTAGCTCTCATGGTGAAGGCTTTCCAGGATTTTAAGGGAAATGTGATTGTCGTGAATCCCCAAGACACGGTAAGAAATATTTTGGAAAATGTAAATTTTTCCAAACTCATTCCAATGTTTCAGACCAACGAAGATTATTCGACCTTTTCCGCCTTATCGTAATTTCCGGCCTCCTACGGGATATTCCCGCAAGTTTTTCAATGCCATCTCAAATGAACAAATTTCTCTCGATTAAGTCAGTATATTTTTTGGTAATTATCCCTTGACAGCACGTAACGTATTTGTTATTAGTGTAGGTAACGGAGGGCAAGAAAGTGAAAACCTACACGCTCAAACAATTTCAAAAAGATTTTCCCAATGATGAAGCCTGTCTGGAATGGCTCATGCAGTCCCGTTGGCCTAATGGGATTCATTGCAAGAAATGTAATCGAGTCACCAAGCATCATCGGTTAACCAATCGGCCTAAATATTCCTGTCAGTTTTGTGGAAACCATGTTTCTCCACTGGCTGGAACCATCCTCGAAAAATCCTCTACCTCACTCTATAACTGGTTTTATGCCATGTATCTAATGGCGTCTACTCGGTGTGGGGTTTCGGCCAAACAAATTGAACGTGAAACTGGCGTCACTTATAAAACGGCATGGAGAATGTACAAGCAAATTCGTTCCATGCTTGGCGAAGACTACAACTTGGAGGGTTCATCAGTTGAGGTTGATGAGACCTATATTGGCGGAAAGCGAAAAGGCAAACGTGGACGCGGAGCCGAAGGGAAATCTATTGTGGTCGGTGCCGTTCAGCGAAAAGGCAAAGTTGTAGCCAAGAAGGTAGAGAATGTTAAAGCAAACACTCTTGTTCCCTTTGTCACGGAGCGAGTGCTACCTAAGACTATCGTATACACAGATGAACTACCGAGTTACAATAAATTACCGAAGATGGGGTATGACCATCGGCGCATTCATCATGCCAGCAAGGTCTATGTGATGGGCGATATTCACACCAACAACATTGAAGGCTTTTGGAGTTTGGTAAAGCGTGGAATTAATGGAGTTTATCACGCAGTGAGCGATAAGTACCTTCAGAACTATCTTGACGAATATGCTTTCCGGTATAATAGACGGGACAATCCGGCGGGGATGTTTAATGCGTTTGTTTCGCGGGTTGTGACTTCGGCAAGGGCTGAGTGACCTTCCGAAGAAAAGAGTTAAATGACTCCTTCGTAAGAGGGGCTGAACCAGCTGGCACTGATTTAGCCTCCTCTGTTTTTTTCTTCTTTGTTTCTTGTCTCATTGCTCACCCTATGCGGCTATCTTAAAAACTGATGATAGCACGTAATATAAAACTTCGTCTAGCGTAGGGGAAAATTATGGAAACGGAAGACACTAACTCCAAACATCTGTCTATGAAGAAGTGGCGCGAAATACGATTTACTATAGACGCTTATACGCCAGACACTATACCCATGGCTCGCTTAGTCGAGTATATGGGTGATTTGGCTAATATGCTTGGGGAAGAGCCGTATGTCCATTTTGATCGACTAGAAAGTGGAAGTATTCAATTAATCCAGCGAGTAGATTATGAGGCGTTCCCCAAAGTTCAAGAACGGATGAGGAAAGTTGGGACCCTAGAAGGACCGCAAGATGCAATGAAGGCATATGAACGAATTAATAATAGACTCCGAGATGACAATGGAATTGGGGCTGTTCTGGAAGAAGGTGGAGCCAAAATCATTCAATTTCCAGGCCGTGATACTCCACAGAAAGAAAAATTTGGCCCATTCAGAGAAGAAGGTTTTCTTGATGGGATTGTTATACGAATTGGAGGAAAAAGGGAGTTAGTCCCCGTACATCTTCAATCCGGTGACATTATTTATGAACATTGTGAAGCAACGCGGAACGTGGCTAGAGAATTGGGGCATTATATGTTTGGCCAAGAATTGCGAGTAAAGGGAACAGGGAAATGGTCTCGCAATGAAGATGGAGAATGGCTTCTAGAGACATTTAAGATAGATAGTTTCGAGGAATTAGACAGCCAACCATTAAGTGCTGTGGTGGCACAGCTTCGGAATGTAAAGGGTAGCCAATGGGACAAGATAAGTAATCCTTGGGAAGAGATAGAGCGTCTTCGCAATGATAACGAGGAGCCTTAATGGTTGTTTTTGATACAGCCATTCTTTTACTGCTCTTTTCCCCTGATACTTCTGCGCCTATAGATCCTGCGACTAAAAACCCAATCGAAGATGCAAAAGAACGCGTCGATTATCTTGTCGAAAAGCTGGAAAAGCAAAAAACTAAGATCATTGTTCCAACGCCTGTTTTAAGTGAATTATTAGTTCATAGTGACAAGGCTGGTCCAGGCTACCTTTCCAAATTAAACTCTAGTGCTGCTTTTCGCATAATTCCTTTTGATATTAAGGCTGCCATTGAAGTAGCAGCTATGACTAAGGCCGCATTGAATAGTGGAGATAAAAAAGATGGTGGAGCAGGAACATGGGCAAAAATCAAATATGATCGACAAATTGTAGCAATAGCAAAAGTGGAGGGTGCAACAACGATATATTCTGATGATGAAAATATTGATAAATTTGCCAAGAAAAAAGGAATTAACGTAATTGGTTTGTCGGCATTGCCATTACGTCCAGAAGAAGCTCAAACAGACCTTTTTAAAGACGCTCAAAGTGAAGAATCGTCTGAGGAGGATACGGAAGAAGAAATTGACGAAGAAATCCTAGAGGAAATAATAGAGAGCGTAGTAAAAGATCAACCCCCAACCGAAGAAAATAAACTAGATAAACCTACCTAATACATGCCGTGAGGGGATAATTGCCTATTTTTTTAAAATTTCCTAGCGTTCGTGAAGCCTGAAATAAGGACTCCATTATATTGGAGAGCGTTGTGGGGAGGTCAATTGAAGGCAATAAACTGATCACATCCAGAGACAATTTGGGAGAGAACCACCAAGCCACAAAATGTCACATCTTGGCCATAGCCTTCAGTAGAAACCTTGTGTTGTTGGCATCCATATGCGCAGACGCTCAATTTAACCCCAGAATGTGTCAGCTCCCGAATAATTGGATTTTCAAGATTCTTCACTCCCTCATCAATTAAATACAAGTAGACTTGTACCTTGGCTTGTTGAGCAGTTTTGCTAAGTTGTGACACCGTTTCAGCATTAGGATGGCTGGGAGGCGTGGAGAGCAGGAGCCCGAGTTTTTTTCCTTCAAGGGGTGCCATAACAACTACCAAAGTTAAAAATGAGGCGATCGTAATTTTGAGGACTATACTGGTCGCTTAGCAGGAGGGTCAAGGTAAAGGGGAGAGTCTCATCCTATCGTATCTGAATAATCGTGTGTCTGATTTTCTAGATGAATTCTTTGGAATGATGCTATGATGACCCTTAATATTTTCCTTTGGGAGGGTTCATGGATATTCAGATATTTCGAGAAATGGTTGCCAAGAAGCCTGATGGATTTTTGGGACGCTATGGATTGGGTGATAAAATTATGCAAACCGGCGGAGATTTACTCGAGGCTGTGGAGCATCTTCAGGTGGCTGTGCAACTTGATCCCATCCATGTGGCTTCACATTTTGCGTTGGGTCGTGCATTAGCAGGATTGGGAAGAAAGGAAGAAGCCCACGAAATACTCAAGGCTGGCATTGATGCGGCGGTCTCTGGTCGGTCGAGTGGGGGAGGAGACCTTGTCCCAGAGATGAAAGCGCTGCAACAAACCCTCCGATGAGGATACTGGCTATGTATCCCTTGAGTCGTATGTCGATAGGAAGAAACACAATATGGGGCTTGGCAGTAAATGGGTTTGGTGTTCAGACCTGAGAGGTGTTAGGGTAAAAGAACAAGGAATCAGTGGTATCTTTACCAAGGGGTCATTGAGCTATGATCGAAGCACAAGACCGATATTTCTCCCCAAGCTGGCAACTTGTCGTTGTCTGCACCCTGCTCATCCTGTGTGTAGTCCCTGTAGGCGGTTGGTCACAGCCGTCCTCGTTAACCCCTAGTGAGGTTGTGCAATTGTGGCTGACGGTCTATCCAGACAATTTGGACCGGGCGGCGAATATGACAACCTTGACTTTTCGACAGGGGATTTCACGACAAGATTGGATTGAAGGCCAGGAACTCATTCTCAAAGGGCTGAAGATGAAGTATGGCAAGGGTCGCGTCCTTTATGAAGACATACGAGGCGAGCAGGCTCGAGTCATACTACGTGTTCGGGTTTCTTCTTGGATGGGGTCGGCTAATAAAGATGAGTTGTATTCTCTAGTGAAGGGTGAAGAGGGGCTATGGTTTATCGATCGAGTGGACGAGTATGTCCCAGACCCCAATGAGGGGCGCTAGATTTTAACGGATAACTAACAACTTCGAATCGCCAGAAAAAGTCTCATCCTCGTTTTCACATTGCGAGTTATCTCCTTCCATGCCTTTCCTTAAAAAATATACTAAAAAGAGACATTAGTGCGTGGACAAGGGAAGGCAGGTTTAGTTGGAGTGGGAGCCTGTCGCAAGTCGAGTTAAGTTCATATTGATTTGTGCAAGAACCATCATAAAGGTGGAGTAATCATTTTCGGTAATGGGGGTTTTCGTGATGCCTCGATCTGCCACGATGACCCCAACAGGTTTTGCTTTGGCAATGAGCGGACCAATTAAGCAAGTTGTCTCTCCCCATTGATTGAGAAAAGTTTCGGAAAGTCTTCCCATTTGAACCTCGGCCTTGAGGTCATCGATTTTCCTTGGCTCATACCCCTTAAATGCTGTTGCGAGCAGGTGTTGGCTGTGCAGAGGGCATCGAAAAAGCGGTAACAGCTCTTTGACGCCAGCACCAAGGCCAGTACGAGGTTCAAGCATTCCGGTTTCTGGTGAAAGAAGAACGAGAGCCACACGTTCAAATTGACCGGCTTTGTGCAATCCTTCCGCTCCGAGATGGAGAATTCGATTGGCGTCTTGTGTCCCAAGGGCTTGTAAACTAAACTCTTGCAACCAGACAAAAAGATCTTGTCTGGGTAATGGTGCGACTGACGCTGCGGAACTGGCCTCGATTTCATGACTGAGGGGCGGCAACCCATGTTTTTCTACACGCTGTTTGAGGACCTTTGTCACTTTGGCAATGTCTGTCATCAAGCCAACATAAGGATTTGGGGGTGGCAACTTTCCCCATTGGCTATGCGGCAGAAAAAATTTTCGCTCGATATTCACGGCTTCAGCAAATTGGGCAGCTTTGGTAAAAGTGTTTAGTATAATGGTCTTCATGGCCTGGGGAGGAAGAGCCAGGGACTGAGGAATTTTTTCGATTAATTTTCTCATGGTTGATTGATTGAATGGCGAGGGTGGGGATAACCAACATCGTCCTAATTCATTGGCCGAATAGACAATCCCAACAAGTTTTTCCTGTGGGTTTCCCCACATTTTCCCCATGGGTGGAGGTGTGGCTTGAATTACCTGAATGATATTGGCTGGTAATCCCCATTCCTTAGAAATAATGGTGGCAAGCCCTTTTAACGGTATGCCCAATACTTCTTTTTCCAGGGCCGAAACATTCGTGGGGTCTGTTTGCCGGGCGACTTCCAACCGGTGGTACACATCCGGGACATAATGTGCAAGCACGAGATCACCCAATGTATAGAGCATAGTACTGGTAAACAGATTGCTGTTTTTATGTCGACTGGCCTCTTCCAATTCCATGGCGGCGGTCGCCGACACCAAGGCTTGTGCCAAAAGCCGTTTTAATTCCCTGGAATTTCCTCCTCGTTCATCTGCTTGTTCTACTAATTCTGCCCCAATCGCAATGGCTCGAATCACATCGAATCCCACGATTCTTACGGCTTGGAATGCCGTGGTCACTGACGTCATGGTGGCATACACCACACTGTTGGCTAATTTGATGACTTTGGTCATGAGAGCTTGGTCGCGCATGACCACTTGGCTGACATCACTGGCATTTGAATTTTCGCGGTCCGTACATTCCAGGATACTTTTGCAGGATTGACGAAGAATGGGAAGATCTTCTCCATTTGTCGCGAGGATTTCTTCAATCCGGGGAGGAAGTCCGTATGTGGTGATTGAGGCCATATTCAAACTATCGAAAATTTTTGTGGCAAGGTAGGTTCATTGTAAAAGTTTAGAGAGAAATCCTAATCATAAATTCAAATTCCCTTTTATTTTCGGATAGTTATAAATTGATCTTTAGCAGAGCTAGGATAAACTTGGTGAGCAAGAGGCTCATGAGAACTCTCTTTGAGGAAGGTTAGCCGTCTTTAAAACAAGATATTATGAAATCCTGTGAGTTGGTGATGGAAAAATAGTTTTATGCGTGGGTTGGTATAGGGAGAATCGCCCTTGGTTTTTCCCGGCGATGACACGGGGAGGAGAGCTTATGATTCCCCTAATATGACGTTTAAATTGAGAGTCTCCTGTTCTCGGAGAATGGTAATCGTGATGTTCTGTTCTGGTTGGGTATGTTCAATTAAATAATTTTTTAATTGTGCGGCGGAGTGAATGGGTTGGTGATTGATTGCCAGAAGAATATCCCCTTTTTTGAAACCGGCTCGTCGAGCTGGACCCGTGGCATTTTTCACTGCAATGGCCCAGTGTCGGTCTTGTTTAACAACGTTGAGGGAAATGCCAAGTGTAGAAAATTTCAGTGAGTGACCCTCGATAAGAGATTGAACAATTTTTTGCACAATAAGGCCTGGAACGGCAAAGGCAAAACGACTGCAACGGCGTTCTCCTTGCGTATGTTCGGTTTGAATGATGGCATGGACCACTCCGACTATTTCACCTTTGGTATTGAAGAGTCCCCCACCGGAGTTTCCACTACATGCGGACAAGTCCACTTGCAGGAGCCTGGATTGAATAGTGGTAAGAAACGTATGGGGATTGCCGATGCGTCCAAAGCTTAAAGCTGGCCCCCACCCCAATGGATAGCCCACGGTGAAAACATTATCCCCTGAGTAAGCTTCACTTTCAGCAAAGGTGACTTGTCCTGGAATGTCGGGAAGAGTGTCTTCTGGGACTCGATAGAGGGCGACATCAAGAAATTCATTGATGCCAATAAATGTAGCTGTGAGTTCGTGAAAATGCTCTGTAATGACCTGTATCGCTTCGGCGGCAAGAGTTTTGCCACCTTTCTGATGTTCAATGGCATGGCGTGCAGTCAGGATATAGCCTTGGCCAATGTGGGTTCCGGATCCTCTAACGGAAAAAGGTGCGGGACCGGAAATAGTGGCGCGTTCCTCCTCTGGGCTTAAAATGCCCACGGTGGCATGTCTGGCCTTTTCTGCGGCAATTGATAATAATGAGGGCTCCGCTCCGATGGCCATTATTGGCAGAAGGCCGATTAAGAGCAGGGTGCAAGAAAGAAGGATGTGGGTTTGGTTTCTAATTCGCATACAGGGATCCTCTGAAAGTAGGTGCCTGGTGTTGTGTTTTGATTTCAGTTTTTCATTGCAGAAGGGGTAATTGAATATTTTTTCAAAATCGATATCTTACTTGTATTCGATATGAACGGTTCAGTAGTCTTCGCCGAGCCAGGAAAACGAGATTTTCGAAAATTATCAATGCCCCTTTCTGATTGTAGAACATTTGGTGAGCCTAAGAAACTATTGGACAGGCAGCGTTCAATTCCATCAATGTCTTGGCTCGATGTATCACTCATAATTCTGGAGGGTGAGCGATGATGTCCCCGTGGGTCTCTGGTTTGGCGAGTTTGCTTTTGGCCTCGAGCTTCTGGACGCTTTCATGGGGACATGGCGTCCTCATTGAATCGTCCCCATCCCATGGGGCGATTCTTAAGACCTCGCCAACCCTCATATCGTTGCGTTTCAATGCCGCGCTAGAGCCTTCCATTACTCAAGTGTCGTTGGTTGACATTGAAAATCACATACAAGCCTTAACGATTACCAAAGATTCGACGGTGGAGCGTATTGTCGCAACAGTTCCTCCCTTGTTGCCTGGAGTGTACCGTGTAAATTTTCAGGTACTCGCTACCGATGGTCATGTGACCGAAGGGTCCATTCGATTTACCATTCTCGCCGAATAAACGGATTCCATGTCAGATCTTCTAGAATTCATCAGCGCCTTGCTTGATGGCGTAGCCCTTATTGCCCTTGCCTTAGTATTGGGGGGAATTGCCTGTGTCCTAGCTGTCCTTCGAATCACCCATGACAATCGTGCCGTCCTTGGTGCAGGTGCTCACCGTGTGCTAACCGTTACCTTCGTTGGTACCTTGTGTCTCGCGGGACTTCGTGGGCTTCAGCTCCTGCTGAAACCCTTGGCCCTATCCCATGTCATGGGCAGTTCAGCGTTTACCGCATTTTCCCAGACCCAGGTTTTTCAGTATAGCGTGATTAGTGTGGTGCTCCTCCTTGGGTTAGCGGGATCTTTAGGTTTCGTTAATAAGCATTTGCTCTCTTGGAGTGGTTGGCTTGGAGTTTTTGTCTGGGTTATTGCATTACTGGTGAACGAAGGGTGGCTTAGCCATGCCGCGAGTCGGCTTGAGGGGGGGGGACCCTTAATGGTGGCGACGGTCATTCATGTCTTTGGCGCAACGGTCTGGGCAGGTGGCATTGCCCATTTATTGCTGTTAAGGCAAGGTCTTGGGAAGAGTGATCCTGAAGTTTGGGCGGAGTTGGTGTCGAGATTTTCTCCGGTAGGAATGGCTTGCGTTGTTCTTATTATGGCTCCTGGAGTGTATTTGGCATGGAGCTATGTGGGTGGGTGGAGTGAGTTGATCGGGACAGGATACGGCAATATGGTGGCGGTCAAAGTCGGGTTGTTCTTTTGCGTGATAGTGTTGGCGGCTTTGAATTTTTTTGCGGCTCGAGAATGGAAACGTTCAGGTCAATTAGCCATCATGATTCAACGTGTGCCAGCCTATATTGAGGTGGAGATTATTTTGGCCATAGGCTTACTCTTTACCGCTGCTTCATTGACCGGATTCCCTCCTTCTGTTGATGTTTCCGAAGCAACTGCGACACCAGCGGAAATGTGGACGATGTATAACCCCAAGGTTCCAAGGTTAGCCGGGCCTGAATTAATTTTTATTGACGCCCCGGAATTAACGGACTTACGAACGGGTGAGATGGGTAAGAAGGAAGATATGAGTTGGGATCGGTTCAACCATAATTTTTCAGGGGTTGTGGTAATTGCCATGGCCATGGTCGCGTTATTCGATCGGTTGGGAGGATTTCGCTGGGCCCGTGTTTGGCCGTTGATGTTTATTGGGTTTTCGGTATTGATATTTGTCTTTGCCAATCCAGACCATTGGCCAATTGGTCCAATTGGATTTATTGATAGTGTGCAGGACACGGAAGTTGTTCAGCATTGGCTAGCGGCCCTTGTGGTATTTGGACTAGGATGGTTTGAATGGCGGGCTCGAAATGAAGTCCTGAAACATCAACAGGTACAATTTGTATTTCCCATTTTATGTATTGTGGGCGGCATCATTTTGCTGACTCATTCACATAGTGTTGGCGAACTCAAGGAGGAATTTCTTCTTCAGAGTACACATGTGTCCATGGGGGTGTTGGGGGTGCTATTGGGATGTGGACGTTGGTTGGAAATTCGTTTGGCGGCACCCTATGATCGAATGGCTGGGGTTTTTTCCATTGCGGCAATGATGCTGGTAGGACTGATCCTTTTGTTTTATGTCAAACCCAACTTGGTAGAGTTTTCTTAGAGGTACCTTTAGGTTAGAGGCGTCGGTTCAGGCGATGAAGCTGGCGGAATAGTCTCAGCATTTCGTGATATGAGTAGTGGGCGTTCCTGCCACTGGGATTGGGGAGTACGAACACCAAAGCTCCCCCAAACTTTTCTGTTTGGAGGCCCACCGTGGGTCGAGAGTTCGGCTTATTTTTTCCAGGCTTCGTTGTGTGAATTGCTGAAAACAATGCCTTCCTGATAGTGAGTCCTAGTAACGCAACCAGTTTGGGCCGGTATCGCATCACTTTTTTCAAGAGTGCTTGACGGCCCTTGGAAAAATCCAGAGCCGTCAGCTCATGGGTACCTGAGGTTGGCCGATCCACGATGTTGGTCAGGCCATAGCCCCAGGTGGGCAGTTGTCCATCCTGATGATAGGTAAGAGGGGAGGGTACGCAGTTAGCCTCATAAAGTAATTTCCAGAACCGGTTGGAATGTCCCGCATAATGGTGGCCTAATTGAGACGATCGTAATCCCGGGTTTATACCAACAAATAGCACCTTGACTCCTGGGCGGATATGATCCGGCAATAAACCACTAGGGGGGGAAGACGCCATTAGGGGTTCCGAGATGAGACTTTCAACATGGTAGAATACTCTATGTACGACTGTAACGCTGGTCCCGAGTTTAAGACTGTAAATATGATGTGGTAGAAGAAGCAACCACAGTGACAAAATGTTGACAGCAAAATCTGTATAGACCGTAGAGTGCTGTATTAACAAGGAGGGCAAAAATGAAACTTTATAAATGGCTTGGGTGGCTTGGGTTGAGTGGCTTGTTGGTGTTGTGTTTCTCTCTACCTACAATGAGCCAGAACCCTAAAGCCGAAGGGGAATTTGCCAAGGCGACCTTTGCTGGTGGGTGTTTCTGGTGTATGGAACATCCGTTTGATGAACTGGAAGGCGTGGTGTCGACTACCTCGGGTTACACCGGAGGACACAAAGAGAATCCTACATATCCGGAAGTATCGGCGGGAGGGACTGGCCACACCGAGGCCGTACAAATTGTGTATGATCCGAAAAAAATCACCTATCGGGAATTGTTAAAAGTCTATTGGCGAAATACCGACCCGACGGTATCGGATGCACAATTTTGTGATCATGGGACGCAGTACAGACCCGAGATTTTTTATCACAACGAAGAACAGCAAAAGCAGGCCGAAGAATCCAAGAAGGAGATCGAAGACATCAAAACATTCCCGCAGCCTATTGTGACGAAAATTACCAAAGCGACAACCTTCTACCCGGCTGAGGACTATCATCAAAACTATTATCAAACGAACCCGATTCGTTATAAATTCTATCGGTTGGCGTGTGGTCGGGATGCGCGATTGGCGGAGTTATGGGGAAAAGCCTAGGCGACCGTGGAGGTTTTCTTCACCGTCCGGATGTGGTAGTTTCTCTTGGTGTCATGCTCCCCGCGAAAACTCCTTGATATCACCCTTCCCTTATCAGACCGCACGTTAGTATTCCCAGGAGATTTACCTCCTGAAATCCAACGTGTGTCAGACCTCAAGCAGGGTAATTCTCTAACGGTGTCAAGGGTGAGCATGGGTTGCCATGTGGGGACGCATGTGGATGCTCCCGGTCATTTTTTGTCTCAAGGAATGATGGTGGATGAGTTGCCGCTGTCGTGCTTTTACGGACAGGCATTGGTGATTGGACAAGAGGGCAAACGAATTATTGATAAAGCGGATGTGGAAAAGAAGGCGATCCCACCCCGACATCATATCTTTTTCAAGACGGACAACGGGACTCTATTGAATGGGCAAGTCTTTTTGAAGGAACGATGTGTTCTATCAAGCCAGGCCGCGCAATATCTCACGACATTAAAGCCCCTTTCAATTGGGTGGGATTATTATAGCCTGGATTCTTCAGAGAACTTGGACGCGTTTCCTGCCCATACGATTTTGGCTCAGGCCAATATCCCTGTGTTTGTGTGTTTGCAGTTGAGGGCCATTGCAGAAGACCTATATGAGTTTTCTGGATTTCCTATACCGCTGGAAAATGTCGAGGGTGCTCCTGTGAGAGCTATTCTTATCCGTCCTGAAAAAGAATGAAAAAAAGGATTGGGGTAAGGAAAGACTGGTAATAGTTGGAGTTGCCTGAACGACTTACCGAGAAACAAGATGTTTCGATTGCAATCGAGCCAACATCCGTTTCGAATCCTTAATAAAATCTTGTTGTCCAGATTCTTCTGAGAATTTCAGTGCCGTGGTGGCTAAGGCAATAGCCTCGGCGTATTCCCCATCATCGGCGAGAACTTGAGCCAAGGTCAACCGGGCATTGATGCACTTGGGGTCTTCGCGAATGACCCGTCGAAGAAGTTCTTTGCCTTTTTTGACGTCCCCTCCAAAAAGGCTCGGTAGTCTTACTAGGAAGGTCGCTTTGGAAGAAATCGCGCTCAGATGGTTAGGATTTAACTCCAAGGTCCGATTCAATTCCGCCATCATTTTGGGAAAACCAAATGCCGACATGAGATTTTCCCCATCAATCCGTAATTGTTCCCCAAGGGTGCAGAAGAGCGAGTAGTGGGCATCGGGCAGTTGATCATTTAAAGCAACGGCCCGTTCGGCGAGTTCTTGTGCTCGTTCAAAGTGGGCAAGCCGGATATGCCGTGCATCGGCTGAGCGACCACGTTGACATTCCTCCATCGATTCTGAGGCCAGGTCTTTTGCGGTTTCCTTGGCCAACAAGACCTGAGGGATCAGGCAACTCATGAGAATAAAGGGGATAAGGACGGAATGTAAAAGATGTTTCATGAATATTTCCTTCATTGAGTGAGACGCAATCCCTTACCGTAATGAAAAAAATAGGCAAAATCAATGCCCAAACCAACTCTTTCTTAAATCGGTAAAACCTTGAATAATATTGATTATTTTCCTCGATGGACTGTTTGGTTTTTGCAAAAATGTGGCAAAAATTCAACAGCTAATGGTTATTTATGGGGGGATCTTGCTCCTGGCCTAGGGGTTCGCTAAGGTTCAATATTACTATCATACTGCATTAAAAAAGGGTTTGCCATGCGACTCTCGGGGAGACAAATCGGATTACTTAAAGAATATATGCACGATCTCGTGGAGCAGGCCAAACAAGATGAAGCCACAACCCAGACATTTGGATTTGCTTCCCAGGCTTATCGATCAGATCAAGCCATTTCTGACCTTTTAGCGATTTTAGACGATCGGATCGAATCAGAGGGTGTCCAAGTCGGGTTGCCCGTGGAGTTTCTCCACCAGATGTGGACCCTTTGTAACGAGGCTAATGCAGAAGTGGAGGGGACAGTATGGTTGCAGCGAAATCTCGATGGTGAGCCTTCGACTAAGTCCCGGGTGCGTGACCTGACCTACAGGGCCCTGATTGAGTATTTGGAACATCGACCAGAAGAACCTACGACAACTTGTACTGATGAGTAAATTTCAATGCCAGCCATTCTCCACGAGTTCTACTCTCCAACATCGTCCATCCGTGTTCTTCAAATGCTGCACTGATTTCTTCTTGGTCGTCCACCAAAAGACCTGAAAGAAAAAGTCGCCCGTCTGGCGCAAGGAATTGTTTCAAAGGGTTTGCAATTTCCAGCAGCGTACGACGGTCCACATTGGCGACAATCACATCTATTGTTGCTCGTGGATATTGATCAAGCGTCGCAACGGAGAAGACAAGTTCCTCTCCAAATCCATTCAGTTGGGCATATTCGCGAGCACAGTCAATGGCTTGGGTATCGCAATCGAATCCTTGTGCGCGCTCGGCTCCCAACCGAATCCCTACCATGGCCAGAATGCCTGAACCTGTTCCGACATCGAGTATGACCTCACCGCCTTGAATGGTGTCTTCGAGCCATTCAGTCAAAAGCTGCGTAGTCGCATGATGGCCGGTTCCAAAAGCCTGCTTGGGGTCAAGGACCAAATCAATGTCCTGTGGGTTGGTTGAGGCAGGGACCCAACTTGGCCGGATGCGTACACGTTGTCCGATTCGAATGGGTTGTACCTGACTCGCCCAGATGGCATTCCAATCTTGAGAAGGAATCGTGCATATGCACAGCATATCTTTGGAGGGAGTGATGCCTAAGGTCTGCAGAGCAATCTGGATCAACTCAGGAATATCCGAGGACCAATGCGTGGGGTCCCAGTACACATGAATCGTGTGATTGTCGACCCATGTTCCTAAGAGGCCGGGGTGATGGAGCAAGCCTGTCAATTCATTGGCATCAACGGAGGTAAGAATGAGAATGTCAATTGTATAGTCACTCATGTGTGTTGACGATTGTCAATGTACCAAGTATCGTCCGCGGTCACAATGATGGAGACGTGGAATCACAGGCAGAATCGTGAAACGGCAATAATTCGTGGTATCGATCGCGGTACACGCCTATGTGTGCAGTGTGAACAACGGAGCGCGATGTTCAGTCGAGTGCGCATGGGAATCGTTCTTCTCGCCATCATTGTTTGCGCCATTCTCTACAACCATGAATGGTTTGTGACGGGAAATTGGGTCTTGGTTGGCTGGGTGGTCGTGTTCATAGGAGTTGCGCATTACCATAACCGGCTAGAGGACGGATTGACTAAACTTCGACTCTGGATACAAATCAAACAAACGAATTTGGCTCGGCTGCAACTGAATTGGAAAGACATTCCCGACTCACACATTGTGTTGCCTTCTGACCATCCCTATGGAGTGGATTTGGATATCGCTGGTGGACATTCCCTGCTCAAATTATTGGATACCTCGGTCTCCAACGAGGGGCAAACACGTTTGGTGTCGTGGGTGGCGCATCAAAATGATCATCCCCAGTCTTTTTCTGAATGGACCTTTCGCCAAGAGTTGGTGAAAGAATTAACACAGCTTTCTGGACTTCGAGATCGCATTCAGCTGGAGGCCAAACGTGTGAGTCATACACTCCTTAATGGTGATCGGATAAATGTCCTTTTGAAAGATTCATTGGAAATACCTCATTTGGCTCTCATTCTGGGAGTCACCGGCGGGTTGGCCACAACTAATGTCGTGTTGTTTTTGGTATGGGCGCTAGGGCTCGGGCCAGGCTATTGGTTAATTTCTTTTCTCCCCTATGCCTTCTTGATGTTGATGGTTGGGGGACGGCTCAGTCATGTCTTTGAGCGAACCCTCGATTTGCATATGGAATTACATAAACTCGCAGCCGTGATTGGCCTATTGGAAAAACGATCGTTTAGGGCTGTGTCGGCGATTAGTCAGGTGACCGAACCTTTCCGTGCGGGCGAAGGGCTACCCTCTGTCGCTATCAAACACTTGGCAAAAGTGTGTAGTGGCCTGAGTGTCAAGGGCCATCCATTGATTCATATCGCCATCCACCTGATCGGACCCTGGGATGCCGTATGGACCTGGTACTTGCAAAAGGTCTGTGGTCGGTTGCGTCCCCTGTTGCCCAGTTGGCTTGACCATTTCGCGACTATCGATGCTGGCATGGCTCTGAGCACGTTTGCGTATCTGAATCCTCACTATGCGTGGCCGAAGCGGCGAGAAAGTCTTTCGGCAAAGGATGCCGGAGTTGCGGCTACTGCCATGGGCCACCCCCTCTTGCCACATGAACAACGGATTAGGAATGATTTTGAGCTTCGGGCGGTTGGCCAACTGTTTTTGGTGACCGGATCGAATATGTCAGGAAAAAGCACATTTTTACGCACCATTGGGATCAATGTCTGTTTGGCGCAAGCCGGAGCGCCGGTCTGTGCTGAATCCTGGGATTGGTCTTGGATGCGTATCCTGACCTGCCTTCGTGTGGGAGATTCCCTTGAAGAAGGACTGTCCTATTTTTATGCCGAGGTCAAACGGCTGAAAAGCATTTTGGCCTCTGTGAGTGGGGCTGAACATTATCCCGTACTTTTTCTCATTGACGAAATTTTCAAAGGAACCAATAACCGCGAACGGTTACTTGGAAGTGAAGCTTTTATTCGTGAATTGACGAAAGGTCATGGGTTAGGACTTGTCACCACCCATGATTTGGAATTAGCCCGATTAGAAGACGAGTTGCCTGGCATTATCAATGTCCATTTTCAAGAGACCGTTGGGGAGAAGGAATTACAGTTTGACTACCAACTCCGTCCCGGTCCTTGTCCCACTACCAATGCTCTTCGCATTATGGCCATGGAAGGCTTGCCGGTTCCGAAACAGGAATCCCCCTAGAAGGTCTTCACGAAATTTCCGTTGTTTCCGTTGATGGATAAAATCCGAAAATTGAAACTTGAAATTCGGGTTTATGGAATGAAGATCTGAGTGTCCTGTTGGTCTTGATCGGTCTTTTCACCCGTGGATGAACCGCAGTAGGAACAGACATATTCAAATTTGTTCCCTGAAGGTAGGACCAACAGTAGCCGTTCCCGAGCAGGAGTGGCTTCTTTGCAAGTTGGGCAATACAAAAGAGAGGCGTTAAGCGACCGGAATTGCTCATTTGGATCGCCTTGAGGCGCTTGTTGTGGACGCATGCGCCCTGGCTTGCCAGAAAACGCTCGAGGGTCAAAAGGAAAACGTGCCATGCTGTGATCCTACTGAGCATGTTTGTCAGGGTCAAGGTTGGGAATTTTTTTATACGGGGTTTCGGTCCCGCGCGACGAGGTTCCTTCGGCGTTGGCTCAGGACAAGCTCTTTTGTTTTGGAAAAAGGACCAAAATCCATGGTGTGGCGCGTCACCGGCCTTCGGTCCTACCCCTCTAACTCGAATAAGATAGTGCTAAACTTGCTTCGCTTAGACAGCTTTTGCCAAAAGGCAAAATTGGGAGAGACTTCACCGCGCATGACGCTATCTTCCTTAAAATCTCAAAGGTCGTTCAATATCGCAAATGAGATCTACGTCATGTGACGTATATTGAAATTTATTTCTATCAACTGAGGCTAGTGATTTTGGTTAAAAAATTGTAGCAGTGCGGGGTTGACGATTTCTGGACGTTCCCATTGTGGAATATGACCTGAGTTGGAGACTTGGAAAAACATGCTGTGAGGTATTGTGTCGTGCATGGTGTGACCGACGGCGCTGGGAAAAACGCGATCCTGATCTCCCCAAATAATAAATGTTGGTTGTGTTATGTCCTTTAATCGTGGCCCGAAGTCTTTTTCCCAGTCAGGTATGTGTTCGATTTGAGAATATAGCGGTGGGAGAAAGTCCGATGCTTTCCGGTTTTGGTATGACCGCTCAATGACGATTGGGGTGACTAATGTGGGATCATGAATGATTTCACTCAAAATGCGTTTGGTAGCCCAACGGCCTGTGAGCCAAAGGCCTATGCGTGCCAGCCAAATCGGAGGGCGTGAGTCGATAAACCTTTTATATGAAGACGAAGCGATACTCTCGGCGATTTTTGCCGGAAACCCGCTGATAAGTACTAGTTTGGAGACTCGTTCTGGATGCGTGAGTGCCATGCCGATTGCCAAGGCTGCACCCATGGAATTTCCGACAAGCGTGGCCTGTGGAATGCCAAGGTTATCCATAAATTCAGTGAAGGCGTTGAGTAGGAAAGTGGGGGAGTAATCGATGTCTGGTTTGTCCGAGAGTCCGGAGCCCAACATATCAGGAGTAATGACGCGATGATCTTTTGCCAGGGCCTCTTGTTGATGTTCCCATTGCCACATAGATCCACCGAAACCATGGAGAAGAATGATCGGAGGGCCCTGGCCTTCATCGAGGTATGCCAGGGTATGACCAAGCATCGTAGTCGTTTGCACCGTATGGCGGTGTGCAAGGTTAATGGTCTGTGGTCTTGTTGGTGTGGAGGTCGTACAGCTTGTCACAAGTAGGGTGATGAACAGCATCTGGACCAGCAGAGGTGCAAGATATGTCATGCCGTTCGCGGGAAGAGAATCTATAGATAAATCCTCACGCCTTTTCCATAACGAGATGAAAGGCATGAGAGAGTTCGTGGTAAAGTTTATTGTAGGGTAGCGTTACTCAATTTGGACCAATGTTTCGTCAGAATTGACCTGATCTCCTTCTTTCACATGAATGGCCTTGACCGTTCCATCAATGGGGGCAGTCACTTGGTTTTCCATTTTCATGGCTTCAATCACTAAAACCGAATCTCCAGTGGAGACCTGGTCTCCCTCCGCCACAAGCACCTTGACGACACGACCGGGCATGGGGGTAGTGATATCCCCTGGACCGCTGGGTGTTGGTCTTCCTCCCTTGGCTGTGCCCGAGCTGATTGGGGCTTCCGGGCCACCAGCTAACACCTCTTGGAGGGGTTCTAGGTAGACCTCTTCCAATTTGTCATCGACCTTAATGTAATAAGGTTTGCGCCCATCCACAGTTTGGCCCGAGCCGGAGACGTGAATGTGGTAGGTTTCGCCATGCAACATGACGCGAAATTCCACGGGTGCGAGATGCAGATCATGGGAAGATGGAGGCTTGCCCCCTTGGGCAAGAGGTTCGAGAATTTCTGGCTTCAGCTCGCCTCGTTCTCGTTCATCGATGAATTGTAACGCGACCGAAGGGAATAAGGCATAGGACAACACATCTTCGATCGACACCTTATGATCGGATAGTTCTTTCTTCGCGACAGTGAGTTCAGGGTCCAGATTATCAGCCGGTCTTCCTGTGATGGGTTTTGCCCCGGCAATCGCTTTTTGCCGTGTTTGCGAATCTAGGGATCCTGGTGGTTTGCCATAGTATCCGAGGAAGTAATTTTTAGTCTCATTGGTAATGACTTTGTATCGGTCTCCCGTCAACACATTCATCGTGGCTTGGCTTCCCACGATTTGGCTGCTGGGTGTGACGAGCGGCGGGTAGCCCATATCTTTGCGCACGCGGGGAATTTCTTCCAGGACTTCCTGCATTTTGTTAATGGCGTTTTGTTCCGCCAATTGTGAGGCTAGGTTGGAAAGCATGCCTCCCGGCACTTGGGATAGCAGGATATCCGTATCGACGCCAGTAAAATCGCTTTCGAACTGGTGATATTTTTTTCGAGCTTCACGAAGTTTGCCTGCCACGGGGGTCAGTTGACTTAAATCTAACCCAGTGTCATACGGCGTGTTTTTGAGTGCCGCAATAAATGTTTCCGTCGGTGGGTGAGATGTCCCGCCAGAGAGTGGGGACATGGCGGTGTCTAAAATATCCAGACCACCGAGAATGGCCATCAGCGAAGACATTGAGGCCATGCCGGAAGTGTAATGTGTATGCAGATGGATCGGGGTGCGTACCGCTGCCTTCATGCGCCTGATTAATTCATAGGCCTCAAATGGCGGGAGTAACCCTGCCATATCCTTGATGCAAATCGTGTCAGCCCCGAGGTCTTCCAGTTCCTTGGCTTGTTCTACATAGTGATGCAGACTGTGTACGGGGCTCACGGTGTAACAGATAGTGGCCTCAACATGTTTTTTG
Source organism: Candidatus Nitronereus thalassa (assembly GCF_032191465.1). NCBI lineage: Bacteria > Pseudomonadati > Nitrospirota > Nitrospiria > Nitrospirales > Nitrospiraceae > Candidatus Nitronereus > Candidatus Nitronereus thalassa. The sequence continues at coordinate 829,644 of NZ_JAQOUE010000001.1, read as the reverse complement.
CATTGCTTGACCACCTTCATGGCCGGTTTAATATTCCGGATATCATTGAGGGCATCAAAAATACGAAATACGTCAATTCCATGTTCGGCCGATTTCACAATGAATTGTTCCAGGACGTCGTCGGCGTAATGGCGGTATCCCACGAGATTTTGCCCGCGGAGCAACATTTGAAGGCGTGTATTGGGGGCGGCTTTTCGGAAAGCTTTGAGGCGCTCCCAGGGATCTTCCTTTAGGAATCGCAAACAGGCATCAAAGGTGGCGCCACCCCACACTTCGAGTGACCAAAACCCCACTTTGTCGAGTTCCTCGGCTGCGGGGATGAGATCTTCAGAACGCATCCGTGTAGCCAAGAGGGATTGGTGTCCATCACGTAACGCGACATCAGTCAAATGGATTTTTCGACCCTGAGAGGGTTCCAGTTCAAACGAGTCGGAACGTTTCTTGGAAGGTGCCTTTTTCTCAACAGGCGCGGAGTCCGTTTTTTTCTTGCCTGGTGATGTTGGTTTTTGCGCCATAAGATGCCTTTGTGTTTGAAAAAATGTTTAGATCGTCAATGGCCGTTTACAGTCCTTCATAGGCTGCGATGGCGGCTGATAGTGCGACCACCATATCTTCTGCTTCCAGGGCATGCTCATATTCAAATAAATTTGTATGGGTGTCTAAATAGGAGGTGTCAAAGCGTCCCGCTCGAAAATCAGGTTCTTCCATGATGCGCATCATGAATGGGATCGTGGTTTTCACGCCTCGTAACACGAATTCTTCCAGGGACCGGTGGGTGCGTCGAACGGTTTCATCCCAGGTTCGTCCTTGAACCGTCATTTTGGCTAGAAGGGCGTCATAATAGGGAGGAACGGTGTAATCTTTATAAACCACCCCATCGATACGCACCCCAATGCCGCCTGGAGATAAATAGGCCGTGACTTTTCCGGAGGATGGCCGGAATCCATTTTGCGGGTCTTCGGCATTAATTCGACATTGAATGGCATAACCTTGGAGGCTGATTTCATGTTGCCCGAACACTAAGGGGCGACCTGCGGCGATCCAGATTTGCGTTTGAACAATATCGACGGTGGTGATTTGCTCAGTGACCGTATGTTCCACTTGGATTCGAGGGTTCATCTCAATGAAATAGTACCGCCCGTCTTGGTCCAAGAGAAATTCGATGGTGCCGGCATTATAAAACTCAGCGGCGCGGGCTAGTGAGATGGCGGCTTCTCCCATTTGCGCGCGAAGCCGTGGAGTGAGGACCAGAGAAGGGGCAATTTCGATGATCTTTTGATGGCGTCGCTGAATGGAGCAATCCCGCTCGCCTAAATGGACCACATATCCGTACTTATCCGCCAGTAATTGGAACTCGATATGATGGGGGCGCTCCACATACTTCTCAATAAATAATTCCGGGTTTCCAAAGGCGGCATTGGCCTCACGGGCACCGGATTCCATGGCATCTTTAAGCTCTTCATCAGTATGAACCACGCGAAGCCCGCGTCCTCCACCCCCAGCACTGGCTTTGACCATGACTGGGTAACCAATCGAATGGCAAAATTTCAGACCTTCTTCATAGTCGGCCACAGGGCCGTCGGTTCCGGGTACCACCGGTACCCCAACTTGTTTCGCGAGTTCCCGGGCCTGGACCTTATCCCCCAGCAAGTGGAGGGCGCGTGGAGAAGGTCCGATGAACGTGATTCCCGCATCCTCGCATAATTGTGCGAACTCAGCATTCTCTGCCAAGAACCCATAACCAGGGTGGATGGCATCAGCTCCAACCCGTTTGGCAAGGTTCACGATCTGTTTGGCATCTAGAAATCCCTGAACCGGGCCTGGTCCGACCAAGTAGGCTTCATTGGCCTTTTTGACATAAATGGCCGTGGCGTCGCATTCAGCGTAAATTGCAACGGTAGCAATATTCAACTCCCTGCACGCGCGGATCACGCGCATGGCAATTTCACCGCGATTGGCCACCAGGATTTTTTTAAACATCCACGATCCTTTTATCGATAGTAAAAAAAAGGTCCGCACCCTGGGATCACGAAATGACTCGAGGCCGACGAGGAACGTTGTTCCTAGGAAAGTCAGTAGCCAGGGAAGGGGTTTAGCTTGTGGATTGCTGGGGTATGTAGCATGGGGGGTTGGGCAGATGTCAAGAGGATGGAACGATGACCCTGGACAGGTTTATTCGTTCTTCAGGGGATAATACTTGATTACGGAGCTGGTTCGATCCTGAAAAAGTCCGCTGGCGCCGGCTTTCACCGCTCTTTGACCAGCCGGAGACAGTACAAATTCTAGGAACGCTTTAGCCACGGGATTGGGTTTTTTCCCCTGTACGAAGACGACTGGGCGTCGGAGGGGGTAGGTGCCGTCCAGGACGGTCTGGTATTCCGGTTCAATCCCATCGATGAACAGCAAGGTTACTCCATAGCCATCCTTGTGGGCTTGCAATGCCGGGCCCATGGACACGTAGGAGATGGAATAAATGTCCCCATTGACGGCTTTAAAGGTGTGTTCTTCTTTTTCAACCACTGGAACTCTGGAGTCCTTAGAATTTTCCAGGTTGATGTGCTGTTCAAAACTCTGGCGAATATTTTGATTCCATGTCCTTTGAAAAATACGGATTTTAGCCTCAGGCCCTTCCTCGTAAACCTGCGACCAAAATTTAAGTTTTCCTTCAAATATTTGCTTGAGTTGGGCCGTGGAAATATCCTCAATGGGGTTGGCAAAATTCGTGATGACGGCAATCCCATCCCAGGCCACAATCGTTGAAGGAAGATCTTTTTCTAACATTCCTGTGATGGCGATATGTGCATTTCCTTTTCTGACCTCTTCTACCGGGCGAGCATTTTGGTGCCAAAAAAAGTCAAGGGAGGTTTTTGGATGAAGGGACTCAAAGTCTTTGGCGAGGGCTTCGATAGCATAGCGTTCCGGCCCATTTCCAATCACGAGGCAACGGCCAGTGAGTTCTTGTGTTTCTGAATAGGCCAGAGCGTTTCCCAGGACCAGGGCTAATATAGAGGTCATGAGGATGAAGAGTTTTCTGGGCAAAATGCTATTCATAAGTGTTTGGATGTAAAGCAGGATTGATCATGTAATGTATTGTACAAAGTTATTAAAGGAGGGGAAGGTGAAGACGGTGACCCACTTGAAATTTTCTTTTTCCTCCTCATCTTGAAGCGGATCAAATAGTGAATAGAACCTGAGCGTAAACGCCGAATGAAAAATTAGCCTTCTCCTGCACCAGGATCAGGTGCTTGGGTCATGGCCGGTTCCCCGGGCATCGCTCTCGCACCGCCCATGAGGGGGGGAAGCTTTTTAAATCGGTCCATACGATCATTGTACATATCGTAGGCTTTCATTTCAGCAAAGCCTGGCTTGTGATCGCCCTTGATCTGGGATGCAAAGGCTGACATCAATCGGTGGGCTTTGGTTTCGTTGCAACGTGGGCAACTCGTCTCTTCCGATCTGGCGTTCATCGATTGCATGAGCTCAAACTTGTGCTCGCAGGATTGGCATTGATATTCATACACCGGCATAGCGACATTCACTCCTTTGTTGTGGTGTCCCAAATAACCTTTCCATTATAGCCGAATGAATTTGTCGCTTGCCAACTTCTGGGGAAAATAATTATTGACGGACTATTCTTGTCCAGGTTTCTCTTGCCTTGACGGACAAATACGCACTTCTTTAGACTATTTAAGTTTGGGGTTTTCGAACAATCTTTAACGTGGTGGAGGACGGCATGGCAGTTTTGATCAGACGGTACAAGCTTGCCAATGGAATGCAGCAAGAGGAACGCATTGATGAGGATGATCGTATCGAGCGATATATGAAACTTTTTGACCGTGAAGATGTGAAAAAGATTCAATCTGGACAAAAGGTAAAAATCGAAAAAGACGAATGGCAGTTGGTGGACGACTAAGAATTCCTGACTTGTGTATCTTTTTACACAACTAGGTAGGATGGTGAAGCAATTATGGGGCTATGGATAAATATTCGACGGTCGCTTGATCAGGCCGTGCTTCATCGGGAGCGCTGTATCCAAATTCCCACCTCGGCTGGGCGGTCCGACCATTGGGAGGGCGGCTGGTTTGAATATCCAGACAAAGAAACAGCCCTGGATGCGCTTGAACAAACGGGTACGACACAACAGCTTAAATGTCCTATTTGTAAGCCTTAGCTCGCTCTTCGATGTATTCAGGATCGGTTCCTTCCTTTATCCGCACTCAAGATCATGAACTCCATTATATTGAACACAGGATTGGCCTTTTTGTTCAGAGGGCCGAAAGGTGGCTGAAAAGTTCGGTGGTTCGCGATGGTTCAAGGAAGGCTATTTGGATAATCGAACCACTGGCTTAGTTATTGGACGACTGACATTTGCCGCTATCGGTTCTGTGGATGTGTGCCTAAAAGGGGACTTTAAGTCGGATATTTTAGGGCAGGTCATCGCACTTTGTAATTCGCAATTTTCTGACGATGCGATAGCCGGTCACCGGTTAAGCGATTTTGCGATTCCTCAACTTGGTACTGTGAGTCTCATTTCATTTGACCCTCACCCTCTTTTGGATCCGCATCCCTATTTTGAATGGTTTTCCTTAGACCAGGATCACTATCGCATTGAATTGGCTGAAGGTGATGCCTGGATTGTTGAACCTGGGAATACCGGGGAATTTGATGAAATTAGCGACCGTTTGAGAGACACTCTCGTCTCTAAGCTTGAGGCGTCTCCGACTGAATCGAAAACGAGTGACCAGGAATGGTTTTAATGAAATTTAGTGTGATCAGTAATCACGATCCATTTTATTTACTCCCCATAAGGCCACGGTTATCATGACGCCTCCTTTGACGAATGATCGTTTTCTTCGAGCCTGCAGAAGGCAACCCGTTGACCGAACTCCCGTCTGGTTTATGCGGCAAGCAGGACGCTATATGGCGGAGTATCAGGCAATTCGAAAGAAACATAGTATCTTGGATGTGTGTAAAACCCCGGAGTTAGCTGCCGAAGTCACTCTTCAACCTATTGAACGGTTTCCTTTAGATGCCGCCATTATCTTTGCAGATATTCTGTTGCCCCTTGAACCAATGGGACTTCAATTATCGTTTGTTGAGGACAAAGGGCCGGTGATCGCCAATCCTGTGAGAAGTGTCGAGGATGTGGAGCGGTTGCGTGTGGTGGATGGTCAGGCATTTACCTTTTCTCATGATGCCATGTCCTTAACGATTCAACGATTGGCCGGGCGAGTCCCACTCATTGGATTTGCCGGTGGTCCCTTTACGTTGGCGAGTTATGCCATTGAAGGCGGGAGTTCTCGCTCCTACATCACAACCAAGCGCCTTATGTTTTCCCAGCCGAAATTGTGGCATGCCTTGTTAGAAAAATTTTCCGATGTGGTGACGAACTATCTTCTGGTACAAATCGATGCAGGAGCGCAAGCTATTCAATTATTTGATAGTTGGGTTGGATGTCTTTCACCAGGTGATTACGAAGAATATGCCCTTCCCCATGTGACACGCATTATAGATCGCTTGCGGTCTGCGGGGGTGCCCCTCATTTATTTTGGAACTGGCACATCGACCCTCTTGCCGCTCATGAAAAAGGCCGGAAGTGATGTGGTTGGGCTAGATTGGCATGTTCAGTTGGATGAAGCTTGGGCCCGTCTGGGCTACGATGTGGCTGTGCAGGGAAATCTTGATCCCGTTGTCCTGTATGCCCCGGTTGAAGAAATCGACCGACGGGTTAAAGACATCCTGACTCGTGCTAATCAACGTCCTGGACATATTTTTAACTTGGGTCATGGCATTCTTCCTCAAACGCCAGTTGCCCATGTTGATGCGGCGATTGCTTCTGTTCACAAATATGGTCGACATTCCTGAAACGTAACCCGTGATGCAATGTGTGATGATGAGTAAGAGCAAAGGGTAGAAAGGGGGAGGTCGTGATCCGTAACACCTTATTCCGGTTCCGAATCCAATCACTTTATCCCCATTAAACCTATCACAATCTTTACACCACCAATTTCTCAAAACTCGTCAATGACTGCTCATGACTCGACCTTCCACTTCTGTTAAACGCGTTGTCATTGTAGGCGGAGGTATCGCCGGCCTTTCGACCGCGTTTACGCTCGCGGAAGAATCGCAGAAATTCAACCAGGCCGTTCACTGTACAATCCTGGAGGCTGGATCAAGTTGGGGCGGCAAAATTTCCACGACTCGAGTCGATGGCTTAATCGTGGAAGGCGGGCCTGATTCATTTCTCTCTATCAAACCATGGGCCCTGGAATTGTGCGAAAAACTGGGCTTGAGTTCGCAACTCATCAATACAAATCAGGGTCACAACAAAACCTTTGCTTACTCCCGTGGACGGCTTCGGGAATTTCCCCAAGGGTTAGTTTCCATGGTACCCACCAAAATGGGGCCCTTATTTAAAAGCGGGCTGGTGTCTTGGCCGGGAATTTTGCGGATGGGAGGGGATTGGTTTATTCCTGCTCGCTCTGCTGATGCACCGGAAGAATCATTGGCAAGTTTTTTTACTCGTCGGTTTGGGCAGGAAGCCTTTGATCGATTGATCGAACCCCTGGTCGCGGGCATTTATGCGGGGGATGCCAGGGAACTCAGTGTCTCTGCGACCTTTCCTCAATTTGTCGATTTAGAAATTCAACATGGGGGATTAATCAAAGGTGCGTTGGCACAGCAACGGGCCAGGCGAGCTCCTCAAGGGAAAAGTGGCACACCCCGTACATTATTCGTCACCCTGCAGCATGGGTTGGATGAGCTGGTCACCAGGTTGGTGGAGGTCCTCACCAAACAGGGGATCACCTTATTGCTTGGAAAGGCAGTGCATCATGTGAATCGGGTGCCCGTTTCCGATGGCCACGGAATGTGGAGAGTGAGCTTAGCGAACGGCGAAGTGGTTGAGGCGGATGGTGTCGTCCTGGCCACCCCAGCCTTTGTGTCCTCTCGGATTTTGGAAGAGTGTCATCCCGAAGTGGCTGGTTTGTTATCGGAAATACCCTATGCTTCCACGGTCACCGCGTCCCTTGCGTTTCGGAAAGCAGAGGTGCAGTCACAATTACAGGGGTTTGGGTTTGTGGTTCCTCGAGTGGAGCAACGGAAATTGATTGCCGCGACCTGGTCGTCCTTGAAATGGGCTGGGCGCGCCAACCCTGATGAAAGCCTGATTCGGTGTTACCTGGGGGGCCGAGGACGTGAATCCATTCTTAAGGAGGATGATTCCCGTTTAGTGGCGGTTGCCTTGGCGGAATTAGGGGAAATGATCGGGATTAAGGCCTCCCCACAGTCGGCACACGTATTTCGATGGGCGCAGGCCATGCCGCAATATGTGATTGGGCATCGTGCTCGGGTGAAGAACCTTCGGCAACGCCTCGCAGCTAGCCCAGGTTTATATGTGACCGGCGCAGCATATGAGGGGTTGGGAATTCCTGATTGTATTCGTGATGGGAAAGAGACGGCCCAATCCCTTAGCGCCATGTTGTGGAAGAATGCGTCATAAGTTTGTTGCTGGTGCGGAAGTCTAAAAAGGATGGCGGATTTGTCTCACATGGTTCGTGTTCATGTGTTCGTTCAGGGGCATGTGCAGGGCGTGGGTTTTCGAGCATTTACGGCTCGTCAGGCGAAATCCCATCAGGTAAACGGGTGGGTCCGGAATGTACAAGATGGCCGTGTGGAGTTGGAAGCCCAGGGCTTGCGTGAGTCAGTGGAAAAGTTTCTCGTAGATTTGGAGCAAGGTCCGGCATTATCCAATGTGAGGGAGGTCAGCGTGGAATGGATTGAACCGCAGGATCAGGAATCTACGTTCGAAGTGAAATATTAACAGTCGGAGCCAATTCGGTCGGTACTTATTTAGGTTCATGGTATTTGATGGAAGAAAGGACTGATTGATGGATTATAAAAGTTTGATTCGAGAAATTCCCGATTTTCCAAAATCTGGTATTTTATTCTATGACATCACGACGCTACTCAAAAATTCATCAGGTTTTCAGAAGATCGTTCAGGACTTGACCGATCATTACCGAAATGACCAAATCAGCAAGGTGGTGGGGATTGAATCGAGAGGGTTTATCTTGGGTGGGCCCCTGGCCTTTAATCTCAATGCGGGGTTTGTGCCAGTTCGCAAGCCAGGAAAATTGCCCGCCGATGTGTTTGAAGTAAAATATAACCTGGAATATGGATCGAATTCTTTGGCCATTCATCGGGATGCCATCGAAATGGGTGAACGGGTGTTGGTCGTCGATGATCTCTTGGCGACGGGGGGAACCGCAGCGGCCACGGTACACTTATTGAGGCAATTAGGGGCGGAAATCGTCGGATGTACGTTTCTGGTGGAACTGTTAGCTTTAGAGGGCCGGGCCAAGTTGGATGGATGTCCGGTCCATTCCTTGCTGTCCTATCACTAGATCAGGTATGATGCGCGACTTCCGCAGGCCGACCCTTAGAGATTGGGAATTGTTGAAAGGAATATGAAGAACTCGTTACGCGTCGTTTCAGGGAAGCGTGTTCGTTAAAGGAGACGAGGAATGAAAGCCAAACCCGCGAAAAAAACCACGGCGGCTACCAGTAAATCGACCAAGGCTGGAAGTGTGAAAACCGCTGCAACCAAAACTTCCAAGGCCGTGGCCAAACGAACACCATCTTCTAAACCCGTGACCAAATCCTCTTCTGAACCAAAGTCAAAGCCCAAGCCCAAAACCAAGGCCGAGTCTTCCTCGCCTCGACCTGCGAATGATGTGGCCACCCAAACCAAGCGTCCTGTGGTGTTGGGCGCTCGTGCCAAGGCCTTGCGGACGATATTGTTGGCCAAACGGGATGCCGTGATGAAACAAATGCGTGAACAATTGGGGCAATCGTTGACTGATGATCAACAGCGTCGATTGGAATCGGCAATGGATAGCGGGGATCAGGCATTGTTTGATCTTGAGCGTGAGATGGGGATTTCATTACAAGAAATGCGGAATCGTGAGCGGCAGATGATCGAAGAAGCCTTATCAAGTTTGGATGAAGGCACCTACGGGAAATGTGCGGAATGTGATGCGGAAATCAGTGAGAAACGTTTGGCCGCGCTCCCGTTTGCTCGTTATTGTATCGAATGCCAATCTCGCATGGAATTGCTGGAAAAAATTGAAAAAGGAGAGCAACGAATTTGATCCTTGTGCTTTGTGCTTTAGAATAGTTACTCCTCTGGCTGGGCCTTCCAGGTCTGTCCTAATACTTTTCACGAAATCCCTGATTTCCTAGTTAATCCTCCTCCTTTCCACGCCGGTTTTTTCTCGTATTCTCGTGAATCCGTGTTCCCATTGCTAATCGAAAGAGGAATCTTTACTCTGATTTTATGACGTGGACGTGTGACGTTTTCTTCTATGATAGAAACACTGATCCGCAGGATTGTGGCAAACTCGCCATTGGTGAGAGGGTCCGGTGAACGCAGTAGTGCTAGCCAGCGGAGGGCTGGACTCCACGGTAGCCGCAGCCATCGCCAAAGAGGAAGGCTGGGCTCTGTTTTTGGTCACTGTAGGATATGGCCAGCGGCATCATGTTGAAATTGCCTGTGCTAAGAAAATCGCGGCTTGGATCGGGGCCAAAGAGCACAAGATTCTACACCTGGATTTAAGCGTGTTTGGAGGGTCGGCACTCGTCGGGCAAGGCACGGTTCCCAAGCATCGATCAGAAAAGGATCGAAAGCAAGGGATTCCTAATACCTACGTCCCGGCCAGGAATACGATTTTTCTCTCATTGGCCTTGGCCTATGCCGAAGTGTCCAAAGCCAAAAGCATTTTTATCGGAGCGAATGTGTTGGATTATTCAGGTTATCCTGATTGTCGGCCAGAATTTTTGCAAGCCTTTCAACAGGTCGCACGACTGGGAACAAAAATGAGCGTGGAAGGGAGCTCCGTTGAAATCAAGGCCCCACTCCTTCAACTCAGCAAGGCACAAATCATTCAACGGGGGATCGAGTTGGGCGTGCCCTTCGAACTTACTCATAGCTGTTATGATCCGAATGAAGAAGGGGTGGCCTGTGGGCAATGTGATAGTTGTCTTATTCGATTGGAAGGATTCCGACAGGCTGGGAAAAAAGATCCAGTGTCATATCAGGTTGGGTAGGATTTTGGCAGATAGGTCAGACATTGGTTCTATTTGTGGATATGGGACTCATGATCGGGAAAGTATAGAACACAAAAGACCGCCTGTTTCTATTTTTCTCTATGCTGTTTTTCACTGAAATGTTGAGGTTTTAAGGTGAGAAAAGAACAATTACATCATTGGCAAAGTTGGTGCTTGGGTGTTGTCTTCGTTTGCGGGCTAGGTTTGGGTTGCTCCCAGGCTGATGAGGGGGACCATCCCTCTCATGCGGTTATGGAAAAAAATGGGGCAACATCTGCTGGAGTTGTGGTATCGGAGAGTGCGGATATCGAGGTGCCAAAGGAGTTTCAATCTGGAGAAGAACGGTTCAATACCTTCTGTGCCCGTTGTCATGGAGTTCATGCCCGGGGAACAACGAATGGGCCGCCGTTGGTGCACAAGATTTATGAGCCCTCACATCATGCGGATATTGCCTTTCTTCGTGCTGCGGCTCAGGGGGTGCGGGCGCATCATTGGGAATTTGGCAATATGCCAAAAATCGAAGGTGCGTCTTCAGATGATGTGCAGTTGGTAATTCAGTATGTTCGGTGGCTGCAGCGTGAAGCGGGTATCTACTGAGGCAAGCCGGTTACGTGAAGCGTGAAAAATACAAAGGATAAAGGAGCCGGCGTGGAGGCTCAGCGCCGCCGCTAATTTTTCCGCTTCATGTTTAAAATCTATTCCGGAAGCGTATAGACGAGGTGTGTGTCTGTTTGGGAGACACCTTCGATGGCATGAATACGGGTTAGGACCAGTTGGGTGAGGGCTTCTTGGCTCGTCACCTCGACACGGGCAAAAATATCCGGTTTGCCCCAGCAGGCATCAATCACTTTGATCTCAGGAATTTGTGACAGTAAATTTTTGACATTGGCCGTTTGGCCTGGAAGCACGTTAATGAGCACATAGGCACTTTCCATCATGTACTGGACTCCCTGTGACGCTAACGAAAGGTTTTTCCCTAGGCGATACAACAAACGGGGAAGGCTAACGCAACCGAACCCTCTAAATCAAGGAGGTTTCCCTTCCTCAAGATAGTGGTTTCAGTTCTCTTGACCGTTTTACCGTATCGTTTTCTCTAGATCTTCGACCATGCCCTCAATACGGTCGAATCCGGATTGCCAAAATTTTTCCGCACACATGTCGAGTCTGAGTGGTTTGAGCAAGTCTTGAGGGCTTTTAGAACCACCGCCCGCCAATAGTTCCAAATACTTAGGAATGAAAGACTTTCCTTCCTTCTGATACCGCTGGTACAGAGCTAAGACCAGCAGGTTCCCGAAACTATAGGCATAGCAGTAAAACGGGCTTCGATAGATGTGGGGAATGGAAATCCACTCCCATTGAAATTCATCTGGAACGGTCACGACTCGGCCGAATTGTTCCTTCAGCAAATTCCGATAGGTGTTGGCAAGGCCGTTGACGGTGGCCCCTTGGGCGATCTGTTCGTGGGCTTGGTTTTCGAATTCGACAAAATAGGCCTGTCGCAGGATGGTGGCATAAAGGTCATCGAGTTGCCCAAGGAGCAAGCGTTGCTTCATGCGAGGATTCGAGACTTCTTGGAGCAAGGCTTGCGAGAGGAGTTGTTCGCCAAATACCGACGCTGTTTCTGCGAGGGGCAGGGTTGAATGAAAGGTAAAGATGGAGTGGTGTCTGGCCATCATGCCATGCACGGCATGTCCGAGTTCGTGGGCAAGCGTGGCGACGTCACGGGCATCCCCCGTGTAATTCAGCATCACGTAGGGGGTGAGCTTTGGTAGGACGCTGTAACAAAATGCCCCGCCGGCCTTGCCGGGAGTGGTGGCAGCATCGATATGTCGATCTTCAAAGACCTGTTGAGCAAGGGTCGCCAATTTTGGTGAAAAGCCCTTATAGGCTTGGAAGACCAGTTTCTTGGCCTCTTCAAACGGATAGGAAATTTTTTCACTTTTGGTCGGGGCGTAAATATCATAGCGTGACAATTTCTTGATCTTGCAGATTTTTGCTTTCAGGCGAAAAAACTCTTGGAAAATGTGGCGGTTTTTTCTGCAACAGCCCAGGAGGGTCGTGACGGCTTCATTGGGAATATCATTGTAGGTATTGCGTACGGCCACAGGGGAAGCGTGATGCCGGAGGTCAATGCCTTCGTTTTTCCAATCAATGACGAGTGATTTGTAAATTTCTCCCAACATGTCGGCATGGCCCGAATAGACGCTCAGCAATTCCTGGTAAGCTTGTTTGCGTTTGATTGCCGAGGGGTGGCGAAAGAAGACAGACAGTTGCTCGCGTGAAAGGGGCGTTCGTGCTTCTTTTTCAGGAGATTTGAAGGTTAAGGCATTGGTCAGAACATCGTACAGTGTATCGAGTGCCGAACGGCCCGTGGTGTTTTTAATATTGATAATTCGTTCCTCGGGTTCGGTCAGCGTGTGCGGGGTAAGCCGACGTAGCGAGGTGAGATAATAGCGAATGGAATTAGTATGCGTCAGTAGTTGTTTTGCGGCTTTGCCGCGATGTTTTTGCCACCAAAGGTCGAAAAAGAGCACTCGATTGGACACATTGGCTAATCTATCCTTGACGGTGGCATCAAAGGCGCGCGCTTTTTGGTTGGTCGTGTTTTGAGCAAACCAGAGGCTTGAGTAGGCTCCTAATCGAGAACTCAAGGCGGCAATTTCTTCGATAAGGGAAAGCCCCTTGAGAAATGTTTTTGGGGAGGTGTGGTTATTGAGAGATGGGCGAAGCTTTTCCAGCGCCGTGATGTTTTTGTTGAGGTTTTGGGAGATCGTTTCCAGGTCTTTGTCCGGATTGGCCAGTAGATCTTTTAAGGTCCATTGAGGGAGGCGTGTTGGAGCTGTCGCTTTAGCGGGCATGCAGGAAACCTCTTTGTGTCAAGGGATAAATGATTAATTGGTCGGAGACGTTTTTATGCCAATAGCGTTGTTAGGTCAAGTGGGAAGCCTCGGTACGTAGCCAACAGGAGGGGCGGCATGGTGTTGGATAAATGATGGCGGGTGGGGAGATCAGTAATATTATTTTTAATTGTAAAAATGGTAAGTAAACATTACAATAAAATCATGACTAAAACCTCAAAAGGCAAACAAAAATCTATTCAAGCTGCCGGCGTGACGAATCGATTGCGCGAACGTCGTGTGGCAGTCGGATTTTCCCAAGGAGAACTGGCGGCGAGGACAAAAATCACTCGTCAAGCCCTGTATGCGATCGAGATGAACCAATATCTTCCTGGGACAGAAGTTGCATTACGCTTGGCGTCCCATCTGGGGTGTACCGTGGAGGATTTATTTTCCTTTGAATCCGACGTGGACATTATTGAGGCGGAGATGGTGGGTGGCGAATCGAAGATGGGGGAAAGGGCTAGGGTGAAAGTCGCGTCTGTTGATGGACGATTGTTGGCCAAGCCGGTGTCTGATTTGGGGGAAATGTTGAATTATACCGTGCCTGCCGATGGGCTGCAGCTAGGGCGGGTGGGGACGCAATCTTGTGCCCCCCAAAATCCAAAGCGCGTATATATCCAGTTGTTAAGACCTCAACGAGACATTGAACATCAAGTGGTGGTCGCAGGATGCGATCCAGCCATATTTTTAGCCGGGGAACATATCCGTCAGCATGGGGGAGATGCGTCGGTGCTGGGTTGGACCATGGGAAGCTTGGCGGCCTTGCAGGCGTTAAAGCGAGGCGAAGTGCACGTCGCGGGTATCCATGTGGTGGATCACCGATCCGGCGATTTCAATCTGCCGTTCTTGCGTAAGTATTTAAAGGGTCATGCCGTGACGGTCGTACGATTCGCTGCATGGCAAGAGGGGCTATTGCTCAAAAAGGGGAATCCTAAAACGGTTCGTGGTATTGAAGATTTAGCCAGACCGGATCTGCGCATGATGAATCGTGAGCCGGGGGCCGGAGCCAGGCTCTTGCTGGACTATTTATTGGAAAAATCTGGAATTGCCAGTCGTGTGGTGCGTGGATACGACGCACAGTGCTCCTCCCAGCTGGGTGTGGGCCGGGCCATCGTCGAGGGAAAGGCCGATGTGGGAATTGGTGCGCAAGGCGTTGGGCACTTTTTTGACCTCGATTTTATTCCGTTGCAAGAAGAACGTTATGATCTCGTGATCCCGACAAGGTATCTTCGTGTCCATCCTGGCATGCAGATGTTTTTGGATACGCTCGTGACTCATGGGTTTCGACAAGAAATTGATGCGTTAGGGGGATATGATTCCAAGGAAATTGGGAAAATTATTGAGTAAACCTGAGTCGGCAGTTGATTACCCACTATTCCCTCTTATTCTCTGTTGCCCATCCTTTCTCAAATAATCCATCTTTGACCTCTCTGTTTACCTGAGGTCCTACTTCTTTCTCAGTACTTATTCCTGATCTATCTACAGTTTTTCTAGGTGCACTTTTTGGCGCAAACCATAAAAATGAATAATGTAATTTAAACTTGATAATATGTCTTTAATAAATTACAATTTTTTTCTTTGTCTGAGACCTAAATCTTAATGGGGAATGGGGCCGGAAATGAGAAGACTTTTGTGTGGTAACCGAATCGCCACATATGTCGTGTTTTGTTGGAGTGTATTTTTCGGCTTGCCTTCTGTGCCTCCTGCATTGGGATCTGGCGCAGAAGGCGAAATTGCGCAAGAAGTTTCTTCACCAAGCCCGAATCTTTTTCCTCAGAGCATGGTGGAGAGAATTCAAGGGTCATCCTCGATGCCTCTTGCGGAATCGGCTGATGCCGTGCTGGTTCGACCCAGAGATTGGCAGTGGAACCGTTATGTGAAGGCGGCTTTACATCTGCCACAGTGGTTGGATCTGGGGTTTGAACATCGAACACGGTTTGAAGTGTACGACCATCCGTGGCGGCCCAGCCAGGCTATGGGCCAGACCGATGGGCAAATTGAACAACGATCTCGGGTCCGGGTGGGGCTCCAAGGTGGACCCTTTAAATTTCTTTTCGAGGGGCAAGATTCCCGTACGCATCTCGACGACCCTGGAGATTTTGTGAACGATTCGATCCGGAATGAAATGGATATTCTGCAGTTGATGGTGTCGGCGACAGCCAATAATTTTTTGGCCACTGGGCTTCGGGCCGATTTCCATTTTGGACGTCTTACCATGGATTTCGGTCGCCGACGGTTGATTGCGAGAAATGGATATCGCAATACCACCAATGCGTTTGATGGAATGCATGGACAATTGGCCAAGGGCCAAGACTGGCGTGTGCGGATCTTTCTCGTTGAGCCGGTTTTGCGGGATGATGTACGGCTAGATGAACAATCCCAACGGAATCTCTTCTGGGGAGTGTATGGCGAAACTTTGCAAATGCCCTGGATGCGATTGAATGTCTATTATTTTGGTCTGAATGATCAGCAGAGTCCGGCATTGAACCAACAAAGAACATTTTCCACCTTTGGTCTTCGTGTCTATGAAGAGCCGGAAATCGGTCGTGCCGATTACGAAGTTGAGACCGTGTGGCAAACCGGCAAGCGGGGAAGCATCGATCATTTTGCGCACTTTCAACATATTGACCTTGGGTATACGTTTAATCTGCCGTGGTCGCCTCGTGTGGTGATTCATTATGATTATGCGAGTGGAGATCGCAATGCGGGCGATAGTCAAAGTTCGGCCTTTGATACGCTCTTTGGCGGGAGACGGTTTGAATACATGCCCACGGGTAATTTGGGCCCATTTTTTCGTACCAATATCAGTTCGCCAGGCTGGCGGGTGATTGTAGAGCCCTCCAAGGGTTGGAAAGTTCAACTTAAGCATAGGGTCTGGTATCTGGCCACATCTCGAGGTGCGTTTGGCATCTCCCCTATTGTCACGGCCACCAATGGCGGTGTCTTTGATGCTACTGGTGGCTCCGGAAATTTCTTGGGCCATGATGTGGAGCTGCGAGCTCAGTGGACCGTGAATAAGAATTTAGAATTCGATGCAGGGTATTTTCATTGGTTTAAGGGAAGTTATTTTGACCGGCTCCCTGCCTCGGCGGGATTGCCCGTGGGGGGAAATATCGATACGGATTATTTTTATTTTCAAACAACATTTCGAATTTAATAATCAAATCGATAGGTGTAGGGCCGACAAATTGCCAGTTATAAATTATTCTCATCCTTAATCCTGAGGCCTTTGTACGCTAACACATCACATGTTGATCAAAAATTTGGTTGTTATTCTTATAGCAGTTTCTCAGTGGCTTCCGGTTATGGCCAATGCCGGAGAGGTACGAATTGCGGTCGCGGCCAATTTTCGATCTACGCTAAACGAAATTGTGAGACATTTTGAAGAAGATAGCGGGCATAAGACACTTGTCAGTTCGGGATCGAGTGGCAAGCTATATGTGCAAATTAAAAATGGTGCTCCTTTTGATGTGTTTTTGTCTGCAGACGCGCAACGACCAGCGGTGCTCGAAGATGAGGGGTTCGCAGTACCCCATAGCCGATTTACCTATGCGGTCGGACGCCTGACCTTGTGGAGCGCAAACCCTGATCTGATTAAAGGTGATGGAAAGGCAGTCTTGGCAAAAGGCGGGTTTAATCGTTTGGCCATTGCGAATCCGAAAACGGCCCCCTACGGCTTGGCTGCGAAAACTACGCTACAAGCGATGGGCCTGTGGAATCAATTGAAGGGCCGACTTGTTCAAGGCGAAAATATCGGACAGGTTTTTCAGTTTGTCTATTCAAGCAATGCGCAGCTTGGGTTTGTTGCCCTTGCGCAGGTATTGGACCCCAAGATCAATGGCATGGGCAGCCGGTGGGATGTTCCGGAGAGTTTTCATGATGCGTTGGGTCAACAAGCGGTGCTGCTGACAAGAGGAAAAAGCAATATCGCCGCTATTGAATTTGTACATTATCTCAAAAGCCCCAAAGCTCAAGCCCTCATTGAACAGTTGGGGTATGGGGTTGAATAAGAATTTTCCTAGGGGAATGGGATGAATTTTCCTGAAATGGATTGGGGGCCCTTGTGGCTCACCATGCAATTAGCAGGAGTGACCGTGTTGGTCTTAATGATTGTCGGAACACCATTAGCATGGTGGCTCGCCTTCACGAAGTCGCGATTCAGAACCATGGTCGAAGCGGTCGTGGCGCTCCCCCTGGTGTTACCTCCGACGGTCCTCGGGTTTTATCTTCTTATTGCCCTTGGACCTCTTGGCCCCATTGGCGGACTTTGGATGGACCTAACTGGATCACCGCTTTCCTTTACCTTTACCGGGTTGGTAATCGCCTCGTCCTTCTATTCCTTGCCCTTTGTGGTGCAACCTCTACATGGAGCATTCGAAGCCGTCGGCAAAAAACCGTTAGAAGCCGCCTGGGCATTGGGGGCTTCAAAGCTCGACGCTTTCTTTAGCGTAGCCTCGCCGATGGCGATCCGTGGTTATTTAAGCGCAATTGTTTTGGGTTTCGCGCATACCCTTGGCGAATTCGGAGTCGTGCTGATGGTAGGTGGCAATATTCCCGGCGTGACGAAAGTTCTTTCGATTGCGATCTATGACCACGTCGAAGTGCTGGAATATTCCCAAGCGCATTTTCTTTCTGCGTTTCTGCTCATATTTAGTTTTGTCATTCTGACGGTTGTGTATACGATTAATAGGCGACTGCCGGTTCACGTCGCATGAATCAACTCGACGCCAAATTTCAGATTGAATATCCAGGTTTCCATTTGAATGTGGAATGTATCATGCCGCTTGATGGAACCGTGGCGATCTTTGGAGCGTCAGGGAGTGGAAAAACCACATTACTACGATGCATCGCTGGATTAACGCGTGCGCCGAAAGGGTATCTCAAATTCGGCAAGAATATTTGGCAAGACGAAAAGAACTTTCTTCCCATTCAAAAGAGACGAGTTGGGCTAGTATTCCAAGATGCTCGATTGTTTCCCCATCTCAATGCCAAACAGAATCTTGAATATGGGATGAAGAGAACTCAACCATCCAAACGACAAATACACGTTGACCAAGTGGTCGACTTGTTAGGTTTGGACAAACTTCTTGACCGTCGAACCCAACATCTTTCAGGAGGAGAGCAACAGCGGGTAGCAATTGGCCGAGCCTTGCTCACTAGCCCACAATTGCTCTTGATGGACGAACCGTTAGCCTCGCTTGATCAAGAACGAAAAAAAGAAATCCTTCCGTTCATTCAACGTCTCAATCAAGATTTACAAATTCCCGTGCTTTATGTCAGCCATGATCTCAACGAAATGTTACAACTGGCCAATCACATGGTCTTAATCAAAAATGGAAAGGTGGCAGCTACTGGAACGATTCAGGAAGTCTTTGCGAGGTTAGATCTGCCGGGACTGGTCGAACCGAACATGGTCGGCGCCATTCTTGAAACCAGGGTCGCGGAACATGAGCCAGAGTTTGGTTTAACCCGTGTGGAGTTTTTCGGACGATCACTCTTCATCCCAAAACAGGAAATGGCCGTTGGTTCCCTGTTGCGAGTCCAAATCCATGCCCGCGATGTGAGTGTCGTGGTTGGAGCACCAGCGGCTTCCAGCAGCGTGCTCAATTCTTTGGAAGCCACGGTGATTGAAATCGAAGAATCTCCAATTGATCAATACGCCATGGAAGTAAAACTAGACGTTGGCTGCCCGCTCCTCGCCATGATCACCAGAAAATCCTTCCACGAACTTAACCTCCACGCCGGCCAAAAAGTCCATGCCCACTTCAAAGCGGTGGCGTTGAGTTAGCCGAGGTTAAGAATTGTGTCTTCTTGATTTTTACCTCTTGCACAGAAGGTTTTTTCATATTTTTATATTCTACTGTGACGTTTATGTTGGTGTTGCCACCTATATCCTGAGAGAATACAGTCGTGATTCTTGAGGAGGAAGTGCCTGTAAATGATGTGAAACTGATTGCCCTAAGTTGGCCGCTCTGTAGAACAATAAACCTTCTTTATTGGTGAGGGTATAGTACATGCTTCAATTTTCAGTAGACCGGTATATTGCCATTAGTTCCAGGTTGACGAGCGTGATTCGGCTCATTGAGAGGGCAGAGTATCGTTATGAAAAAATCAACGACAAGACATTGGCTTCGTCGAGGGAGGAAGTTGGGGAAATTAAGGAGGATTGTAGGGGGGTACCACTTAAGAGTTGCGTCACTAAACTCGAGGATATCGAAAAAACTATTGATGGTTCACCTACGTATGATGAGTTGGCTCTTCAATACAAGGAATTCTACAAGTGCCTGTATGATGAAATTTCAGAGAAACTATTTCTGTGCATCCCGACGGAAAAACAGCAGTTCTATTTGAAACCATTGGAAACATTTGGCGTAAACGTTTCTCGATTTGAGTCTGCGAGAGAAGATATTGAAGAGGCGGGTAAATCTTATGCAACATCAAGAAACACGGCATGCGTATTCCATCTCATGCGCGTTATAGAAATTGGACTGCGTGTTCTTGCCAAACATTTTCACCTGTCCGATGAACAAATAAACTGGGAGTTGATCATGAAGAAAATCCAAGACAAGATTCATGAAATTGATCAATTGCCTAAAGAGTTCACGCCTGAAATTTGGCAAAGTGACCACCGATTCTATTCAGAAGCGGCCATGCACTTGACCCTTTTACAGGATGCCTATCGAAATTTTGTGATACACAATCATGAACAATATAACGACACAGGTGCGCTCGCGATATACAATCATGCTTCCAGTTTCATGAAGCACTTAGGCGCAAGACTTTCTGAGTGATGGACTGATTCATCTTCCCTGTTGTGCCGGATTTAATGAGAAGAAGACGTATGGAAACACCATGAAGTTTGAAAAATATCCCATTTCAGATGCTTTGAAAAATAACCTGTCCCGACTCGGGTTTGTCAGAACAACGGACATCCAATTTAAAGCCATGCCCTCGATCATGGCGGGGGAAGATGTCCTGGCCATTGCCCAAACAGGAACGGGGAAAACGGCAGCCTTTGCCATCCCGATCATTAATCAGATCGACCAGTGGAAAAGGAGCCAACGTTCCAATGGTATCCAATGTATTGTCATGGTGCCAACGCACGAACTGGCGATGCAGATCGGAGAGGTCTTTGCTCAACTTTCCAAACACACCAAGGTCAAGGCGTTTGCCATGTATGGCGGCGTTGAGCAGGACCCGCAGATACACACACTTCAGAAGGGCATTGATGTGCTCATTACGACACCCGGCCGACTGTTTGATCTGATCAGTCAGGGGTATGTGCTGCTGAATCATGTGCGAACCCTGGTGTTGGATGAAGCCGATCACATGCTCGATCTCGGATTTATTCGAGATATTCATGCGATCAAAAGAAAGCTGCGACACCACCATCAAACGCTCTTTTTCTCAGCAACCATCAATGCCGACATCAAAAAACTGGCGTATTCTCAGGTGAGAACATCGGCGATCCGGATTCAAATCTCGCCGGACAACCGTGTCTCTAAAAATGTCTCGCACTATGTGATGTTCGTGGAAATGGATGATAAACGGTTTTTCCTTGAGCGTTTCTTGACTGATAATCCTGAGAGCCGGGTGATCGTGTTTGTCCGGACGCGAGTACGCGCGGAACGGGTCGCCAAGGCGATGGGTCGTGTCGGGATAGACACGCTAACGATTCATGGGGAAAAGGATCAGCATGACCGGGCTGAGGTGATGAAGGCCTTTAAAGCCGGGGCCTGTCAGATTTTAATCGCCACCGATGTCAGCGCACGCGGCATCGACATTCCCGATGTGCATTATGTGCTGAACTATGACTTGCCAGATAAGGCAGAAAACTACGTACATCGTGTAGGAAGAACCGGGCGTGGCGTCAAAAAGGGGATCGCGATTTCGTTCTGCAGCAAAGAAGAAAAGCCACGGCTTGAGGAGATTCAAGGGTTTTTAGATCAAGAGATCGATGTCATCAAACTCACGAAACAGGATTACGCCTTGACGGTAACACATCCCAGCGGGGAACCCAGTATGGAGGAATTGCGAAAAGAAATAGAGAAGGATGAGGAGGAGCAAAGGGAAAAAAAGAAAAAACGGAAACCTCAAAAGAGAAAAAAATAGCCTGAGGGTTCGCGAAAGAATACGAATCAATCGCAATGTTGGTGGCCTGAGAACCCGTTTCCCGCTCATCGCGAGGGGCAGGTCTTGAAATGCCATATCGCCCTTGGCCATCTTTTCTGAATCTCGCCATTCAATCATCGCACTTGAATGGTTTAGGGGAAGCCGCAAGAATTCGCTCAAGGGGAATGTGTTATTGCAAGACCTGACCCCCAACCCTTTTCTCGATCTTTGGAGCGTCAGGGAGTGGAAAAACGACATTGTTACGGTGCATCGCTGGACTCACGCGTGCATCGAAAGGGTATCTCAAATTCGGTCAAGACATGTGGCAAGATGAAAGCACCTTTCTTCCCATTCAGAAAAGACGGGTAGGAATAGTGTTTCAGGATGCCCGCCTATTCCCGCATCTTAATGCCAAACAAAACCTTGAATATGGGATGAAACGGATTCAGCTCTCCGACCGACACATTCACGTTGAGCAAGTAGTTGAATTGTTAGGCCTGGAAAAGCTTTTAGAACGTCGAGGGCATCAGTTGTCAGGAGGGGAGCAGCAGCGGGTGGCGATTGGGAGGGCGCTGCTCATTAGCCCTCAATTGCTGTTAATGGATGAACCCTTAGCCTCTCTTGATCAGGAACGGAAAAAAGAAATTCTTCCCTTCATCCAACGGCTAAATCAAGATCTGCAAATTC
Source organism: Candidatus Nitronereus thalassa (assembly GCF_032191465.1). Taxonomy (NCBI): domain Bacteria; kingdom Pseudomonadati; phylum Nitrospirota; class Nitrospiria; order Nitrospirales; family Nitrospiraceae; genus Candidatus Nitronereus; species Candidatus Nitronereus thalassa. The sequence goes on along the minus strand of NZ_JAQOUE010000001.1, from coordinate 807,838 downwards.
CTGTTCTCTATGTCAGCCATGATCTCAATGAGATTTTACAATTGGCAAATCACATGGTTTTGCTGAAGGAAGGGAAGGTTGTCGCCACTGGCCCAATCCAAGAAGTGTTTGCCCGATTGGATCTACCAGGTTTGGTGGAACCAAACATGGTTGGCGCAATCCTCGAAACCAAGGTTGCCGAACACGAGCCCGAGTTTGGATTAACTCGTGTGGAGTTCGAAGGACGGTCGCTCTTTATTCCCAAACAGGAAATGCGAGTAGGTGCACCATTGCGAGTGCAAATTCACGCGCGCGATGTCAGTTTAGTAGTCGGCGCTCCCGCAGCAACCAGCAGCGTGCTCAATTCTTTGGAAGCCACGGTGCTTGAAATCGAAGAATCTCCAATCGACCAATACGCCATGGAAGTAAAACTAGACGTTGGCTGCCCGCTCCTCGCCATGATCACCAGAAAATCCTTCCACGAACTTAACCTCCACGCTGGCCAAAAAGTCCATGCCCACTTCAAAGCGGTGGCGTTGATTTGAAAAAGGAATGGAGTAATTTAGCAATTTTTCTATCTTTCGGTCGTACAGGGTATCTATAATCAGGAATCCACTTTTGTTAATATTATGGTTTTCGTTTCCGTTCGTATATTGATCTTTTCCCATGTAAAGCTATAGCCTTTTATTAACAAAAGAATCCGAATGAAAAGTAATTTTCAAGGAAATATGATGTCCAATTTTGTTGACTTTAATAGCGTCCGGAACGCAATTCGAAATCGTTCAATCCATTCAGCAACTAACGCTGAGTTAGAGTCCGCTGTTGGTGTGCTAGCGAACACAGGAATTCCTAACGAAAACGTGAGGCATGAAGCTATTGTTATGGCTGACGCGATTCATAGTATATTGCTGCGCCGCCTCCTTGACGAGCAGGAGAGAAGGAATAGGAAAACGCAGTTCTGGTTCATGGTTTTGGCGATGGCCGCCCTTGTATCAGCGGTTATTCAGATTGGGCTTGGAATCTTTTCCATAGATTGGACTTACAATCGTATCCAAGTGGAATGGTGACTTTACGAACCAATTGTTTCAATAAAAAGGTAGAGTGAACGAAGGATTAGTAAATTGAGTTTTTACAGAACAGAATTAACGGCTTTTTGTTTTTTGAGAATGCCAAAGAGTCCATCAATAATGTTTATCTGAATAAATCCTCGAATCGTTAGTTCTTTTTCCTTATAATACCGCCTGGTTTTTCAATAATTTCATATACAACGTAGGAGGCCTTGTATGTTAGAGACCTCGGATTTTTCTGTAAGCTTGCGACCCGAAATTCTGATCGATGGTACGGTGGTCGAAAAGCTTGGTGAACACCTTCTGGAAATGCAGTTGACCTCTTCCGTGCAGGGCCATGCGGTGGCTTCCGCTCGATTCCTGAATTGGGGAAGTTCATCGTCGAGTTCGGAACCCAATTTTCTCTATTTTGATCAGGCATATCTAGATTTTGGGCGGAAGATCATGTTTCGAGTCAAATCCGGGGATTCGGCGCTGATTCTTTTTTCCGGGCAGATTACTGCCATTGAGGGACACACCACTCTTTCGTATCCGCCGGAAATCGTTATTACCGCAGAGGATCGTTTATCGGATTTTGGCCTGCTGATACGAAACCGAATTTTTGAATCCGTGACCGACGCTGACATTTTGAACGTCATTGCTGGTGAGCACGGCCTCACTCCTCAAATTTCGCTTGGTGGCCCGACGCATGAACGTGTGGTGCAATTTAACCAAACTGATCTGGGGTTTTGTTTTGAACGTGTACGGGCGGCTGGTGGGGAATTGTGGATTGAAGACAACACGCTGCATGCCGTGACACGCGAGGAGCGGATGTCTGGTCCCATTGATCTGGCCATGGGTAAAAATCTCATTCAATTTCACGCGCGGGCAGATCTCCAAGGACAAGGCACAGAGTTGCGCGTCACTGGCTGGGATGTTGGTATGAAACAACGCATTACCGGAGTTGGCAAAGACTCAAGCTTGGGAGGCTCTGTGAGCGCAGGGGGCCAAACCGCGGCCAAGATTTTGAAAGAATTCACTGGTGGTCATACTCTTATCCACGAAGTGAAGAGTCTGCCTACTTCGGGAGAACAGGCCCAGACGCTTGCTAAACAATTTTATCGAGAAAAAGCCGGTGAGTTTGTGCGCGCCACAGGAAAAGCTTTGGACCATCCCGAGCTGCGTGTCGGTACGGTGGTAAACATTTCACAAGTAGGTTCATTTTTTGAGGGAGATTATTATCTTATAGCCGTCACTCATTCGTTTTCGTCGCTCACAGGTTTCCAAACTGAATTTGTAGCCGAACGTGCCTGGTTGAATCGCAAGGCTCCGCGCCGTTCGAAAAAGGAGGTCACAGGTGATAACACCATTCGAAAGAAACCAATCCTACCACGCAAGCCCATATCCACGAATCCGCGAAATACCAGCCGACCGGTGGTTCGGCGTGTACCCGGCGCTGGTCAACGACGTAAAAGACCCTGATCAACTCGGTCGGGTGCAGGTCGAGTTGCCGTGGGCCCCTGCTGCGGAGGTATCTGGTAGTACGTTGCCTGGAGTCGGTAAAGCACCTCCGTTACAGGTTTGGGCTCGTCTCGCCTGCCCAATGGCTGGGGCGGGACGTGGGACCTGGTGGATTCCAGATGTTGGGGATGAGGTTTTGGTGGCGTTTGAAGGAGGCAACCCCGGCGCCCCCTATGTCGTCGGGGCCTTGTGGAACGGACAAGACCAACCGCCGGAGTCCATGGACGGGGAAGGGAACAACGACCTTAAAACTTTGAAGACCCGAAGCGGCGTGCGATTGCGGATCAATGATAAAGAAGGGCAGGAGTCGATGGAATTACGCACGCCTGCTGGACAGCGGATCGAGATTAAAGACGGCTCAGGAGGCCAGGTTCACATCATGGATACGAATGGTAATGTGATCAAATTGACATCAAGCGGGATTGAAATTTCCTCTTCGGCCAAGGTGAAAATCAATGCTTCTACGTTGGATGTTTCTGCAGCCACCGTCAAATTAAAGGCCGCATTGGTTGATTGTGATGGGATTGTGAAATGTGAAACCATGCAGGCCAAGAGCGTGATTGCTTCAAGCTACACACCGGGTGCCGGGAACGTCTGGTAGTGATCATATTGGCCTCAGCCGGTTGTGGACTCGGTATTCGTGGCCGGAGTAATTTTTTAGAGAGGCGTATCGCTGAGGAATATTCTCAAGTTAGAAAACGAGATATTAAACAGGAATTTTGTGTTGTGTCTAGGAAGTCTTATGCTTCTGATCGCAGGGGGAAGCTTGATTTTCCTTGACTTGGCCTCATGATAGAGTTTAGCGTATATTCATGACGTATTGAGCCCCGCTGACATCCTCATCTCACGCGCTTTTTGATTTCCTATCATGCGCGTCTGATTTCCTCGTCCCCGTCGCTTCTACGCCACACCTTGGGCCAAGGATTGCTGTTGCTTTGCAACGGTGACTGTAACGCTGACCATTATGTCAGGTTTCTGAAGAGGTCTTTCCGGACCGTCACGGTCAAAGAGCGGAGTGATTAAGTCCATCAGTTCACTCCCCTGAGGTCTTCTCTGGAGTGATGCTTGATGCTTGCAGCAATATACACACGCGGTATGACCGAAAAACCAATCATATTTACTCACCAATCGATTCTCCATTTTTATGGGCAGGATCGGTACTCATCCAACAATATGAGGAGAACGTTATGAATCAACAACAGTTCATAGGATTTTGGAAAAATCTACAAGACCCACTGAAAGCCAAATGGGATAAAATCACCGATGAGGATATCCTTCAAATTGACGGGGATATGACAAAATTCCATGATGTCTTAGATCGGCGTTACGGTGCGGATAAAGAAGCGGTCAGTACATGGGCTAATCGCCGCTACTCGCATATCAGTGGGAATTATCAGGGTTATGAATTTGGGTTAAAAGAACCGGTACTGAATGCCGGGTGAGCGGAAATGAGGGCATTGTTTGGGGGTTGGGTCTTGTGAAACCACATTGATTTGCAACGTAGTCTGATAAGAATGATCTTAAGTTAAATGTCCTGGTCATAGTGGGTAGTTATAGTTAAAAAATCTTGTATTCATGACCCTGACCGTAATGGAAAGGGCAGTTCCTTTTTAGATTTTTTCTTTTCTGGTTTTCTCTTAAGGTTTGGTCTGGCCCGAAGAATCCAGTCAATGGCTTGTTCGTTATAGCTTCTTAAGTTGTGATGGATATGCCAGCGGATGTCGTTGACGGAATTGACGTAGTTGTCAAAATCCTCTTGCGTCAGGACTTCCGGGGCAACGCGTAGCAAAGTTCGAAGGAGGCTGCTTTCGCATCCGGAGACTTGCTCTTGAAAAGCTGGATACACAAAGTATTTCGCCAAATCCTGACGATGGAATAGGATTCGGGCCAGTTGGTTGTAATTTCTTTCTTTGTTTTCTTTGCCGGTTACCCCAATAATGTCTTCTCCATAAAGATAGACTTTTTCAAACGTGATGACGTACGACGCCTTTTCCAGTAGGGTGTCCAGCAATTGTGTTTCTACATTTAAGAGCTGTTCATCAAAAGCTAGGGAAACTGTATATTTTGCCATGCTAGGTTGTTCGAGCAGCAAATCACTCATTTTGGCAAAACAGGCCTCTTGGTTTTTTCTTTCAAGGTAATCAATGATGGACTCGATCATTTTGATATCTTCTACGGTAATCAGCGAGCATGGTTTTTGAATGATTTCTTTTGCCCTTCTGACTCGACTCCTCACCAGTTCAATCTTTGATCCACCATTAAGCATGTGCCCATTGTCATAGTCGGCCCGCTTGTTTTCGTCACTGAGGACCGCATAGGCTTCGTTGATGACGATCATCCGCTCCTTGGCGGCTTGCCGTTCCCATTCGGGTACGACATCTTCATGATTTTCTTTGGCTAATCTCCGCCAGGCACTCTGTACTTCCTTGAGAAGAGCGTCTTCGGGCACACCGAGAATTTGGTAGTAATTTTTGCCGTTAATCATGATTGGAACCTTGACACATCCGAAATTGTCTATGAAACCCCATGCGGTCTTTGGTGAGTCGTAAAGTTAGCCAAAAGGTAAATGCCACTTCAAGGTTATGGCGGGAAAAGAGCAGGTATCTATTCAAACCGACAGGATTATGGGGTAGAGCCTAGACCAAAGATGGCGATGGATATTACGAAAGGCTGGGTTTGAGTCGTCTCTCAAGTCGTGTTGCGACGAAAAAGCGGCAGAAAATTTATGCAAATTTTTACCGTGTGAATTTCGCGAAAAAAGACCAGCCTTAGCACCTGGGGAGACTTCGTCTCAAGTATGATGAGATATCGTTACTCTTGCCACTCCCCCAAAGCCAGTTACTTTTTTTCTGTAGTCACACAAGCGGTTCCATCAAACACGTTACAGGCTGAATCACCGCTGGCGAGTTTCCATGATTTGATGATGGGGGGATTGGGCTTGCCTTGGAATTCCACGACGACATCCAGAAGCCCTCCCACGGGTAATTTTTCGATGTGCGGGAATGCGGCTTCACTGGCGCGGACCCAGAGAATGCCCCCATTGGTGCTAATCAAAATAAAGCCTTTGTCTGGGACAACCCGAATAATCGGGCTGTAGAAACTTCCTATTTTCCCAGGCTCATCGGTAAAGGCTTTGACAGTGAAAGGAAAAGACAGAATGGAAAAAAGTACAATAAGTCCTGCGCAGAGCGAAATCCGAAGGATTTTCATGAGGAAACTCCTATATGGAGAGAATAAAGGCTGTAGTGAACATTATTGCAAGCCAGAAATGAGAAGTCTAGTACCTTGATACCATAGAATCCATAAAGGTGGAATCTAAGAAACTGGGCCTAGCGACGGTGGAGAATGGGGAACGCATGGTGTATGGAGGAGGGAGCATGCATCAATAATTCTGAGGGAGATTTTGACGGTTACTTTTTTTGAATGGCGACTTCGGAGGATAGGGAGTTTTGTATGCGGTAGGCGCGGAGCACAGGATTGGCTTTGTCTTCCAGGGAGATGATGAGGTGGAGGGGTTCGGGAAAATTCAATTTGTCTCTCATGTCTTCAAAGTCCATGGCTTTTTGGATGTCCGTGTCTGAAGGACGTGCCGGGCTCGAAGTATGGGAGTGATAAAAAATTGGAAGGGTAAATTCTTTTTGACGGATGTCTTTGACGGCCGCAGAGAAATCTCCCATATCCATGATGAAGGCAATATCTGCGCGTTGTTCAGGAGAAAGGTTCTTGAGATCTGAAAGCTTACCTTTTTCGAAAAATGTGGCCAGCTCTTCTTCGGACATCGTGGCTAAGATATTGGTGATGCGGTATTGCTCGGAGATCTCCCCATCTTTGCCGGCAAGCACTCCGCAGCATTCATGTGGGTCCAGGGAGCGAGCATGGGAAATCATGTCATCCCAAATATGAGCAGGAATAGAAATCATGTGAATTAGATACTACAAGAGACGTGATGTTCTTCGAGTTTGGTAATCGTGGGGTTGGCGCTACACAATGGGCATTTCGGGTCTTTGGGGCGGCCCACTTTTCGGAATTTCATGTCGAGGGCATCGTATATGAGTAAGCGATCCGCAAGAGTGTCACCCAAACCTAAGATTTCTTTCACAGCTTCATTGGCCTGAAGAATTCCAATGGTGCCCGCCAGGACACCGAGCACCCCGGCTTCTTGGCAATTGGGGACTAACCCTGCTGGAGGTGGTTCAGGATACAAGCATCGATAGCACGGGTATCCTTCATGCGGTTTGATCGTGGTCAGCTGTCCTTCAAATCGGAAAATGCTTCCAGAGATAAGCGTTTTTTTCGCGAAGAAACAGGCATCGTTAACAAGAAAGCGCGTGCCAAAATTATCCGAACCATCAAGCACGATGTCATAGTCGGCGATGAGTTTCATGATGTTGTCCGCGCCAATATTTTCTTGATAGGTGTTGATGGTGACGTCGGGGTTCAAGGCCGCTAACAGACGACGACCCGACTCAACTTTTGGGATTCCAACCGTGGCAGTGGTATGCAGGACTTGTCGTTGCAAATTCGACAAATCAACCACGTCACCATCGATGAGGCCAATGGTGCCGATGCCAGCCGCACCTAAATACAGCGCGATAGGGGAGCCCAATCCTCCTGCCCCAACCAGAAGGACTTTGGCAGCTCTGAGTTTTTGCTGGCCTTTGCCTCCTACCTCTGGAAGAATGATTTGGCGGCTGTACCGTTGGATTTGGTCTTCTGTAAATTCCATTGTTAAGTACTCAGGATTCGAGGAAATGCATTATTCAACCACATTCAACTCAATCGGGTCGACCTGGACTCCTTTAGTTCGCAAACCCACGATGGCTCGTTCGATTTCTTCAGTGTCTCCGGAGAACTCCACATCCATCCATCCCGTGGTTTCTCGAACGTCAGCTCGGCGAATGCTCGTGATGACTTTAAACTCCTGCCCGATTTGGTAAATGATGGGTTCGGGAATCTTATCTTCGGGAAATCGAATATGATATCGTAATTTAGCCATGGGCGCCTCCGGCAATGGCGGGAACAATGGAAACTTCATCGCCATCTTTAAGCGGGGTTTCTTTTCCTGTGAGAAACCGGATGTCTTCTTCATTGACGTAAATGTTAATGAACCGCCGCACCTCGCCTTGTTCATCACAGATGCGATCTTTCAGTCCGGGGTGAGTCCCGTTTAATTGATCGATAAGAGCACTCACGCTGTCCCCAGTTCCTTCGACTTCTCCTTTGCCGCCAGTGATGGGGCGAAGGGGCGTGGGAATCCGAACGGTAATCATGCTTCCCCCTGTTGTCCAAAAGTTTGTTCAAATTTGGCCAGACTGGGTGGAATCCGATAAGGGCGACCTACCGAGTCCACCACGGCTTCTTGAGTCTTGAGCCCATTTCCGGTGATATAGGCAACGGTGACATCATCTCGCTTTATGAGTCCCTGTTTCGCTAATTTCTGAAGAACGCCAATGGTCACGCCTCCGGCGGTTTCCGCAAATATGCCCTCAGTTTGGGCTAAAAGTTTAATACCCTCGACGACTTCATCATCCGAGACGGCATCCATGGCCCCACCGCTTTCGGCTACAGTCTTTAAGGCATAATATCCATCCGCTGGGTTGCCAATGGCGAGTGATTTGGCAATGGTGCTCGGCTTTACCGGTTTAAAAAAGTCCCGCCCTTGTTTGTACGCTGTGGCAATGGGAGAGCATCCTTCCGCTTGGGCACCATTCACCTTGGTGTTGACGGCATCAAGGAGCCCCACGGTTTTAAACTCGTTGAGCCCTTTCCAAATTTTGGTGAGCAGCGAACCTGAAGCCATGGGTACCACGACTTGATCCGGGGCGCGCCAGCCGAGTTGCTCGGCGGTCTCATATGCCAAGGTCTTCGATCCTTCCGCATAATAGGGACGGACATTGACATTGACAAAGGCCCATTGGCGTTCACCGGCAATTTCACTGCAAAGTCGATTGACATCATCATAGGTGCCTTCGATCTCAATAACCTTGGGACGATAAATGAGGTTCCCTAAAACCTTGGCTGCTTCCAAATCCCCGGGGATAAATACATAGCATTGCATGCCGGCTTGCGCCGCATGGGCAGCGACGGAATTGGCTAAGTTTCCTGTTGAGGCGCAGGCCGCGGTTTCGAATCCGAGTTCACGGGCTCGTGTGAGTGCCACCGCAACCACACGATCTTTAAAGGAAAGCGTTGGGTGATTGACACAGTCATTTTTGATGTAGAGCTCATCAATCCCTAAATAGGCGCCCAAATTATGGGCTCGGACCAAGGGAGTAAACCCTGCGTACAGGCCCACCGTGGGCTTGCCTTCAATGGGCAGGAAATCTTGGTAACGCCATAAACTTTTTGGGCCAGCTTCGATCGATTGTCGTGAGACTTTGGTTTTAATCTCATCATAATTATATTTGACCTCTAAGGGGCCAAAGCACAGCTCGCAAACATGAATGGCTTCAGTGGGGTATTCTTTCCCACATTCTCGACAGACTAATGCTTTCATCTTGGCCATGGTGCTATCCCTCCTGGCGCTGTCGTCTTGGAGACTTCGATATGTTGAAAACGATACATTTACTTGATGCCTACGGTGCCAGGCGTGCGAAGTTCGCAGACTTCCTGTTCATGTTCAAAAAGGGCCGTGATCTCTGGTCTGTCCCCACACAATTTACAATTGGGGTTTCGTTTTGTTTTGATTTCACGGAAATTCGTCGTCCGGGCATCGAAATCCAAAATACGATCCGTGAGCGGTTGACCGATGCCTAAAATAATTTTGAGCGCTTCTGTAGCTTGAATCGTACCAATAATCCCGGCTACAACGCCAATAATTCCAGCTTCCTGGCAGCTGGGGACCAGTCCCGAAGGGGGCGGTTCTTTAAAGATGCAGCGGTAACATGCGGATTTTTTTGGGATGATGGAAAACACTCGCCCATCAAACCGTAAAATGCCGCCATGGACTAATGGTTTGTCTGCAAAGTAGCAGGCATCATTAATTAAAAATTTTGCCGGAAAGTTATCCACTCCATCAATCACAATGTCATAAGGCTTAATTAACTCCAGGGCATTGTCCGCGGTGAACCGAGCCTCATGGGTTTCAACCTTCACGTCAGGATTAATCGCGAGTATTTTTTCCTTTGCCGAAAGTACTTTAGGACGGCCAACGTCTGGCGTGTGATGCAATACTTGCCTCTGCAGATTGGACATATCGACCACATCGCTATCAATCAACCCGATGGTGCCAATTCCAGCCGCAGCCAAATACAAGGCTACAGGTGAGCCTAACCCACCTGCTCCAACCACAAACACTTTGGCCTGGGAGATTTTCTTTTGCCCTTTGCCCCCGACTTCCGGAAGCAGAATATGTCGGCTATAGCGGGTAATTTGGTCTTCTGAAAAATTCATAAGTTTAAAAAATCCAAATAATAAAAAACATTTGTCATTCTGAGTAAAGCGAAGAATCTAGAGGTTTGAGATGCTTAGATCCTTCACTCTGTTCAGGATGACATTGGAGGAGTTATGGCCGATTGTCTAAATATTGAAATATTTCTCAATACTCAAATAACGCTCGCCGGTATCACACAGGACTGTGACGACGTTTTTCCCAGGACCCAGTTCTTTGGCCACATGCTGTGCGGCAAAAACGTTTGCCCCAGAAGAGATGCCCACCATCAGGCCTTCTTTTTTTGCCAGAAGCTTTGTGGTCTGATATGCCTGGTCGTCAGTCACACGAATGATATCATCTAAAACCGAACGATTCAGCACTTTCGGCACGAATCCTGCCCCTATGCCTTGAATTTTATGAGGGCCGGGCTCCCCCCCAGAAAGAACTGGAGACCCTGCGGGTTCAACAGCCATAATTTTAATACCTGGATTTCGTTCTTTAAATACCTCCCCACATCCCGTGATGGTACCGCCCGTTCCGACAGCGACAACAAAGGCATCGATTTTCCCATCCATGGCCTCCCACAACTCGATCGCAGTGGTTTTTTTATGCATGGCAGGGTTTGCTGGATTCGAAAATTGGTTCGGCATAAAATAGTCAGGGTTTTGGGAAATAATGCTTTCCGCTTCCTTTATAGAGCCCTTCATCCCTTCCCAGGCTGGAGTTAAAATGAGCTGTGCCCCATAAGAAGACAGCAGGCTAGCTCGTTCCAAACTCATGCTTTCCGGCATAACCAAGATTAGTTTATAACCTCGAACTGCGGAAACCAAGGCCAGCCCGATTCCCGTATTCCCACTCGTGGGCTCGACAATGGTGCCTCCAGGTTTGAGTCGTCCCTGTCGCTCGGCCTCATCAACCATATTAAGGCAGATACGGTCTTTGACGCTTCCTCCAGGGTTATGAAATTCCACTTTCCCGAAAATGGTGGCGCCGCCCTCAGGAGACAGTCGATTCAATCGGACCAAAGGTGTGTTTCCGATGCCGTCAGTGATTTGTGAAAGGAAAGAAGTGCTCACCGGCCTCCACCCATGTAAAAGAGAAATTCCAATTTATCTCCATCTTTCACTGGGGTGGACTCCAGTTGATCCCGTTCCACAATCTGTGTGTTTAGTTCCACAGCGACCATATGGGGATCAACTTCTTTGTGCTTCAGCACCTCCATAACGTTTGTAGCCTGGATATCTTCGGGTTTACCATTAATTGTCACTTGCATAATATGCTCCATTCGTCACGCATTGGCGATAAACAAATCACGGTAACAAACTAGGCGGGATCTAGTCAAGAAGATGTGGAATTACAATAGCTTACGACAGTAAACGTGGGACGAGGTCTTTGGCCCTTCCCTGAATAGCCACATCCACGAGGTCGGAGTTAGGCGTGGGATCAAGGTTGAGTTCGATAACATAGGCCCCATGGTCTTTCGCGACGGATCCAAAAGAGGCGGCCGGGTAGACAGCGCCGGAGGTGCCGATGATAATCAAGATTTCGCATGACTGCAAGGCATCGTAACTGTTTCGAAGATCCTCAGGATTGAGTGATTCCCCAAACCACACAATATGTGGGCGCAACAAACCCTGACATGAGGGACAGTAGGGTAGGATTTCAATTGGGACATCATGATTATCAGTCACAATCCGACATGATGTACATCTCACTTTCCAAATGTTGCCGTGAATTTCAGAAAGCTTTTGAATTCCAGCAGCGGCATGGAGACCATCGACGTTTTGAGTAATTAGCCAAAAATTTTTAGCTCGTTGTTCTAATTCTGCCAACGCATGATGTCCTGGGTTCGGGCTTTTGGTGGCCAGCAATTCTCGCCGCCAATTGTACCATTGCCAGACCAACATGGGGTCGCGTTCAAAGGCTTCAGGGGAGGCCAGTTCTTCGGGCCGAAAATTTTTCCATAAGCCTTCCGCACCTCGAAATGTTGGGACGCCGCTGTCCGCGGAAATGCCGGCTCCGGTTAATACGGTGATCGATTTTGCTTGGGCTATTCGGGCTCGAATTTCAGCGAACGTGTTTTCAATGTTCATGAGGAAGGAATCTCAGAGGTGAAGCCATCGGAAAAATCTTCTGTCTCGGATACTTAGCCGGAGAATCAAATAAATCATACGGAAAGACCCTCAGGGTCTCAACTTCAAGAATACCTTAATTACTGAAATGAATATTCCGAAGAAGAAAAGAACCTAGGCGAACACCCAGTGAAGCTCCCTTTCGATGTAGTGCTAATCGCGTCAGAAAGCATTGTCGGGAATAGAAAGGATTGTTTCATTCATGGCCATGATAGTCTCTATCGCTTCCGGAAAGGGTGGCGTTGGGAAAAGTATGGTGGCGAGCAACTTGGGGTTATTGCTGGCTCGTCAAGGAAAACGCGTGGTCCTGGTGGATTTGGATATTGGGGGCGCGAACCTTCATATATTGTTCGGTCTTCTCCAGCCTCAAAAATCGTTGTCTGATTTTGTGTCGCGTAAAGTTCATTCCCTGGATGAGATTACCCTAGAAGTGGAATGGGGGGCTGGCCTTCGCCTCATTCCGGGAACAGGAGAAACATTGGCGACGGCGAATATGCCTTACGCCAAAAAACAACGACTGATTCGGCACCTTCAACTTCTTGATGCAGATATTGTGTTGTTGGATTGTCCCCCTGGCACCAGCTATCAAGCGCTCGATTTCTTTTTGCAGGGGCAAGCACAGATCGTTGTGGCCAATCCTGATCCGACTTCAGTCATCGAACTGTATCGATTCTTAAAGCTCGCAGCGATTCGAAAAGTTCTTACACGGGTATTATCACGAGACCATAGCGGAACGAAAACTTCACTGATGGAAGAAGAGTTTGTAAGTATTGAAGAAGTCCTTGCCGCCATTGGTGATGATGATCCGGCAACCAAGCAATCCGCAGAGCAAGCCCTTCGAGAATTCAGTCCCTTGTTTGTTCTCAACCGGACTACCCCGAAAAGTCGGGTATCCATTGCGTATCTGCAGCAAGTCGTGAGTAAGTTTATCGGTAGCGAATTGCTGATGTTGGGAGAAATTCCGGCCGATGAATCGGTCGAGCAATCGATCCGAATTTTTCAACCCGTGGTTGATCTGGCCCCAAAGAGTTCCGCCGCCATGGCATTAGATCAAATCATGCAACGGTTGCTGTTATACATGGCTCATCAGGATCGTGTTTTGGCCCAATTGTGCCACACGACGACCTAAGGTATGTAGGAGGCCCCAATGCATCCAGGAATTATCCCAGCGATTATGACGAGTTTGCTCCGCGCATCGGTCATCAAAAGCCAAAACTACCCTCAATTGCGTGATCAACCCATGAAGGCGAAGCGATGTCGTCCGTTGGTCAAGAGGTCCACCGCTACGACACATTCCAATCCAAACGTTAGGTAACCTGCATAGCCCAGGATGGGCATGGCGAATAGATGAAATCGATCGACAAAGGGAATTGCATACTCCCACTGTGCCGCACTGTAGATATTCCAGAGTTCCCAGAAAAAACCACAGAATAATCCCGCACAGGGTGGAATCGTCAGAACTTGCCAATGTCCTGCGTTTAAGGCCGACATGACCCTGCTCTGACTCCACAGAATCTGAAAGGTCAGTAGAATAAACAGCGGTCCTATCCATAGCATGGGAAACAGGTAATTGGGCCAGACTGCGAGGCCCACCAAACTAGAACTGCCAATGCTTCCCAAAATCCAGGAAAACTTTTTTGGTTGGGAAATATGCAAAGGGTTCAGGTACCGACATTTCGTAAATATCGAGAAGGTATACAAAAGATCGCATACACTCAGCACGGCCGGAAGCACCGTAGAAAAGGCGAGTGTGCTGTGAACAACATAGAAGGTGGCAGTCATCGGTTCTAACCCCACATAGCGCCAGTTTTGGACGAATCGATTGAGGTATTCGAAGTACCACCAAAAAAGAGCACTCCACAGAAGCAGGGAAAGAAAAAACCTCGGGTGGTCAAGGATGAGGCATCGGCCACTTCGCTGATAGGTGAGGGCGTTGAGAAGAAAGATGAACGAAATCCAGAGTGGGGTGAACGTAAGTCCCTGGAAATCTGAAAACCAAGGGAAGCGAGTCCAAGCCAATACCCAAAAGAGAAGAAGAGAGCCAAAGCTGACCCAACCCCACCAGGGAAATCGAAGGATTGGAGATAGAGGCTTAGATGTTGTGTGGGCCTTACCCCCTTTGAATAGTAAAATCAGCAAAGCCACGACCAATCCCAAAATGATTGTACTGAATATGCCAAAGATCGGCCATGAAAACGATGCGTGAATGACCGTGGAGGTCGTGGGAGGAATTTCCCATAGAGGGTCGAGCGGTTTCCCAGAAAGGAGAAATCCCAGAAATGGGAGTCCAAGCAAGGCCATAGGCACAAGGAGAAATTTGAGGGCATTCGGCAGATGATCACGCATAGGAAAATGGATAAAGCGTGATCGAGACTGGTAGAAAGGTCAAGAGAAAAAGAGGAAAGACTTGGGAATATCGGACCAAGCCTTTCCTCCTAACTTGAATGGTCAGTACGGTTCCTAATGAAAAGAATACAAACCCAAAGCAGGTGGCCTATGTTCGGCTGGTAACTTCTAAGAGATGGTACCCGAATTGGGTCTTCACCGGGCCGTGGACTTTTCCCACTTCATCATTAAAGACCACTTTGTCAAATTCCGGAACCATTTGGCCTGGACCAAATTCTCCGAGGTCACCACCCTGTTTGCCTGATGGGCAAGAGGAATGTTCTTTGGCCAAGGCCGCAAAGTCCGCACCACCTTCAATTTGGGTCTTCAAATTCTTACAGGTTTCTTCGGATGATACTAAAATATGTCGAGCTCTGGCTTTAGCCATAATCGCGCTCCTTCGGTCAAGAGTTAATAAAGAGATGGACATGAAAATGTTTGTATTCATTGCGTGTCGTGCAATGTAACGTCCTCATCCAGCTTTTGCAATCAACGGGAATCGCGAAGACTAGGTTGCCGGTGGGATTGGGGTGAGTGGAATAGGTTCCCAGGATTGGCCTCCGTTTTGTGATCGGAAGAGGCCGTCGCGGTTGGTTCCAAGATACAACACTTGAGGGTTTTGTGTGCTGATCGTGAGGGCGCGAATATTTAAATTGGTGAGGCCGGTATTCATGGCCTGCCAGGTCGTACCGCCGTCCAGGCTTTTGTGAATGCCTTCACGACTCGCCACATACAGAACATCGGGCCGGGCGGAATCCAACACGAGGTCACTCAAAAATTGATCGGGGAGGGATTCGGCAATACGTTTCCACGAGTCCCCACCGTCCGTCGTTTTGTACAGACCTTTGAGTGTAGCGGTGTACACCGTCTTGGGGTGATGGGGGTCGATTTTTATTTTGACCACACTCAAGGCTCGGGATGATTTCAGAACATCCGGGGGGACGAGCCCATTATTGACTTTGGTCCAAATTTTGGCGCCATCTATCGATCGGTAGACGCCGCCGCTCGTTCCTGCAAACAGGGTTTGCGGTTGATTCGGATCAATATCCACGGATACCACCATCAGCACTTCGATCATCCCTTCCATCCGTTTGATCCAATTGTGCCCTCCATTTTCTGTTTCAAACACACCCATCGAGGTGGCGGCAAACAGATGCTCGCTTGATCCCGGAACAAATTTCAGTTCATGGACGACTGAAGTAATGGTCACACCGCCTAATCCCGTGCTCATGGAGCGCCATTCTTGCCCACCACTGAAACTTTTGAAGACGGCATCGCCTTTGGTCCCTGCATAGACATTGGCGGGGAGCAACGGATCGACGGCTAAAGAAATCACGCGGGAGTGGGTCATGCCTTGCGAAATGTTTTCCCAGGTCTTCCCTTCATCGCGGGATTTGAAAATATAGTCGTTGGTCGCCAGGTAAATGATATTGGGCTTCGTCGGGTGAAGGGCAATCTCAACTACGGCCTCTCCGCTCCCACATGCGTTGAGAAGGAGAAAAAAGAGTAGGCCAACTATTGTGGTCATTAAGCGCGTGGCGAACATAGCGGCCCGAGCATAGCGGGCACAGGGGGCAAACTCAACTCCAGTCACTTATTGCAGATTGCTCGTTTGCTGAAAAATGCGGAAAACAATTGGTTACTGTAGTTCTCGTCGCTAGCGACCCCCAAAGAGCATCAAGTGGCCCGTTTATTCCTCGCAAAGGGCCATCGATGACTTGGTTGGACGGGAGGAATTTTTATTGTTCTGCAGGCTTCTTCACTGGAGGTGGCGGTGGAGTGATGGTTGGTAGTTCGGAGACAGAAGCTTTTGCTGAACGTTCATAGATGGCCATGGCTTCGGGCATCCATTCCTGTAAATCCTTGATGCGGGTTTCATTGGCAGGATGGGTAGAGAGAAATTCAGGCGGCGCGCCCTGCGATGCCTGTGCCATTCGTTGCCAGAGTCGGACGGATTCCCGAGGGTCATAGCCAGCTTCCGCTGCCAAAAGCAATCCAATATAGTCTGCCTCCGATTCATGACTCCGGCTAAAAGGAAGTAAGACTCCTACTTGAGTACCAAGACCTAAAGCTTGCATGGCCAATTGGCCCGAGACACCACCTCCACCGAGAAGTATGGAGGCAGTTTGCAGACCAACCTGAGCCGCTAAGTTTTGGCTCATTCTCTCAGCTCCATGTCGGGCCAAAGCGTGAACCACTTCGTGACCCATAATGGCTGCGAGCCCATTTTCATTTTTAGCCTCGGGGAAAATACCAGTATAAAAGGCAATTTTCCCGCCGGGTAGTGCCCAGGCATTTTTGGTTCCATCATCTTTGATGACGTTTACTTCCCAGTTAAAGCTTTTGGCCCGTTCAGCGTATTTTGATTTCTTTGCTGCTGCAATAATTCGGTGAGCGACCCGTCGCACCGGATCCACTTCATCCGGATTGTTGGATATTTGAACTTTTGGATCGCCAAGAACTTGAGCGTACGATTGTTCGCCCATCTGGACTTCCTGGCCTTCGGAAATCATGAGAAACTGTGAACGGTCGGTGTAGGGGTTACTGGCACATCCCGTTGTCACCAAAAATACTGCCGAAAGAACGATGCTAATACGAGATGTGGCGGAGGGTATCATCTTTTAAGGAATTGGGGTTTGCTTTGTCTATCGGCCCACTTTACGATTCTGGAATGGAAATGTCGAGTTCCTGAACCTTGTCATAACTGGCCAACGCTGGGGCCGTGCCTTGCCGAGGACCGACCACTAAGATAACAAATTGCTCAGGCTTAATATGCTGTTGTGTGGCCCGTCGCACCTGTTCGGTCGTGACGCGTTCGATACCATTGCGGAATCGGGTCATCCAGTCTGCGGGATAATCATAGTATTCATATGTGAGAAGTTTTCCCATCACCTTGCTGGGCGAATCCACCGAAAAGACGAAGGAGTTGAGGAGGCTTGCTTTCGCGTTTCGGACCTCTTCTTCTGTCGGAGGCTCGGTTTTTCTGATTTTATGGGCTTCTTTGATTAGGGCCTCGATGCCCGCCTGAGTGGTTTCGGTTTTTGTCGACATCGAGAAATTAGCAGATGCAGGATAGTCCCATCCAAAGCCGACGCCGCCATGCACATCGTAGGCAAGTCCTTTCTTTGAACGGATGTTGGAAAACAACCGTGCACCGAATGATCCGGATAAGATTTGGTTGGTAATGACCACCGAATGGTAATCGGGATGCATGCGAATAAGTCCCATGTGGCCCATGATGATTTTGGCTTGGGTCATGTCGTTCTTTTCCACATAGTAGACACCAGGCTCAATGGTGGTTTGATAAGGCACTTCGGGGGCCGTGAATTCGGGTCCCTTGGGCCACTGGCCAAATACCTGTTTCACAAGGTTAAGGGCTTCGGATGTCTTGAAATCGCCCACGAGCCCGAGGATCATTCGATTGGGGTGATAGTATTGTTGATGCCAGTTCAGAAGGTCTTCTCGAGTAATGCCTCCGACCGTGGCGTACGTTTCTTGAGTGGCATAGGGGGAGTCCTTGCCATAGATCAGTTTGGCAAATTCCCGCCTGACAATCCCATCAGGATTGTCGTTCTGTCTGGCGATCCCGGCCATAAGCTGATTTTTGGCAATGGCCAATTTATCCTCAGCA
The DNA here is from genome assembly GCF_032191465.1 of Candidatus Nitronereus thalassa. Lineage (NCBI taxonomy): Bacteria > Pseudomonadati > Nitrospirota > Nitrospiria > Nitrospirales > Nitrospiraceae > Candidatus Nitronereus > Candidatus Nitronereus thalassa. Next base: position 789,772 of record NZ_JAQOUE010000001.1, on the reverse strand, counting down.
AAACTGGGGTTTCGTAAGACATCGACAAAGACTTGCAGAACTTCTTCAAAATCCTCAATAAGGCAATTCATCGATGCGGTTCCGGCGGTGGTGTTAATGGCAGTTTCGATGGATGCGGCCTTGCCTTCAAGGTAATCATCCAATTCATCGCCTGGCCGCGTTTTAGTTCCGCCACTCCGCATGACGGTTCCCGTCAATCCGGCTAATCCAATTTTCTCTTTGGGTTCAAGTCTCGCTCCAGTCCGGATTCTTGCCGAGAGGGAAACAATGGGCAATTCATGATCTTCCAACAGCAGAACGACGAGGCCATTATCTAAGACGACGCGCGTTGGGGTCGGGATCTTGATTTCAGGGAGGGGAGGATAATTAAGCTGTTCGACTCGTTCCACTTGGGCCCAGGCAGGTGCTGCCAGAAGGGCAACGGTGACTAGCACCAAGCCGAGGATATGGGATTGACGTTTTTTCATGGTTGTGTTGGCCTTCTATGTACTTTAATTCCTAATGGGTTTGAGTGGCCGGGGAGGGTGGTTCGGCCGTTTCGATTTGTGCCACCACTCGGTTGGAGGCGTGAAAGGTTTGCTTCGCAACCCGGCGAATATCTTCCTTGGTGACTTTGTCAAAACGTTCGATATATCGAAACAGTTCACGCCAATCCCCGAAAAGTGTGTGATAGTCGGTCAAGCTCATGGCGAGTCCTAAGTTACTTTTTAAGGAATAAATTAAATTGGCCTTGGCGCGTGTTCTAAATTTGGACAATTCTTCATCCGTAACATCTTCGTTTTTTAACCGTTCGAGTTCTTCTCGGATGGCTTGTTGAATGGTAACATTCTCAACACCTCGACCCGGCACGGCATAGGCCACCCAAAGATGTGGGTATTTTTCGCCAGGGTATGCACCATAGGCGCCGGCAGCCACGGCAATCTTTTTATCGCGAACCAACGAACGATAAAACCGGGAGGTTCGCCCGTTGGTCAGAATGTCATCGATGGCGTCAAATACGGGTTGGTCCTCATGGGTAATGGATGGCTTATGATAGCCTTCTAGGTAAAAGGGCTGAGAGGGATCTTGAAGAGTAATAATTTTTTCAGCAATGGACGGGGGCTCTACGGTACGAAGCTTCGGTGATGGGGGGGCGGCAGGGATTCGTCCAAAATATTTTTCCAAAAGTGGGATTAACGTCTTTGGATGAATGTCGCCGACAATGGCGGTTACCATATTCGTGGGGACATAATAGGTGCGATAAAAATCCCGGGCATCGGTCATCGTGTACGATTGAATATCGCTCGCGTACCCAATCACGGGATGATGATACGGATGTGCGGTGAAGGAAGTCGCCGTGAATTGCTCGAGCAGACGGCCTACGGGGCGGCTTTCGGTGCGCATGCGGCGCTCCTCCATGACGACATCCCGTTCTTCGTAAAATTCCCGAAAGACGGGCTCTAGAAAACGTTCGGATTCAAGATACGCGAATAATTCGACTTTGTTTGAGGGTAGTGCGTAAAAATATCCGGTGACGTCGGCGCTCGTGAAGGCATTAAGCGAGACTCCGCCTTCGCGTTCGATGATATCACCAAACTCATTTTTCTTGACGTATTGTGAGGCGGCTTTTTGTTTATCTTTAAACGCATTGAAGAGTTGTGCAACGTGGGCTGGGTCGGCTTGTGGATCGAACTTGGCTTGCTGATAGATGAGGTAGGCTTCCTCCAGTTGTTTTAATGCGAGCTTTTCTTTTTCGTAATCCTTGGTGCCGAGTCGCGGGGTGCCTTTAAACGCCATATGTTCGAACATATGGGCCAGTCCGGTCACCCCGGCGCCTTCTTGAGCCGACCCGACATCTACCCTCGTCATGAAGGCAAAGACTGGTGCCACCGGACGTTCGACCAGAATAAATTTCCACCCATTTTTTAGGGTATGTTCTGTCACTCGCTGTTCAAATGCTTCGAGGCTTTGACTCCATGCCGAGGCAGGGACAGTCAGAAGGGTAAAGAAGAGAAGGCCATATTTGAAAACATTGATGCACGAGGCGCGGAGAATTTTGTACGTTGAACGATTTTGAGTTGTTGTAGTCATCATGATCTTATCCTAACCAGCACCTAGGGGAGTTGCAAGAGATCGAGTAGAAGGTAGAGTCCGGTGTTTTGTTGAGAAGTCACTGGTCATACCTGATTCGTGAAACGTGAAGCGGAGAAGAAATTCACCTCTTTTTTTCAACGCATCACGTCTCACGCTTCAGGTGTGACGCATATTTATGGCGTAGAGTTTTTCGCGAGGGATTGACATTCCCCGCGGGTCATGTAGAGCAAGTAATTGCCCATGCCCCAGGCTTCGGTTTTCTGTTGGAGTGGTCGGTGATGAACCAAGACCATCTCGTAATCCTCTTTGGTACTGACTGAAAAGCCTTGCTCATCGGCATAGACCTGATGCATGGGGAACTCAATCAGGGTGCCGTCTTGGGTAACCTTTGGCACGGTCCGCAATAACGTTTTATTTTGCGTTCGATTTTCTAAGGCGATGAGAAGCGCACCATTATGGCCATGGGGGTAGGCGAACTTCACGCATCCATCGACTAAGAATCGCAACGGGGAGGTATTCACTTGCACGCCTGGTTGGATGCTGATGCCTTCATCACTTTGGTTGACTGGTCGTTGATCGAATTTGCTAAAGCACACCACGTTGACCCCGACTTGGTAGACTTCGAGGGGCGCCATGTTGGCACCCTGAGGGGCGGTATACATGGTAAATCGTGCGTACACATTCTTTGTTGGTGGGACCTTATGATAAAACGCGACCAGCGTCATAAGTTTATGAGCGGGATCAAGTTTCACACCATGGCCGGTTGGGAAACGCGTATCCGTCATTTCCATGCCAGCGCCAGCCATGAATAACGGTTCCCCCGGGCAAGAGATGCTCGGTTCATCCATATCCAACAATAACAAGTGATGAAGGTACTCTTTGGGGAGGGCCCCGCCTTCTTTGGTAAAGACTTCGGCTTTGTACCCCGTCATATACCGAAGTTCCGGCATATTGAAAAAGTGTTTAGGCATACTGGCAGCCAAGTCACCTTCATGGCCGGCAGGCAAATCAATTGGTCCGAAGGTGATGGTCACCTGATCTTTTTCCATGGACACCACAGTGTTGGCTTTATTTAACGTGGGAACCTGATGATGGTCGTGGCTTTTTTCGTGTGCCACGGCAATAGAGTTTGTGAGGAACAGGCAGGTGAGCCCGATTATGAGTTGACGCATTCAAATTCTCCTTCTTGACGGAATGTAAAGAAACTTATTGATTCTGATGTTGGTCATGGGTTGGTGTACTCAGTGGTTCTGATTGTGGGGCATGCCCTACCGTCGGTCCAATGCGGGTAAACAGGTATGAACCACCATGCATCCGCGGTGGGATGTTTTTATGTTCTTCAACTCGGGTGTACCACCACACTCCTTCAGCGGTCATGAAATCTTCTGACAGGAGCACTTCAAATTCCCCTTCGCGGTCATTGCCTTTTTGTGCCCAGGTCCCAGACCACAGCCGACCATCGAGTTCTGTCGTAGTGAACGTTCCTTGTTCATGGGTATAGGGGCCGTTACCTTGTTCGTCGAGTGTGGCCTGATAGGTTTTGTCTTCTTCTTGAATTTCCCAGATCCCAGCTAGGGTCAGCGGTTTTGGTGGCTCCTGGGATTTCGGCGTTGCAGGCAAATTCGCGGGGATTGGCGAGGTGGTTTGAAGAGGTTTTTGCATGCTCTCATGCCAATTGACCAATTGCCACGTACCCTGTTGTCGTTCCAGGACGCCAGTTTCTCGCAAGGGAATGACCTTGGTGGCAAGGCCGTCTTGGGTGCGAGTGACACGAGTGTAATCTAATTCTAAGGCAAACCACGCAATGTCACCTCGTTGGGTGACCTGAAGATGCGTAATGGGAATTTTAATTTCTACCGTATCACGAAACTCTGTTTCCATGACTTTGGCAAACTCTTCCCAGCCGATAAACTTACGCCCGCCAATAGTATAGCCGAGTGCATGAGGATCTCCCCCCATGAATCGTTTCATCGTGGCCAGATCCTTCTTCGCATTGGCTTCGACCAAGAGTCGAATCACGACTTCCGGATTATCAACATCTGCAAGGTTTGGGAGAGTCTGCGCATTCAGCGAAGAATTAGGACCTCCCAAGGACATCGAAATGAGGAGCAAAAGAAAAACAGGAAGACGCATGTAGGATATTGGACTAGTCAATGGTCGATTCGGGTAATTGTTGAAAATCAGAAACGTGCGGAATTTTGCACATTGCGGAAATCGATTGTACGAAGGGCTATTTAGCAGATGACGTTGCTGGGAGCATAGAGCTTGGTCTCCATTTCGTCAAGGGAAAACCCTCACGTGGGCGCCGTGATATGTGTCACCATTATCGCATTAAGTAAATTGACTAAATAGGCTAATCCTTGCCTAGTCACGCCATCGTCCTTTTTTCTGCATTTTACTGGATTACTTCGGAATTTGCAGGAGGAGGTAGGCTGACGCCTAACCCTGGGTTGTACCAGGGTTGCAAGTAGGAGCAACGGTAAGTATAGCCGCCTTTCACCGGATCGGTTTCCAAGAGTAAGGGTGTGTCAAGGTCCAAGTATTCGATCCCGCCAAATCCTAGTACCAAGCTGAACGAGCATCCCATGGTAATCCGGGTTTCTAACATCCCACCTATCATCAGCTTTAGATCAGATTGTTTTGCCAGAGTCACAATGTCCAAGGTTTCCAGGACTCCACTTTTTGTGATTTTTAAATTAATGAAGTTGGCGGCCTTGTGCTGAATAACGAGTTGCGCATCGGACACCGTTTGCACAGATTCATCAGCTGCTATGGGAATATGGTACGTTTGGCTTAACCAGGCAGCGCCTTCGAGGTCGTCTTTGGGGAGTGGTTGTTCTAAGATTTCAATGATTCCGCCAACTTTTTTCACACCTTCAATAAACGTGGCAGCGGCGTCCCGAGTAAACCCCTGATTGGGATCAACCAAAAACGTGACATCCGGGAGCGATTGGTGAAGGGTTTCTATGCGTTGAATATCTTTATCCACGTCATGGCCCACTTTCATTTTGAATAGGCGAAAGCCACGTTCATACCACTCTTGTCCAAGAGTCAACGTTCGTGCTGGATTGCAGATGGGAATCGTGATGTCGGTTTCCCGCTCTCGAACATCCGCGCCACCCCACAAGGTCCACAGTGGAATACCCGCTGATCGACATAGGGCATCCAAAACGGCAGTTTCCATCCCACAACGTGTTGCGGGAAAATTGGGTGCATAATTCTGAAACTGCTGTGCTAGACGCCGGTATTGATAAACCGAGGTACCAAGGAGTGAGTTGGCCAATGATTGCGCCGTTTTCAAGCTGTCGGTGACCGTTTCACCTGTGATATCCGTAAACGGCGCGATTTCGCCGAAGCCTACCGACCCATCGCGCAAGGTAAGTTTGACAATTATATTTTGAGCCGTATTCAACTGCCCAGTTGCTACAACAAAGGGATCAGTCGTGGGAATGTCCAGAGTCCAGAGTTGGATTTTTGTGATGGCCGTGCGGTCGAGGGAGGTCATTAAAATATCAGTCGATCAGCCATGCCGATCATTTTCCCAAGGTAGAGCCGTATTGGAGTAGCCGCGCACTTCCCAAAACCCCTTTTGATCTTTCTGCGCGAAGGAGATCTTCTTGATCCATTTCGCACCCTTCCAGGCATACCGTTTTGGAATAATCATCCGAACGGGCCCGCCATGGTTACGGGTTAGTGGGCGATGGTTCCAGGTATGCACGAGAAAGACGTCATCGTCATTGCATACGGAAAGGGGAAGGTTGGTGGTGTAATCATCATACGATTCAAAGAGCACATATTTGGCTTCGGGTTTCGGCTGTACTACACTGAGCAAATGCCGGAAACTCACCCCCAGCCATTCCATATCGAACTGACTCCAGGAGGTGACGCAATGAAAATCCGAAGTAAATGGTTGTTGGGGTTGGGCTTGATACTCATCCCAGTTCCACGTGATGGGGTTGGTCACTAATCCATCTACGGTAAGTTTCCAATCCTCGAGCTTTACGTCAGGTTTGTATCCTAAATCTAATACTGGCCAGTTGTTGACGATATGTTGACCTGGTGGAAGACGAGGGTCATCGGAGTATTCATCAACCTCACGACAACTAAATTCTCGTCGATGTTGGGCCATCTTTTGTTTGGCTTGAATGGTTTTTTCATTATATTCCATGATATTGCCTCCGTGAATGGCAGTATCCCACAAGGAAGGCACCCGAACCAAGAGGTTTTCAATTGTCTTGACCATTGGTGAAGTTTTAATGAAGTCAGGGGCGTTTGAAATTATTCCATTGTTGAAATGAAGGGGGTACCTTTTCTTATTTTTAGAAAAATTGAACATGACACAAGCTCAATTTCCAGATGAACAAACTGAAGAAGGGGCCTTCAAACGTCAGAACGATGCCTTTCGTGATTGGGTGACGGCGGATAAGAGTTCCGGGTACTGCGCAGAAAAGGGGCGATATCATTTATATGTATCTTTGGCCTGTCCCTGGGCCCACCGCACGATTATCGTGCGAAAATTGAAAGGTCTCGAAGATGTGATCGGGATGACAGTGGTCGACCCCATTCGTGACGATGAAAGCGGGTGGGCCTTTAGGGAGGGCCCGGTCCATACCAAAGATCCGATCAACGGATTTCAATTTTTGCGTGAGGCCTATCTTGCGACAGATCCCCACTATCGTGGGCGTGTGACGGTTCCCGTGTTATGGGATACGAACACGAAGCGGATTGTGAGTAATTCCGACGATGACTTAATGCGCATGCTCAATAGCGCCTTTAACCAATTTACCAACGAGAATCTGGATTTGTATCCAGAACCGCAGCGTGAAGAAATCGACCGTCTTAATGAGGATATTTACGAAAATGTGAATGATGGTGTGTATCGAGCCGGGTTTTCGACTTCTCAGGCCATCTACGAATCTGCAGTGAGAAGACTGTTCGATGCCCTAGATCGACTGGAATCTCGCCTGGCAAATCAACGCTATCTGTTCGGCCCAACGCCTCTCGAATCAGATTGGCGATTGTTTGTGACGTTGATTCGGTTCGACGCTGTGTACCATGGACACTTTAAATGTAACCTCCGACGCATCGTCGATTACCCCAATCTTTTCGGATACATTAAAGATTTATACCAACACGATGGCGTAGCCGAAACCGTGAATTTTGATCATATCAAACGGCACTATTACGTCACCCACCATGACATCAATCCTACCCGCATTGTTCCATTAGGTCCTGAACAAGACCTCTGGTCGCCTCATGGCCGAGACCATTTAGGATAAAATTCCAAATAACCTGAGGCAGGGATTTAGGTTATGAGGATTGGGTGAATTGTGCTGGGGATTAAATGAAAGTAATTAAGTCTTTGAAAATAAATGTGCCTGATCCACGCCGTGGGTTTCGACGACGTTGAGACCCTTGGCATCAACAAGGCGGCCGCTGATTTTGGCGTTTTTCATCCGTAAGGTCCAAGGAGTATTCAGAATTGCCCCTTCCTCAATAAACAATTGCGGAGTTCTCAATTCCCCGTCTACCTTTGCCGTGCTCCGGAGTTTGACATTGTCTTTGGCGGTGATGTCGCCAATGATTGTTCCTTCGCTTTCAACTGACCGAGCTTTCACTCGGGCTTCAATCATGGCGTGATTTCCAACGAGCAACGAACCTTTAGTCGTAATCTTCCCTTCAAAGCGACCGTCAACGCGGATGTTTCCATGATTGACGATCGTGCCTTTGCATTCGACCCCTTCCCCAAAAAACGCCACGATTTCATCGGCCGATCGTCGGCGTGGCGCACCCTTAGACCCCTTGGCGGTCCGGTTCACTGACCGACCTCGGGCCTGGTTTTGCCTGAGGAAAGACGGATTTTTAATTTCGCTTGAAGTACTCATGCGTAATAATTTGTTCTCCGATGAATGGTGTTCGCATTGCGTGGGGTTGAATACCCTTTGGCCTAGGCAAAGCGGTATCCCCAGCATTCCTTTATCGGAAGTTTGTCAATATATATTAAATTTTTCCCCCTTCTGCTTCTTTCGCTCAACCTCTTTACAATTTTGAGATATTTTCTGTGGTCGGGAGTAGATAGTCCATTTTTTTCTAATTTGGCTGGTTCTGATTTTCTTCAATGGGAAAGGAATGTAGGAGCATCGGTGTTAGTCAGGTAGCTTGACTTGGTCGGGGTAGAGGTAGATGGTATCTTTCGAAAATCTGATTGTTTGGAGGGCTATGTTAACGCTATTGGGATTGTGAGGCTTGCAAGCAGGCGAGGACGAGGTTCATGCCAATTGCGACCATGGCGTTTCGGCGGTGTGTGGTCAATTCACCGTCCTATGGCAGTGATGAAGAGCATGTCATCACGCGCATTTTCTTCGATTTGCAAGTCAGAGATGCTGCGTATGCCAATCTTTGTGTAGATGTCCGGCAATTAGTTCGTGAAGGGGCAGAGACTGAACCGCTGTTGGTGTCGCGTCCCGAGGGATATGAGGGGCCCTTGAATATTCCGGTGTTTCAAGGCCTCGTGGAATTTTATTATCGCCAAGCCGTAGGCGAAAAATGGGGTATGTTTGGGAATACTGGCATTCGCATGCGTCTGGAAGATTGGGTGATTGAATACGAAATGCTCGTGCAATTCGAAGTGTCAGATGAGGAAAATAGCCTGGAAGTGGGGACCTAACTCCGAAAGAATCTTTTTAAATCCTTCCTGCTAGGCCCTGTTCTCATAGAAAGCTATCGGCTTCATCCTTCCTAACTTTTGGTCAAGGCCTGTTTTATCCCGGTGACAATCTGATCGGATAACGGTTTGAGCCCTGGGCGATATCGGGCAATCACTTGACCTTGTCGATCCACTAAAAATTTTTGAAAGTTCCATTCAATGTCGCCTGGGAATGGGCTCCGTTGCGTGAGGTACTGATAGAGCGGATGGGTATCATCGCCTTTCACACTGATTTTACTAAACAGCGGAAAATCCAAGGCATACTTCGTATAGCAGAAGGATTTAATTTCCTCATCGGTGCCCGGCTCTTGCTGTCCAAAATTATTGGCGGGAAACGCCAAAATCTCGAAACCTTGTTCCCGGTATTGTTCATACAGCGTTTGCAATCCATCATATTGAGGAGTGTTGCCACAAAAACTCGCGGTGTTGACAAGTAGTAATACTTTTCCCTGAAAACGCTTGAGATCTACCGGATGGCCATCAATGTCATTGAGAGTAAATTTATAGACCGGAGCCATGGATGCCTGCTGGTTAGCAGTTTGTGACGTCTCATGAGATTCCATTGAGTATCCTTGTTTGCAGCTAAGGGTGAGCCCGAGAACGAGCATGGCTGAAAGGCCAAACGCGAGATGCCGTGATGTCATATTCATGAGAGCACTCCTTTTCGCTATGAAAGATGAGGCGCTACCTATTCATGCTGATGCTGGTTGGTAGAAACAAAGATACACCATTCGTGATCCTTGGAGAAGCGTAATTCACCAAAAATAATAAGGCCGGCCGTATGGACCAAAATAGTAAGGATCCCAAAAGTATGGGCCGTACCAATAGGGTCGGTATCGATACGAGTACGGACCGTATGGGTAATCGTGGGCTTTGGGCCACGTTTTTAGGTGGTCAATGGCAATCGTGGGATAGGTGTACTCCATTTCGTCCAGCGGTTCTGTGAGGCTGCCGGAGACCGAGCCAACAATCGTCACGCGAGTGCCGGCCGGAACAATGGCCGGATCCAAAAAGTCTCGTTCTAGCGCCACAAATCTTCCTTGGGATTTCATGCGATCGGTGACAGGTTCATAGTCGTTATCCAAAGGCAATTGCAAAATGACCAGTCGCGTATATTCTTTCATGCGTTTGGCTTCTAGGATTTCTCCCCCCAACACGAGGGTTTTTCCTTCGTGGGACTCTGGTGCATCTTTGAGGTGGTCGAAGTTCAGGGTGGGGTCAATTTTGGCGAGCGTTTCTTGGGGAAGCCAATCCTCATGATACCCTGTGGCACAGCCAAAGAGAAGGGGAAGGCCGAGGAGGGTTATACGGAGAATTTGCATAAAGACTTTCCATAAGAAAGGTAAGGTAATGGTTTATTGTACTCCCGTAAAATGGGAATGCCAATTTTGTAGGAATGGTTACGATTGGAGGGAAAACCGAATCGGAAGATCGACGATACTTCGAACCGTAAAGAGTCCGTCTTGAGCAGGTGCAAATTTCCAGTTTTTAATGGCTTGGGCTGCGGCTTCATCGAGGACCGCATGTCCACAGCTTTCTCTCACCTTCACACTGCCTGGACGTCCATCCTGCAATACCTCCACTCGCAGAAGGGTTTTTCCTTCTAAGCCCAATTCTCTGGCGACTCTGGGATAGGGAGGAGGCTGTTTAAAGAGGATTTTCGCCGGTGTGGTTGCCAGGAGGGAACTCCTTGCCTTGTGATCGAGAAGGGTTCGAGAGAAGTGTGATGTGATCTCGGGTTCGTGTTCAAATCCAGTTCCAGTGGGAATGATCCTGACTGGGGTTAACCCATTGACCGCAACAGGGGCGAATGCCTGTGTTGACAGTCGAGACCTATCTCCATCCTTCTGGGGCAAGGAGGTAGAAACAAGATCTGGTCGTAAGACTTGAAAAAGTGTTGGAGTTGGTGTGGCAGGCGGTATTGCCGTTTTTTCAGCACTCGCTTTATGGTCAACCTTCTGAAAATTCGAGACGCGAGGTACGGCCTGGTTTTGTGGGGGGGATGTTGGTTCATCCACCAATCTGACGTTGATTGTCGGGGAAGAAACCTTGGGAGGAGGGGTCGTCGAGAAAATAAAAATCGCGACGAATACGGCTAAATGAACCACGAGAGAGTATGAACTAAATACTCCAAAGTAGCGTGATCTTTTTTTATGGAATGTCATTTTCACGCATCGTTCAAAAGGATTCGTATGCCACAACTAAAGGGTTGAATTCTAAGAATACTGTTGTTGAGGCGTGATCTTCAACCTTTTTCATTTTTTGGCGTTAACTCTTTCATCGCAAAAATAGAATAGATAATGGAGAGGTAATTATTGCCTAGTCTACTCTTAAGGAAAATGGGAGAATATGCGAACATGGTGCCCGATCAGGAAATACGTCTAAAAGGCATTTGGGCCTGAGAAAACTTGCGCAAGTCGCTATAATTAAGTGGAGTGTCAATAATTGGCCTGAGGACCTGGAGGGTTTATGGAATCTGAAGCTGAAAGCCCCAAACCCCCACGGAAGCGTCGAGAACTCATGATGGCCACCGTCGCCAAGGTCGTGGACCCAGTCTGTGGCATGAAGGTCGATCCGCTTTCGGCGGCGGGAAACTATGAGTATGCCGGGACGACATATTATTTCTGTAATCCCCGCTGTGAAGAAAGATTTCGTCGAGATCCCGATGGCTATGTAAGTGGAAGGTATAAGCAAGGAATGGAAGATGTCCCGGCTAAGCCGGGAACGAAATATATTTGTCCCATGTGTCCGGAAGTGAAATCGGACGTTCCAGCGGCCTGCCCTTCATGTGGGATGGCTCTTGAACCGGCATCCATCCAATTGTCTACTACCAAAACCGAATACGTGTGTCCCATGCATCCCGAGGTTGTCCAAGACCATCCGGGCGATTGTCCCAAGTGTGGAATGTCATTGGAGCCACGAACTGTCGCGCTCGAAGAAGTCAATCCTGAGCTGATCGATATGACCCGCCGTTTTTGGCTTGGATTAGTTCTGGCCTTACCAGTATTTCTGTTGGCCATGTCCGATATGATTCCCGGGCAGCCGTTGAAAGGAATTTTATCTGCGAAACTTACGAACTGGCTGCAATTCGTCCTGGCGACCCCAGTGGTACTGTGGGTGGGATTTCCGTTCTTTCAGCGAGGATGGGCCTCGCTAGTCAATCGTAGTCTCAATATGTTTACGCTTATCGCAATGGGAACGGGGACGGCCTACGGGTACAGTGCGGTGGCCACGATTCTGCCTGGACTGTTTCCAGAAGCTTTTCGTCTGGCAAGTGGCGAAGTGCCCGTATATTTTGAGGCCGCCGCTGTCATCACTGTGTTGGTCGCTTTAGGTCAAGTGCTGGAAATCCGAGCCCGCAGTCAAACCACGAGTGCGTTGAAAGCTTTGCTGGGGCTAGCGCCTAAAACCGCGCGGATCGTGTGGAGCAATGGCAAGGAAGAGGATATTCCCATCGAGAAGGTATCCGTGGATGATCGTTTGCGCATTCGGCCTGGCGAAAAAATTCCCGTGGATGGAGAGGTGCTCGAAGGCTCGACGTCCATCGATGAATCCATGGTGACCGGCGAGCCAATTCCAGTTGAAAAGCGGAGAGGGAATTGGGTCATGGGCGGGACTATCAATGGGACAGGCATGATCCTCATGCAGGCCAAACGTGTGGGGCAAGAGACCATGTTAGCGCAAATTGTCCAGATGGTGAGCGAAGCGCAACGAAGTCGAGCGCCCATTCAGCGCGTCGCTGATGTTGTCGCTGGGTATTTTGTCCCGATTGTCGTGTTGGTCGCGGCTGTGGCGTTTAGTGTGTGGGCCACCATTGGGCCTGAACCTCGACTTGCCTATGCGTTGGTCAATGCTGTTGCTGTGCTGATTATTGCCTGTCCGTGTGCCATCGGATTGGCAACCCCTATGTCCATCATGGTGGGGACGGGGCGCGGAGCGACCGCAGGAATCCTGATTAGAAATGCAGAAACTCTCGAACGCTTGGAAAAAGTTGATACTCTCGTGGTGGATAAAACCGGCACGTTAACCGAGGGCAAGCCCGTGTTGCAATCCGTCGTGCCCACGCCAGCATTTAGTGAAGCCGCCCTGCTTCAATTGGCGGCAAGCATTGAGCGAGCGAGTGAGCATCCACTCGCCTCTGCCATTGTGAATGGCGCGAGAGAACAGAATCTAGTCTTGGGCGTCGTGGAGGCGTTTCGTTCGCAAACCGGGGCGGGGGTCGAGGGAAAAGTCGATGGAAAATTAGTGGCTTTGGGAAATCGACAATTTCTTGAACGTGATGTGGGAGTATCGGCAAAAGAGCTGATCGAGCTCAATAAGCAAAGTGAGACCTTACGAAACGAAGGGCAGACGGTGGTGTTTGTTGCTGTGGATGGGCAACCGGCTGGTGTGATTGGTGTGGTGGACCCCATCAAGGCAACTACAATTGAAGCGCTTCAGTCGTTGAAGCGTGAAGGGCTGAACATTGTGATGGTGACCGGTGACAATCGGCAAACGGCGGAGGCTGTCGGGAAGCAACTTGGGTTAAAACATATTCAAGCTGAGGTATTGCCGGAGCATAAACATCAGGTGGTGAAACAATTAAAGAAAAAAGGGCATGTGGTGGCTATGGCTGGAGACGGAATTAATGATGCCCCGGCCCTCGCTGAGGCTGATGTAGGGATTGCCATGGGAACAGGTACGGACGTGGCCATCGAAAGTGCGGGGATTACCTTGGTGAAAGGCGATCTTCGAGGGGTGGCTCGTGCACGCAATCTTAGCCGGGCCACAATGGGCAACATTCGCCAGAATTTGTTTTTTGCGTTTTTCTATAACCTGCTTGGGGTTCCGGTGGCAGCTGGTATCCTTTTTCCCATATTTGGTCTTTTATTGAGTCCTATGATTGCCAGCGTGGCCATGACATTTAGCTCGGTGTCGGTGATTACGAATGCTCTTCGACTCCGATACGTTGGGTTGGACAAGTAGGAATGATGGCCTTGCCGAGGCCCTTGTCATCCACCATCACTCATCCAGGGAAACTTTCTCATGTATTGGTTGGTAAAGAAGTTAATAAAAGGTGCGTCGCAGCGGTCGAAAAGAAAAATTCTTAACTTTGTATTGTCAACAGAAATAGAAAGTCATGTCTTTCATAAACTCCGAAGGCATGGGTTTGTTCCCGCGACCATTATTGATGTGGGAGCATACCAGGGGGAATGGACGCGAAACATTAAATCTATTTTTCCTGAATCCAAGGTGCATATGATCGATGCCTTGGCCAAGGAAGACTATTTGCGCAAGGTTCAAGAAAATCTGCCTGGCGTGTCCTATGGCATCCATTTGTTGGGTTCGGAGACGGGCTTGGAAAAAACATTTTTTGAATGTGAGACAGGGTCGTCGTACTATGAAGAAAATACCAATGTGCAAAAAACTCAGACTACTCGAAAGACAAAAACGCTAGATGAGGTGATTGCCGAAACCGGATTTGCTTTAAGCCCGTCCTCCTTACTCAAGATCGATGCCCAAGGCGCAGAATTGGATATCCTGAAGGGCGCCAAGCAAGTCCTTTCAGATGTGGATTTTGTTTATCTAGAAATGCCGATCATTCAGTACAATCGCAATGCGCCAGACTTTGAAGCGTATATTCATCATATGGCCAGTCTTGGGTATGGCGTCTTCGATGTGTCCACCTGTCAAATTCGGCAAGATTTTTTACTGCAAGTGGATCTTCTCTTTGCCAGACAAACTTCCCCGATTATTCAGAAAAGAGAACAATTACTTGGTATATGAATCGGGTTGCCTTTTCTTGTTTACCCTTTTTGCAAAACTCCAAGAGATAAAATTCCCACCATTTCACTTTTGCGTGGGTTGTGATCAATATTTATGAAATGAGAAGAACTCTTCAATCGCAACTGTTTTATGATGGTAAAGTCGATGGCCTTGTATGGGACGGTTCGATAGGTGATGGAGGATGTGGTTGGGGAAGCAACTCTTCTAATATTAGTGGGGTCGGGACCGTCCAGCCGGCTTTGGCCAGGTGAGCCAGGGCCTGTTCTCGTTCGGGTTTGTAAATAGCCACTGTGGCGAGATCGAGATTTTTCAGTTCAAACTTGAAGTGCATAGGGACGATCGTCTTTTTCCGAATAATGGTAAGAATCACTGAACGTTCCGCATTGCCATTGGTGGGTTTGACTAGAGTCTCGGTTTCCGGACTATCCGTTGACACCTCGTCAGGCTCGGTTTTTGGTTGAAAGAGAAAATGTTCGACGGTTACATCATGGTGCCGAATACGCACGGCCCAGCGTTCGATGTCATGAGGTCGTTCGAACAATACCTTCCCATCATGGGGATGAAGGTGCTCAGGAATTTTTTCTCCATCGAATGGTTCTAATGACACATACCCTTGGGGAACTTGAAAAAGGGCATGGGCTTGTTGAACAAACATACTATTCAAATGTTCATTGGTGGTGACCCCAATGGTGGTTCCAACAAATTCCAATTGCGCTCGAAGGAGAGTGCGTTCTTGAAGGGCATCACCAAACACCACGGGAAATCCCTCTTTTTCAGCCTCGCTACATCGTTTGGGATCGGAATCAAAAAAAATCACATTGACGCCACGTTCACGAAACTCTTTTCCCAGCATTAATCCTAGTCCCTCGACACCCAAAATGGCCACACGGTCTCGTTTGCCGAGACGAAGTTTGAGGAACGATGCCATGGGGCGGGCCGTGAGTCCGGCCAGTCCAACGGTCAGGGCAATAGTTAAAAAGACAAGAGCGCGAAGCTCGGCCCCTCCTTCCATTCCTCGTTCCTCTAGCACTCCGGCGGTGAGCGCCGCGATGGCTGCTGCGACAATACCTCGTGGGGCGACCCACCCGATGAATGCTCGTTCCTGCCAGGACAGGGAGGCATTCCTCGTTGAAAGCCAAACGTTCAATGGGCGGATAATAAAAACTAACGCCCCCACTACGATCAAGGCCCCTGGCCCTAACCCCATCACGTCTTCCCAATGCACATCGGCCGCCAGAAGGATAAAGAGCATACCGACGAGGAGAATCGTGAGTTGGTCTTTAAACTCGCGGAGATCTCGATCGACTGGAGTGCGTAAGTTGCCGACGACCATACCGGCTACGGTCACAGCCAAGATGCCGCTTTGGGAAATAAAATGGTCTGACGCGTGAAAGAGGAGAAAGACTGTGGCGAGTGTAAAAATATTCGTATAGCCTGAGGGAACGAGGTATCGGACACTTAAAATACCTCCCAATAGAAATCCCCCCAACGTTCCCATCAGAATGCCGAATCCCAAGCGATAGGTGAGATCTACCATTTCATGAACCACGGTAGCCGTCTGCGTGGTTAGGGTGAGATTCAACACTAAAATGGCAAGGACGGCTCCAATGGGATCGATGAGCACTCCTTCGGCTTCTAAAATCGTTTTAAGATTGGGGCGAAGCCGCATGTCCCTAATGAGCGGCGCAATCACCGTTGGCCCAGTAACAACCACGAGACTGCCAAAGAGAAGAGACAAGGACCAGGACCAACCGAGAAATAATTTGACGGCAAGCGAACTGCCGAAGAGGGTGACCAACGCCCCGATGGTAATTAATTGAAGGATGGGAAGTTCTTGGCGTCGAAGTCTGGATTTTTCAAGGTTCAGTCCACCTTCAAAGAGAATGATGGCAACCGCAAAATCCACGATCCCGAAGAGTCCGGCTCCAAGGGTATTGGGATCAATCCAAGCGAGGCCGCTCTGTCCGAGGCCAAATCCCACTGCGAGGAGCAGCAAAATGCCAGGGATGTGCAATTGCCTAGCTATTGATTGAGCAAGTACACCGGCAGCCAACGCAATGGCAATTGTAAAACCAACCTGGGCTGTTTCCATGAAAAAGAAATTCTTAGATCACGTAGGTGAATAGATGGGCGCAACCGGCGCGATGAGGCGTCCGGCGGTATTTCTGTGGAGGAGTCCTCAAATGATCCCGTGTAATGTAACCCAAATGTTGCCGTCTGTATAGAGGACTGAGGGGATTGATATTCGACGTTGACATAAGTCCCATGTAGGAATCGAATAGAAAATAAGGAGTGTTACCGTATTTGTCTGGGTAATGTTCAAATGAGCAAAAAGCCAAAAGGAAACACCATTTTAACTTAAGGATGATTCGTAATTTGAGGAAGATCATGACCAATCGAATGACCAGGGTGATGTCAGCGGTTCTGGTCCTAGGGCTGAGTGGCGGGGGCTTAACGACGCCAGGGTATTCCCATGACTTGGGGATACCCCATGACGATGACCCCAAGGGGCCGAGTGTTGAGGGGAAGATGACGGGACTTGGCCAAAGTTCTTCTCCTCGAATTGAGCGTGGGAAATCATACTCCCCACCGCCGCCGTCTATGGGCCAGCAGCGTGGCGTCGTGCATACACTCAATGTTCCGGCGTTAGGATACGAGCTGGATGGCGATGTCAAAGTATTCACACTGATTGCTCAACCTATGGAGCATGAATTTACGGATGGGCAGCCGATGGATGAATCGATAATTCCCTTGATGAATCGGGCATTTGGACATATGGCTTCCCATATGAAGAGCACGTCCCAAAGTGGGGTTGTCTGGGGTTATAACGGGTCGATGCCTGGTCCAACGATTGAAGCGAATGAAGGGGATACCATTCGCGTGATGTTTAAAAATGAATTACCTGAGCCTACCTCCGTTCACTGGCATGGTTTGGAAGTTCCGAATGGCCAAGATGGTGCCGCCGGGGTGACCGAAGCGCCGACACCACCGGGCGGGACCCATGTGTATGAGTTCACGCTCTATCAAAGCGGCACGTTTATGTATCACACGGGGTACAACGTGATGAAGCAGGACGCGCTGGGGTTAGGGGGATTCGTCGTGGTGCATCCCAAATCTTCCTTGAATAAACCGGATAAAGAGATTGCCATTTTGATGCAAGAGTGGACGTTTGCTCCGGGTAACCCCAATCCAAATATTGTGTCAATGGATTTTAATTGGTTTACGTTTAATGGCAAGGCCGCGCCAAGTATCGAGGTGATCACGGTGCAGCAGGGTGATCGAGTCCGATTACGGTTTGGCAATCTTAGTATGCAAAGCCATCCTATCCATATCCATGGGTATACCTGGAATGTGGTCGGGACTGAAGGGGGGCCGATTCCTGAGAATGCGCAATGGCCTGGAGCTACGGTAAATGTTCCGCCAGGAACGACGCGTGATGTAGAATTTGTCGCGTGGAATCCCGGGGTGTGGCGATTGCATTGTCATCGATTGCATCACGTGATGAATGCGATGGCGGACATGCCGATGGGGGTGGCTCCCCATGGCGGCATGTTTACCCTGGTACGCGTGATTCCCAAAGATCCTGATGGGGTGTGGCAGCATCCTGCCCAGGTTTCTCGAAAGGGCCAACCATGAAAAAACAACGGTTGCTGCTCCTCCTTGGCGGATGGGTATTGGTGAGTGGTTGTGCCACCGTGACCGTGGATGAAGAGTTTTCACAGGTCTCGCAGGAGGCATTGTCACGAACGGGAGAGACCGTGGCTTGGGAGCAAACCCCAGAAGATGTGGCTTGGACACAGGAGACGGTTCAGCAATTACTTCAGGATGGGTTGACTCGTGAGGAAGCCGTGCGTTTGGCTTTAATCAATAACCGCCAACTGCAAGTCCAATTTGAAATGCTGGGAATGGCCAAGGCTGATCTTATTCAGGCGGGTCTTTATACGAATCCAAGACTTGGATCTTTGATTCGATTTCCAGGAGGAATGCCTGGAGCAGTGATCAACACAGAAAGCGATGTGTTGTTTCTCGTTTCGGATTTATGGAACGTTCCGCTTAGGAGAAATTTGGCAACTGTAGAAGTGTTGCGCACCACGAATCTGATTGTTCAGGAAATTCTTGAGGCGGCGGCGAATGCCAGGAATGCGTTTGATGAGGTGCTGCTGCAACAAGCTCTTTATGCCTTCGTGATGGAAAACGTCTCGTTGTTTGAGGCGACCCTCGAGCAAGTACAAATTCGGTTTGAGTCAGGACTCGTGAACCAATTGGATATTTTTTTGGCCCAGAATGTGCTGTATGAATCCCAATTGGAATTGGCTTCGGTGAAGGCCCAACTCAAGCGTGCGCGCGCGCAACTGCTGGGAACCCTTGGCTTGGACCCTCTCTTGTCTGAGGATGTGCCCATTCAGGGAAATTTGGAGGATATCCCGCATCGCGATATTTCCCTTGATCAAGCGTGGACATTTGCCCAGGACCAACGAGTCGATTTAGCCTTGACTCGGTTGCAAATTACTCAATCCCAGCGATTGCTATCCTTGCAAAAAGCAAAAATTTTTGGCGACGTGGGACTTGGAGGAAACTATACGCGGTCATTGGGAAAAGTTGACAATCCCGGGTTGGTGATTGCCTTAGAGATCCCCGTGTTGAATCAAAACCAGGGTGGGATCGCACGCGCGGAATTTCAAGTCCGTCAGGCAGAGAAACGGATGGTGGCTACCGAATTTGCAGCCAAACTCGAATTGAAACGGTTATTAGCGGAATTGAACTATCATGATACTCATGTCGAATTATTTCGAAAAAATATGTTAGTAGTTCAAGAACAGGCGGAAAACTATGTGAAGCAGTTTTATGCGTCGATGCAATTCAATAGCATTTATCTCATTCAAGCACGACAGCGAAATCTCAACGCTCGTCGTGGGTATTTGCATGCTCTTCGGCAATACCGGCTGACGGAATCTGCCTTGCAGGTAGCTCTAGGTGGGGAGGCCGAGAAGAAAATGGCGAATGGGTCCGCTTTTCTTATTCATCACTAGAATGATGGATGATGATGCGCTGATTTAATTTTGCACACAGGATAATGAAGAGATCAGTGCCGTATTCCAACAGCTATTGGGAAGAACAATTCCCCTTAATTTTCGTGAGGAAGAGGCTCGAGTCTAATTTGAGGGCAAGATGGGAGATCCGGACAGGCCTTGCTCGCACCCGTGAAGGCTTTGGTCTAGTCGAATGGTGGGGGTTGTGGGCCGACGTGGAGTCCGGCTAAATCGGGATCTTCCCCTTCGAGGGTCGTAGGACGCTGTTCTTCATTTTGGATTTTTCGATACGCCTTTTTTTCTTGCTTTTCCTGCTGCTTCATCTGCAAGGCGCGTTCCCGGTTTCGTTTGGCAGCCGTCGTTTTTGATGGTCTTCCCATAATCCTCCTCTCTGAGCAGTTTTTCGTGGGCCTAGGTTCGACCGGGGCGGAATGGGATTATTACCCCCATTTTCCCCGTAGATTCCAGAGAAAATTGAATGTGAACCCTTCCTTCTGAAGGTAGCATTGGGATATTGGCCTGTCAAATGTGGTAGGTCAACTGGTGTGATCTACCAGATATGGTAGTAGAATGCCGAGGTAGGCCCTAGAGATGTGTCCGAAGATTGGCCTGGAAAAGGTCTTAAATTGACAAATTTCCCTGATGGGTATACGGACCATGACTCCTCAATTCACCTTAGCCTCTGGCAGAATCGACCTTCGGTGAATGTCGCGGGAGTTCTCACAATATAAGGAGAAATGGACCATGAGTGGCATGAAGATCTGTTTGTTCGTGATGATGGTGTTCTTGGGGGCGTGCTCTCCGGAAGTGGGAAGCACAGCCTGGTGTGAAAGCATGAAAGAAAAACCCAAAGGAGATTGGACGGCCACTGAAGCTGCGGATTTTGCTAAGCACTGTTTGTTGGATCTAGGGAAATAACTCTTGATTGAAATTCTTCAGGTAGCTTTTTAGTTTCGGCACTCATGGCGAGATTTCAGTTGTTCATAGTGCTCTTTAAATTTGGGAAAGATCGTGGACGGTGTTGTGGAATATCTCAGGACCCAAGAAGATTCGGCCAGAATCTTGGAGAGGTTCAATGGGTTCCACGATGGGTTTATCCATAAACTCCTGCTTCGATCGCACGATGTTTTTACAAAAAACGGGCCGGAGGTGACGGATATCGCTCATCGATGTTCCGGTCAGTTCGATGTTCGCATTGATATCGCGCATTACAATTATGGCCAGGGGACCCAGCCGCATGATCGAATCGTGCGGGGATTTTTTAGAAATGTCCAAGACTTTTGTCTCGATTTACGTTCGAGGAAATCCTGCGAATGGCCTATAAAAAATGTGGAAGTAATCGCTGGAACTCGTGTGAATGAAACTGGAGGAACGGAACCCTGTTTTTCGTTGAACATGGTCTGGAGTAAGCTGGTTAATCAATCGTGGGAAGTCGCTACCGAGCAGCTTCTCACGTTTCAAGAAGCTGAATTCGAAGAGCGAACTCTATCCTAAGTCCTGTGTCTATCCTTGCCTGTCCACGTGCCTTTTCCCTTTCATTTGTAGTAATCTAATTCCATGAAATCTGATCAACCTTTGCCCATCCATGATCTGGATGAGGAAGCTGCGCTCCACACAATCCTGGAAGGAACTGCTACGGAAACTGGGGAGCGGTTCTTTCAGGCGCTGGTACAAAATTTATCAAAGGCATTAGGTACACATGGTGCTTGGGTCACGGAATATTTTCCCGAGACCCGACGATTGAAAGCCTTGGCATTTTGGATGGGGGGAGAAT
Organism: Candidatus Nitronereus thalassa; assembly: GCF_032191465.1. Classification (NCBI taxonomy): domain Bacteria; kingdom Pseudomonadati; phylum Nitrospirota; class Nitrospiria; order Nitrospirales; family Nitrospiraceae; genus Candidatus Nitronereus; species Candidatus Nitronereus thalassa. Next base: position 768,423 of record NZ_JAQOUE010000001.1, on the reverse strand, counting down.
GGATTCATGGCTATGAAACGCCGATCGACGGGACTCCCTGTGGAGAAGCGATTGATAGTAAAGAGCTCGTTCATTTTCCGGATAATATATTGTCGATCTATCCCGATGAAGTTGATCTAATTAAAGCCAAGGCCGTCAGTTACTTGGGGGCCCCGCTTTTGGATGTCGACGGGACGGTGTTGGGGCATGTGGCCGTGTTGGATAGGCGCCCTATTCCGGATGAGCCGCGCGTCCATGCGCTTTTTCGAATTTTTGCTGCGCGGGCAGCTGCAGAGCTTCAACGTCTTCAAGCGGAAACCCAGGTGCGGGAACGAGAAGAAAAGCTCGGGCGCCTAGTGGACAGCGCGATGGATGCCATCATTGAACTTAACTCGACTCTCTGTGTGACTCGCGTCAATCCCGCAGCTGAAAAAGTGTTTCTTTGTAAAATGACGGATATGCAAGGGCAACCCTTTTTCAAGTTTTTATCCATCGGAGATCGGGCTCGCGTCAAGACCTTAATCGAGGAGTTAGATGCCCATCCGGTTGACCAACAATATTTGTGGATTCCCGGAGGCCTCACGGCTCTGCGCACTGATGGCAATGAATTTCCAGCTGAAGCGACCTTGTCCCGGTTTCAAGTCCACCGCCAAACCTTTCACACCCTTATTCTGCGAAATGTGCATGATCGTTTAGAAGCCGAACAAAAAATCCGCACGCTTACCGAAGAAGCAGAATATCTCAAAAAAGAATTGCAGGAACTCCAACACTTTGACTCCATCGTTGGGGAAAGTGAGGCATTACTGCGGACGTTACGGGACATTAGACAAGTCGCCGAGACCGAAGCCACTGTGCTCATTCAAGGTGAGACGGGTACGGGCAAAGAAGTCATGGCTCGAGCGATTCATGCGGCTAGTCGGAGAAAAGACAAACCTTTCGTTAAAGTCAACTGCGCTGCCATTCCTGCCACGCTCATTGAAAGCGAATTTTTTGGGCATGAGCCAGGAGCCTTTACGGGGGCGACAAAAAAACGTGATGGTCGCTTTACGCTTGCCGATGGTGGGACGATATTTTTAGATGAAATTGGTGAGTTGCCACTTGATCTACAAAGCAAATTGCTTCGGGTGTTGCAGGAGGGAGAGTTCGATCCAGTAGGGAGTTCCCAGACACGCAAAGTGAATGTGCGTGTGCTTGCTGCTACCAATCGTGATTTGGAAAAAGAAGCAAAGGCCGGGACATTTCGAGAAGATTTGTATTATCGGTTGAATGTCTTTCCCATTACCGTGCCTCCATTACGAGAACGGGGCAAGGATATCGGACTTCTCGCCTCAAACTTTGCCACAAAATTCGCTAAGCAAATGGGGCGATCAATTCAACCGTTATCCGCCGACTGTGTGCAACGCTTACAAGCCTACTCCTGGCCAGGTAATGTGCGGGAATTGCAAAATGTGATTGAGCGCGCTGTCATTACTTCGATCAATGGCCAGCTGAATTTAGAGCGAGCCCTGCCTGAACAAAAGAAGGATACTGGTATTCAAGGTGGGACGACGGTGGCACTTTCCAATGACCGAATTCACACAGTACAAGAGCTTCAAGAAATCGAACGTCAAAATATCCTTCGCGCGTTAAAAGTCACCGATGGCCGCGTTTCCGGAGAAAACGGAGCTGCCAAACTTCTCGGCATGAATCAATCGACACTCGCCTCTCGAATGAAAACCCTGGGTATTCAGCGCCCTTCCTAATTCTCTCTTTCTCCTTTTTGAAAAATGGCATAATTTCTTTTTCGAAAATTCGCAAATTGCGAAAATTCGCAAATGGTTGATTGAATTGATTTACATATAACTCATTGAAAGTATAAATAAATATTGAAAAATAAAAGAATGGCACATGGTGTGCAAAATCAATTCGTATGCGAAGTGATGAACACAACATTGAGCACTGGGATGGCAGTTTTCGTTCCAGAGATTCCCAAAAATCTGAAACCTGGCCCGCCATGTGCCAAGTCGCAGATCAATTACTTTTCAAACAAATAATTAACCCTTCAAAAGGAGGATGTGCCATGGAACAGGTGATTAAACAAACAAAAGTCAACGGCGTGGATGTTGGTCAGTTGGAAACTACGATTGATGCGATACAACAAACGCCAGAAATCGCCAAATTTACGTTTCGGGCTACGAACAAATGGATCTCTGGAGGACACAATCGTTCAACCATTAAGGAGTTTTATGGGGCAGGCCAGGAAGACGCCACGCGGACGGAGCCCTTTGAACTCGATGCTGATGAACCTCCGGTGTTGTTGGGAAGTGATAACGGGGCGAACCCAGCTGAGTTTATACTGCATTCGTTAGCTAGCTGTTTGACGACTTCATTGGTGTATCATGCGGCCGCGCGTGGGATTAAAATCGAGGGCGTAGAGTCGAAGCTCGAAGGGGATATTGATTTGCATGGGTTTTTAGGGCTGTCGAAAGATGTCCGCAAAGGCTATCAAAACATTAATGTGAAATTTCAGGTGAAGTCCGATGCCGATCCTGAATTGCTTCGTGAATTGTGCAATCAATCCCCGGTGTTTGACATTGTGTCGAACCCCGTTCCTGTAACTGTTTCGGTCGAAACGGTGTAAGGGCGTACAGAAACTTTCTTGCCGATAGAGCTGGGCTCTGGCTGTATTCATCTGAATACAGTCAGAGTTTTTTCTTTTTTAAAGTGTGGCCGTCCTTCCGTTCACTCTAACCTTATTGGTTTGCCGTTCTTGGAATTTGGATATTATATGCACTTTGTTGCCGCGGAATCTTATGCCGCCTCTAGTTTGGTTTCTCCCCAACATTTAAAAGGCCGAAGAGGGCACGATGAGATCGTGCAGCTACACAAAATATGCCGGGGAGGTTTTCGTTGTTGATTCTTCTCTTGCTCGAGGTCATGTCTTGCTTGACAACATATTTTTGCTTCCCTAGAGTGTTGCCTTAACATTGACAAATAGAGCACGGGTGCAGGGAAGAAGGTGTAACTCCTTCGCGGTCCCGCCGCTGTAACTGGAAACGAACCCCGCAGAGGCCACTGTCACTACCACGGTTTTGATGGGAAGGCGCGGGAAGTAGGTTAGTATCCAGGAGCCAGAAGACCTACCCGAGCTACGAATGCTGTGTTCCATTTTTTATGTGGACACGGGATTCACGACCTTCGATCCCTCGGGGCTGGGGAGCGGGTGAGGATGAAGACGCGGGTGCAATCCTCAAGGTCGTTAAGGCCTTGGGGATTTTTTTATGGTTGGTGGTCATGATCCGCTCCGCTTCTCCTTTTCTGGAAAACGGCATTGTGTTCTGCGCCTTTTTCTTGCAAGCCTGCCTCTGACTCTGCTTATCTTATTTTCAAGTAGCCCTTTTTTTGGTTTTTCCGATGATTCAACTGCCATGAAGCGTCGTCAACAAGGAATTCTTACCGGCATGCCGTTTATGGCCAATGTGGCCCCTCGGACGTTTGTCGATGATACCGGGCGGAAGATTTATTTAGCGAAGACTCCCAAGAGGGTGGTATCCCTGGCTCCCAGTATTACGGAAATTTTATTTGCTATTGGGGCGGGAGACTCCGTGGTCGGAGTCACGGAGTTTTGTGATTATCCACCAGAGGCGATGACCCGAACGGTGGTAGGGGATTCTCGTCCCAACCTTGAAGGGGTTTTGGCCTTAGAGCCTGACCTTGTGTTAGCCATGGAAGTCATTCGGGATGATGTCCTAAAAACCCTTCAACAACTCAAGATTCCGCTGTTTATTTTAGAAGCCAAATCCTTGGAGCATGTGTATTCTCATATCCAGACGCTGGGGCGTATGTTGGGACGAGTTCCAGAGGCCAATACCCTGGCTCATAACATGCGACAAGAGATTCAGGGTATTGCGGAACAAACGCGCTCGTTACCGAAGCCGCGCGTTTTATATGTGGTCTATCCACAGCCCTTCATTACTGTTGGTGAAGGGAGTTTCATTCATCAGCTTTTAGAACTTGCTGGGGGAGACAATGTGGCAAAGGATGCGGGAAATGCTTATCCTCGTTTGAGTATGGAAGTGGTGTTGCAAAAAGATCCGGAGATCATTTTATTCCCCACGATGGAGGGGCAGAATACCCCTGAGACGGATTTGGCACAATGGAAGAGGTGGACCACGATGAGTGCGGTGAAGCACGAGCGTTTGCACCTGGTGCCGTGGGGACTCATCAGCAGGCCTGGTCCTCGTTTGGTGCAAGGCCTCGAATCCCTTGCCAAGGCTATTCATCCTGAACTTTTTCGAGAGAGCTGATCAATGCCTGATATGCCCGTGAATAGCCAGGCTTCTCATCAATCAGCGGATGCCCTGCGAATTCAGGGTGAGGCAACGGCTGGTACAGCTATTACCTACTTGTCAGCAATTCGTTGGCTCACAAGCCTTTCTGTGTTGGGAATTCTGAGTGTATTGGTCGGAGTGGGATGTTTAATGATAGGCGCGGAATCTCTTGGAGTGACCGCTGTCCTTCAGTCCTTGGGGATGGCTCTAAAAGAAGGCCAAGCAGATGTTGAGTCCGTTGGAGTGTCCGGAGTGATTCTGTTGCAAGTCCGGCTACCACGGGTCGTATTAGCTTTCCTTGTTGGCAGTTCGCTGGCTGCCGTTGGAGTGGCGTTGCAAGCGCTGCTGCGAAACCCGTTAGCCGATCCCTATGTGCTTGGGATCTCCAGTGGTGCGGCCTTTGGCGCGACGCTGGGCATTTTGCTTGGTATCGGTGGAACGGTGATGGGGCTTTCGGTGTTGCCGCTTTGGGCGTTTGTGGGTGGTCTGCTCTCTATTCTCGTGGTGTATCGGATTAGCATCACGTATCGAATGTTATCGGTCCATACGCTGTTATTGGCTGGAGTGATTCTAAATGCACTGTTTTCCGCGCTGATCATGTTTACTGTTTCCATTGCTGATCCCAGTCGGGCCTTCAAAATGATGATGTGGTTGATGGGCACGTTGGGTTCTCCCGAATATTCCACCTTGGCTTGGTTGGTGATGTTTTTAAGTGTCGGTGGCTTGTGGTTGTTTTGGGCCGCCCGACCGCTCAACATTTTAACCATGGGAGAAGAAACGGCCAGGGCGTTAGGGGTTGAAATCGAACGGGTGAAAAAATTGATTTTTGTGATAGCCGCTCTCATGACCGGGGCCGTGGTATCGATTGCCGGGCTCATTGGGTTTGTGGGAATGGTGGTGCCGCACACCGTTCGCATGATCGTCGGGGCTGATCATCGGTTGCTGCTACCAGCTTCTGCCTTGGTTGGCGGCATATTTCTGATGATTGCTGATACCCTCGCTCGTACCGTGTTGGCTCCAACCGAATTGCCAGTAGGAGTGGTGACGGCGCTTGTTGGAGGACCAGTCTTTATCTATTTACTGGTTAAGCGACGCGCGGGAGTGGCCTTGTGAAAAGGACATCTGATCAGTCTTTGGCTTTTGAGGTTCAAGGATTGTCCTTTCGATATGATCGTACTCAGGATCGTGGATGGGCTCTTAAGGATATTCATTGTTCAATTCGTACAGGTTCGATTGTTGGGATCATTGGGCCCAATGGATCGGGGAAGACATCTTTGCTCAAGTTATTTATGGGCCTGTTGCAGCCGGAATCCGGAGCGATTTCTTTGTTTGGGCAAGAGCTGAGGACGATGCGGCCGGCAACGATTGCGCAACAGATTGCCTTGGTGCCTCAGGAGACGTCTCAGGTATTTCCCTTTACCATTGGTGAATTAGTGCTGATGGGACGATTTCCGTTTCATCAGCCATTTGATGGGTGGGGATGGGATTCGTCTGCCGATGTTCACCTGGCGACTCAAGCCATGGCGGATATGGAGGTTCGCACCTTAGCGGATCGCATGATGTCCGAGGTGTCAGGCGGGGAACGCCAACGTGCCATGATTGCTCGCGCCTTAACGCAAGATCCCCGGATCTTATTATTGGATGAACCCACGGCATTTTTAGATCTTCACCATCAATTAGATATTGTTCGGAAGCTGCGACAGTTGAATCAGAGTCGTGGGCTGACGGTGGTGATGGTTTCGCATGATTTAAATCTCGCGAGTCAATGCTGCGATCAATTATTTTTATTGCACCAGGGGAAAATCATCACACATGGCACCCCCTCAGAGGTTATTAGACCTGAAGTCCTTGAGCCGGTGTACCGGTGTCAGATCCTCGTGGATGAACATCCGCATTCGCATGCGCCACGAGTGACGTTGTCCGTGTGAGGAGGAATTGACCTCTCACATGTTTGTTCACCAATCAGGGGTGGTCTTTTGGTTACTGCCCCGTAACGAAAGGAACGGGATCGAGGAAAAATTTCGGCATGTGTCGGGGAAGATGGTGTAAATCCATCACGGTGCCGCCACTGTAAGCGGGGAATAACTCTGCAAGAAAGCCACTGGCCAGGGAAATAATGAGTGAGTCGTTGTTCTAACGACTCGCGCATTGGCTGGGAAGGCGCAGAGAAGTCGTGATCCGCAAGTCAGGAAACCCAGCTGCCGCTACCTTCTCAACCCACCCTTCGAGCCAAAGGGAGGTCGTTCATGTCTGCAATTGTTTATTATCTTTTCCTGCTTTTTCTTCTCACCGCTTCTTCTCCTAGTTTGATAGTTTACGCTACAACGGATATTTCTGACACCGAGATTCAGAATGTTCAGCAAATGAAAGAATACGTGATTAGTGATTCACGGTTGCCTGCCATCCAGACAGACAAATATTCCGTCCCAGCAAAAATCACCGTCATTACGGCGGAGGATATCCAGAAATTTGGCGCAAAGACAGTTCAGGAAGCTCTCCAATACGCAACGGGAATCGTCATGTATAACGAAGTCGGTAATGCATTTGAACATCGGGTAGATATGCGTGGATTTAATTCCACTCCTGTTTCTTCAATTTCTGTTTTTGTGGATGGTATGCGGGCCAATGAGCCTAGCTTCAACACAATAAACTTTGATCTCATCCCCTTTGAAACGATTGAACGAATTGAGGTTATTCCAGGCCCCAATGCCATCTTTGGAAAAAACACTTTGGGGGGAACCATCAACATCGTGACAAAAACAGGCACCACGAAACGTCAGGTATCTGGAGAAGTTGCTCGGGGAAGCTTTGACCGTGAACGATATAATATGAATGCAAGTGGCCCAGTCGGAGATTTTAATTACTATTTCAATTTTACACAGGAATCAGAAGCTGGATTTCGGGATGAGGGTGGTGGGGATGTTCAACGATTTTTTAGTAAATTAGGATATCGACCTACAGACAATACGGACGTCAATATTTCATATACCTATGTCAAAAGTCATTTTAGTCAAGCAGGTGCTAGTCCTATTCGAATTGCGGAAAATAACCCGAAAGCCAATGTATCACCGGGAGACTTTTTTGACCGTGAGAATAACGTGGTGCGAATAAATCTTAAACAGATTTTACCTGAGGGATTCACTTTTTCTGCAAATGGCACTTATCGGAATCTTCAACAAGCTTCGTTCTTGGTCAGTAACCCTTTTGCCTTGGGAGGTAGTTTCCCAACCAGCACAACTGCCGCGGATACCGAGAGTTGGTCTGGAACTTTTCAATTGGCTCAACAATCATCTCCGTTTGGTTTTAAAAATGAAGCGGTAATGGGAGTTGAGGTGACGTGGAACGACTTTGATAGTCAGGCGGTTTCAGCCTTCTCATCAAGCTTTTCCGATTCCAGTGAAGATGTCTTGGGTCTCTACGTTCAAGACTCCGTTCATGTGTCATCACAAGTCATACTTTCTGGTGGATTGCGATTTGACAAGAGCGACATTGACTTTATGGAAAAGACGAATCCTTCTTTAAATGCAGACATAGATTTTGATCGAGTTACTCCCCGAGCAGGGATCACTTATCTGGTGACGCCGACTTCAAGTGTATATTTCACATTCTCCCAGGGATTTAGAACTCCTACCGTCCAGGAAATGTTCGCCAGTGCCTTTACGTCCAATCCGAATCTCAGCCCTGTACGCTCGAAGAACTACGAGGTCGGGGGAAATGCTAAAATTGGCACCTGGGGGGATGTTGCTATTACTTTTTACCAGTCGGACATTAAGGATGAAATTTTTCTGACATGCATTCTTTGCGATTTTTCAGCATTTGATGGGATTAATCGGAACCTAGATAAGACGAGGCGAAGGGGTGTGGAAATGACGATAAGCGTACGGCCCGTAACCTATTTCGATGGCCAAATCAACTATACGTTTACAGAAGCACAATTCCGCAGCCCAATTAATTTTGGATCTGGTACTAATAACATGCGAGTTGCGGATGTGGGAGACACCTTGCCTCTGGTTCCCAAACATCGCTTGAGTGTAATTGGAAATTTGCGGCCGGTAGAAGGCGTAACTCTTTCAGTTATGGGTTTGTATGTCGGTTCACAATTCTTGCAGAACGATGAAGGGAACACTTCTTCAAGTCTGCCAGGATATTTTGTACTTAATGGTAAGGCCGCATATGAGCGCGACGTCCCTGGAGGTATTTTTACAGCCTTTTTGCAATTCAATAATATTTTAGATGCTAACAATTTTTCTAGAGGAATTTATGCGGCGGATCGCATTCCCGGTGGTGATGGATCCACAGTACAGTTCGTTGTGCCGGAGCCCGGCTTTGCAATGTTTGGTGGGATAAGCTACCAATTTAATGCCTTTCCTCGGTAACCCCTGATGCCCTTTTATGTTTAGAAATTACCCTCGACTCATCATTGCCGGAACACATAGTGGAGTAGGGAAGACTACTGTTTCTCTTGCCCTAATGGCAGCGTTGACGGCCCAAGGTCGTCGTGTGCAACCGTTTAAGATTGGCCCTGATTTCCTTGATCCCATGCATCACAACGCCGTGACTGGGCGACATTCCTATAACTTGGATGGGTGGATGCTTGATGCTTCCGCTAACAAATATGCCTTTGAACAGGCTGCTCGTGAAGCAGATCTTTCGATCATCGAAGGGATGATGGGATTGTTTGATGGAGCCTCGGCTGTTGATGATTCTGGCAGTACTGCTCAGATGGCAAAGCATCTCAGCGCCCCAGTATTGCTAGTTGTTGATGGGAGTGCGATGGCTCGTTCTGTGGCGGCTATGGTATGTGGCTATGCGACTTTTGACCCTGACATTCGTGTGGTAGGGGTGGTGTTCAATCGAGTGAATAGCAAGGGACATTTTGTGTTGCTTAGAGATTCTGTTGAAAATAGTTGTAGTGTAAAGGTCGTTGGATATTTGAAATCTGATCCAGTGGTGACCATTGAGGACCGACATTTAGGATTGCGGGTGGCGTTTGAGCAGATGGGAACGGATGTATACGACAAATTGGGAGAATCGGCTATAGAGACGATTGACCTGGCATTGGTCGAAGATCTAGCTGCTTCTCATAATGTTCCTTCGTCTCCACCTGTAAAAATTCTTCAAGAAATTCCAAAAACGATTGGTGGTCCCAATAAAACTGTGAAGATCGGCATTGCCTACGATTCAGCATTCTGTTTTTACTATCAGGAAAACTTTTCTGCGATGCGTGACCAAGGTGCGGAGTTAATTTTCTTTTCCCCCTTAGTGGATGTTGAGATGCCAAAAGTAGATTTACTCTATCTTGGGGGCGGGTATCCCGAACTCCATGAAAAAGGATTATCCGAAAATATTCGCATGCGCCAGGCCATTAAAGATTTTGCTTGTCGAGGTGGAGCGGTCTATGCGGAGTGTGGTGGTCTGATGTATTTGATGAACTCGATTGAAGATTTTGAGGGGCAGAAATTTCCTATGGTCGGTGTGTTTCCTTATGTGGCGAAGATGTCTCGTTCCCACATGATGATCGGGTATCGCCATCTTGAACTGATTGAATCTTGTATGCTTGGGCCTTCAGGACTGCAGGCCCGTGGACATGAGTTTCACTATTCGACGCTGGTTCCCCTTGATGAGGAATTTGAGGGTGAGTTTGTGTGTCAGATTTCAGATGCATCTCGATCACATAAGGGGCCGGATGGGTTGAAATTTCAGAATACGCTTGCGTTATATACACACCTTCATTTTGGTAGTCAGGCGGCTCTTGCCAAAAATCTCGTTGATTTTTCCGCGCAAACTCGATCAGGGATAATTTGATGGATCAATCCAAAATTTTGTGGAAAGCCGAGAGCCATTTTCCTCTGCAACCCACATGTGTCATTGGTTTCTGAGGAGTAAAGGGAATCTTTGATTGACTTGTTTTGGAGTTAGCGTCTTTTCGTAAATGCAGTTTCTCATTCTGCTCATTCATGTGTTAGAAGCGCCATAAGATGGCGGAGCTACGAAAGCCGGGTGGTTTGCAGTCGTAATCTGATTTGTGCCTCCCATTGAAACGAGAAAGGTTGCGAATACAGTGGCAATATCTCAAAATGGCCAAGGCTTGATGAAAGCCTGTGAGCGTTGTGGGCAAACTTTTTCTTGTGGGCCCGTCTATTCTTGCTGGTGCTATGAGAGGATTCTAGCCGATGGCAAGCGAGAGATGGTCTCTTCCCAGTTTCAGGATTGCCTCTGTCAAACCTGTTTAGATCAAATTAGTCAATCCGCCTAGCAAACTCATTTGTGGGGAACTTTTGGGAATGTGTCATGAGGAGAAATTGTGAGAATTTCTAAGGTTTACACCAAGACCGGTGATGGCGGTCGCACCCGATTAGCCGGAGGACAGGAAGTTGCGAAAAATGCGATTCGAGTTGAGGCCTACGGAACTGTGGATGAGTTGAATTCCATTATTGGATTGGCCCGTGTGTTTAACCAAGATTTGGTTAAACGAGATGAGGCCTCTGCGAAGTTAGAAGGATTTTTGAAGTGGATTCAAAATAAACTATTTGATGTTGGTGGCCTTCTCGCAACCCCTCCTGGTCAAGTTTTTACCAATATGCCAACCGTGACTGAAAAGGATGTAGAACAGTTAGAGCGTTGGATCGATCAGTGCCAGGAAGACCTAGCTCCCTTAAAGGAATTTTTGTTGCCTGGGGGTGGAAAGGTTTCTGGTTTTTTACATCAGGCCCGGACTGTGTCTCGTCGGGCTGAACGGATGTGCGTGACTTTGATTCATGAGGAATCTGTCCCCGAACATATCATTCCTTTTTTAAATCGATTGAGCGATGCGTTTTTTGTGTTTGCGCGTTGGATTGGACATCACACAGGAGAGCCAGAATTCTTATGGGATCGATCAGTTCCCGGCAAATAATTGGTTTGGGGTTGTTGGTGCTTCTGGCTATTGTGGGGTTTTTGTATTCCCAACCCAAAGCAACCGCACCTCCTGTTCCTAATGATCCCAAGGCTGAAGAGGCTTTGGAGTTGGTGCGGAATCATCCTGCTCGAAATGCCCCAACTCTTGAGGAGGCGGTGAATCGCTATGTCCAAGATTTAGAGACGAAGGGTATTCAGTATCATAAAGGTGAGTGGCAGGTGGGAGAAGAGCAACCTGGTGTTTATGCTGTAAGGGTGTTAGTTCGAGAAAAAGGTTTTAATGAATGGATTCAGCGAGAGTTCGCATGGCGGGTGACCTTGAAAGATAAAACCATTCGCGTGATCTCTTTGGCTGCGATTCATTTTATGCCTTTTCATGAATTGCCGCCGCTGCCGCATCAGGATCAAATATCTTTTAGGAAGGGCAATCCTGATCTTTCAGCGCAATTTGTATAGTGCCGTTTTCAACTCGGAGAGGAAAACAGGCCACAGCCCAATCGTCCACCGGGTTTTTGAGACATTGTCCGGTGCGGACATTAAATTTCCAGCCATGCCAAGGACATCGCACGGTGTCTCCGTGCAAAATACCTTCTCCCAAGGGGCCACCCGCATGGGGACATGTATTATCGAGGGCAAAAATTTCTCCATCCACGTTGAAGAGGGCCACACCTCGACCTTCCGGATCTACTTCAACTGATAGGCAAGATCCTGGAGGAAGATCCGAGAGTTTTGCAGCATCAATAAACTTCACGCGGATGGCTCCCAATTGATAATTTCCCCGAGAAAGGGCGGATTTTAACAAGGGTGGGCAGGTGCTGCAAGAGAATTTCCCGAGGGTGGTTGTTGATTCCCAATAGGGGCTGATGCTATACACACACCATTCAATCCTGGGGTGTTCACGAACCTGGAGGTCCTTATAGCTAATGGAAATGACCCTGCTCTTGAATGCGACCTATGAACCGTTGCGGGTCGTTGATTGGAAAAAGGCCATTACCCTCTTGTGCCAAGAGAAAGTCGAAGTCCTTGAATTTTATGATAAGGATATTCGCGGTGTGGCAATCACCTTCAAGCTGCCCTCGGTGATGCGGCTTCTCAATGTGGTAAAGTTAAAAGCCACGCACCGTTCGGTGAAGTTTTCTCGAATTAATATTTTTACCCGCGATAAATATACCTGCCAATATTGTTGCAAGAAGTTTCGAACGGAGGAGCTGACCTTCGACCACGTGCTTCCGATTGCAAAGGGTGGAAAGAAGACCTGGGAGAATATTGTCACGGCTTGCTGGCGTTGTAATAATCGAAAGAGTGGTCGAACACCAGGTGAAGCGCATATGCGGTTAAAGAAGAAACCGGAAAAGCCGCGCTGGAACCCTACGTTAACTATCATGATTGGAATTCGAAATGCGCCAGATAGTTGGAGAGATTATCTCTATTGGCATATGGAGTTAGATTCAGACGACTAGAGTTTGGGTAATATCATCGTGGTTGCCTGAGAGGCGATAGGGGGAGTTTCCCTCTCTGTGCTCCTGCCAACGTTTTTCAATTTTTTCCACATGGTAAAGAACAGTCTAGATGCCCTCGCTGTAGAGAGGCTGTCGGCCCTTTCTGGAACTTTCTTGCGCGGCACATGGATTTGAGCATGAATGAATAAGGAGTGGGTATGAGTGAAAATGCGGGGTTCCAAATTTCTCTGGATATTCAGGGTCGGCTTTGTGTGGCAATTGGTGGAGATGATGAAACCTTTGAAAAGGTTTCACGGTTATTGGATGTTGGCGCGAAAGTCATTGTGGTGAATCCGACACTGACAACTGCTCTTAAAAAACTCACTGCGTCAGGAAAGATCATTCATCGAGGGCGACATTTTCGATCCACCGATGCGCAGGATGCGTTCCTAGTTCTTAATTTGTTGCGTGAGGATACGGACTTATCCAAATCGTTATTTGAGTTGGCCAAGACAGAGCGTTTCTTGGTGTGGTCGATTGATCAGCCGGATCGATCGCATTTCATGATGCCGGCGTTGATTAAGTCAGGGCCCCTCCGAGTGGCGATTAGTACGAGTGGAGCCTCGCCGGCCTTGGCGAGTGAGTTACGTCGGTACGGTGAGTCGATCTTTGATGAAGAGTTCGGACAGTTTCTCGATTCATTAAGCGCCCTGCGTGAAGAATTGAAGAAAAGCGAACCCAATGATGCGCGTCGCCGGGAACGACTCAAGGAAGCCGTGGAAGGCTTTCGGTTCACCGGGACGATCACCTATCCTGCATCATGGGAGGCGCAAAAGAAGCTCTCGGCTTCGTAATCACACAAGGAAGGTAGACCAATGGTGTTGCTAGAATTTAGTATGTCTCCGTTAGGGAAAAGTGAAAGTGTTGGCAAGTATGTCTCTCGCTCATTGGAAATTATTGATCGCAGTGGTGTGGAGTACCGCTTGAATCCGATGGGGACAGTTCTGGAAGGTGAGTGGGATGAAGTGATGGATGTGGTTCGCCAATGTTATGAACGGATGAAAAAAGATTGTAATCGAATCTCCTGTACGATGAAGGTGGACTATCGAAAAGGTAAAAAGGGGCGTTTAAGTGGCAAAGTGGCCAGTGTGGAAAAACGACTGAAGAAAAAATTGAAGACGTGATAGATGAACCGAAAAATGAATTTTTCGCTTCACCTGTCACTGATTAGGCCTCATGATTTATGAGAGTGGTTCATACTTCCGATTCACTCTTGGGCCGATGCTACACAAGACCTCATAGGGAATTGAGTCCTGCCACTGAGCGATGTCAGTAGCCGAAATAGATTCTTTGCCCTGCGTTCCTAGCAATACGACCTCGTCGCCAACCTTCGCATTTGGCACATCGGTGATATCGATGAGCGTCATATCCATGCAAATTCGTCCAACAATTGGCACGCGTGTATTTCCAATGAGTACTTTTCCTTGGTTCGAGAGTCGGCGGTGGTATCCGTGCGCATATCCAATGGGAAGAATGCCAATTTGAGAAGGGCGGGCCGTCCGAAATATCCCGTTATAGCTTAGTGGTTCCCCTGCTCCGACGGATTTGGTTTGTGCGAGTTTTGTCACGAGGCTCAGTACGGGTTTTAGATCCAAGGCGGTGGCAAAAGGAAGCACGGGTTGGTAGCCATAGAGCAGCAACCCTGGTCTGACCATGTCCAAATGAGATTGCGGGTGCGCTACGATGCCGGCGGTATTCGCAGCATGAAGGCTGGGGATCATGATGCCTTTGAGGCGGAGTTGGTCGACCATGGATTGAAATTGGTCAAGTTGGTAATGAGTAAAGGCCGGATCAACACTATCGGCATCGGCTAAATGCGTCATAAGGCTTTCCAGAACCAAAGACCCTTGGAAAAGAGGCGAGTCCAGGAGGGAGGTGAGCGCATCAGGTGAGAGGCCGAGTCTTCTCATGCCCGTATCTACTTTAATGTGAACCGGATAGGGTGTTTGGTCCGGGGAGAGCTCTTTGGCGAATTGATGGGCAGTGTCGGCGTCGGAAATGACCGGCGTGAGTTGGTAGTGAATCAGGTCTGGAAGTTGCCAAGAAAATGTTGCGCCTAAAACAATAATAGATCCTGTTAATCCTGCTTCTCGGAGGGCAACTCCTTCTTGAATGGTGGCAACACCAAATTTGGTAATGCCCAGCTGGGCCAAGGTTTTGGCGATGACGATACTCCCATGCCCGTATCCATCGGCTTTGACGACAGCCAATATTTCACAGCGTGGTGCTAAGAATGTTCGTAGGGCGGAAAGGTTGTGTGCCAAGGCATGAAGGTGAATGATCGCGGTCGTTGGAGAGAGATAGGAGGAGACCGGTGGTGGGAAGAGAGAGAGCGATGCTGTCATAATATCCTTAAATTTCGAGTATCTCCTCCTCCTTCTTTTTCAACAATTCATCCACTTTTTTAATTTCGGCATCGGTGAATTTCTGAATTTCGGCTTCACCGCGACGTAATTCGTCTTCGGTAATGGTTGAATCTTTCTGTAATTTTTTGAGTTCGTCATTGCCTTCTCGCCGAATTCCACGGATATGGACTTTGGTATCCTCGCCATATTTTTTACTGACCTTCACCAGATCTCTTCGGCGTTCCTCACTCAGTGGCGGAATGGGAAGGCGAATGAGTTTGCCATCATTGGAAGGTGTGATGCCAATGTCCGAACAGGTAATGGCCTTTTCAATTTCTTTAATCAGTGATGTGTCCCAGGGTTGAATGGTAATGAGCCGTCCGTCCGGCATGGCGAGATTTCCCACCTGTTTGAGGGGCGTGGGGGTACCGTAATAATCCACTTTGATTTGGTCTAAGATGGACAGCGAGGCTCGACCACCTCGAAGACCAGAGAGTTCCTTTTTTAGGTGCTCAAGCGCCCCTTCCATTTTTTTTTGGATTTTGTCTAGAGTAGGTTGATAGGCCATAACCAATTACCTCGTGTTATGGATGTTTGGGGGTGGTGGTGACGAGTGTGCCAATTTTTTCTTTGTTGACCACACGTTTCAGGTTTCCTGTTTCAGATAAATTAAAGACAATCAAGGGAAGCTTGTTGTCCATGCACAAAGTGATCGCTGTGGAATCCATAACTTTTAATCGTTTATTCAAAACCGTCAAAAATGATACTTCCTCGAACATTGTGGCCTTTGGATTTGTTACGGGATCTGAATCATAAATACCATTAACCTTGGTACCTTTTAATATGACGTCCGCCCCAATTTCCATGGCCCGAAGCGCGGCAGCGGTATCGGTGGTAAAATACGGGTTTCCTGTGCCGGCAGCAAAAATGACGACTCGTTTTTTTTCCAAATGGCGAATGGCTCGCCGACGAATATATCCCTCGGCTAATTGACGCATCTCAATGGCGGAGAGCACGCGTGTGGTGATCTCACGTTTCTCAAGGGCATTTTGAAGAGCGAGGGCATTGAGCATGGTGGCTAACATGCCCATATAATCTGCCGAAGCTCGTTCCATCCCGGTTGCGCTAGCGGCTATGCCACGAAAAATATTGCCGCCACCGATCACCAAAGCCACTTCCACCTCCATCTTGACGACTTCTGAGATTTCTTCGGCTAACGTATGGAGGATATCGGGTTGAATGCCGTAGGCTTGTGTGCCCGCCAACATTTCACCACTAATTTTTAATAGGATACGACGGTATCTGGAGGGCGTCATTCCTGGCCTAGTTGATACCGAGTAAATCTCGCGATGGAGATATTTTCTCCAAGTTTGGCAATTTTTTGAGTCAAAATTTCTTTAATAGTGATATTGGGATCCTTGATGAAACTTTGCTCAAGGAGACATTGTTCTTGAAAGAATTTTTCCAACTTTCCCTGAACGATTTTTTCCCAAGCGGCTTCTGGTTTTCCTAATTCTTTGGCTTGACCTATATACACGGCTTTTTCGCGTTCGACTTGCTCTGCCGGGACTTCTTCGCGTTGCACATAGGTAGGGTTGGCTGCGGCGATTTGAAGGGCAACATCCTTGACTAAACTTTGAAATTCTTCATTTCGCGCGACAAAGTCTGTTTCACAATTGATTTCCACGAGAACGCCAATCTTGCTTCCTGCATGTATGTAAGACGAAATGACGCCTTCTTTGGTTTCGCGTCCTGCCTTTTTAGCGGCGGCAGCCAGGCCTTTTTGGCGAAGGAGGTCAATGGCTTTTTCAATGTCGCTGTTGGTTTCTTTGAGCGCGCCCTGGCAGTCGAGAATGCCCGCTCCTGTTTTTGCTCGAAGTTCCTTCACCAAGGCACTCATACTCATAGTCTTGCGTTCTCCCTTTTTCCTATCGTGCAAATAATCTAAAGGTCAATAGAATTAAAATCGAATCATGATCCTAGTGCCGTGTTTCCATTCACGCTGGTTCATTTTCTGAGGTTCGGGCGGAAATCATCTCGGCCATGATATTGTCTTCTTCTGGGACAACAGGGGCATCCTGTTTGTCAATCATAGATTGACCCTCAAGGCAGGCATCGGCAATTTTCGTCGTAAAGAGTTTTAATGCGCGGATTGCGTCATCGTTCCCGGGAATGGGATAGTCAATTCCATCAGGGTCGCAATTGCTGTCGACAATGGCCACAACCGGAATTCCCAGGCGATTGGCTTCTTTAATGGTTATGTGCTGAATTCTAGTGTCTAGTACGTAGACGCAGCCAGGAAGATTTTCCATTCCCTTAATTCCACTCAGGTATTTCTCTAGCTTACCGCGCTCTTTCTCCATCAGCAGGATTTCTTTTTTCTTGAGCCGCTCGTAGGTGCCATCAGTTTGGGCAGCTTCAAACTTTTTTAATTGGTTAATGCTTTTACGAATGGTTTGGAAATTGGTTAGCATCCCGCCCAACCATCGCTGGGTGACATAAAACATGTTACAACGCTTGGCCTCTTCCTCGACAATATTAATTGCCTGACGTTTGGTTCCGACAAAGAGCACTGTTTCCCCCGCAGCCACGGTATCTCGGACAAAATCGTAGGCGCGCTGAAACAGTTGGGCTGATTGTTTCAGGTCAATGATGTATATGCCGTTCTTTTCACCGAAAATGTAGGATTTCATTTTGGGGTTCCATCGATTGGTTTGATGCCCAAAATGAACACCCGCTTCCAACATATCTTTAATGGTCACCATACTTGCTTAGCCACCCCCTCCCGTGACGTCATGGTTTTTCAGTGAGAACTGACAGGTTAATGGTTTGAACAAACCCCAATTGTTGACCCGAAAGCCCTGCATTGTGACATCTGTCTGGTTGTTGTGAAATAGTTGTTTATCGCCTAAAACCTTGAAAAACTAGCATATGCAGCGTTTTTAATGCAAGCAAAAGTGTTGATGGTTTTGATTTTTCTGGAGTTTTTGACGAAGTGTGTTTGATAGTGTGGGGTTTCAAGCAAAGGTCCTGTTCCTAAAACAAGGGGCTTTTGACTTGGAAAAATTAATGTAGGTACAGTCAAGATCCGTCTGGGGCCACGTCAGTGTCAGGGCCTGGGTGGGCTATGATGCGGGTGATTTCTCAAATTGGAGGAAAAATGCTTGAAGTTCCAATAAAAATGCATATTCAAAATTTGGCGCGGCAAGCTAATCTGGCGGCGCGTCCATTGTCGTTCCTTTCGAGTCAGCAGAGGACATTGGCGTTAGAAGCGATGGCTGAACAGCTTGAATTGCGGGTTGATGAGGTTGTAGCTGGCAATCGGAAGGATCTTGATGCTATCCCCAAGGATCTTGGGACGGAGGAATATCGCAAAATCCGTGACCGGGTTACCGTAACCAAAGATGATGTGCTAGAGATTGTAGAGACGATTCGCCGGGTCTGTGCTGAACCTGACCCTATTGGACAGGAAACCCAAGGGTGGATGTCTGTGGATGGATTACAGGTGAGTCGCATTCGCGTTCCCATGGGGGTTATCGGGATTATTTCTGAACTTGGGCCTGATGTTTCAGCGGAATCGATTGCGATGTGTTTGCGCTCTGGAAATGTCTGTATTTTGCGAGGAGGCAAAGAATGGTTTTTAACCAACTCAGCCCTGGTGCGAGTTCTCAAAGAAGCGGCACAAACTCAGGGGATACCCGAGGGTGCCATTACCTTTATTGATCGTCCGGAACGGGAAGGAGTATTGGAGCTAACTCGCCTGACTAAGCTAGTCAATGGGGTGATTCCTCGCGGGAAAACCGGGTTGCGAAAAGCGGTGATGGAGCAATCTCGTGTTCCGGTCCTCGGATATGATGGTGGCCTTTGTCATGTTTACATTGATCGTGATGCGGATCTTCCTCTGGCTCAAGGGGTGGTGGTGAATTCAAAAATTCAAGATCCCCTGGCATCCAATTCGGCCGACACGCTGTTGGTACATCAAGGTATTTCGCGGCAACTATTGCCGGGGCTTCTTCGGCGGCTGCTCAGTGAATTCAAAGTCGATTTGAAAGGATGTCCCAAAACTACCTCATTAATGGGTATCATGGAAATGACGGGTCATAAAGGGATTGAACTCGCAAAGGAAGAAGACTGGGGACAAAAGGTTCAATCCTTAACCTTGGCAATTAAGGTCGTGGCGAGTTTGGATGAAGCCATTGAGCATATTGGTGCGTATGGGCCAGGCCATACCGATACGATTGTGACTCGTGATTATGAAACGGCCATGCGGTTTGTCCGGGAAGTTGATTCGAGTGGGGTTTTGGTAAATGCCTCGACGCGTCTACATTCAGGGTCTGAACTGGGGTTAGGCCCAGAGATTGGCATGAATACCACCCATTTTCATATACGTGGGCCATTGACGTTGCAGTCGCTGACGGTAGAAAAAGTTGTTGGTCTCGGCACGGGACAACTTCGCCATCCACATCCAGTCCCAACGGAATATCAAGATGCCATGATGCTTTCCGCCAAGTTTTAGCGAGATGTTCCCTCGTGAAATGTGATGCGTGAAAAAAAACTGCATGAATTTTTGTCTCATGCTTTACGGCTGACGCGTTACATCTTGTTTGAGAATCCCGTGGACAATTTTTCAGTTTGTAAAGGATTACCCTTTCTTGTCCGTCGAAGCGCGCCTTGCTGAGCATTTAGCAAAATGGGGTCTTCGTGAATTTTTTCATGAAGATGATTATTATGCTTGGCAGCGGAAATCCCTCCCTAGTCAAGTCTTGTCCCGGCTTAATGATTTATCTGTAAAACGTCAAGGCGGAACGGATGCTGAAGCCGACTGCCAGTTCTATGACCTCGCCTCCTCCTCGACCATCCTGCCCATATTATATAGCCAACGATTTAATTACTTTCGGGCAGTGGGTGCCACCATCAGCCAATACCTGAAGCCCGGCCAAACAGTGTTGGATTTTGGATGTGGGGTTGGCATTCTGACAACATGGTATGCTTCGCTGTTTCCGGATTGCATATTTATGGGGGTTGATCGTTCTTCACAATCTATTGCCGTGGCGCAGCAACAAAGTCAGGTTTTTCAGTTGCACAATGTCTCTTTCCAATCGGCGATTATCCCGCTAGACGATGTGCCAGGAACATATGATGTAATTATTTCTACGCAGGCGCTTTTTCAGTCTGAAACAGATCCGGGTTTGCCAAGCCGATCTTGGCACAATTTTGAGCGTGAGGATGATACCGAACGTCAGAGCCGTTATGAGGCACGGACCGGAATTGGCGAGCGATTGGATTGGTTGTTAGCCAGACTGAGTCCAATGGGACGATTGCTCATATTCGAAAAAGCCAGTCATCTTGGGCGTCGTGTCCTCTTTCAACGGGCGTTAACTTCGCGTGGATTGGGGAATGAACAAGAGCCAGCATATCTTTGCTATACCTCATTTGGAGAACAACTTCGCGATGGCCCGTTGTATTCTTTGACTATTGAAACCTCTTCATATCCTTTCGATGAGAGTCCTTTTGTGGAGCCTTTAGGAGGGATCTATCGATGTCTGGGTAATCATGCCGAACTGATCTGGTCAACCTTTACCCATCTTGGATCTTCGGAAGAACCCATTAAAATTCAGATGGGTGTTCTGGAATGTCAATGGCAAATCTGTCGGAATGCCTCTGGGCTCATGTGCGGGCGAATCCTAGTTCCAGGACTTTTTTCTGGAGTGCTCGTCGGAAGTGAAGGGGATGAGAAACTTTTGCAAAGTCTTATGGACGAGCTTAGTAATCAAGAATATCAAGAGACGGCTTTTGAACAGGCTGTGAGGAAAATATGGGGGCTGAAAGATTCTGCGGATCCCAATATGACCCCATTGTATGAAAATCATTCGGCCTGTGCACAAAATGTTTGGCAACAACTTGCGGGACGAGTCCTTCTCCATGAAACGACTCACACCAATACTGATGGTCAGCAATATCATGTTGAACGAGGGCGCTGTGCAGGACAGTTGGCCTATTTATACTGGGCGAATACCTTAGACCAACGCCAACTCGTGGTGATGGAAGAAAAGAGGGGACATTTACTAGATGCATATTATGCAGAGTCTGGCGAGGCTACATAAGAAGGGGGAGTCTAGTTCACTGCTGGAGTTTACGTCAGTTTTTTTGAAGCTAACTGGGGAACGTTTTCCGCTTGGTGAATAAATATGCTGTTGCGGCGAGGGCTCAGAAATTCCAAAATTTTTGAGGGAACATCTTTGGGACGAAGGCTTTGAGTAATGGTGAGATTTATTTCTTCGGAAAGGTCAATCATAAGGGCTTCTTGTCTGGTACCTTCAAAATGAGAAGAGAGTAAGAGCGGCCGTGTGGGATTCTTCAAATTGACACTAATGACCTGGCCAATCGTTCCATCGGATAATTCAACCAGGGTGCCAGGAGGAAAGACTGTCATTGTTCGAATTAGCGTTAGAATGACATCTTTGGAAAATTTTTGCTGATTCGAATCCACGTATCGATATAATTGAGACAGGGCCTCATGCGGGGTTAGGCTTTTTTCAATTTCCGCGGCATTGCAGAGTTCATCGTATTCGTCGGCTACCATCACGATTTGGGCCCAAAGGGATATTTGGTCTTTCGTTAATCCTTGTGGGTATCCAGATCCGTCAAGCCGTTCATGATGCTGAACAATGGCCTCAAGACTTTGTGGTGGAAAATCCTTAAACTTTTCCATCAATTCTTTCCCTTTTTCAGGGTGAAGCTTAATGGATTCTTGGTCAGGCTCCATGGTGATCCCTGTCGCATGAAATTTCACTTTCATTGGGAGCATTCGCTTGCCCATGTCATGAAAAAGGGCGCCAAGGCCCAACATGTGAAGTTCATCTGAGCTCAAGCCCATCTCCTTCCCGATGATTTGTGACATAATGCAGACATTCAGGGCATGAGAAGACAGTCCTTCTGCCATCCCGGTGGAACTGACAATGTCCATCAACGTCATGGTGGCTTGTTCATGTTTTAACACCGATTCGACATTTGCAACTAATTGAACCGCATTTTTCACAGCGGCATGGTGTCCGGTGCCGATACGCTTAAATATATCTTTGCTTTTGCCTAGGACTTTCCAATAGGCATCTTCAACTTTTTTGAGATGCGTCCGTCGTTCGTGGTAGAGCTGTTTTCGATTTTTCTTTATTTCTTCAGGGTCTGGAGCCTCCATCAATTGGATTGGCTCCTCTTCCTGTTCCTCATCATTCTCAAAGACCAGGAGTGGGTCTTCTTCTAGAAACTCTTCACTCGCAAAAATGGGGGGTATCTCGAGAGATTCAAGATTTTCTGGTTCGGGTTCTTCGACGGCAGGGGGGTCAGAAAGGTCTTGATCAATATAGAGCTTGAGTCTTCGGATGCCGCGGATGGTTTCAATATCCTGCTGGGAGGCAATTTTGAATCGGCTAGTGGCGAAAGGGTGAGCCCACCAGGAGCAATCGAGCTTCACGTACATTCCGATTCGGAGTTCGTCGAGATTCTCAAGAAGTTTATAGGCCACGGGGGTGAAACTCCGTACGAGGAAGGGATGAGATTGTCCAATTCAATAAGAGGGATTCCATTTTATTTATGATCCGAATTCTGGAGAATACTTAAGTCTCCGGCGTGAAGTTCTTCTACTCGTAAGCCGGTGGACGTTATAATGCGATCCTCCTCTTCTCTTTAGTTTCGGTCTATCTCCATAGATCTAAACCCCATTGGTCATGATGCACATATTTTCTCCCAAATGTGGCCATTTGGTAGAGATCTATTCAATCCGTGCGAAATTGTTTTGATGCAGGCATTTGAAAATTCAGCGATTTTCCACAAAAAGTCGACGTTTCAATGCCAGGCTCGGAGTTCGATAATTTTTAAAAATTGTCTTCCTGAACAAGTTGAATATAAAGTCAGAACACCTCGCCACTCGCATCAAAGGAAAACAATTTAACAAAAAAAATGGTGCTATCTCTGAAGTTTTGAGGTTTGTCATCCGAAAAACCCCTAAGAGAATTCTCGTGGGACCGAAATGTCGTCAGGAAACACGGCAACTATAGTATTGCTAAGTCCAAAATATACATGGGATTTTTGAATAGGGCTGGAGCTCTTTCTTCAATTGATACAGTGAGGTTCTGACGAATGCCTTTTATTCCAATGCCTCTCAATGAACTGCGAATTGGATTATACATTAAGTTAGAATGTTCTTGGTGGAACCATCCATTTGCCAAAAGTAAGTTTAAAATTACCTCCGCAAAAGAAATAAAAACCCTTAAGGCTATTCCCAAAGTTAAGATATTTTATGATCCTGACTTGTCGGACCCAGAAGAGGGCAGCGAAGTTAAAGATGGTCCGGATAGTCCTGAATCCGTACCTAGGGAGGTGGTGCAAGCTGCGGAGGAGCAGAAACAGGAAGAGATTCGGATAGGTCAAATTCAGGCATGTCAGGACCATGGCGCAGAATTACAAAAAGCCGCTTATTTATATCAACAGGTAGTGGCTCAAACCAAAATTGCATTGAAAAGAATCAGTGATGGGCATGCTGCTGGAATCAAATCGGCCGATCAAGTCGTCTCCACTCTTATCCATTCATTGAGTAAACCTGAAACAAGTATGGCTATGATTGATATTTTGACTTCCACGCAGGCAGAGGATCCATTTTTAGCTCATTCGCTTAATGTGTGTATCGTATCCTTGTTGGTGGGGAAGGAATATGACCTTAACGATGACGAGTTGTATGCTTTGGCTCTTGCCGCACTTCTGCATGATATTGGAAAACAGAATTTTCCTGTAATGCTGCGGATGAAGCGATCGGGTTTGACGAAAGCCGAACAGCAAGACTGGCTGAGGCAATCTGAATTAGGAAAAGCTGCGGTCGAAAGATTTCCCTCAATCCCCGCGTCTACGGTCCAAGCCATCTACCAACATCATGAACGGTTAGATGGGTCTGGATTTCCCTTAGGGTTAAAGGGGGATGACATTTCATTCTTTGCCAAAATCATCATGGCGGCCGATGAGTACGACCATTTATGTCATCAACCTGATCCCTCCAAAAATTTTACTCCTGCTGAAGCTTTATCGTACCTATATGATCATTATATCGTTGAAAAGCTCATGGCGGTGAGTGACTCCATTGAGACGATGTTGAATGAGGAAGCCGCTTCCGTAGGAACTGCTCAGGATGGTGGAGAGGATGACAATTCCATAAGTAGCAAGGCAGAATTGTCTGAAGAAGTGGTTGTCTATATGGTTCGAGCCCTTGGGGTGTATCCTCCGGGAAGTTTGGTTGAATTAACTAATGGTTCGGTCGGCTTGGTCACCGGGGTAAATTCTGAGGAGCGAACGAAGCCCTGTGTCATGATTTGTTCCCCTCAGACCCCTCGAAAAGAGGCGAGAGTCGTCGATTTGACTAATGAGGGAGAACTCGCCATTGTCCATAGTCTTCGGCCTCAGCATGTTCCTAAAGAGGTTTTTGAGTATATTTATTCTGGCCGTTCCACCTAGATTTCTCAGGCAAGATTTAGTTCCTTACTACCTCTTCCCATCATAAATTCACTCAGAAAAATAAATGAGGCGCGCAAGGCCACACCGTCTCTTTATTGTCCCGCTCAAATTTTTCGTCTAATACAGTCAGGAGAAGAAATGGTGGCGGTGGAGGGTCTCGAACCCCCGGCCCGCGGCTTATGAGTCCGCTGCTCTACCACCTGAGCTACACCGCCAACGTGATATGTCTGTTGAAGAAACTGAATCTGGCCAGCTCCCCGTTCTATATCATAGGGTAGGGCGGTGGGACAAATCTTCCTGAAAATTTGTCCTTCTAATTCTCGGGTTTGGAGAATGTTAAGAATCGACAAATAGGGCTTTAACTGCAGGGCAAATGTTTGCTGTAAATAGCGTACCGCCAAAATTCATCAAATCCCGTATAATGGAACAACAAAAAAGGAAATAAAGTAGATTGATTCATCATATAGTAACAATTAGTAACAATCGAAATTTGTTGGTAATCTATTAAGAATGCCAATTTCTCAAATGATGGGTTCAGGAGTGTATAGATGACTGAAATTGTCGTTCACCCCAAAGATGTGGATGCCCATGTGGCCTTTGTCGGGCGTCAGCCGATTTATGGGCGGTCGCTTGATGTGTTCGCCTACGAATTACTGTTTCGAAACAATGAAGTCAATCGCGCCTCCTTTACGGATGGGGATGCGGCCACAGCTCAGGTGATGCTTAATACCTTTGTAGAAATTGGCCTTGATTCTATTGTTGATCACCATTTGGCATTTATAAATTTGACTAGGGATTTTGTGCTCGGGGGCTATTGCATGGCTCTTCCAAAAGATCGGGTGGTCCTGGAAGTCCTTGAAAATATGGGCATGGACCACGAATTGATGGAAGCTCTTCGGCGACTGTCAACGCTGGGGTATCGCATTGCGTTGGATGATTTTGTGTATCACGACTCGTTGAAACCACTGGTGGAGTTGGCGGATATTATCAAGGTGGATGTATTGCAGCTCGACAAGAAAACTGTCTCAGACCATGTGGAGATTCTTCGGGAATACCCAGTGAAATTGTTGGCAGAAAAAGTTGAAACCTATGAAGAATTTGAATTTTGTTGTGATTTAGGATTTGACTATTTTCAAGGATACTTTTTTTGTAAGCCAAAGGTGATTTCAGCAAAACCCATGCCGGCTAATCGAATGGCGGTCCTGGCCCTTTTGACGAAGCTTCAAGAGCCGACTCTTGGCCTCTCGCAGTTAGAGCGCATGATTCAAAAGGATCTTTCCCTTGGGGCCCAAGTATTGCGGTACATCAATGCTGCGTATTTTGAAATGCCCAAATACATTGATTCTCTTGATCAGGCCATATCCATGGTTGGTACCAATCGGCTTCGGACGTGGGCCAGTTTGCTGATGCTGACGAGAATCGAAGACAAACCCGTAGAGTTGCTTGTAACCGGTATCGTCCGCGCAAGGATGTGTGAGCAGCTGGCCTTGGCTCATCATGTTCAAGAAGTAGATCATTATTTTACCGTTGGGCTTTTTTCAATTCTGGATGGGCTCCTGGATCAACCGATGAATGACATTATTTCCATTCTCCCTCTCGACACAGATATTCGAAAGGCCTTGTTGAAACAAGAGGGAGTTTTGGGGCGCACTTTGGAATGTGTTCTGGCCTACGAGCGTGGCGATTGGGATACCGTGTTATGTCACGGTGTGGAAGTGGAAACTGTGAAAGCAGCCTACTTGGAATCTATTTCTTGGACATCCTATTTAATCCCTCTCCTTAAAAGTTAATATTTTTCATTTAAATTCTATCAATAGGTAATTTTGTGCTCAGGTGGCATCCATGGAGTGTTGTACTGTTCACGTGTTTTGGCACGCAAACATGATGCGGGGGAAAATGAAAGCAAAGGGGGAAAATACGCGAAGCCTATCCAGAGCGTTTGTCGTCAATTTCTCCGATAAAGGCATTTAAGACCCCTAGTGCCTGTTCTCCAAGTTCTACTTCTTTTTCTTGTTGCTCAGGGGCCGGCAAGGCTTCACCTTTGGCCTGCGGAGTGATGATTTTCAAAAGAGTGTCCTCGAATTCTTCAAGGGTCGGATCGAGATCAGACAATGTGGCTGATAACCGTTGGAGGGCGAAGATGGATCGAGCATGATTGCTCCAAGGACCACTATGTTCGGAATCGTGGATTCTAGCGATGAGTTGCCAAAAGCTGGATTCCAATTCTTCCGGCATTTCCCCTTCGGCGAGGGTCTTGAGTTTTTCAAGGAGCAGTTCTTCTGTTCGTTCAATTCCTGCAATAAAACTGACCACTGACCGTTCTACGGGTTGTTGAGATAGCGTTCGAATGGTCTCACGCCACAAATCGGGACGGCCCTCAATGGGGTCTGGCATAGCATTGGCTGCTTCGAGGCGGCTCTGCAGGGTCGTTAAATAATTATGCATGGCCTTCACTTTTCGTCCAGATAAACTTCCAAGTGGAATGCCCCAGATATGAGCAATTTCATGGTCTTGTAAAGGGCTGAGTCCCGAATGTTCAAATTCGTTCTGGGCGAAATTCAGGCGCCGTTGTTGACGTTCTTTACGGCGGAGTAAGGTCTGATATTCAATCAGGAGTCTGGTGGTTTGATAATCTTCTTCGGAAATTTCATCAAGATCCCAGGCTTTGTTGAGTCGGCGAATCTCCGGTTTTGGCAGGGCGGAAATTGCGGCCTTTTTCCGTTCTTTGATTGTCACCGGGTCCACGTGAAATCTATCTGTGAGTAACCCTTCTGCTGCCCGAATGGCTGAATCCGTCAGTGCCATCTGTTTCTTGAGACATTCAATCTGTAGGGATGGACGTTCTCGTTTTTGACGAAAGAGCTTTCTGTATTGTTCTGCACGGGCACCCACTTCCCGAATGGCCTCCCCAATGGAGGGTTTAACCGTGGGCTGACCGCCGGCCATGAACCGGGAATCCGGTTGGTCTGTGGCCATATATTCAATATCCTCTTTTTCCAAATTTTGGTACTGGAGGAGCAATAACCGAATCATCGTTCGATTTTGAACGCTGAGCGAATCAATAGCTGCTTGGATGTCTTCTTTGGGAATAGAGAAGGTTTGTGTCGTAGTGGTCATTATCTACAGTGCTCGGTATTGTTAAGAGGATTGTTCTTGCTGTTCTTCCAGATAGGAAGCGACAAACTCCCGAACTTCTTGGATAGTCCCTTTGGCATATAACTCTCGAGGGATTTCGACCATATGGAGATTTGATGGATCGGCACCTCGTTCAATGGCCCATTCTTCATCGGCATAGAGGGTTACGGCACCATCTTTATCCCTGGTGGCAAACAAAATATCCTTTTCTTGTTCTGGCGTTTGTTCCATGGTGATTCCCATTCCTAGACCATTTTGGGGATAGCATACCTGCAGCGAGTCTGTCAAAAAAAGTGTGGGTCTCAGGAGAGGTTTTTTGAGAAGCATCAATGGGTTACGGGAAAACAATGTCTACGCCAAATCACGTAGGCCGTAAAGACTACCAATGAAATGAAGAAAACGGTTCGAATTCGGCCAAATCCAAAGCAAGCAAAATTGGTCGTCGCATTGAGAAGCCCAAAACCGGCATAGACTAAGTAGACAAAAAATGACCAACGTCGAAGATTAAGAAATCCGTAGCCGATGGCCACATGAAGCGCCGGAGATTGAGCTTTCGCGAAAAAACCAGGAACTCCAGAAGGTTTTTCGCAAAACACCGACAACTGGTAATCAGGATTCACCAAAATGATGTAGAGATCGGTGATGGCGGTGACGAGAAAAAGTCCACCGAGATATCGAATGTCATGGGCACGTTCCCAAGCGGTGCGGAATGCTCGGAATTGGCTTGAGGGGTGAGGCAGATAGGCTGCATAGGCTTGGTTGCACCACCAAGGCAGGATGATCAACATCGCGAAAAATATTTGGCTCCCAAGGCCCCCGACAAATCCCAATCCCCAGGTCATGCATATTAAAAGTCCTCCCGCCAAAAAGACCCAGGCCGTGTGAGTGGTATGTCCTCGATAAAGTTGTCCGAGTCCGGGTAGGAAGGCGGATAATGTGGCTCCCATTGGAGATGGGCGTGGAAGGTCTGAGGGTAAGGAATTCGAGGGGGAAGTCATGTCGAATTGAAAGATATCGAGGGAATAGGACTCGAGCAAGTGGAAAAAGACTTGCCGATTCCCTCGAACAAAGAAACTAGAAGACAGGATCAAAGAGACAAAGGATCTTGCTGGCCTAAGAGTGTCGAATGGGGTTAGCCCAGAGTATCAACCATTTCTTTTAGGCTCTTCATGATGCAAGTGAAGATCGGAATGTCCCGTTTGGTATAGCGGCTTCCTTCAGCTTCACGGAGATGCATCACCAGGTCAAGAAAATCTTCAGGATGGTCAGTTTCAAATGCGACCACGAATTCTTGGTCGTCCAAGCCAAAGGAATAGGTGGTATTCAATTTTACCGAGGGGTATTTGTGTCCAATCTCGATATGTTCATCCATCATCCCTTGTCGGGCAGCCTTGGTGAGCAAATACCATTCCCGTGTCTTCTCGAAGGGGTAGACGAAAATATACTTGCTTCGCCCAGGGGTGATTTTTAAACGTCGACTATCCTGGCCTTCATGGACATGGTTATCAACATATACCGACCGCTTGGTCATTGAAAGGTAGGAATAGGGGGTGGTGAGATATTTGCCAAGTCCGCTGGAGAGGATCTTGGTCATTTGCTCTTGGAACAGTTCTAGGTCATAAGAAATTCTCCACAGAAGGAAATCGCAATCGCCGCGAATGCCAACCGTGGTATAGGGGACGATAATGACCTTTCCGGTAAACTCCTCAACGGCACGAATAAATTCCTGCTTGCCCGCCTCACGTTCATCCTGCGGGAGTCTTCGCCAGGCCGGATCGACCTTATGGTAGCTAAAATTGACGAATTGCCGTTTGGCTGGTTCTTTCCCTTCAGCCATGAGAAACCCTCCCTGACGAGCTAAAATTCATTCATAGACACCGACCTGCGTATCTATCAATTTTCCGGCGGCATTGTCAACGCAATCAGGGAGAGCTGATGTCGGACGAACGGCCGAGACGCATTTTGAAAAACAAAAGCAATTATACAAACAGAGTTTTAGGAAAATTTGTGCCGAAAACCATCGGCTATAGCCAAAAACTTCCGGTCATGTCTTTCTAGGCCAAGGCGACTGAGAGTGCTTGGGAAACAATAGGCACCCCATTGTGGTAGACGACCTGTTGAGAAGGATGGGCGGGGATGCGATCTCCCGGAAGAATAATTCCGACCAGGTTGAGAGGATCCGATCCAGAAAGGTGAATTTCCTGGGCGCCTACTTGTGGGTCTTTGCGAACGGCACGAAGAGCTTCGACGGCCTCGGGTAATCCAAATTGTTCACCCGTAAAACCTGCCACAAACCGTCCGCCCCTAATTTCTCCACGTAATTCTAATTGTCGATAAATCATGAGTAAATCCCGCCATGCGACGGATAGGGATTCACGTTTCAATAAATCTCGGAACACAATGCCGTAGCGTTTCAAAAGTTGACGGGCCCAGGACTCGGTGGGGTTGAGCACTGGTTCATCCTTTTCCCTTTCATCAGGATGAATTGTGAGTAAAGACCAACGTCCAATAGTATTCCGAGGGCGTTGTTTCTGTTGACGGCCAATTCCACGACGACGTTTGGGGTCGATAAGAGCACGGAGATTGTCAAAGCCGTCTGCTGTTACGATGCCAACACTGGCCAATTCCCACAAACCCTGTTCGATTTCAGCCTGAAGGTGTCCCGTTCCTCGGGTGAGGTCGCCAAAGAAGCTGGCGCCTCTTTGTGAGAGAAAGGAATAGACCGCTTGCGCGAGCGCAGAAAGTTTCCCTGGAAGAAGGGCTTGCGTGCCTTTCGGGGTATGCCGGGCCAGCGTGAGTAGCCATTCGGCATCCTCGCGAGGAAAAACGTTAATCGGGGCAAGGCTCGTGGGGATGATCCGCTTTTTGTGTTTGATGCTGGTCAGGTCATTGTCCATTGTTGGTGGAGTGAGGCGCCCCCAAGTCACGTTGCCACGTAAGCAATGGTAATCTAATAATTCTGGGTTATAACGACCCATGCGGCTGGCAAGTAGATAGGGTTCCCAGGCAGAAGCTGCTGCTTCAAATCCCGAAAGTTGTTGCAAGATCTCACGCAAACCGTTTTCTCCATGAAGTCTGGCGGTTGGAGCTACGTGCTGCCACCGAAACAGAAACCGCATAAAGTCTGACGCGGAAACGGCTTCGATCTCGCGACGGAGGGAAACCACGGTTCGCCGATGAATGCGGGCAAGTAATCGGCGGTCACACCACTCAACCTCCCCAACGGGTTTCTCGCTTGAACCTCTAAAAGTTCCTTGGAGGATTTGGCCTTGAGCCTCAAGCTGTTGGAAGGCCGTGTGGATGGTCTGGGTTGGCCATCGTAGCTTGGTGCCGAGCTCCGTTGCCGTGATTGGACCAATCACTTCCATCCAACTTCGGACGATGGCGGTTTGTGCTTCCAGTTGATCACCAGAAAATGTATCAGTTGCATATTCCGTAATTGTTTCAGAAGTGATGCCCCCAGGGCAGGCTCTGGTGATGAGAGGAAGGTGATCGGGAATGGCCCAGAATGTGGTGGGGCTTTGGGACTCTCCTTGAAGGCTGGAATAGCAAAGAATATGAGCGCGGCCAGAGTCGAGTAACGCAGGAAGAAATTCCTTCCAAGGTTGGACAAGGTCTTCCGGAACCCACATCAATAGGTGGAGTGCTTCTTGTAATTCATCAGGATCTCGAACAATAGGCCATGCCTCTTTGCAGACTGACTCAATGGCGTTTGCATCCAAGGCGCCGACTGTGGCTGCTTCTTCCGGTGACAACATTTGCCGCATGTTTACGGCACGGGAGCGCCTTTCTTCCAGAGGCGCATCATCCAAAAACGCGTAGGGATTGGCGTTCAAAATTTCATGAGAAAACGGGGACGGTACAGGCGATTCCACGGATATGCATCGTATGGTCCCGGTTTCAATCTTTTCCAAGATGGTTATTAGTCCATCGATGTCCATGGCTTCTTCCAAGCAATCCCGAATCGTTTCTTGAACTAGGGGGTGATTGGGTACTTCGATATTGCCTGGGGGACGATTGTCTTGACATGCGGTAGCCATGGGAAAGACAGCGGTCAGCAAATCTTCCGCGCGCATGCGTTGCAGGTGAAGGGGAACGCGTGTGCCATTTCGAAAACGTAGGAGGGCTAAGGCCCGAGAGGCATTCCAGCGCCAGCGAGCGAGAAACATAGGGGCTTGCAGCACGGCTTGGGTGAGGACTTCACGCACGGTATTGGAATGGAGTAAGGACCACACCGTTTCCAAGGGGAAGCTGTGTTTTTCTCCCAAGGAGAGCACCAGGCCTTCGTCAGTGGCTGCGGCTTGAAGCTCAAAGTCAAAACTTACACAAAAACGTTTTCGCAAGGCTATGCCCCATGCGCGATTGATTCGTCCGCCAAAGGGGGAATGAATAACAAGCTGCATGCCACCGGCTTCATCAAAAAAACGTTCGGCAATTAATCTTTGTTGAGTTGGGACGGCTCCGAGCATCTTCAGGCCCGATTGTTGATAGGCGATGATTTGAGAGGCTGCACGGTTATCCGCCCCGCATTCGGAAGCCAGCCAGGCTATGTTGTCGAGATTCGGGTAGAGTTCAGAGGGGGGCGTGGTTGTCGTTAGATTGAGTTGGTCGATTATAGCTTGCCGTAAATCTCCGACTTCTTGAGAAAGCTCGAAGGTTCGGGATGGGGCTTCTCCACGCCAAAAAGGTATGGTGGGTGGGGCTCCTTGTGCATCTTCCACACGCATGACCCCGGTTTCTACCCCTCGAATACGCCAGGACGTGTTGCCCAACAGAATGATGTCGCCAGCTAGGCTTTCCACTGCGAAATCTTCATCGACGGTTCCAATGGTAATGCCCTGAGGTTCTGCTACGACCGCATACGTTGCTGTATCCGGAATAGCCCCACCGGAGGTAATCGCAGCCAGCCGTGCTCCTCTTCGGGGCCTTAATTGTCCTTGCATGCGATCATGAAAAAGATACGCGTGTTGTCTGCCACCATTGGGGATAAAGCCGTGAGCCAGCATGGAAAGCACTTCATCAAATTCTTTTTTTGAAATATTTCGATAAGGATAAGCTTGGGTGATGAGTTGATAGAGTGCCTCCTCTGACCACTCTTGTGCGGCAACTTCAGCAACCAGTTGTTGGGCCAAAATATCCTTGGGATGTTCGGGGATAATGATGCGATCTAGGTTGCTCCGGTGAATGGCGCGAACCAGTGCTGCACATTCCATGAGTTCATCACGGGTCGTGCAAAAAAGGCGGCCTTTGGGAGTGGCACCTACCCAATGGCCTGCCCGCCCGATTCGCTGCAAACACGTGGCAATGGCTCTGGGCGAACCGATTTGACACACGAGATCCACAAAACCAATATCAATCCCAAGCTCCAATGATGCTGTGGCGATGACAACGCGTGTTTTACCAGTTTTTAGCCGCTCTTCGGCAGACAATCGTATCTTGCGCGAGAGACTGCCATGATGGGTCGCGACTACCTCTTCCCCTAATCGTTCCGTCAGGTGATGAGCAATCCGCTCCGCCAATCTCCTCGTGTTCACGAACACTAAGGTTGAACGGTGTTCCTGCACTAACTCCATGAGACGATCATAAATGTCAGCCCAAATCGCATTTGTTGCAATCGCCCCGAGTTCGTCCTTTGGCGTTTCGATTGCGAGGTCCATATCTTGTCGTTGACCCATGTTGACGATGTGGCAAGGATTTGCCGCCCACTCCGCTTGTCCTTGGTTGCTGATCTGTGTGGTCCCGCCCACTAAGAATTGCGCGATCTCATCGAGTGGTTTCTGTGTGGCCGATAGCCCGATGCGATTGGCTTTTGATTGTGTGAGGGCATCGAGACGTTCCAACGAAAGCGCTAAATGAGACCCGCGCTTATTTCCGGCCAGCGCATGTATTTCGTCGATAATGACCGTTCGTACGGTGCGAAGAATTTCACGACTTTTCCGCGCCGTGAGTAAAAGGAAGAATGATTCGGGTGTGGTGATAAGAATGTGTGGTGGTCGCTGTAAAATGTCTTGCCGTGTTTTTGTGGGGGTGTCGCCGGTACGCACTTCCACTCTAATTTCTGGGAGAAGCAGCCCGGCCTCTAAGGATTTTTCCGAGATTTCAGCAAGAGGCTGACGCAAATTTTTTTGGACGTCATTGCTGAGGGCCTTGAGTGGAGAGACGTAAAGGATTTGAGTTTGGTCGGTGAGATCTTTTGAAAGGGCTTGATGAAATAATGAATCCAGTGAGGCCAGAAATGCGGCCAACGTTTTTCCCGATCCCGTGGGGGCTGCGATAAGGGCATGTTCTCCAGAACAAATCGCAGGCCAACTTGCGGCTTGAACGTCCGTGGGTTCCCCAATTTTTTCTTGGAACCAGTCGGCAATGATGGGATGAAAATCTGTCAGTGGCCCTTTGGCGGTGCCCTTAGGTGACCGAGGAACGTTGCCAATTGTGGGTATTCCCATCGATGCTTCCGTATGATTTCAAAAAAACTCTAGAACGATCTCATTCCAAATTACTGGTGGTCAGAAGTGTTTGCATTCGCAGTACGAAGCGACTCAATTTTTTGACCAATGACCCCCGCTTCTTCAGGTCGTCCCGCTTGGTGAAGTAACGTGGCATACCGTTCATATAAAGGGATGAGTCTCGGATGTTGAGGGTTGAGTGCATGCTCGGTAATGCGAATGGCACGAAGATACAAGGGCTCGGCTTGGTCAAATTTGCCTTGTGCTTGCGTGACCATGCCTAAGGTCACCAGCGGCTGAACCAAATGTGGATGACGGTCGCCTAAAATCTTTTCGCTAATGGTAAGAGCTCTTTGCCAGAGAGGCTCTGCCTTTTCAAATGCTTGTAGTGAAAAATACATGGATGCGAGGTTGTTCAATCCCATAGCAATATCCGGATGGTCTGGGCCTTGGATGATTTCTATCACGGCCAAGGAATTTCTATAACGCAGTTCGGCTTGTTCGTATTCTCCCAGGCGTTCATGGACGGCGCCAAGATTATTGAAGGTGGTGGCGGCATGTGGGTCCGGACGCTCTCCTCGTTCGAGGGTTTGGAGTGCACGTTCAAAAAGTTCTTTGGCTGTAATGAAATCTTTTTCCTGGTAGGCCAGCATCCCGGCGGTATTGAGGGTTTCCCAACTTTCTGTTTCAGCTATCCCCGGCGCGGGATAAAACATGAGCAGGAGAAAAATCAATCTTAGAAAGTAAGGGGTCACGATGGTTGGTGTCCGTTGTCGCCAATCAGTCATTGTTCATGAAATCCTAGTTTGGCGGTAAGACGAATTTATCGTTGTGGCCTTCGGTCTTTAAGGAAAAGTGTAACAGAAACAGAGGCCAATCCAAAGGAGCTCTCATTCCACTCAATGGTCCATTCCCGGATAGAACCATGTTTTTCGATCATAGTAGATTTTTTTGCCTCCTATTTTTGCTTAATCAAGGTCTTGGCCCTTCTTTTTGTGTTGTCCTTTTGGCGGATGGTGTCAGGGGATTAAAAAGCTAATGGTTTTTTAAATTTCTCCGACAATGCAACAGTGAGCCGCAATAGGCTTGATGGTTATGGTGAATGGAACATGATGACCATCATGTGAACACAAAAGCAATGAATCATTTGTTTGGAAAAAGTGAGAGTCTCCCCTTCATGAAATAAAGAACCGCACAGGTGACAAAGGCAAACTGCTCGAGAGGGTAGGGCGCAAAGCCAAGAGACCTGGGTTTGGGTGTACGTCACCCAAGGGTACGTCTGGTTACCGAACTGGAGACGGCAGATTCTGGATTTGAAGTATGCCCATCCTCGTTCGAGGGGTGGGCATTTTTTTTATCTATAAAGGGTATTACAGGATGTATCGACATCGAGTAGGTGGCCTCAAACTCAAAGGAAAGCGGGCTGAACGAACAGTCCCTCCTGTATCGGTAAAGGAAACTCCTGGAGAACAGGGTCCAACCTTTGATCCGGCATTCTGCGGAAAAGATGCCGACCAATTGGTTCGTGATTTTCTTCCTATCGTTCGTAGGATTGCCACGGAACTTGTACTTCGTAATCCCGCAGCCCTCGATGTTGAAGACCTGACTAGCGCTGGAGTTATGGGCCTATTGTCAGCGATGACACGTTTTGATCCGACTCGTGAGATTAAATTTCGTACTTTTGCCGAGTATCGCATTCGCGGGGCCATGCTTGATGAAATTCGGTCTATGGATTGGGTGCCCAGGTCCGTCCGTGCCCGAATCGAAAAATTCCAACAAGCTTCGGAGGAATTTGTACGTAAGGAGGGGCGTCCACCCACCCAGGATGAAATTGCCGAGTTGTTGGGCATTCCTCCAGAAGAAATGGGGGATAATCTCATGAAAGAAGCAACGGTATTAAGTCTTGATGAAAATGTGGGTGAAGAAGATGAAACCTGCACCCTCAAAGATATGCTGCCAGCCAAAGATCAACTCGATCCACTCGCGGCCTGTATTTCTAGTCAAGTTGGAGATCTTCTCCAGGCTGCGATTGTTCGTCTGCCGCAACGCCAACAAGCGATCGTTCGACAATACTATTTTTCGGGAATGACGATGAAGGCGATCGGGGAAACTCAAGGCCTTACGGAATCTGGGATCTGTCGGGTCCATGCAGATGCCTTAAATCGACTACGTGAAGAATTATTGACCATGGGAGCAGATATTCAAGGCGAAGAGCATTCTTAGTCCATGAACAAGCCATTCCTTCAAGAACTTTCTTAAATTGGGAGGCCTAGCGCCTCCTTCGTTTTCTCAATAGGCAAATAAAGGTCAATATGGAGTGGAATCACGAATTACGGTGCGTCTGTCCAAGTTGTGGTTTTGTTGGAATGCCTTCACAAGGATTTTTTCGAAACACCTTTTTTGCCATCAAGATTTTAGGAAAGGGTTCCAATGATCAACACTCCGTTCAAGGTCGATGCCCTTCTTGCAAAAACCGTCCATTTATTCCGTTAAAGCCACCTTTCGGACAATCCCTGAGTTCCTTGTTTTCTGAACCTCCCCGGTTTGGTGGGCCTTCGTTTTAAAAATTAAAAATCCGAATCTTAAGAAAAATGTAAAGGCGTGGATTGTCTACGTAAGGGAGGGTTATGTCTGATTTCTAGAGGGAAGATAAAATTCATGTCCACCAATCGTGGCGACCTTATGACCGACTTTAGCCCATTTAGGGGTTCGAGCAATGCGAGGATTATAAAACAGGAGAGCCCCATGGACGATATTCCGCCCATCTTGGACAAGGCGCCAGGCCAAAAGGCTGTCCTTCATTCGCTGTTTATTAAATTTTGCTAGGACTTGGTGAGGTTGTTGACGATTCCATGGTTGAAATTGTTTACGTTTCAAAACCGTTCCTTTTACCGTCCCATCACTTTGATATTTCATTTTCATCCGGTTTCGAATAACAGCCGCGACAGCCATCTTTCCTGCAAAACTTTCCCCCCGTGCCTCGAGATAAATGGTCAATGCGGCGAGGTCGTCGGGGGAGGGGTAATGTTGTCGCAAATCTTCTTTTCTCAACATTGAGGCTAGAGAAGTTCGCGGGCTCCAATCCATGAGGAGCCCTTGGGCTTTAAGTCCTGGTGCTGTGGTCGAAGGAAAAACACCAAGAATCAAGGTGCCCACGATCAGGCCAGTGATGAGTGTTCTCACGTGGGGGGAAGTTAATATCGTAGTGTTCATAGGAAGTTTCTCCACTATACTGAATCTTTTTTGTCGTTGTCACTCTATTCAGCAAAACTTTTCAATCTTTAGAAAATAATCCAGCAAAACACTTACGGTAACCATCGCTTCCGCAATGATTGTGCCAAGTCGGTTTATTGTTGTGGCAAAAAGGCTTTGGCTTATCGAACGTATTGTTTGTTCGAAGTTTTTTATAATGTCGCTATTGATTGAGAGATGAGGGGTAATACATAGGGAAAAATTTTAAATCGGAAAAAAATCTGACAAGTCTGTTCAGTATTTAAGAGGTGTAATCATTTATTCAGTTTTAATATCAAAGAGTTCTTCAACCAAATGAATAAAGAAAAATTCCCGACAGGCTGTTAGGTGAGCGCGCTTATTATCTCATGTTCTTTGTGGCGTTTTTTGTTGTTCACACAGGTTTCGTCTACTTTCTTGGAAGTGAGAGATGGTAAGCTGATAGTAAGATTTAGTGACATCGTGGTTGAATGGGGAGGAAATTTCGATGAGCGGCCTACATCAAAAAAAGAACATCTTGATTAAAGCAGTAGTATTCTCATTGATGATTTTGATTTTTGGGAGCGAAGGCGTGTCCCAGGCTCGTGAGAATCATGAGCCGGCTTCCTCGCATTTGTCTCGAGCCAAAGTGTATTTGGCGGCTGGGGATTACCGAAGGGCGGTAGAAGCCTGTCAACGTAATATTGATGAAAATCCCGCGGTAGAGAGTTATGTCTATCTCATCTATGTGTATGATGCGATTGATGGATACCTCGAGTCGCTGGCCAAGCAGGATAATTGGGGCGAGGTGGGGCGTTTATCGTTGTCGATGGTCAATCGAGGAACGATGGACTTGGTGGATCCTCCAGATATGCTGTCCCGAATGGCGAAGGAAATTCTACAAGAGGGGTTGCGGCAACAATTTGATGTTACAGCAGGGATGGCCAACCGTCTGAACAAATCCCGCTCGGATGAAATGTGGTTGGAACGAACGAAATGGAAAGAGGCCCATCCCGAGAATTGGTGGGCAGGTATTCCCGAATCCTGGAAGTGGTGAGGGGCTAGGAACGTTAACGAATATGATAGGGCGGAGTGAAAACTTCCTCCAAATTAATTATCCCTTTGCCTGGCCGCAATTTGATGGGCTGGGTGAAATTGACTTTTTCACAGGGCCCCGTAGATAAACGACGAGATTGCGGATAAAAAATTAAGGATAAGTCATCGTCATCAACCACATAGACAGTCTGCCCTGGAGGCCCAATCAGCGCCGTGGGAAGCATCCCCTGCCCTCCCTGAATTTGTGAAAATTTAAAATGGGGCTCACCGGCACATTCTTGCGATAAATAGTAAGCTTCTACGCCATCGGGCCCCTTCAGTTGATTCTTCGTTACTCTCAGGGCGATCAAATGCCCTTCGATGGTAAAGGCCACCCATAACGGGTTGGCTTTGTCATTGAACATTCCTAAGACGCTTCCGACTTTGACATCGTTCGAGTCAAATACCGAGAGCTGGGTTCTCGGAAATAGCGTCTGCGCCTGGATGGGAGATGGCATACTGGCAAGAAGGAAAAGCCCTGTCAGCATCCAGTTGAGCCAGTGGGAAAATATGGGTGATTTCCTTGGGATCATCTCAATCAACAATGCGTGCCATAGTAAGGTATTGCGGATAGATTTTTCGTAAGGTGTTTACTAATATTTCGGCAAACGTGAGAAGACTTGAACATTTTTTTTGAAGTATGCGGATATCCCTAAGCCATCCTATGAATTATGTGAAGTTGGTAAGGCTTGCGTGAGGTCAGCGCGAGTTGACACTCTGTAGGGAGGGCTGTACGATGCTGATCCAGGTTTTCTGCTGATAATGTGGCTAAATAATCTTGTGAAGGAGGGTGCTGTGTCGGATCTCGTAGCGCAAGCTGGTGATGCAAACTGGGAAAGTGAAGTGCTTCAATCTCCTGAATTGGTAATGGTGGATTTTTGGGCGGTCTGGTGTGGGCCTTGTCAGATGGTGGCTCCAGTCGTCGAGGAATTAGCCAAGGAATATGAAGGGAAGTTGAAAGTCATGAAGCTCAACACCGATGAAGCCCCAGAAGTCGCGGGGCGTTACCAGATTATGAGTATCCCGACGATCCTCTTTTTTAAAAATGGCGAGCCCGTAGAAAAACTTGTTGGGGCCCGGCCTAAACCTCAGTTTAAGCAAATTATCGATGCCCTCCTCTCGCAGCACTCGGCAACGGCCTAGAGTGCTGTTTCGACCCATGTGATATGCCATGCTCATTGAGCTGCGCATTTCCAATTTTGCCCTGTTTGACCAACTTCAGCTCGAATTCCTTCCTGGATTTAACGTGCTAACCGGCGAAACCGGCGCCGGGAAATCTCTTTTGGTCGATGCCCTGGCGTTGCTACTTGGTGGCCGGGCCGTTGGGGATCAAATTCGGAGTGGGGCGGAAGAAGCCAGTCTGGAAGCCACATTCTCGGTGTCCTCTCTCCCAGCGGTTCAGCAGTGGTTGGCAAATGTCGATCTTGCTGGCTCCGACTCAGAAGAGTTGTTGCTCCGCCGCGTCCTCTCCCGGTCTGGCAGGAATCGTGCCTATATTAATGGGACGGCTTCGCCCATGCATCAATTACAAGAACTTGGCGGGTTGCTGATCGATATTCATGGACAGCATGACCAACAATCATTGCTTTCTGTCCAGGTACAGCTGGAGTTGGTGGATGCTTTTGGTAGGCTTGAAACACAACGAACTGCTTTTGAGGCGGACTATGCGCAGTGGCAAACGCAACAGCGAGAATGGGACCGACTGAATGAGCAATCCAAAGATCGGGTCCGGCGTGAGGAGTTTCTGCAACACGAATTTGAGGAACTCACCAAAGCCGACTTGCAACCTGGTGAAGAAGAATCGCTGCTCCTTGAACATCGCCGTCTGCAAAATAGTGGAAAATTATCCGAGCTGTCCTCCGAAGCCTATTTACTGTTATATGAAGAGGACACGTCAATCCTCTCTCACCTTCAACGCCTCCATCGTGCAGTCCTCGAACTAGGGCAGATAGATCCTACGGCCAAGCCCTGGACCGATACGGTGGCCGAGACTAGTGCGCAGTTGGAAGAATTGGCTCATGCCTGCCGGGATTATCGTGAAGGTATTGATCACGATCCCGATCGTCTCGGACAGATTGACGAACGGTTGGCCCTCCTGCAACGCCTCCGGAAAAAATACCATGAAACGCTTGATGGGCTCATCGCGAGACGAGAAACCCTCCAACACGAATTGTCGGAGTTGTCCGATTTAGATCACCGCCTTCAGACTTTAGAACAGGCCGTGAGCCAAGCTCAGAAGGAAGCCGTCAAGAAAGCCCAAACCTTATCAAAATCTCGAAAAGGCGTGGTGAAGGATCTCCAAGAACGAGTAATGGCTGGATTGGCCGATTTGAAAATGGCGCACACACGATTTCAGGTGCAGTTTGAAACGTTAACTGGTGAAGTGCCCATGGGGCCGACTGGGATGGACCGCGTGGAATATTTATTCTGCGCCAATCCCGGAGAATCACTTCAACCGCTGGGGCGTGTAGCGTCTGGCGGAGAACTGTCTCGTTTGATGTTGGCCATCAAAACGGTCTTAGCCAAAGTCGATCAAGTCCCAGTGTTGGTCTTCGATGAGATTGACACCGGCGTGGGGGGGGATGTGGCCTCAGTTATGGGGCAGCGGCTTAGGGGTCTCGGCCAGTCCCATCAGGTGTTTTGTCTGACACATCTTCCGCAAATTGCCTCACAGGGGTCACAGCATTTTGTTGTGGAAAAGGTCGTGAAGGAGAACCGCACCACGACAAGCGTGAAACTTCTAAATCCATCAGAGCGAAAAGATGAAATCGCTCGCATGTTGGGTGGGGAACAACTCACTACCACCGTCAAAAAAGCCGCCGCCGAAATGCTTCAGGCGTCAGCAAAGGGGCCTCGATCAAAAACCGGGAAGTGAGAGTAGGGACCCTATCCAGGTGAATCCCCCAAATAATTTTTGTAGCTGCACGATCTTATGGTGTCCTCTTCGAATATTTACAATAACCGTGAAGGAAAAGAAGGGGCGGCATGAGATGCCCCAGTTACAAATTTCATGTCATGGAAAAGCCAAGATCATTGCACCTTGGATAGTGAGGTTAAACCACTAAAACGTGATTGGTTCGCTACACCTTCCAAAAAAAGACCACGGCCATGCGTTTAGAGGCCAGCTCGTGTTCCCAGCCAAAATACGAACTTGCCGAATGAATGAGATCTGACTTATAGGCTAGTAAGCGATTAAAGACATACGGTACTTCCAAAATTTCCTCGAACATCGTCGGGTCCATCTGCGCAGGGAGCCCAGGTACTTGGCTCAAGCTCTCATAGGTTCGAGGACAAGCATTGCCGCCGGGCTCTTCGCCAGGGAGATGCAGTCGGTAAAACGAAGTGCCGCAATGCGTGGTTGGCGGGCTGGGATGCAAATACAGCACTGCCGCATAATCACACATGCTGGCGGAATCCACATGCGGGCGGGCTACACCTTCCGATCCTCCACAAATTTGAATATGATTATGGCCGGAGATGCCCATATCGGCAGGGCTTTGTGGTTTCAGTGATGAGACGCCCAGTCCTTTTTTGACACAGTGTTCAATCTGGCTTAATTCATCGTCGGTTAATGCGTGAGGTGCGCGCATGCCCGGCCAGGGTTCGGGGCGCCAGGGAGAACCAAGAGTCCAGGTGCTATTTGCAATGCAACGCTGCGCAATTTCCAAGGCGTTGGGTAGTACGTTATCTTCAACCCAATAGTCAGTTCCAAGCTGTGGCTCGCGAAACGAAAGATCCACTGCCATCATGTGCTCCGATCTATGCTGGTGTGAAAAAAGGATTTGCCTGTTTTAAACTGAATTGTCAGAATGGCAGAATAATCAGGGCCTTCTCTCTGGGTCAAGGATTGGTGGTCAGGTCGGCGCCAAAGGAAACGGTTGAGCATTTCATGGTGTAGGGCAACGATCGGCACATTTCGGATCACACCAATACATTGATCAAGAACTAG
Source organism: Candidatus Nitronereus thalassa (assembly GCF_032191465.1). Classification (NCBI taxonomy): domain Bacteria; kingdom Pseudomonadati; phylum Nitrospirota; class Nitrospiria; order Nitrospirales; family Nitrospiraceae; genus Candidatus Nitronereus; species Candidatus Nitronereus thalassa. The sequence goes on along the minus strand of NZ_JAQOUE010000001.1, from coordinate 726,060 downwards.
GAGTAGAGAAACTCATGCACACCGAACTGCTGGACAGCGTGTCAGAAGAAGTGAACCAAGCCATTGCCCGGTTTCCGCAAGAAACCATCACCAAAATCTATCAAGATCAAGGCGAATTTTTCTCAATCGAACAGTTTTTTCCGCAGGAAGTCATCGATCAATTCATGGCGGAAGTGGAGATTGTGCGTCCCAAGCTCAATCGCAACTATATCCCCACACATAAAAAAGGCGGCAGCGTCAGTCATTATCTGCTGCGCGAATCTGCCCCATCCATTTTGGCCTTTTATCACTCACCGGCGTTTATCGCATGGCTCAGCCACATTGCCGGAGTACCTTTACTCCTCTGTCCCGATGATGACCCCCATGCGTGCGCGTTGTATTTTTATACCGAGGCCGGAGATCACATTGGCTGGCATTACGATACTTCCTACTACAACGGGGAGCGATATACCGTGCTGCTAGGACTCGTCGATCGATCCACCAGCCGGTTGGAGTGCCGGCTCCACACCAAAGAACCGGGTCGAGAGGTCAAGGAACTTAGCCTCACCACCGATCCCGGCTTGCTCATCTTTTTTAATGGCGACAAACTCCACCATGCCGTCACTCCGTCGGCAGAAGGCGAAGAACGCATTGTCCTTACTCTCGAATACGTGACAGACCCCACCATGAGCCGTGGCAAGCGCTGGTTCTCCAACCTCAAAGATGCCTTTTCCTACTTCGGGTTGCCTGCCCTCCTTCGTCAGCCTGGAATGAAGGCCTAAAAACCTAAGGCTGTAAGTGGAGAAATCTTTACAAAAAGCCGAATTTAAAGCCTCCCGACCCCTTTCTAGCCTTGCTAGACTAACTGGCTTGCTGTATTTGCATTTCACAAATGAGTCTGGAATGTTTTTAGTTTGGGGGAGATGTTCTGCGCACTCTGAAATGACCGTTGCAAATTGTTAAAATACGTCGGCTTAAGAAAGTGCGTAAATCGGCACAATTTCCTTAAAATTTTTTGGAATGACTTAGGGGGGATTTATGGCTACTCCAGAAGCACGAAAGGAAAAAATAGCAGAAGCAAAAGATTTAATTAAGGAGTTAGCCGATAAGAAAGCGACATCTCAAGCGAGAACAGAGGAGCTTTCAAGAGATATAAATTTTTTGGAAGCAGTTCCTTTTTTCGAGGAAATGCTCGACATCGTGAAACAATTAAATCAAAGAAGTATTGAAAGACTAGCCCTAACTCAAATCAATCAAATTATAAGCGCTTGCACAAGTCTGAAAAACCTGATTTAAAAAGTAAACGATTTCACGTTAAACCAAAATACACCAGCAGATGTCTGCAAAGCAATAATTCAAGAAGTCAAAAATTCCTATGACGCAATTATGGAACCTTTGACCCTTCCTCTCGCCTATACGGCTACCCAGTCAACAGATTATGCAAAAATTGAAAGGGAGGCTAAAGGTTACCACGCAACAATGAAGGAAGAAGCGGAAGGTTTTAGGAAATCCTTGGAGACCTACAAAAAAGACGCAGAAAAAGCACTTCAAGCTGTTAAGGCCCAAGCCGCAGAAGCTGGTGTTGCAACAAATGCGCAAATATTTTTAACGGACTCAGAAAGCCATGGAAATACGGGCAGAAAATGGCTTGTAGCAACTATCATTGTGTCAATAATTACTCTGCTTGTGGCCGGCAAGTTTTTCTTCCTTAGTTTTGATTACAAACCAGAATCAACCGCAATTGCGATTCAATATGTAGTCAGTAAGTTAATTTTACTTTCGGCGTTATCATTTAGCGTTTTCTGGTGTTCTCGGAATTATAGGTCTTGCAAACACAACGAAACCTTGAATAAGCATAGGGCAAACGCACTCATGACATTTAGAGCATTTGTTGAAGGTAGTGGCGATCAACAAATAAAAGAAGCCATCCTTTTACAAGCTGCCCAGGCGGCATTTGTTAATCGGTCAACAGGATATGAGACCCAGGAAAAAGAAATGCAAACCATAAACCCTGTTGTCGAAATATTGGGGAAATCCGTTTCCAAAACGGCTAATTCCTAATTGACTAGATACCGGTAAAACAAAGAAATAAACCTTAAGAACCTTAAGAAAAAAAGGTCACGTCTTGCAAGACCACCTACCTATTCCTTGCCTGCCTTTAATGTGATGTCGATCATCATGTCGTTGGCGAGTTGTTCGAAGGCAGCACGGATTTGGTCGAACTCGATCCTGGCGGGTGGAACAAGGTCTGCCTCGGCGCGAAAGAGGCGCTCTCCGGACATGGGTGTACTCTCAACGATAGTTTGAAGTTTTTGAACGCTGTCACTCAACGCCCGAGAAATTTCTCGAACGATTCCAGGTCGGTCCTGTCCAAACAGCTCCGCCGACAAAAAGACTCCCGACCCTTTCTATTTCGCCTTTTCGGCCCGCCAGTTCAGGATCGATCGTTACACCAACTCAGTCACCCAGACGCCGACATACAGTTCCGACCCAGGAGGCCCAACGAAGGAGCCGGCGATTGGCGGCACTGATTCCGGCAACCTTGCCACCGCCACAGCAATGTGTTTGGTTCCAACAATTTCTCCACAGGAAGGATCGAACCCCTTCCAACCTGCACCTGGCAAGTACACTTCGGCCCAGGCATGAGTTGCCCCGTAATCAACTGTTGATGGCGGAGCATGAAGGTACCCGCTCACAAAACGTGAAGCGAGGCCCAAACGCCGTGCAGCTTCCATAAAGAGATACGCGAAATCACGGCAAGAGCCAGTCCCCAGAGACAGCGTTTCGGCGACGGTTTGCACACCAAATTCTTCGCGTAATTGATAGGTCAGCGATTGATGAATGTGAGTGTTTAGGCGCTGCAATAAAACGTAGGTCTGAACCTGATCTCCTGCCTGCCATATATTTGCTACCCATTTCCTCAGCACGTCTTCGGAAGTGGACTCGGCCAACGTGATATAGGGTTCCAGCAAAATCTTGTCGTCGGGTTGATAGGCAAACGGGTACTCAATGGCGTAGTTGGCTACCAGAAATTCGAGTGGTGCCTCGTTAAAATGCTGGATGATGACTTCGCTCTCAAATACAAGCTGGGAGGCAGGCACATCGAAAGTCGCGGTGGCCACCGAATTCCCTTCCACATCCCTACACCAATGCAGAATAGCCGGCGGGGTGATGTTGAGGGTTGAAGACTCAATCCGTAGTTCATGGTCTTCTCTGGGACGCAGACGTAGGGTATGGGGTCCGAGTTTCACCTCACCGGAATAATTATAATAGGTACGATGAAGAATTTTATAGCGCTGCATATTTCAGCTTAATCTGGCCCCTGAGTGCTAGCCGAAAGGCATCCGGGGAAGATTTGGGATCCGGCATGAGTATGGATTTGTTTGACGGAATATTGATGTTGAAAAAAGACTGGCATCTAAAAGAAATGTGGGGCAGGTGTTGGAATGCTCCCTCCCTATCCCTTTCCCGTTTTTAGGGTGATGTCGATCATCATGTCATTGGCGAGTTGTTCGAGGGCGGCGCGGATTTGGTCAAACTCGACTCTGGCTGGGGGAACGAGTTCCGCCTCGGCGCGAAAGAGGCGCTCTCCGGACATGGGTGCACTCTCGACAACGGTTCGAAGTTCTTGAACACTGACACCCAGTGCGGCCAATGCCCGAGAAATCTCTCGGACGATTCCAGGTCGGTCTTGGCCTATCAGCTCGAGTCGTAATGTTTCTCGATGGTCTACGACCGCAAGCGCCCAGTCGCTATCCACTACATTTACGGCAAGGCCTCGGTCGGCGAGTGTGGGAAGCGACCCGAGCAGCCCCTCTGCACGGTCCTCGGGGAGGTGGATTTGGACCACTCCTGCAAAGTGGCCGGCCAGGCGTGCCATGCGGCTTTCATCCCAGCTTCCGTCGTGTTGAGTGACGAGATCTGCCAATGCTTCTACCAAACCCAGTTTATCTTTGCCGATGACGGTCAGAACCAATGCACGTGCCATATGTTTTCATTCCTCAATATAGTTTGTCTCATCGAATTTTGACGAGACGATGATTGTCCCCACACCCCATTTTGATTATTTGATTTGCAGATTACAACTTTCAGGGGTTTTCTCTTTACAAAAGGAACTGTAGGCACACCTTACCCCTGATCCCTTTCTCGCGTTGTGGTTCAATGCCCCATCAATTTTGGTTGTCGATAGGACCTTTCCTGAAGAAAAGGTTCTGGTTGGCTAGGACCTGGTCATTAAAATAATGAAGAACAAAAGCATAAGTTGGGGAATATTTTCACCGAAGAAGGTATCACACCATGGACTCGACGATCCTGGATGTATTAGAGTTGCCGGCGCAACTGATTGGCGATCGGAGACAAGACAATGATGCCAAGAAACTACAGAGATTTTCAGAGCATTCGTCGAGACTACCTACTTGATGGAATCTTAAGGACCCTGCGGAGTTCTCTTGCGGCTTCTCCAGAAGTGGCAGGTTCCGAATTTGTTACTTCAACCATCATCACGAGTTTTCTGGAATCCTACGAACCAGATCAGCTATTGACTCATCTTGGTGGCTGTGGAGTCGCCGCGGTCTATGAAGGTCGAAACCCTGGGCCGACCATCATGATCCGGTGTGAATTGGACGGGCTTTCTGTAGAGGATGCCGACAAAACCCACTGGCTCGCCCCAGAATCGAATATTGCCCACCGATGCGGTCATGATGGGCATATGGCCATTGTGGCAGGCCTGGCGCCGCTGCTTTGCCGAGAGAGGCCCCGTTGTGGGCGTGTGGTGTTATTGTTTCAGCCGGCGGAGGAAACAGGAAAAGGCGCACTGGCGATTATTGATGATCCGAACTTCGAAAAGGTTCGGCCAGACTATGCCATGACCCTGCACAATCTCCCTGGTTTTCCCAGGGGGCATATTGTGTATCGCCGTGGCACGTTTGCCAGTGCTTCGGTTGGCATGAAGGTTCGCCTGCTTGGTCAGGCGTCTCACGCGGCTGAGCCGGATCAGGCTCGCTCGCCGGCGAATGCGGTTCGCCAGCTTCTTGTGGAACTTCCTGCATTGAGCAAAGTGACGAACAACCCCTATTGTATGCTTACGCTGACTCATGCGCAGTTGGGGCTCCTCTCGTTTGGGCTGACACCGGGAGAAGCGACCGTATGTGCCACGCTGCGTGCAGGGTCGGTCTCGGCCCTTCAAATCTTACGATGGGAAGCTGAACAATGTGTGCGTCATTGCGCCGCCGCGGATTTGCTCGGTGTGGAAGTCGAGTGGGTTGAGGAGTTTCCAGCGACCGAAAGCCACGATCTTCTAATTGATATATTGGAGCGGGTCTGCCTTGAAAACAATATTGCATCCACCGAGATTCCCAAACCGTTTCGGTGGTCCGAGGACTTTGGGCATTTTGCCCGCATTTGTCCAATTCTCCATTTTGGTCTTGGAATTGGCGAGCAGGCCTCGGGTCTCCATCAACCGGATTATCAGTTCTGCGACGACATGATCATGGTTGGAGTAAGTGGGTATTTTGAAATGGTGCACTTATTATTGATGGAATACGAATGTGGCCAGGAGAAAGCCGTTATTGGTATGTGATGGTCATGCTACTTTCACGGAGTCCATCCTTGTTGGCCTCCGAAACAAGATAATTGTATCCAAAGAGATACGAACGTGTATCTGAATGGATACGAAGAAGAGTATTCGATGTAGTAATTTTTCTTGCAAGGAAAACCTCATTATCCTCCACAATTCTGTATGCTCCCCTGTTTTAGTCCCTTACTCGTTCCACTCTCACACCAAAATTATCTTCTATATAAGCATGGCTAAGATTTTGCCTTATTTTTGAATATTGGATTTGTGCGACGGGAAACCTAATATCGGGGTATCTTGGCCTGGTGAAAGCAAGAGAGATTTTGGAGAGCACTCGCATTGACAGGGATCTCAAAACGGGGTATCTGAGGAGGGCGTATACTTGGTTAATGATAGGAGGCCTTGATAATTGCTCGCGTGAGTAAGGAGTTAGTCCGACCCTTTTCTCGTCTTGAAGTTACTGCCTTGAATTGCCTGAAACCCTGATTCTTCTTTCCTCTCGCATAGGAGGTGCGTTATGGAATATGTGGTGGTGCATTTTGTAGAGCCTCGGCAAGTACTTGTGGATGATGTCCCGTTAGGTTCTACCGAGGATACCCTCGAAGTTGATGAAGGGCATCATTCCTTCTCTCTGGAAGGGACTCCTGACTTTACCCCAACATCGATTGAGACGGCGGTTACTGATACTTCCGTTTTAGATCCCCTCGTCCTGACCTTCACGCCTTTGACGCCTCACATGTCGCACCGAACCGGCACCGATGACCCCTCACGCTTTCCTTCCAGTCCCGAGGCTTCCAATGGTTAACCGATGGATTGTCCTCGTGGCCTTATGTTTTGCCTCGTCGGGTTGCGCCACCTTCCCCGAAAATACGCCATTGTCGAAATACGATCCACAGGCTGGCTATCGTTTTGGCAATTTATCGGCGCCTTCGAATTCAGACAAACTATTTGTAATTTTAACGTTTTCTGGAGGTGGGACCCGCGCAGCAGCTCTTTCCTACGGTGTGCTGGAAACCTTGCGAGATACGACCATTGCAGTGGATGGAGAGACGCGGCGTCTACTCGATGAAGTGGATGTGATTTCTTCCGTGTCGGGGGGCAGTTTTACCTCAGCTTATTATGCGTTGTTCCGTGAGAAAATTTTCGTCGATTTTACGGAGACTATGCTCTATCGCGACATCGAAGGTGATCTGTTGTCGGGATTGTTGAATCCTGGAAACTGGGGCAAACTCCTTTCGCCGACGTATAGCCGCTCGGATATGGCTGCGGAGTACTATGATGAGCATATTTTTCAAGGCAAGACGTTCGCAGCATTGGTGGCTGATGGTCGTCGTCCCTTTATTCTTTTAAATGCGACGGATGTATCCTTGGGGGCGTCGTTTCGTTTTAGCCAAGATGGCTTTGATTGGCTCTGTTCGGATTTAAGCTCGCTGCCCGTGGCACGAGCCGTAACTTCTTCGTCGGCGTTTCCGATAGCCTTTCCTCCCCTGACCCTTCGAAATTTTCCTATCAATCGTTGTCAGTATACACCACCCAAATGGGTGAAATTTGCCTTGAAAGACTTTTCCCTCAATCCTCGGCGATATCGGCAGGCCCAAAATTTAATGTCCTATTTAGGTGAGGATCGACCGTTTATTCATTTGGTGGATGGCGGCATTGGGGACAATATCGGTCTGAGAGCCCCGCTTGAAGCCATGTCCTCGTCGGACAGTTCGTGGTCGATTCAAGAGCGCATCAATTCTGGAGCGATTGAACGGTTGGTGGTAATTATCGTCGATGCCAAGACCATGCCGCCGACAACCTTGGATCAGGAGGCAGATCCCCCTGGGGTTGCGACCGTATTGGAAAAAGCCGCGACGGTGCCAATGGATAATTTTTCCTTTGATACGATTGACTTGCTGAGAGACGGATTTCAAGAACGAAAGAAGGCGGCTCAAAATGTCCGTGCCTGTGCGAAAAAATTGAAAGATGCCTGCAATGCAGATCTGGGTATTGCACCGCCTCCATATCCTGCGCAATATCGAATCCATGTTAACTTTGAAGCCATTGCCGATCCGAAACAGCGCGAATATTTTCTGACGCTTCCGACGACCTTGACCTTGCCCAAGGATCAGGTAGACAAGATTGTGGGGATGGGCCAAACCTTGCTCCGAGAATCTCCTGAATTTCAAAAATTACTGAAAGATTTGCAAGAGGGTCTTTAAAGCGGCAATGAATGGCCGTGGCCTGTTTGAAGGAGGTCCTTAATGTCTAGGCTTCATGAGAGAATTTAAGAGAGGAAATATATTTAGGGATAGGTGGTGCTTAATCTTCACGGATGAGTACCACGGTGATGTTATCTTTTCCTCCTAATTGATTGGCGCGATCGACGAGCGCCTGGCATTGTTCCTGGGCCGTCTTTGTGGAATTCTCCTGCAAGACTTCAAGTATGTTGTTGTCGCTCATCATTTTGACAAGGCCGTCGCTACACAAAAGAATTGCATCTTTTTCTTCAAGCTCCTGAAGGAAGATCTCAGGTTCGACGGTTGACTCTACGCCGACGGCGCGGGTGAGCACATGTCCCAAGGGGTGGCTTGAGGAGGTGGATCGTGGCAGGAGGCCGACTTGTATGCGTTCTTCCAGCAAGGTGTGGTCTCTGGTCAAGGCCGTGATGAATTGAGCTCGGATGAGATATGCCCGGCTATCTCCCGCATGGAGGATAAAGGTTTTTTTCCATTGAGGATTCGGCATAAAGGCGAGCACGATAGTCGTTCCCATTCCCTGCAACTCGGGTTGGGCTTTTGCTTGTTTGCGAATTTCCATGTTGGCCTGAGCGATGGAGGTTTCCAATACCGGAGCCCACTTTTCTACGGTCGTGGGTGGTTGGTGAAGTAAAAATTTACGAATGGTTTCCACTGCCAATTGGCTGGCCACATCGCCCCCCGCATGGCCTCCCATGCCGTCGGCTACGATCCAAAGGCCAAGATCGTCATCGAGCAGTAGGGTGTCTTGATTGGCGGTGCGCGTTCGGCCCACGTCGGTGAGGCCGAATCCAGTCCATTCCGGTTTCATCGGCATGCGGTGACACTCACAGGTCCGTATCTTTGAGAAAATTCTTCATAAATATGATCTGCCAGCGGTTCTAAATTCCGAACATCCGCTTCATTATATTGACACAGGGTAATTCTCGCGTCCGTGTCTCCGGCCTGCCACGCATGCCAAAGACGAACGGCATCCCAACCATCCAGGCCTTGAATGCCTTGGTCACGCTCGAATCCTAATTCACGTTCAATATGTTTTAATCCTCCACGAAGGCCAAGGCGTCTGGCCGCAAAGCACAAATCAAAATGGGCATGATCCAAAATAAGGTTGGGATATGTCGTTCGCAGATACGGGACGTCAAAGCCGGTTCCAAAAAAAGTCACGAGCAAATCATATTTGTCGAACTCTTCCTGTAGCCGTTGCTCAGTCAGGGAATCATCTTTGACCAAGGTCGTCGTTGTTCCGTTCGCAAAGAATCCTACAACAGTAATGGCTCCATATCCGGCTGGTTCGCCAGTTGTTTCAATATCTACAAAAGCCGTTCGTGAACGGTACGCTTCGAGAAACCGCCAATGATCTTTTGACTTAAATCGCTTAGCGAGATTTCGCCATTGACCGTGAGTGAATTCCTTGGAAATTTCTTCAATCTCGTCATCATACATTGGTTTTCTCGATGGGGATACTCCCGGCAGATCTGTCGATTGTAAAAAGTCGTTCCAATGAGTAATACCTTGTTCCCAGAGTCGTTTTTCTGTGGTTTCGCCGATGCCGTTGAGGAAAATGAAGGAGGATTCGAGCATGCGTGTCGCTGGGAGAATCGTGGTGAATTCTTGATTTGGCGTGTAGGAACAAGCTACAGTCAAACCATGGATTTATCAAGATAACGAGATTATTTTTGTGGGGCAGAGGAGCTGTTGGGATCATGGAATTAGAGAAAAAGCGGGTAAAAATTTCTATTGGTGGGATTACGGTTGAAGCGGAGTTAAAGGCCACACGGACGGCTATTGGCATCTACGAGGCCCTTCCCATTGAGGCGGCTTTAAATCAATGGGGGGAGGAATTTTATTGCAATATCCCGGGGGTAAAAGATCATCGGGAAACTGCAACGACGAATGTCAAAGTTGGTGATGTGGCATTTTGGGGTCTTGGCGGGATGTTCGCGGTATTTTTTGGTCGGACTCCCATGAGTATTGGGGAAGATCCGGTCCCTGCGGATCGCGTGAATGTGGTGGGGCGGTTAATCGATGATCCTCAAATATTACGGCAGGTCGTAGGCGCGACCATGATGAAAGTGGAAAAGGCTTCGTGAACGTATGATGCGGATGAGTAAAGAGCGCATTCGGTTTATTGCGACCGCGATCCTCGAAAAGTTAAAAGATGACCACTTGTTCGAGGTCACGGGTTCCAAAGATCGACTGATTGATTCCCTAGAAAAAGCGATTGATAATGAATTGTCTCTGGAGGATCGACTGAATGCCGAAGTCCGCGGCATGCTTAAACAATATGAAGCTGAATTCGACAGCGGTCGTGCTGATTATCAAAAGATGTTTTTGATGGTGAAAAGTAAACTGGTGAAGGAACGAGGGATTGTTCTGTAAGGAACCTCTGGCTATATTCTCACGGTGAACAAATATGGCGACTGTCTTATCCGATGAAAAGCAAATGCACTTGTCGCATGTGATTCTCCAGGTGTTGGAGAAAACTGCCGAAGGCCGTTTTGTTGGTTCCTCAACACTTCCCTTACGGGAGATCAAGCGAGTGTTGGCCGATCAAATGGCCTTGGAGCAAGAAATCGATAAAGTCGTTCAGGCTCGTCTCCAGTCCTATTCCAAGAAGATTCACGAAGGTACGTCGGAATGGGAAGTGATGTATCAAAAAACTTTTGCGGAGGAACTTCGCAAACGCAAACTTGCTTGAGAAACTTTCCACAACCATAAAAGTGGAGGGCTCGTATGGGCCTCCCCCGCCATTTTTACAAGATGATCACCCTTTGCCTTTCTATGCTATGACTATCATGCTCACAGTTTGTCGATTTTTCCAAAATCTCTTCGGTGGGTTTTTGGGGCTTGTACTCCTGGGCCTCTTGTTCGGTCTTTTCATGCCTTCGGTGCTTGTTGCTGTGGATGAAAAGGTCGCTGGGCGATTAATCGTGGAAGATGTCCTGGCCCGGCCGAGTACACCAGTGAAGCTGCAGGCTCGGCTCGTTCGGGATGGCCCGAAGGGTTTCGTTGGATTGGGAGGGGAAACCATAACCTTTCGTGTTCATGGGCAGAAAGCGGGATCTGCGGTCACCGATAAAGATGGCCGGGCAATTCTCGAGTTTGAAACGCACATGCGTGGGAATCAAAAGATCGTGGGAGAAGTTGAGACTAGTTCCAGAGTCAATCCCGTTTCCGGACTTGGAAACTTTGCTTCCTGGGAACGGCGTAAGCCCATTCTTTTGGTTGACGTTTCCACGCTTCTAAAGGGGCGTAGAGCCTCATCAGTGGGGTCACCTCCTGATGCCAGGACTTTGGGCGAAGCTGATGAGGATGCTCCACGAGAACTCACCAAACTCGGAGAGTTTTATTACAACATCATCTACCTATGGCCTGGAGCAGAGGAGCATATCCTTCTTCTTCGTGATTGGCTTACCGCCCATAAATTTCCTCCGGGAATTACGCGCACCGTCCCGCCTGAGCCTTCCTTGCTGCTTGCCTTCATTGACAACCTGAAAGAGGGTGGGTGGGATCATGTGGAAGCTGGCATTGGTCAGACCAAAGGGTTTGCCGATACCTTGGTGAAAAATCGGATCAAGGCAGTTATCTTTCCCGACTCTTTAAAAAATGAAAAGTTTCCGCATCGTGCCAAAATTATTTCTGAATGGAAGGATATACGGAAACATCTGTAGCATGGAAAGCCTGCATACACAGTCGGTGACCAATTTGGGGCATACTCGTTTTCCCTGTATTAACAAGGAAAGTCCGTTTCGAGTGAGATTGTTATCGTGAAAATTCCAAAATCCAAAACGATTTTTGTATGTCAGGACTGTGGATTTCAAAGCCCACGATGGGTAGGGCGCTGTCCTGACTGTTCTCAGTGGAATTCGTTAAAGGAGGAAGTCACTGCCGGACGAGGCGCGACTGTTGCCCAAAAAGTTTTGCAAGGAGCTGCAGATAAGCCTACGCCGATTACAGAAATTGCGATAGATCCCGAACCTCGGCTCACGACGCAACTTGGGGAATTGGATCGTGTGCTGGGTGGAGGTGTGGTTCCGGGGTCGGTGATTCTGGTGGGAGGTGATCCGGGCATTGGGAAAACCACGCTCCTGCTTCAGGCGTTACAAGGGCTTGGGCAGGGTGGCCAAGCCCTGCTCTATGTTTCTGGGGAAGAGTCACCTCGTCAGTTGAAAATGCGTGGAGATCGGTTAGGGGTGTCGAGTCCGTCTCTCTATATTTTGGCGGAAACGTCGTTGGAGGAGATTTTAAAAACCACTCAGGCGATGAAACCTGCGGCCTTAGTGGTCGATTCTATTCAAACGGTCTTTACCGATCAGATTACCTCGGCCCCTGGCAGTGTGAGCCAGGTACAGGAAGTCGCGTGTCAGTTGATGTGGTATGCCAAGCGCACCTCCGTGCCGGTGTTTATCATTGGGCATGTGACAAAAGAGGGGATGATTGCCGGACCAAAATTGTTAGAACACATTGTGGATACGGTACTGTACTTTGAGGGGGATAAAGGGCACACCTATCGCATTTTACGTGCCGTCAAAAATCGATTTGGGGCCACGAATGAAATAGGTGTGTTCGAGATGAAAGATGGGGGCTTGGAAGAAGTGGCCAATCCCTCCGAGTTGTTTTTGGCGGGACGTCCAGAACAGAGTACAGGGTCGGTGGTGGTTTCCACGCTCGAAGGGAGCCGGCCAATCTTGGTTGAGTTGCAAGCGCTGGTGACGTCAACAGGGTATGCGATGCCTAAGCGCATGGCCAATGGCGTTGAAGTGAATCGCGTTTCCTTGCTATTGGCAGTCATGGAAAAACGGCTTGGGCTGCATTTGTCTGGGCAGGATGTCTATTTCAATGTTGTAGGCGGACTGCGTATTGATGAGCCCGCTATTGATTTAGGAATCGTGGCCGCTGTGGTGTCGAGTTTTCGTGATCAGGTACTGGATGCACATACGCTCTTTTTAGGCGAAGTGGGGTTGGGAGGAGAAATTCGTCCGGTCTCACAAGTGGATATCCGAACGCGGGAAGCTATGAAACTAGGATTCAAGCGGTGCGTGTTGCCAGAGGGAAACCTTGTGAAATGGTCTGGAGTGCCTGGTTTGGAAGTGATTGGCGTTCGGGAAATCGGCGAGGTGTTAGACCAGGTGATGGCCCGTGGGTAAGATTTCCTTTCCCAGGTTTGAACTTGCGGAACATCCTTCTGACGCTCCAATATTTCCCGGCTTTGGGTGTTTCCTACTGTGCTTAATATTACTGTCTAGCTGTACAACCGTCCCAGAACCGACTCCTAGTTCTACCCCGTCTCTGACTTCTGCGCAGATCATTGAAATTTTACATGCTCGGGAGGCCGAGGTAAGTAGTCTTAAAGGCCTGTTTCATGCGGAGATTGATGGCCAGGGAATGGTCTTTGCGCATTCTCTGGACGGGAGCATTTTCTATCAACGTCCAGATCGTTTTCGTATCAAAGGATTTACCCGGTTTGGCGGATTGGTGTTTGATTTTGCGTTGTCTGGAGAATTTTATGCGCTTCGGGTGCAGGATCAGCCGCAGCCCATTTTTGGTGGAATGGATAATTTTCAGGGGTTGGGCGAGCTGCGCCTTCCTGTGTTGCTGAGTTTGCGAGCAGCCGAGGTATTATTAGGGAAACTGCCTCTTCCTGCAGATGGCATCGAATCGATGCAAGAAGGCGAAGATATGTATCAAATTGATCTTCCCCCCGATCAGAAAACCAACACAGTTTCGTTCTCCCGGCGTATTATGATCGATCGAGATTCGTTGCGGGTTCGACAGTTGGAGTATCTTGATTCCCAAGGGTTGCCGGTGGCTTCAATCCAGACTTCGGATTTTCGGCGGGTGCGTGACCGGTCACCTAATGAGTCCGCAACGATTCTGCTGCCGTTTGATGTGAAAGCGGAGGATCGGAAAGAGGCGGGAAGTATTACTTTGGAATTTCGCGAAATTATTGCCAATGAACCATTAAATGAACGCTTGTTTATGCTGACGAACTTTTAAGATCCTTTTAGGGTTGTGTATGACTGTGGAACGAGCGTAATCGTATGAAAATTTTGGCAGTTGAAACCGCGACACGTTGTCACAGTGTGGCGATCGTTGACGATCATCAGGTGTTGGCCGAGGAAACACAGCGTGATTGTGCTTCGCATGCGAGTGTGCTAGTGCCGACTATCGATCGGTTGCTTCAGACGCTTGGACTCTCCTTGGCTCAACTCGATGGGTTGGCTGTATCTTTGGGACCAGGTTCATTTACCGGATTGCGTGTTGGGCTTTCCACGATGATGGGGTTCCGTCTAGCGACCCAACTTCCTTTGGTTACCGTTCCGACTCTGGAAGCTATGGCGTGGAATGTGAAAGGTGAGCCACGGCCAATTTGCCCTATCCTAAAAGCGAGTCGTGGTGAGGTCTATTGGGCAATGTTTCAGTGGCAGGGGGACAATCTTATGCGCGTATCTGATGATTGCCATGGACCTCTGATTCAACTTGTTGAATCTATTGAACATTTCACCGTGTTATTTGGCGAGGGGTGGGAATTCCACGCTTCTGAATTAAAAGAATTATTGGGTGAAAAAGCCATTCCTGGGCCAGATAAAGCGATGCATCCATCCGCCATTAGTGTGGCATTTTCTAGCTTGTCATCCTTCCATTTAAGGCAGTATGCTGGAGAGCATCTTTCCCCACGGTATATTCAACGGGCGGAAGCCGAAGTGCAATGGGAGGCCAAATTTCAGAAAAATCCTGTAATTTCCTGAAACTGCTCAATAATATGGATGTGCAACCTTCCTCTCCTCTGTGTCTGGCCATCAAACCTGCTGATTCCACTCATCTCGACCAGATTTTAGAAATTGAACAAGCGGCCTTTTCTGCTCCCTGGACTCGTTCGATGTTCGATGCGGAGGTGGTCGGGAATCCTTTTAGCCGATTATTCGTCGCGATCCCCATTGATGATCGGGGTCAGCCTGAAGCGATTGTCGGCTATCTTTGCTATTGGATTGTGTTTGAAGAATTGCGACTCCTGAACCTTGCTGTGAGTCAAACTTGGCGGCGGCAAGGCGTAGCGCGTCGCTTTGTGCAATTTGCTCTTCATGAGGCCCAGGGCCAGAACGTGGAGCGGGCGTTGTTGGAAGTCCGCGCGTCAAATTTGGCGGCGCGGTCCTTGTATGATGGATTTGGGTTTCATGAATATGGGAGTCGGGCTGCGTACTATACGAACCCCGAGGAGGATGCTATTCTGATGCGTCTTGAACCTCTAGAGTTTTATGATCTTTTATGATGTGCGTCGTGACCATAAGGGTTGAACTCATAATTCTATCCAAATTATCAAACGCCCATTCCAGGGCACAGAAGGGAGGAACCGTATGCTGACTGACGATCAAATTGCCGAGCACCTCCGTTCCACGAACGCAGATTTTCGGGAGATGGAAGAATCCCATCATCGTCTGGATGAAGAGCTTCAAACGTTATTAAAAAACCATACCCTGACTCCTCAAGAAGAATCCATGAAAAAACAAATTCAAAAAGAAAAACTTGGGAAAAAGGATCGCATGGCGGAAATGATACGAGAGTATCGGAAATCCCAGGAACAGCCCACCTCCTAGGGGTTCAAGGCCGCCGTCTTATTTTTTCTACACAGGGCATCAATCTTTATGGCCTCAGTTGCACATCCTTTATCACGACATATTTCGGATCTGAAACGTCGACTGCTCATTATTGGCGGGACGATCCTGGTGGCTTTTGTCATCATGTTTTCAGTGTCTGCTGAACTGATTGATTGGTTTAAGCGTCCCTTTGCGGATGATTTAATTTTCTATGGTCCGGCCGAAGCTTTATTTGCTTCGGTTAAAATCTCTTTTCTTGCTTCCATTGTGGCGAGTATGCCGATCATTCTTAATCAGTTTTGGCGCTTTCTCCAACCAGCGCTATTGCCTGGGGAGCAACGTTGGGGCATTCCCTTGTTTTTATTGGCCTCGGGGTTTTTTGTCCTTGGTTTGGCTTTTTGCAACCTCGTCATTCTTCCTTTGGTCATCAACTTCTTTGTGAGTTTCGGGTTGGAGCGTGAATTAAAACCGGAATTGGCGGTGGGGACGTATGTGGATTTCAACGTCAAATTTCTTTTGGCGTTTGGTTTTGCCTTTGAGTTGCCACTGACGTTGACCCTGTTATCGCGAGCTGGAATGGTTAACCCTGAACAATTAGCCAAGTATCGTCGTCATGCCGCCATGATGGCCCTGATTATCTCTGCTGTGATTACCCCGGATGCGACCTTATTTACCATGATGTTGATGGCGGTACCCCTGATAGTATTGTATGAGGCTGGCATTTGGGGTGCCAGATGGTTTGGTCGTCGTAAACCTCCGACTTCTGAGGAGTCCGAAGATGAGACTCTTGAAAATGATGAAACCTCTCCTCCTACACAGTCTTAAGGTATGTATTGTCCTCATGATTGAAAATCGTTGGCCCGGAAAAAAATTGGGGTCCTTGTTAGTTTTTTTTGTAGTGCAGGTCGTTCTTTTTCAGGCCAACCCGGGTTTTTCTGGCGATATGCCTCAAGGTCATTTCAATCCCTTTGAAAACCGAGGGCTTGTCGCGCCTAGTATCCAAGCATTAGCTTCGACGGATGCAGGAACGATTTACGCGGGATCGTTTGGCCATGGGGTGTTTGTGAGCCACGACCAAGGCGATTCCTGGACTGCCATGAATGCCGGCCTGGATGATCGGTTTATTCTTTGTTTAGCGATTGATCAGCAAGGGGCCGTGTACGCCGGAACTGTACGGGGCGGAGTATTTCGAACAAACAAAGATGGTGTGTCTTGGGAGTCGATCAGTCAAGGACTCAAGCGTGTGGAAGTGAAATCCTTGTTGGCTCATCAACGAAGTGTGTATGCCGGTACCGGACGGGGGGTGTATCAGTGGCATGAAGCGGATCATTTGTGGGTTGAAAGTGCCAAGGGGTTGGATCAAACTTTGGTTTCGAGCTTGATTATGCTGAAAAACCAGCGCTTATATGCAGGGACCGCGGGAAAAGGTGTGCAGTGGCTTGATACGACCAAACCGGGAACGGCCACGTGGCAAAAAGTGGATGATCAGTTTGTTGATGCGAGCGAACGCCTTCAACATACCCATATTCGTATTCTTGCGAAAAGTGAGGATGAAACAATGTTTGTGGGTACCCAAAATGGTGGAATTTTTCATAGTGTTGATCACGGAATGTCATGGAAGACTTTTGGTCGATCCTTGCCGAATGATTCTATCCGAGGAATCGTCTCCATGAATTCCGGAGTATTTGTGGCCACTGGACGAGGGGTGTATACCACGACCTTACCTAAATCCAAATGGACGGCCGTGAATACTGGGCTGACTGAGCGTGCCATTCAGGTCATGGTGGTGACTCCGCAGGGCGCATTGTTTGCAGGAACAAGTGCCGGAGCGTTTCGTAGTCAAGATCGAGGTGAACATTGGGTGAATGTGAGTGAGGGGATGGGTTCTCAGTTCTCAATGCCTCGCCCCTATTTTTGAACATTATTTTTGCGGTGATAAGGAGTCGGTATGAGTGATGCGAGTCAACCAACAGCGACGATCACGGTGTCTTCCAAAGGGGAAACCTGGGGTGATATTACGTTGAAATTTTATCCAGACGTGGCTCCCAATCACGTGGGTAATTTTTGTAAATTGGCTCGGGAGAAGTTTTATGATGGCGTGACTTTTCACCGCGTGATTCCTGGGTTTATGATCCAGGGGGGCGATCCCAATAGCAAAAATCCCGATCGGTCAACGCATGGGATGGGTGGACCGGGGTATCGTGTAAATGCAGAGTTTAACAATAAGCCTCACACTCGGGGCGTGCTTTCCATGGCGCGTGCTCAAGATCCCAATAGTGCTGGGTCCCAGTTTTTTATTTGTGTCGCCGATGCGGCATTTTTAAATGGACAATATACCGCATTCGGTGAAGTGGAAAGCGGCATGGATGTGGTGGATCGTGTGGTGAGTGCAAAGCGGGATGGGAATGATAATCCGTTTGACCGTATTGAAATGACGGTGACGGTCAATTAACAGCCTATCATTTGTTTGGACTGGCAACTGTCCAGGCTATTCGACTGAAAGGAAACCTGGGGTGAAGGTGGTGGATAGCAGCAGTAGAATATCCTGGAGTAGCATTGTTTCTATTGTTTGTAATCCTTCCTTTGAATAATTTGTTCTTTCCGTTTTTCCCTCTTTTATTTCGAAAGTTTTGAATCTGATTTGCAGGCGCGGGTCCTTCCTCATCGTCGTGAATCTGCCTTTTTCCCTAAATTTATGGAGTAAATTTGGATGGTATTGATAGGTTTAGGTCTATTAAATCTTGGCAATTGGGATAAAAACCCGACAACCTCCAATGGTGAGACGAAAAGGATACGCAGCATGGCGAATTTACCCTAAGGGTTAAGTGGCAGTATTCTGCAAACACTTCGAGGGAAGAGGGGTTTTGTGGTCGAATTCGGATAAAATGAAATTAGGGAAGGAGGAACACTATGGGTAAGAAAAAAATGCTACTGAGTTTCTTTGTTGGAGTTTTCCTCCTTACGGGAACAGGTTCGGCTTTTGCAGCTTTTTGGGATCGTCCTTGTCAGTTCGCGATTGAGGAATTGCAATTTTTACAGAAACAAATTGCCGAGAAAAAGCAAGAAGTTGATCATGCCCGAGTGGCCTCAACCATTCCTGCCAGTTTCTTTTCCGATCAAGTGAAGGAT
Organism: Candidatus Nitronereus thalassa; assembly: GCF_032191465.1. Taxonomy (NCBI): domain Bacteria; kingdom Pseudomonadati; phylum Nitrospirota; class Nitrospiria; order Nitrospirales; family Nitrospiraceae; genus Candidatus Nitronereus; species Candidatus Nitronereus thalassa. Next base: position 707,545 of record NZ_JAQOUE010000001.1, on the reverse strand, counting down.
TCCATGGTGAAGGATCAAGCGGCTCAAACAGTAGAAGAACTAAAGTCACTTTTCCAGGATGTAGAGGTAGCGGTCTCTGAATTAAATAAATGGTGCTTAGCAAGTAATAGGGTAGCACAATGATCAACTCGGCAAGCCCAGAATGCCAAAATTTCCATTTTCCGATGATCACAATGAGAATTGCGTCATGAATCAATCTCGAGCTCATGTCATGATCGAGGAAATGGTCAAAGCCATACTGAATGGTCACCCGGGATTTGTGCATGTAGGGAACGTGTGGATGGAGTGGGATGGAGAAACTCTGACCTGGGATATCCCCTTGTCCGAGTGGAATGTAGGGGAGGTGTGGTCTTCGTTGATGGAACGGTCCGCCTATCACCCCGATGTGGAGCGCATTGCTATATGTGCTGAAAGCCTGGCGAATTTGTAGGGAAAACAACAGCCCAGAGGCGAAATTGAGTTCTATAAAGATTGGATTCTTCGGTTATTCCTTTTTAATGGTAAGATATTAATAAATGCTGAATGTTTCACCAAAATCAGTTTGTAAGAAATGCCAGGGGACCCTCGTTCCAGACCAGGAAGTGGACCTGCTGACAGGGATGTCTCTCATAGTGTATCGTTGCATTAATTGTGGGCGGCGAACGAAATTGGAGAAAGATCCTCGTCCCTTGAGTTCCAAACCCGAGGATCGTGACGAGCCGGTCAAAAGTTCCCCCAAACCAGGATCGTGAAAAAACAATATTTCTCCATAATTTGAGTTGTCGGTTTTTCAGGGAAAAGGGGTATTCTATTTATTTCTGGATGTAAAGGGTTTCTAGGTTTTGGCCGATAAACATTCAAAGAGCATCACATCCCTTCCACCTCAAGAGTAGGGAGTAAGATGACAAGTAAACTCGCATTTGTGACCGCGATGGTGTTTATTGCTGTAGTTGTCGGTATCCTGGCCTGTTTTGGCTGGATGCAAGGACATGCATGGTGGCGACGCAAAGAACAGTACGGAAATTCATAGTGATTCCCATCCTGTCTTTTGTGTAAATCATATCTCCTTCCTGTCCCATTCCCAATTAAAACGTCTTCATTTCTTTTGCTAGTTTCCAAACCTGTCACCAGGGCCCAATACTTTTTGGTCCCACAATCAAGGCTCAAATCAGACTTTGTCATTTATTTGCTTGCATTTAGGCATGGCATAGAAATATTTGGAAAAAATTCTATCAACAAATGGAGAATTCTCCTGAAGCCAATAGTTGTTAGATGTTTGTCGCCGGAGGGGAAATAAGGGGAGCGGAAAACTTCTTGGGAAAAGAAGTGGAGCTGGCGAGAGGAATCGAACCTCCAACCGCCGGTTTACAAAACCGATGCTCTGCCGATTGAGCTACGCCAGCCCGCTTTGGAGTTGAAATCATACCACAGTGAAATTAGTCGGTACAGTCGTTGAGGAAATTGAGAATGGAAAATTACTTGAAGAGTGAAGATTCATTAACGATTTCCAAAAATAATTAGTCCATGGTAAGGAGAACTTTAAGCGTTCCTCGTGCTTCGGCATGTTGAATGGCTTTCATCCCTTCATCGAGTGAATATCGAGCATGTATAAGTGGTTCGACCGAAACACGGGTTCGTTTCAGGAGTTCGATGGCTTTTGGGAACGGGCCACACCGAGAACCGACCAAATTAACTTCATTCACTACCAAAGAAGTAAAATCGAAAGTGGTTTGGCCATGATAGGTGGATTTCAGTACCAGAGTACCTTGTGGACGGATCAGTTGATTAGCAAGCTTGAGGCCATCTGGGGAACCGGTGGCCTCGATGACGATGTCAACACCAGGCGTTACTTCCTCGGGTTGCATGGTCGTTTCAATACCTTGTTGCCTGAGTAAGTTCAGTTTTTCTTCGTGTCGTCCGAGGACCGTGAGTTTGCAATTTGTTGTGTGTAATACCTGAGCACAGAGTAGTCCCAGTCTTCCATCTCCGATAATAATCACACGGTCGCTAGGTACAATGGAAATTTGTTCAAGAATTCGGCAGGCAGCTGCCAAAGGTTCGATGAACACCGCCTGGTCATTTGAGATTTCTTCTGGCAAGGAATAAAGATTTGCAATGGGAAGACAAAGATAATCGGCGAAGGCACCATCTCGCCGGTCAATTCCTAATGTTGTCCGGTTTGGGCAATGTGTGAGACGCCCGGCTTTGCAGGTTGGGCAAGATCGGCAAGCGGCGTTAATTTCTCCGACCACTCTTTTACCCTTGAGATGATCGTTGCCTTCGGCTTCTTCAACCGTCCCAACAAACTCATGGCCTAAGTTGCCTTGGAATTCCATATAACCCTTTATTAGCTGAAGGTCTGTGGCACAAATACCGGCTTGGTGCACGCGTACGAGAGCTTCTCCAGCTGGAGGCGTTGGCTTAGGGCATTTGGTGGTGAATTGGAGTGCAGGTGCGAGTTGTATTGCTCTCATGTCCCAAAATTAAGAATATTGGCTTTTAATGTGCAATGTTGGTCAATTGTTTCAATGATGATTTTTTGTTGCTGGATGGCGAAACTTGATTCGCCTTTTGATCACAATACTTTATGATTTTGATAGAACGAAATCGTGTTCTCGCAAGTTAAATAAAAGCCTGGTCGATACGGTATAAAGAGGTCACAGAGACTTTTCTTTGATCCTGGAAATTGCATAAAGGAACTTCTTATGGTTTCAGGCATTTACAGTTCATTGTCTGGGTTGACGGCGGCTCAAAAGCGGATTACGACCGCGGCGCATAATACCGCCAATGCCAATACTGATGGGTTTAAAAAACAACGCGTTCTGCATCAGGAGGTCAAACCTCAGGGGGTTGAGACGGTCGTCGAACAGGTCAATACTCCAGGACCCATCGCCTTCCGCGAAACAGAAAATGGATTGATCCAATTTGAGCAGTCAAATGTAGATTTTGCCGAAGAAGCTGTCAATCTTCTTGTTGGAAAAAGGCATTATGAAGCAAATCTTCGAGCCTTAGATGTTCAAAACAAAACCTTAGGAAGTGTGTTAGATATTCTTGAATAAACCTCCTCTTTCTGCCAACCAATTTCCTCACTCGGACTTTTGAAAGTTTTCAAAGATTATTACTGACTCACCATCAGATTTGGTCTATCTTCCTTTATCAAATATCTAAATATTCAAAAATTCTGATCTGCACTATACTTCTTTTTTCGCCTAGAAAATTCCCAAGGAAGTATGTGGAAATAGATTAGTCACTAGTTCCCAAAATTCTAAGGTGATACCTCTACTCACTTGTGTGTACATTCTGGGGTTTTTTAATCTTGCCCAGGTATGTGCAACTGTGCAAAAGTCTGGACGAAATGCTTAAAAGCAGATAATCAGGGTTTTCTTTGAAGAGCCTACTGAATTTAGTGTAGAATCAAGCAGGTTGTGCCTCGTGAGATAGGCCTTCCATTGCTACGTGGACCTTTTCATTTCTAATCTCTTAGGCCATCAGGGTAGATCGGTCTAAGTCCTTCACTTTAAAGGATAATTTCTTATGATCAAAAAAACCTTTCAGGGATGTCCCAAAGTCAAATGCCTCGGCATGTTGACTGCAATCGCCATCGCAGGATGTTTTGGCAGTGTTGATTTCATCTCCCCATCCCTAGCGAATGGAAGTGTTCCCGAGGCCTTTACTCGTGGATTTTCTGAAATTGTTGAAAGGGTTCAGCCTGCGGTAGTGAATGTGGCGGTGAGCGGGAGGGAAGATCCTGGGGCTCGGAGATTGCCGCCTGGCCCATTTGGAGGGCCTCCCGGAGGAGGACCCCCACCAATGCCCGGACCTCCAGGCCGACCGCCTGGACCTCCAGGCATGAGTGCCGGATCTGGGGTGATCATTAGCCCAGAAGGCTATATCGTGACGAATAACCATGTGGTGGAAGATGCAAGTAAAATTACCGTAACGACGTTTTCAGGGGAGGAATTTCCTGGAACTATTGTTGGGACTGATCCTAAGACCGATCTCGCGGTGATTAAGATTGAAGGCGCGAATTTACCCTTCGTTTCCTGGAGTGCGGATGAAACCCTCAAGGTTGGAGATTTGGTTTTGGCGGTAGGGAGTCCTTTCGGGTTGAAGTCTTCCGTGACGATGGGAATTATCAGTGCCCTAGGGCGAGGTAATGTAGGCATCACGGAATATGAAGACTTTATTCAAACCGATGCTCCAATTAACCCCGGGAATTCCGGGGGGCCGCTGATCAATATGAGAGGTGAAATCATTGGCATTAATACTGCCATATTTTCGAGAACCGGTGGTTCTGAAGGTATTGGATTTGCCATTCCCGTGGATATCGTCAAAGATATTTCTACGAGCCTCATTCAAAGCGGGCGAGTGGTACGGGGTTGGATGGGTATTGCCATCCAGGAAATGACTCCCGCCCTAGCCCAGTCCTTTCAACTCCCGGAAACTCACACCGGTGGGGTTTTGATTAGTGAAGTTCATGAAAATGGTCCTTCAGCCAAAGGTGGACTCAAACGGGGTGACGTGATTCTTGAATATCATGGCGAGAAACTTAAGGACGTCAATCATCTGCGTCATATTGTTGCGAGAACGCGTGTGGGCGATGATGTGAAAATCAAAGTCCTGAGGGATGGGGCGGAAACCATGCTTACGGTGAAAGTTGGTGAACGGCCAACTGATGAACTTCTCGCGAGAAATGGTGGAGAAGCTCCTCAGCCAAGTATGGAAAAATTGGACAATGTTCTGGCTGGATTGTCAGTGGAGGCTCTCACTCCCGAATTAAAGAGTCAGTTGAAACTTCCGGAACAAACCGTTGGTGTGGTCGTCAAAGATGTCCAGGCAGGTAGTGCAGCTGCCGACGCAGGATTGCAGCAAGGTGATGTGATTCAGGAAATCAATCGAGAGGTTATTACCAACCTTGCCGATTATCAAAGCGTAGCTTCCAAAATTGAGAAGAAATCTTTGGTGGTTTTGTTGTTAAGTCGGCGAGGCAACAATTTATTCGTTGCCGTGAATCCTGACTAATGACGGTGAACATTTTTCCTGAGACCATGATAGGGGAATCCTGTCATGGTCTCAAAAGTTTTTGATATATGGCAAAAGAGTCTCGATTCTCAAAATGGCTTCAAGATACGGTATTTAATCCTCTCGAGGATAAAAAAATGCCGATCATGGAACATTTGCATGAGTTCCAGGCTCGGCTGACCAAAGTTGTCATTGTTGTCGCCCTGTTTTTTGTCGGGACGTTCTTTTATGCGGATACCCTGGTGCAATGGTTGCGGGTTCCGTTGCAAAATATGTTTGTTCCCGGCACCTTGGAATGGATACCCACCGATCTCCCGAAGATTCCCTTTGTATTCTTATCTCCTGCTGAAGCGTTGTGGCAAAACTTAAAGGTCGCGGCGTTATTCGCGCTGGTTCTTGCGACGCCATATATTTTGTGGGAAGTCTGGGCATTCGTGATGCCAGGCCTCCACGTTCAAGAACGACGTTTTGTTGCACCTTTTGTGATGACCAGCGCCCTAGCGTTTTATTTGGGATTGGCGTTTTGTTTCTTTTTTGTTCTGCCCTTTGCGCTGAATTTTTTAATTTCCTATGGGGTGCAGGCAGGGTTCATTCCTCAACTATCTATTGCAAGTTATGTAGGGTTTGCCCTGTGGTTTTTGTTGGTATTTGGGCTGACCTTTGAAGTGCCCCTCGCCTTAACCCTGATGGCCAAATTAGGGTGGGTTGATGCACCTTTTCTGAAGCGTTATCGAAAATGGGCATTTCTTGGGGCGTTTTTATTCGCGGCCATTTTGACGCCCACTCCTGATCCCTTTAATCAATGCCTTATGGCCTTGCCCATGTATTTTTTCTATGAAGTGGGCATTATAAGCGCGGGATTCTTTAAAAAGCCTAAACCCGAAGAGGAAGTTGGCGCTCAACCCCCGGCAACCACTCCAAAAAGTGGGTCTGGTGGATTACGTCCACAATCGGCTACTGCTGGGACTTCATCAGGTGGCGACGACGATTATGTGGGTGTCCCGTAGCATCAGATAATTGAGATGAGTAAATGATTCGAGCCGCGATCATTGTTGTGAGCAGTAAAGTTTATAGTGGGGATTCACCGGATAAGGGACGTGCCGATCTTGAACAATATTTGAGTGATCATGATGTCCAGGTGGTGGCCTATGAAATCGTCCCCGATGATCGGAAAGAGATTCGCGAGTGTTTAGTGTCTAACTGCCTCACGATTGTCCCTCAAGTGATTTTCACGTTAGGTGGAACAGGCGTTCGTCCTACGGATTGGACCCCCGAAGCAACTCGTGAGGTCATTGACAAAGAGATTCCCGGAATCGCCGAGGTGATGCGAGTTGAAAGTCTAAAGAAAGTCAAAACCGCAATGTTATCGAGAGGAACAGCCGGTATTCGTGGATCGACACTCATTGTGAATCTTCCTGGAAGCCCCAAGGCGGCGAAAGAGAATCTCGCAACCTTTATCCCGATCCTTGAGCATACGGTGGAAAAAATTTCGAAGATCACGCAACCCATTTCTTAAGTGGAGATAAGATAAGCAAGACTGGATTTATAGTTTACGTTATTAGCCTTTTGGGATATCGGAGGGATATATGCCTGGCGATTTGAAAATGTTTCAGCCCGCACCCAGTGCGGAAGACAGTTGCACATACATGTGGGCGTGTGCCATTTGCGATGAAAACGAAACTTGTCAAAAAGACAAAGAAGGTCATAGCCGCTGGCTGGTGAACAAGCGCATGGAACGGATCGATTATAAGATCCTAGTCATGAGTAATAAAGGAGGAGTGGGAAAAAGCACCGTTTCCACGAACTTAGCAGTGAGCTTGGCATTAAAGGGTTATGAAGTCGGTATTTGTGACATGGATATCCATGGCCCCAATATTCCTAAAATGGTGGGCGCGGAAGGCGAACGACTCAAGATTAGTACAGGTGGCGGGATTATTCCCTTCCAGGCGTACAATATGAAAATTGCGTCAATGTCCTTTTTGCTTCAGAACTCCGATGACCCGATTATTTGGCGAGACGCCTATAAATTCGAATTTATCAATCAATTGCTTGGTGGCGTGGAATGGCAAGACCTGAATTTTCTGATTGTGGATTTGCCGCCGGGAACGGGGAATGAATCGGTGACCACCATAGATTTGATCGGTGAAGTAACAGGCTGCGTGATTGTCTCGACACCCCAGGAAGTGGCCCTTTTGGATGCACGGAAATCCGTGACCTTTGCCAGAGACAGCGAGTTGCCCATTATTGGGATTGTCGAAAATATGAGTGGTTTGGATTGTCCGCATTGCCATAAAGAGATAGAGGTGTTTCGAAAGGGCGGCGGAGAGGCATCTGCCCATGATATGGGTGTGCCATTTTTAGGAAGAATTCCGCTCGATCCCGATATTGTGAAACAAAGTGATTTTGGTGAACCCTACGCCATGTTTAATTCTGATCTGCCGACCGCAGAAGCTTTTCACAGTATTGCAAATCAAGTGGATGATTTCTGTAAGAAAAAAGGTTCCCTGGTTCAAATTGCGACGAAAAGTCCGTTTAAAAAAGTCACAAAATAATTTTTTAAAAGAGATTCCATTCTTATGTCTGGTTTAACACTCCTTCGTGACGCTCAGAAAATTGTGCTAGATGCCACCACGACCCTTGGCTGTGAGAAGGTCAGTCTGCTGGAGGCTATTGGTCGTGTCTTGGGTGAAGATATTATTGCGCCCCGCGACAATCCACCGTGGAATAATTCGGCCATGGACGGGTTTGCCGTTCGTTGGGATGACATCAAGAAGGAACATGAAATTACCAAGCCGGCGGAGTTGAAAATTATCGAGGATGTCGCGGCAGGAGCAGTGGCGACCAAATCCGTGGGGCCTGGTGAGGCCATTCGGATCATGACCGGGGCTCCGGTTCCTGATGGTGCCGATACCGTTGTCCGCGTGGAATATACCGAACCCTCGGAAACCAGCGTGCGGATTTTTCAGCCTGAGCCCAAGGGTATGAATATTCGCCCCAAGGGTGAAGATGTCAAGGAAGGGGAGTGCATTATCTCTAAGGGTACGCAACTTGGGCCTGGCGAGATTGGCATGCTGGCGATTTTAGCCAAGTCGTTTGTGTTGGTGCATCAACGCCCGCGAGTGGCTATTCTTTCCACTGGTGACGAGCTGGCCGATCTCGATGAAAAGTTCGACGAGAACAAAATAGTCAATTCCAATAGCTACGGAATTGCCGCGGGTGTGCAAGAAGCCGGAGGCATTCCGGTCTTGTTGGGGATTGCCAAAGATACTCCAGAATCTTTGAAAGAGAAAATTTCCCAAGGGTTAGGATGCGACATCATTGTGTTATCGGGTGGGGTGTCCATGGGGGATTATGATTTCACCAAGGTCGTCTTTGGGGAATTGGGCGCGGATATGCATTTTTGGAAATTGGCGATCCGTCCTGGGCAGCCATTAGCCTTTGGAAAGATTCAGGGGAAGTTGGCATTTGGCCTTCCCGGAAATCCGGTTTCCTCGATGGTGACCTTTGAGCAACTCGTGCGCGTCGCCATGATGAAAATGGGGGGGCATCGGCAGCTGTACCGCCCCACCGTGAATGCCGTGTTTAAGGAAAAGTTTTCCAAACACCCAGATCGTCGACATTTTCTACGAGGGATCGTGGCCCATGAAGATGGCCAGCTGACGGTAAAAACCACCGGACCTCAAGGGTCGGGCATCTTAACCTCCATGGTCAAAGCCAACGGTCTCATCGATGTGGCTGAGGAAATTGAGAAGGTGAATCCCGGTGATATGGTGAAAGTACAGGTGTTGAGCCGTATTACCTAACTTCCGGCTGATGCTTTTCGCTGTGTCTTGAGAACAGTTGGTACAGCGATTATTCATTTCATAAGTCTGATCTGTTCCAGAAAAGTGTTGTTATATGGCGCCATCGATTTTGAGTTTTGCGGGCCGCTCGAATAGTGGAAAAACCACCCTCATCGAACGAGTGATTCCGGCTTTGGTTCGTGAAGGCTATCGCGTCGCGACGGTCAAGCATGCCGGGCATGGGTTTGAATTAGATACCGAGGGAAAAGATAGTTGGCGCCACAAGCAAGCCGGGGCCAGTGCCGTGGTCGTCCTTTCCAAGGGTAGTATGGCCATGTTTGCGGATGTGTCGGAGGAAATGAAAGTGGAGGAGGTTCGGGATCGATTTTTAGATTCCCAGATCGATCTGATTATTGCCGAGGGATGGAAGTCCGAAGGCTATCCCAAGATCGCCGTCGTTCGTGAAGCACTGAATGAATTGAATACCTCGTTGGATGGGTTGCTCGCCATTGTCTCCATGAAGCCCATCGAGGCACCGGTCCCATGTTTTGATCGTGATGATATCGAAGGAATCGCTCAACTGATTATACGAAACTATCCAAAACCATCGTCAACATAACTGATGAATCGAAGGACCGTGACTTTCCTGGTGGTGGCTATAGGCGTCTTGGCCGTCGCTGGGACCGCTGCCATTCCCCTCACCAATCATCCTGAATTTTGTGGCTCCTGTCATACCATCCGCCCTTCCGTGGAAAGTTGGAAAACCTCTTCACATAAAGATGTGACCTGCGTGGATTGTCACGTTCGGCCAGGGCTTCATGGATTTATTGAGGACAAGGTGCTGGCGGGGCTAGGCGATGTGGCGATCACATTCTTTGGAACCCCCACCGAACCCCATAATCTCCAAGCCCATGTGGATTCAGACGTGTGCCTTTCCTGTCATCGTGCCATCCTCCGAGTGTCTGAGAAGCCTCCTCGGGATTTGCCGTCACCTGTCAAAGAGGTGGGGTTAGTCATGAGTCACCGGAAACATATGGAAGCCTTTCAGGACCGTGGCCAGGGAGAAGGGTGTACGACCTGTCATAGTCGTGTGGTCCATGGAAAACCGGTAAAAGGGTATCCTATTGTCATTCCTCGTGGACATATCGAGGTTGACTTACAACCGCATTATCCCGATCATCCAGAGGGTTCCGTGCTCTGGAAATCAGCCCTGGCCGATTGTGCGCGGTGTCATGATGGGCAATCCACGCATGCCGGGAAGGTGCTGAGTAAGGAATGCGAAACTTGTCATCTGCCCGATAAAATTGGGGACTTTCTGTTTTAACTCCACGTTCGCCTATGTCTTCTCCTATTGTCCAAGTTCAACAATTGACCAAACGGTTTGGCGATTTTACCGCGGTGGATCAGGTCTCATTTGAGATCCAGCCAGGGGAGACCGTCGGCCTGCTGGGACCAAATGGCGCAGGAAAAACCACGACGTTTCAGATGTTGTTGGGAGTCGTCACGCCAACGGCAGGGTCTATTCAGATGTTTGGCTTAGATCTGATGCAACATCGGGAAACCATTCTGCGACAGGTCAATTTTTCTAGCACGTACATTTCCATGCCCTATGCGTTAAGCGTGGAAGAAAACCTTCGCGTCACAGGGAAGTTATACGGCTTGCCCGATATTAGCCGTCGAATCGATGATGTCGTGAAAAAACTTGAAATGGAAGATATTCGACACAAGCTCACTCGGAAGCTGTCCTCCGGGCAAATGTCTCGGCTCACGTTAGCCAAAGCCGTCATGACTGAACCGAAAATATTATTTTTGGATGAACCCACGGCGAGCCTCGATCCGGACATTGCCCATAAGATCAAGGCTTTTTTAAAAGAATATCGGGATACCTCTGGATTGAGCATGTTGTATACCTCCCACAACATGCGAGAAATGGAAGAAATGTCCGACCGCATTATATTTCTCCAACGCGGAAAAATCGTGGCGCAAGGCACGGCTCAAGAGGTCGTCACCCAGTATGGAGAAGATGATCTGGAACAAGTGTTTCTGAAAATCGCTCGGGATCGATAAGGGAATATGTTGAATGGATCGGAGGGGTTGAACGTGCCATAAACTCGAAATGTGAATATCGAAATCCGAAACAAATCCGAAATCCAAAACCCGAATGCTCCAAACAGAGTATACCGACTTATATAAACAGGGGTATTTTTATTTTATTCTCGTCCATTTGAACATTCTAATTTGTTTCGAATTTCGATATTCGAGTTTAGGATTTATTCATCGTATCTCTTTGCACAACCTAAGTTATTAAGACTGCCATGAATATTGGACGCATCTCCGCCCTCATCGCCAGACACATGTATCTCTACCGAAGAAGCTTTCCTCGGTTATTGGAGATCTTTTATTGGCCCTTGTTGGACTTAGTCGTGTGGGGATTCATTACCGTGTATCTGGCGCAGGAAGGAAACAGCATGCATGGCGCGGTGACCTTTTTTCTCGGCGCGCTGATTTTTTGGGATATATTATTTCGAGCTCAGCAGGGCGTCACCATTTCGTTCCTCGAGGAAATCTGGTCTCGTAATCTCATGAACCTCTTTGCGAGTCCCCTGACCGCCGGAGAGTTTTTGACCGCCACCATGGCGATGAGTGTCTTCAAAGTCGCGGCCGTCTCAATCATTATGGCCTTTTCCGCACTCTTCTTTTATTCCTACAACGTATTCATCATGGGGCTGACACTGATTCCCTTTGTGTTAAATTTAATTGCCGCAGGCTGGATCATAGGCATTCTGACGATGTCGGTGATTATGCGATTTGGCCAGCAAGCCGAAGTGCTGGCATGGGGATTGGTGTTTCTCTTTCAGCCGATATCCTGCGTCTTTTATCCAGTGTCCGTGTTGCCCACCTGGCTGCAACCTGTCGCCTTGGCCAACCCCGCCGCTCATGTATTTGAAGGCATGCGGGGGGTGTTGCTCAATCAAAGTGTTCCTTGGGAACACCTCGGCTGGGCCACAGGCCTCAACGCGCTCTATCTCCTGATCATCATTACCATTTATCAATACACATTTTCCGTGTGTAAAGAGCGTGGCATGTTGGTGAGGGTAGGGGAATAGGTTTCTGTTTCTCTTGATATTTAAAGATTTGGTTCTTGGGGATACAGTAGCCTTTAAGTTTGAAACACTATAAATGTGTTTATGCAAGACTTGACCCTCAGTTCCCCCTCTTTTATTCCCCATTAGAAACCTGCCCCTCATTGCGCTGTGACTTTTTCCAAAATCGTCTCGATAGCGTGGACAACCTCTTCGGACTTTTGTGGATCGAGTGCATCGGGGTGGGGCGAGGCAAACTGCGCTGAATCGTTGTCGAAATACTTCCCTGAAGCCGTTTCAAATTCCTTTGACAGTGCCGCGCGCGTAAGCATTTCACCGCCGATGCCGATATCGCCGCCAGCCACACCGAAGGCATCTTTCACCATCTTGCTGCCGAGCATTGATCCGGGATTCACTGCGATGATCGTCGGTCCGTTATCCTTGAGTGAAAGCGCCATAGTGCGAGACCACATGGTAATCGCGAGTTTGCTTTGCGCATACGCCGCGCCGTCGGACAAGCTGACTTGTCCGGCTAGCGATTTCGGATTGACTGGAGACTGAGCTGCGGAGGACACATTGATTACCCGTCCAGCCTTCCCGAGCAACGGCAACAGCCGTTGCGTCAGCAAATAGGGAGCAATCGTATTGACCGCGAACCGTATATCAAGCCTGTCCTGCGTGACAGGATCCGGTGTTGTATAGACGCCTGCATTATTGATCAGCACGTCAAGTTTCGCGTGCTTGTCCGCCACTGCCTTTGCAAGTGCCTCGACGTCGGCCATGCGCGACAGATCAGCGACGTAGCGTTCAACACGACCGCCATCCGGTAACGCGGAGAGCGTTCGTTCCACGTCCTCCAGCTTTGCTGCGCTGCGCCCGTGTAGCAGCACATAGTGACCCAGCGAGACCAGCATCTTGGCCGTTTCCAACCCGATGCCATCTGTCGAACCGGTTACAAGAATGATTTTTTGCATAGGTGGGACCCTCTTCTGAGGTTCGTTTCGTGAACGGGCTAGGCCCAATCCGCCAGTACCACTTTGCCTATCGCTTGTCCACTCTCCAGTCGAGCGTGCGCTTGTCCAACTTGGTCAAGCGAAAAGCGGCTTTCATCAAGCACAGGTGTCAATCCGCCAGACTCAACAATCCGAGTGACGTTGCGCAAAATCTCCCCATGCTCTTCTCGTTTCACGTTATGAAGCATGGGAATCAGCATGAACACGACGTGCAGCGACAATCCCTTAAAGTGAGCCACAGATAAATCCAGCTCACATAAGGCCACTGTCGAAGCAATTTGGCCATTGAGTGTAGCCGCCTTAAAGGAGTTTGCCATGTTTGCACCGCCAACAGAATCAAACACCACATCAAATCCTGTTCCACCTGTATGTTTGGCCACGTACTGCTCAACCGTTTCGGTTTTATAATTGATGGCCATCCCCCCGAGCCGTTCGATTAATGCTATTTGTTTTTCACCCCCGCCAGTAGAATACACGTTGGCACCAAAATGTGTTGCCAGTTGTAACGCGACATGACCAACGCCACCAGAGCCACCATGCACCAGAACTTTTTGGCCTTGCTTGATGCCCGCACGAGTCAAGCCTTCGTAGGCGGTAATCGCAACCAGCGGCAATGCCGCGGCTTCTGGCATCGACAAATTCTTTGGCTTCTGGGCGATCAAGGTGCTGTCCGCCACCAGGTATTCAGCCAATGTGCCGGGTAAGTCTGCTAACCCACCTGCACAGCCATACACTTCATCCCCAATGGAAAAATCTTTCACACCATTGCCGACTGCCTCAATCGTGCCGGCAACGTCCATTCCTAAAATGGCCGGTGTCTCGGGGGCTAATGGTAACTCCTTCCCCATTTTGCGAATCATGGTATCAACCGTGTTGACGCTTGATGCCGCGATCTTAATTAAAACATGACCGGCTTTCACTTCAGGTTTTTCAACTTCTGCCGGTTCAAATACGGCGTCTTCGCCATAGGCATGAATAAGCATTGCTTTCATGTTGTTCATTTTTGCTTTTCCTTGTTTGCGTTAGTTGTGTGGAATAATTAGGGATCGACACCAATTAATGGAGTGCCATGTCGCTAATAGGATTCAGAATTAGTATTGACATCTTGGCAGATTTGTCAGTCTGTTATCATAGAAGGAACTGAATCCTTTAAACGCTTCAGACGGGCTTCATCGACATAGACCCAAGTAGTTTTCTCTTGCGTGACGGTGACTGAACCTGGTTTTGCGCCTTTGGGTTTTCGGACATTATTTCTCAACGTGTAGATGACCTCGCCTTTTCCGCTTTTTCTTAAATCGCTATAAAACAGGGCCAGTGTCGCGGCATCTTTCAAGGTTTCTGGCGGGACCTGTTTTTTCTTTTCTAGTTCGATGATTACGTGCGACCCCGGTGTTCCTCGGGCATGCAGCCACATATCATCTTGCTTAGATACTTTGAAGGTCACGGCATCATTGTCTTTGGCGCTTTTCCCAACCAAAATGGAAAATCCATCTTCCGAAATATAGCGCCGGTAGGGCAACGCGGTTTTTTGAGTTTTTGATGCCCGGGGAGATGTGGGCGGCTTGGGTTTTGGAAATTCCGGCGGTTTCATTTCACCACGTTCGGCTGCTTGAAAATCTTCGGTCAGTTTCGCGAGTTCAGCCTGGGCTTGTTCTAGGCGCGGGAGAACTTTGCGTTGGGCTCCTGTGAACTTTCGGTATTTGCGAAAATAGTCATTGAGATTCCATGTTGGGTCTTTCGTGGGATCAAGGGGAAGTGTGAGTTCTGGGAGATGCTCGTCATAATAGTCGATGAGGGTAACGTGGGATTGTCCTCTTTTGATCTGCCCAAGTTGACCCTTGAGCAGTTCTCCATACCTCCCATATTCGCAGTAACGCTGTGCTTTCTCAAGATCCTGTGTGAGGGAATTCACTCGTCGTTGTGCCTTTTTCATGGCTTTGCGCAAGGCTGCAAGTTGTTGCTCTTGAAGTTGCCGTTGTGCTTGGTTTTGTTCGAGATCATGAAAGGTCTGTTCGAGCATTGCCGAGATGGGGAAAGACCGTGATGATGCTTCGGAGGGGGAATCAGTATCCGGATCTTCTCGGTTTTGTTTCTGCCCGGTATTGAAATAGTTCTGTATTCTTTGTGCGCTCTGGCTGTCGGGTTTTAATGATCGGACGACTTCGTGTTTGTGATTCACGAGAAAAAGATTTGCCGAGCGTCCCGTTAACGCGATGACCAGATACTGTGTGACGTGTTTGACTGACAGTTCAAACCACACCACTCGATCATCCGGGACTTGTACGACGTGTTCAATCTGAGCGCCAAGAATATGGCTTCGTAAATACTGGCAAAATTGAGGTGGTGTGGTTGGATTAGGCAGCCGTTGGGTTAGGGCATGAATGCGTGCGGTTTGTGGATGTGTCGAAATATAGAGGGTGACGGTCTGGCCAGGTCGTCGGATTTCAAAAGAGATTGATTCGGGCAACGGTTGCGAGATCTTTTGAATTTTTCCCTTGATCAAGGCTGGCTTGAGTTCAGAGAGAACTTGTGAAAGGTGTTCAAGGGAAATGGCCAAGGGGCAGTAACCTTTTATGAGGAGCGGCGGCGGTAATAAATGCTGCCGCAACAGGAAGACGAGATGTGTTAGACCGCTTCAAGGAATTTGTTGAAGACCCACCCTTCAATGTCCTGTTCATCGTTGGTTTCAACTTTGTACCATCGGTCGCGTTTCTCCAACAATGTCACCATCGTTCCCAAGGGCAGAGGGGCGGAGACGGCTTCGAAATCTCGGCCAGGACCTTTTCGAATATTTAAGGCGCTGGCCGTGACGCGGTAGCATTCATCATGTTCTTCTTCGGCTTCGGTGTTCCGTCCCATCCCGGCGGATTGGATGTGGGCCAGGGGAAAGGCCGGACCCGGATCACGTTTTCGTTCAGGGGCAATATCTTCATGCCCCACAATTTCTTTTAACCCATACGTCGACGTGAGCAAACGAGCCAACTCCAGCGCGGCATCAATTTGCGCCTCGGTATAGGTGTGCCACCAGCACGGTTCTTCATTAAGCTTGTGTTTGGCATGCAGGGCTTGTGAGGTAGGATATTCCTTTCCAAACCAAGCCTTGAAGGTGGTTCCCACCTGTTGAAGTGGACCGGCATTGTCCATTTCAATGCCAATGGAGCATTGGTTCAGAAATTTCACCCCATCCCAATTGCTGACTCCCGCATGCCAGGTTTTGACATTAAAGGGCGCGAGTTGGGTGATGCTTCCGTCTCGTCCAAGTACTAAATGAGCCGAGGCTTTTGATGCGGGGTTGGTGAGCCAATTGACGGAGCTCTGTGCGCTCCGCCCGGCGGTATAGTGAAACACCAAATATTTTGGCGTGATTTCTCCACTTTTATTGGGTGTCTCTTTTTGCCTGACCTTTGGGCCAATCAGACAATGATTCTGGATGGTAAAAGGCGCGGCTTTCTTCGGCGAGGTGGATTTTCTTTGTCGCTGAGAGGAGGAGACTTTTTTCTTTTTTGATGGTGTTGTCTTTCGTGTAGGCATGTTGGTTCTCCTCTCCCTTAGATAGAATCGCCAGCTTCGATACTTCGGCCTGGACGTGAAGAACTAACTCCCCATCAAGGGAATGTCAAGATATGAAAGGAATGGAGAAGTGAACAGGATGATGCCAGTATCAGGCTGCACGATCGTTTGGTCGAATCGCCGATTTAAGTTGCTCGGTAAATCGGGAAACTTCCTGGATGAGTTCAGGGCTTTGTTGAAACTCGGCAATTTTTTTGACTAGGGCGCTTCCGACGATCACCCCGTCAGCGAAGGCCGCCATACGTCGGGCATCATCCGGGGTGGCAATGCCAAACCCCACGGCAATGGGTTTTTTGGCTTTCTTTTGCAGGGCCCGCACATTTTTTTCAATGTCTGCAAAGCCTTCAAGCTTTGCGCCCGTGATGCCGGTGATCGACACATAATAGATAAACCCCTGCGTTCGGCGGATGACTTCCGTTTTGCGATTGGATGTGCTCGTGGGTGCCAAAAGATAAATGAGGCAAGGCCCGTGGGCTTGGGCGGCCTTGTGCAAATTGTCGGCCTCTTCAGGGGGCATGTCGGGAACGATGACGCCATCGACTCCGGCGGCGACGGCTTCCTGGCAAAATGTTTCTTCCCCTATGGCCATGATCGTGTTGTAGTAGGTCATGAGAATTAGCGGAATTTGCGTCTTGGTCCGTAAGGTCTTCACCATAGCTAGAATACGGCGGAGTGACGTGCCGGATAGCAATGCACGTTCCGCGGCTTTTTGAATCACCGGACCATCGGCAATCGGATCGGAGAAGGGAACTCCCAATTCAATCAGATCCGCCCCGGCCTTTTCCAAAGCCAGCACGAGCGATTCAGTATCCGCTAATGAAGGGTCCCCGGCCATGATATAGGGAATCAGGGCTTTTTCTCCCTTGGCCGCGAGCTGTTCAAAGGTTGCGGATATTCGGTTAGCGGTAGCAAGCATGGTTATAAGGGGATGCCGCGCATGCGGGCAATTTGGTTCACGTCTTTGTCGCCACGCCCGGAGAGGTTCATGATGAGGATTTGGTTTTTCTTCATGGTCGGTGCGAGTTTGATCACTTCGGCTACGGCATGGGCACTTTCCAAGGCTGGAATGATGCCTTCTTCGCGAGACAACAAATCAAAGGCTTCAAGGGCTTCTTGGTCAGTGGCAGAGGTGTACCGAATGCGCCCAGAGTCATGGTGCATGCTATGTTCGGGTCCAACCGCTGCATAGTCGAGACCGGCCGACACGGAATGGGTGAGTTTCACTTGTCCGTCCGGGTCTTGCAGGAGATAGGTCATGGTGCCGTGTAATACCCCTGGGCTTCCCCCTGAAAAACGAGCC
This sequence comes from Candidatus Nitronereus thalassa, assembly GCF_032191465.1. NCBI lineage: Bacteria > Pseudomonadati > Nitrospirota > Nitrospiria > Nitrospirales > Nitrospiraceae > Candidatus Nitronereus > Candidatus Nitronereus thalassa. Next base: position 689,796 of record NZ_JAQOUE010000001.1, on the reverse strand, counting down.
GCATGTTTGCCACTGGCCACTCCACGTCCAGCAGCTTCGACCCCGACCATTTCTACTTTTTTGTCATTCACAAAAGGATAAAACAGGCCGATACTATTACTACCTCCCCCGACGCAGGCGACGAGGCAGTGAGGAAGACGTCCTTCTGCCGCGAGAATTTGTTTTCGAGCTTCGCGTCCGATGACGGATTGAAAATCACGAATCATCATCGGGTAGGGGTGGGCCCCTAACACTGAACCCAATAAGTAATGGGTCGTGCGAACATTCGTGGTCCAATCACGCATAGCTTCACTGATGGCATCTTTTAAGGTCCGGCTCCCGGCGTCGACCCCGGTGACTTTTGCACCGAGCAGCCGCATACGAAAGACATTCAATGCTTGGCGTTCCATGTCTTCCGTGCCCATGTAAATTTCCGCTTCGAGCCCAAGCTTGGCGGCGACGGTGGCCACGGCGACCCCATGTTGCCCGGCGCCGGTTTCGGCAATGATCCGTTTCTTTTTCATGTACTTGGTCATGAGCATTTGCCCAACGGCGTTGTTGATTTTATGCGCGCCGGTGTGGCAGAGATCTTCGCGTTTGAGGTACACCTTGGCGCCGCCAAGAGTTTTGGTGAGCTGTTTGGCCAAATATAGGGGAGTCGGACGTCCGACGTATTGTTTTAAAATATCTTGAAGTTCTTTTTGAAAAGCCCGATCACGGCGTACGCGCGCATAGACTTCCTCAAGTTCCAACATGGCTGGCATGAGAGTCTCGGGGACGTATTGTCCCCCATACTTGCCGAATCGACCGCGTTTGTCAGGAATGGATGGCATGGGGCTCTATAGAAAAACGGTTAGACTGAATTCTGATCCCGGCGAAAATATTTGGCATGACGGCGTTTTCGAAAGAAGTGGAGTATAACTATTGGGTGGCGGTGGAAACAAGTTTCGCGGCTTGAGATAAGGCCTGGATTTTTTCAGGATCTTTTTTGCCTGGTGAGGCCTCCACGCCGCTGCTCACATCGATTCCGTAGGGCTGAACCTGTTGGATGGCCTATTAAGGAAAGGAGTCGCATTTCTCAAAGGAGGACGAACGTCATTTTTCACATTTTGGGTGGTGCATAAATGACTCCTGACCCCTTATTTCAAATTTGCATTGGACTGGCAAGGCCGCTAGACTCCCCCACTCCTTTTGCGAAACCGGCCAGGTTTGCAGTGTTTGTCCTTTTCCATGGTGGGAAGATGTTCCTAGCTGATGGAAACAGGATGGATTAGTGAAAAACCTTACTTGTTCTAGGGTGAATTTGCTGCAACATGGTGTACAGCTACACCGACCAATAGACTTAACTATTACAGGAAAAGTATAGAGGATGCGTAGGATTCAAAGTATCGATGCGTTTCGGTTTCTCGCCATACTCGGGGTGATTGTCATTCACACCACGCGATTTAAAGGCGACGAGCTAAAAAATGCCTACGACTATTTTTGTGTTGCTATCAATCAAGGATCTCGTTTTGCAGTTCCCTTTTTCTTTATAATTTCCGGATTTTTTTTCGCAAAAAAAACAAGTGTCAGAGACTCAGTGCTGCCAGTGGCAGAAAAAATCCTCAAGCGGCTTGGATTGATATGGCTATTTTTCTGTATGGTCTACATTCTGCCATACGATTTATTTTCAGTTTTTGAATATGGGGTGGCTGGACCTGTTAAGATGGTCTATTGGAATTTGGAAAACATTATATCCGATCCCGTGAGGTTGGTTTTTGAGGGTTCCAAGGGGCACCTATGGTTTTTGGTCAGCCTTGCCAACTCTGTAATAATTGTCACATTGTTTCTTCGTTATTGGAAAGCAAACCCGCTGCTTCCCCTCATCATTGTTTCGGTTGCGCTGTATATTTTTGGGCTGCTGGCCAAGTCTTATTCGGAAACACCCCTTGGTATTCACATCGATTTCAACACAAGAAATGGTCCATTTTTTAGCACAATATTTTTTGTTCTTGGATATGTTTTGTCTTACATAAATTATTCGCAAAAATATTTTGCTTATGGTTTGATGATTTTGGCCCTTGGCTATGGCATCCATTTTTGCGAAATATATTATTTGTATTCTACCTACGGGGTGTCTCCAGCTTCACATGATTATGTTGTAGGCACCGTTCTTGTTGGTTTAGGGGCGTCCTGGATGGCATTGTCCGGTCATCCATTTTTGAAAATTACAAGTGCTTCAAGTATTGGGAAGTATACACTTGGCATATATGGTATTCATTTTGTTTTCATTGACTTACTTATGCATATCGATAAACAATTATCGAGTCCGGCATGGGAGATAGTGTACGTGGGCCTGGTTTTCTTGTTCTCGAGTGGGGTCACACTCATTGCGGCTAAATATGATCGTTTGAAAAAGGTATTAATCTAACCAATCGCTAGGAAGAAAAAAGTAGAAGAAAGGGGCCGGGAGTATTTCATTGATAACAAAAAAGTGAATTCACTTAAACTCAATTACTGGATGAGAGTAGTGTCTTATGGTTTAGGTCTTGTATTGTCTCATCAAGAAAAAAGGGCCCTTCGCTTTCTTTTTTTCCCACATTCCTGGACTGTATTGAACTTCACAATAGGAAACCGTTTCTCTGGCATATGTCTTCCTGCGCAAAAACCATGGCTATGGTTCTTGTTCGATTCTAGTGGGGGAAGGATAGATGATTTGTTGGGGGAAGAAGTAATACCGGGGGAGAATAGTTCAATATCCCTAATTGGAATTAAGCTTCGCTGCTTGAATAAACTCCTGGACTTTGGCGGGATCTTTCTTGCCTGGTGAGGCCTCCACGCCGCTGCTCACATCGATTCCGTAGGGCTGAACCTGTTGAATGGCCTCTTGGACATTGTCAGGGGTTAACCCGCCGGCGAGGAGAAACGAAAAGGATTGGGCGGCTTCCTTAGCCAACGTCCAATCTGCGGTCTTTCCTGTTCCTCCATATGCAGTATCCGAAAAGGCGTCCAGGACAAAGGCTCGCACTCGGGCACGGCCCTTATACTCAGCCATGGCCATGAGAGTGTTTTGGTCACGAAGGCGAATCCCCCGGAGGACTGGCCGTCCCAAGCCTTCGCAAAAATCGGCGGTTTCATCTCCGTGGATTTGAGCGAATGCCAGGCCGCAATCATCCATGATGGTTCGAACAGTTGCTGCGTCTTCATTCACAAAGACTCCGACCGGCAATACAAAGGGTGGGAGATTGGCAATGATGGATTTCACCACGTTCGCACTTACGCACCGTGGACTATTTTTGTAGAAGACAAAGCCCAAGGCATCCGCGCCGGCATCCACTGCTTGATGGGCATCAATCGGATTGGTAATACCGCAGATTTTAATTTTAACGCTATTCATGTTGAGTGGAGTGGAGGATTTCGCCGAACAGGAATATTCTTATATCCAGCGAGTGCCTTGGGCGGCTTCCTCCTTTTCTTCGTCGCTTTTTGGAGGGGCCAAGAGGCTTTGAATTTTGGCTCCGATATCATCTGCGCGGACGAGTGATTCTCCCACGAGCATGACTTTTGCACCGGCTTCTAGGATCTGGAGTACATCTTCTCGCTTATGGATGCCGCTTTCACTGACAATGACTTTATCCTTGGGCATGCGTGCAGCCAGTTTAGCGGTGATACCTAAGTCCGTGGTAAACGTTTTTAGATCCCGATTGTTGATCCCAATGAGGGGAGCATTCGGAATCCGTTCTAGCACGGTATCGAGTTCGCGTTCATTGTGGGTTTCGATGAGCACATCCAAGTGTAATCCTTGTGCCGTTGCGTAAAAGTCTTCGAGTTGCCATCGGTCGAGGGCCGCGACAATGAGCAGGATGGCATCGGCGCCATAGGCACGGGCTTCATAGAACTGGACGTCTTCAATCATGAACTCTTTGTTCAACGCGGGTAATCCCACTTCATCCTTTACTTGAGACAAGTAATCCAAGCATCCCTGGAAAAATTCTTGGTCGGTGAGGACCGAGACTGCTGCTGCTCCATGATCTTTGTAAATTTTGGCGATTTTTACGGGGTCAAATCGATGTTTAAACTCCGGACGCATGAGACCCTGGCTTGGAGATGCTTTTTTGACTTCGGCGATGAGGGCTGGGGAATCGGGGGTATAGGCTTGTTCTAAGGCATTGATAAACCCTATCGGACCCGGACGGTCGGCAATTTTACTCTTCAGGCTCGTCAGGTAGCCGCGACTGTTTTTACGACGCAATTCGGCCTTTTTATGTTCGAGGATTCGATCGAGAATCATGCGGTGCCCTGATTGGTAAACGCGACGAGTTTTTCCAGTTTTTCCTGTGCGGCGCCACTGTCAATCACTTCTGCGGCGCGGTCGTACCCCTCCTTCAACGTTTTGGCCTTGCCGCTTGCGACAAAAGCAGGAGCGGCATTCACTAAGACGATTTCCCGTTTGGCGTTTCGTCGGCCCCTGAAAATATCTTCAATCAACCGGGCATTCTGTTCTGGGGTGCCGCCTGTTAATTCCTTGGGGCTCACTTTTTCTAGTCCAAAATCCTTGGGAGAAATGTGATAGCTCGAGACGCGTCCCGCTTTCCCTTCGGATACGTAGGTGAAGTCGGTCAGTGTGATTTCATCCAAGCCATCTTTTCCATGAAGCACGAAGCAATGTTGCGTGCCTAATCGAATTAACACCTGCGCCAGTTTTTCGGTGAGTGCTTGATCAAAGACGCCCAGCACCTGAATCGTGGCTCCGGCTGGATTGGACAAGGGGCCTAAAATATTCATGAGGGTTCGAATGCCCATGTCGGCTCGTGGCTTGGCGCAATGTTTCATCGCTCCATGATAGAGAGGGGCAAATAAAAATCCGATCCCGACTTCATTCACACAAGCTTCTACACGTTCGGGGGACAGATCAATTTTTACACCCAAAGCCGACAGCACGTCAGCACTGCCAGACTTGGAGGACACTGAGCGATTGCCATGTTTGGCGACCGTCATGCCACCTCCAGCCACGAGGAAAGCCGCTGCCGTAGAAATGTTGAAGGTGTTGGCGCGATCCCCTCCGGTTCCGCAGGTATCCACCACTAGCGGAGCCGACACATGAATGCGGATCGCCATCTCCCGCATGGCTTTGACGGACCCCGTAATTTCCTCGACGGTTTCGCCTTTGATACGCAGGCCCATAAGATAGGCAGCAATCTGGGCTTCCGAAGCCGTACCCTGCATGATTTGAAGCATGCCTTCTTGGGCTTCTTTTTCCGTGAGATTGCTGCCGTCGGCCAGTTTTTGAAGGGCGTCTTTGATCATTTAGAAGTTCTCTTCATAAATTCGAAATCCGAATTTCAAAATCCTAAACAAATTCTAATGACCAAAACAAAAAGAATGGTTTAGTGTATTCGAATTTTGAAATAAATGTTTGTTTCGAATTTCGATATTCGAGTTTCGTGCTTCCAAGTCTTTAGGCCGCCATGGGCTCGCCGTTAAAATTGTCGAGTTCAAGAAAGTTTCTCAGAAGATCCATTCCTGCTTTGGTGAGAATTGATTCTGGGTGAAATTGAACGCCTTCGGCACCCGTGGGTAAATGGCGGAGTCCCATGATTTCACCTTCATCTGTCATTGCGGAAATTTCAAAGTCACCGGGTAGCGTGTCGCGATTGACGATTAATGAGTGATAGCGTGTGGCTTCAAATGGATTTGGCAGGCCGTCAAAAATAGTTTGCCCATCGTGATTGACCATCGAGGTTTTGCCGTGCATCAGTCGTTCAGCCCGAATGATTTCTCCACCAAAGGCGTAGGCAAGGGATTGATGACCGAGGCATACGCCGAGCAATGGGAGTTGCCCAGCAAAATGCTTGATGACTTTGATCGAGACTCCGGCTTCTTTTGGGGTACATGGGCCGGGAGAAATGACGATGCGTTCAGGATTTAAACGCTCAATTTCTTCAATTGAGATCTTATCATTCCTGTATACGTGAATGTCTGCGCCCAATTCCCCAAAGTACTGGACCAGGTTGTAGGTGAAGGAGTCATAATTGTCGATCATGAGTAACATAATTATTACCGTGAAGCGTGAAGGGTGAAGCGCAACGCGTCAATAAGAGAGAAATGCTTTTGAAATGTTTTATCCATCACTCATTAGGTAGCGCGAAAACTATTCCAACCCCTGTTCGGCCATTTCGATTCCACGCATCATCGCGCGTGCTTTATTACACGTCTCTTCATATTCGGTTGTTGGGTCGGAGTCGGCCACGATTCCGGCACCGGCTTGGACAAAGGCCTGGTTACCCTTGATGACGATCGTGCGAATATTAATACAGGTATCCATGTTGCCTGAAAAGCTGAAATAGCCGACTGCTCCGGCGTATGGTCCACGTTTCGTCGGTTCCAATTCTTCAATGATTTGCATGGCACGGATTTTCGGCGCGCCGGAAACAGTTCCCGCAGGAAAACACGCCTCCATCACGTCATAGGCCGTATGGTCGGGTAGAAGAGTGCCTGTGACTTGCGAGACAATATGCATCACATGGGAATATCGCTCGACTGTCATAAATGGATCAAGCGTCACGGTTTGATATTTCGCGACACGCCCGACGTCATTTCTTCCTAGATCCACGAGCATCACATGTTCAGCCCGTTCCTTTTCGTCGGCGAGGAGTTCTTCGGCGAGTGCCTGGTCTTGCGAGGAAGTGGCTCCGCGCTTGCGGGTGCCGGCAATGGGGCGAACCACAATCTGGTCTTCTTCACACCGTACCAAGATTTCAGGGGAGGATCCGACCAATTCCACTCCGGCGATGCGTAGATAGAACATGTACGGAGAGGGATTAATCACCCGAAGGGCGCGGTAAATCTCCAATGGGGTGGTCCGAATTTTAGTCTTCCACCGTTGCGACACCACGGCTTGGACGATATCCCCGGCTTGGATGTATTCCTTTGTGCGACGCACCATTTTTTCAAAGGTCGGCTGAGTCATGTTGGATGTAAATTTAACCGGCTGTGAGCGGTGAGTCGGCGAGCACCGTGATAGAGGTTTTCTTAGTTTGGCAATGATTTTTTCAATCTTGGCCGTTGCGTCGGAATAGGTTTTTTTTAGGGCCGACTTGGCATGTGAGGCAATGGGGGCATTCGCAACGACTTTGATGGTATGGGCGACGTTGTCAAAAACAAGCAACGTGTCCGTGAGCATAAAAGCCATCAACGGCAGATATTCCGAATCCTTGGGGCGCGAGGGAATGGGCTCGAAGTAGCGAACCACGTCATACCCCAGGTACCCCACGGCCCCGCCGACAAACCGAGGTAACCCAGGAACGGAGACCGGTTGAAATTCTTTCAGCATTTCCTGAACATGTTGCAGGGGATTGGTTCCAAATGGTTGAGATTGAATCTTCCGACCCTTTTGGGTCATGAGCTTTCCCTTCTCCTCCCAAATGACCTGGGTGACACTGCTACCCAAAAAAGAATATCGCGCCCAGTTTTCGCCGCCTTCTATGCTTTCAAACAGAAAAGCCGTATCCCCAGTATTGATTTTAGAAAAGGCGCTGACTGGGGTTTCCAAGTCTGCCAAAATTTCTCGATACACCGGGACCAAATTTCCCTGAGTGGCGAGTTGGCAGAAATCGTCAAAACCCACTGAATAACAAGGTTTTTTCATGGTTGCACGGTATCATGTGGGTTCAAAACAAGTCAATAAAATCAATGGGTTTTCGGCCATGATACAGGAGCTCCCCTTTGGTAAAAGGGGGAGTGCGTTCATTAACTTTTAGGCGGAAAAAAATTTGGAGGGGACATCTGGAAATGACTGAAGAGGAAAGTGTTCGGCGAAATAGGGAAGGTAGCCACTCCCACTATTTAAATTTCTGGATACCGATGGAACGGGCTTCCTGGTCATCAATGACCGGTTTCATTTCCAGATCCATTATGTGATTCCAGTTCAGTGCCCACCGGGCGAGGGCTTGGGCATCAGAGGTCTCAACAATGGCCAAACCGCTTCCCCCATCTACGATATGCCATCGCCCGATGACGGTGATTTGCTTGCCGATATCTGCTAAGTCATCGGCTTGTGTCATCCGAGAGAAGGCTTGCAAAGCCTGGTGCCGTTTGTCGGGATGAATAGAGTAGGTCACAAGAAACTTCATGACAATGCTCCTCAGAAAAACTATGTAACAAAGGATATTTATGGATGTTTGGGGTTGTACCATCAAGTTTTTTAAAAATCAAAAGTGGGAGTTGAGTAATGCAAATATTCTGAGTGGGAGGGGATTTAAAAATCATGGAGACATGGTAATATATACCTTTTGTCCCAACCCTAACCTTATGAGTTGCAAGAGCCGATGACCTCCTTGCTGAAAATCGCCCGGCTGGGACATCCAACGATTCGTGAAAATTCTGTAACGGTTTCTCCTGATCAATTAGCATCGTCGGCAGTTCAGCAATTCATTGACCAATTGGTCGAGACGATGCGGGATGCCCATGGCGTTGGCATTGCCGCGCCACAAGTGCATGTGTCCCAGCAAATTATTGCCGTTGAGGTCTTGCCGGATAACCCGCGCTATCCCAATCAAGTGCCTGTCCCATTAACGGTGGTAGTAAATCCCAAAATTGTTGAGCATGATGACCGTACTGATGAACAGTGGGAGGGATGCCTCAGTGTGCCAGACCTTCGTGGTCGAGTATCTCGCTGGTTGTCTGTGAAGGTGGAGGGACTAAACAGGAAAGGCCAACCAGTAACTTTGGAAGCCCGAGGGTTTTTTGCACGGGTTCTTCAACATGAAATTGATCATTTACATGGTTATGTATTTTTGGATCGATTGCTGGATCTGAAAACGCTGACCCATCTGCGAGAATATGAACTGTATTGGAAAAAGTAAAATAGTGCTGAGGGATTGAAAGACATTCAATGAAAATCATTCGCTTTCAAGATTCTGACGGTGTGGTTCACTATGGGGAGTATGTTGATGACCAAACAGCCCATCTTCTCGAGGGGGATATTTTTCATGACTTTGAGGTGACCAATCGTCGTATGGTCGTGAGCCAATTGCTTGCTCCGGTCGAACCAAAAAATATTTTATGCATTGGTTTGAATTACCGTCAGCATGCCGAAGAAACAGGAGCCAAGCTTCCGGAGAATCCAGTATTATTTATTAAAGCCGTGAATGCTCTTAACCATCCGGGTGCGCCCATTGATATTCCAAAAATTGCGCCGGGCCAGGTAGATTACGAATGTGAATTGGCAGTGGTCATCAAAAAGCCGGCAAAAAATGTCTCAAAGAATGAAGCGCTGGATTATGTTCTCGGATATACCTGTGCCAACGATGTCAGTGCGCGTCGCTGGCAAAAGGAGGGTGGTGCAAAACAATGGTGTCGGGGAAAGTCTTTTGACACATTCTGTCCCCTCGGGCCGTGTCTCGTGACTCCAGAGGATATTCCCAATCCCAATAAGTTGAGGATTTGTACCACAATCAACGGAGTGGTGATGCAGGATTCTTCTACGTCTGACATGATTTTTGATGTTCCTACCCTCATCAGTTTTTTGAGCGAGGGGACTACCCTTTTGCCGGGGACGGTCATTTTGACTGGCACACCTCAAGGTGTTGGTTTTGCCAGGAATCCTCCAATTTTCCTGAAGGCCGGAGATGAGGTCGAAATTGAAATTGAAGATATTGGTGTTCTTCGAAATCCTGTCCAAGAAGAAAAATAGGATTTCTCCTGATGGCTTTTACTAAAGCATCAAGTGGTCTTGAGGTGAGATGACTAAAATGAAGTTTCAATTTCAGGGGTGTCGTGTTTTTCTCCCCGTAAAGTCAGAAATTCTCTGAATATCGCGCGAGATAGACAAAATTACGTGACCTCTGTCACATCGTGGCCGAACCGAATTTGAGATAAAGGGGCCTAAATCTCATGGGGAGAATTCTTGGATTTAAAAAATTCCCCTTCCGTGATACGGTTTCATTTTCGCAGTTGTAGAATTTCTTTACTCTCAAAGGGAGGAGAGTACGTGAAAATTCGCCGAAGAGACGATCCGAGTAAGGTTCTGTCTTTAGCCAACAATTCAGTTCGCACCGAACAGGGTTGGCTTGTCCCAATTTTCTCAGAAATGTCGGACGATTTATTTATCACTTATTCCAATCAAGACTGGGAAGTCGTTGGGCAGGAGAATGTTATGTCTGACAACCACCTGCGGGTGTTCGGGTGAGAAATCTATGTGTAGACGAATTGCCAGTAAACCCGTCATGGCTGATGATTTTTGAGCAACCCTCCAGCCTGCCATACCAAATACAACACAGGAAGTCCTAGTAACGCAGTGAGAATGAAAAAATTTGAATAGCCGATGCCGTCCACGATCGTTCCTGAGTATCCTCCTAAAATTTTCGGAAATAACGTCATCAGGGAACTGAAAATAGCATACTGCATCGCGGTGAATTGAATATTCGTGAGGCTGGAAAGGAATGCCACAAACGCGGCACTCGCCAGACCCGCTGAAAGATTATCCACCGAAATCACCAGGTACAGCATTTCCAGATTGTGTCCCATCGATGCCAACACCATAAACAGTAAATTGGTGGCAGCAGATAGGACCGCACCCAGGAAGAGGATGCGGATCACCCCATACCTCACCGAAAGAATTCCTCCCAAGAACCCTCCCGCAATGGTCATAAACAAGCCAAATGTTTTGACCACGCTCGCAATCTCCACTTTTGTGAATCCCATGTCCTGGTAGAACACATTGGCAATCACGCCAAGCACGATGTCGGAGATGCGATACACCCCGACCAATACCAAAAGTAACAGGGCCGTGCTCAGGCCATAGCGCTTTAAAAAATCTTGGGCTGGGGCGATGTAGGTTTCCTGCATCATGTTTTGGCTCACAATTCCAGACCAAATGACCAGTGTGGCCGCCAGCCAGGCTATGCCGATCCCTAGTCCGAGTCGAAATGTTTCTACCAAAAATCCACCTACCGGGAATGAGTCGAATCGTGCGGAAAGCGTTTTTGTCATCGAGGTTGCCACTTCAGCCGTATGATAAAAGGTCAGGATAAAGCCGGTGGCAGCGACCGCGAACATAAACAAAAATCCGAAATGCTCCCTCGTTGATCGTGAGACGATGGCTGTTCGATTAGAAATTGGTTCTTGAATCGCCAGTGTGGTGAACACTCCCACGAGCATAGCCAAAGCCATGATAAAATATGCTCCCTGCCAGGCTTGGTAATCATAGGTATCCTTTGTCGAACCAAAGGCGCTGGCGAGGAACAATGCGCCGGCTCCAGCTACCAACATTCCGATACGATAGCCTGCGATATATGTGGAAGACATCATGGCTTGGAGTGAAATTTCTGCGGACTCAATTCTATAGGCATCGATCACAATGTCTTGTGTTGCGGAAGAAAACCCGAGCAGTACGGCTGCAATCGCCATGTAGGTGAGGCTGGATGGACCATTGGAGGGATCTATGAGGGCCATGCCTGTGATAGCCGCAATAATGGAACATTGCGCGAGCAACATCCATCCCCGTCGCCGACCGAATTTTTGTGTCAGGAAGGGAAGGGGCAATTGGTCAACTAATGGCGCCCAGACAAACTTAAAGGAGTAGCCCAATGCGGCCCAACTAAAAAACGTGACCGCCGAACGTTCGACTCCTGCTTCACGTAACCACAGAGAGAGCGAGGAAAAAATCAGTAAAATGGGAATCCCGGCTGAGAAGCCAAGAAACAACATGGTGATGACCCGGGGGTGAAGAAAGGCCTGAAAAGATTCCTGCCAGCGTTGTTTGGAAGCCGTATCCATGAATTGTTCTATAGAATAACTGAGGGCGCAGACTCTGGCTAGGTGAACATACAGAGGAAGCAGGGATTATGATAGAAAAAATCGCCTCTCCAGTTCTTGGATGGTTCTTAAATTCTTGACATTTTGGTTCAGAACGTTAAGGTATCGTGGAGAGCAATAAGGCCTTACTCCTCCCCCGTATTGTTGATCAATTACAGTGAACTATGTTGCGGCTAATTGCACGATTACTCAGGGTGCTAAACTCTGAAACTAATCCAGGCCAGGTTTCCCTGGGGTTTTGTTTCGCGATGGTGGCAGGATTCACCCCGTTGTGGAATGTGCATAACCTGGTGGTACTTTTGTTGGTGTTGATCTTGCGGGTCAACCTGTCGGCATTTTTAATTGGGTTAGCCGTATTTTCCGGATTCGCGTTTCTCCTGGATCCGGTTTTCCACTGGAACGGAATGCAAATGCTGAATGCTCCTTCACTGGAAGGACTTTGGACCTCGTTATATAACTCGACCCCTTGGCGGTTCACCAGATTTAACAACACGGTGGTGATTGGCAGTCTGGTGTTTTCTTTGGCATTGTTTTTTCCTCTCTACTTTCTCTCCAATGTACTCATCCTTCGGTACCGAGCGCATGTATTAGCGTGGGTTGAAAAAACGCGGCTGATGCAATTTTTTAAAGCCAGCAAAGTGTACCAGATGTATCAATCCCTTCCACAATTTGGAGGTCATTGATGACTCAGCCAAAAACTGGCGTTATTCGCTGGTGGGGGTTGGGTGCCTTCGTCGTATTAGTGTGTGCTATTGCCGCGCTGTGGCTGTTGGTGGTGGATGGTTTGGTGAAAGCCCTTATTGAGGAGGAAGGAACAAAGGCGGTTGGCGCGAAAGTGGAGCTTGGGTCTGCGGATCTGACGTTAATTCCCGCAGGCCTAAGGCTAACGCGTTTCCAAGTCACAAATCCTGAGAAGCCCATGACAAATATGGTGGAAATCGCCAATTTGGTCATGAGCTTGGATGGTCTGCAGTTGTTGCGGCGCAAGGTCCTTATTTCTGAGATGACTGTTGAAGATGTGCAGTTTGGGACGGCCCGCGCCACATCAGGAGCTATTGAGGTTCGAAGTCAAAAATTGACGGAAGGACCACCCCAAGAGGAATTGTCTTTTACGCTTCCTCCGCTGAAGGTCCCAAATGTGGAACAGATCCTGGAGCAGGAAGATCTGGAAACCCTAAAACTTGTCCGAACCATTCAGAACGACATTCACCGAGAACAAGAGGTGTGGAAGCAACGACTGAAGACTTTGCCTGGGCAAGCGGAATTCGCCAAATATCAAAAGCGCATTGAAGAGTTGAGATCATCGACCAAAAAAGGCGTCGGTGATGTGCTTGGTGGTGTCGAAGAACTCAAAACCATCAAGCAGGAAATAGAACAAGACCTTGAAAATCTGAAGTCCGCTCGAAAAGAGTTTAACGAAAAAATTGCGTTACTTAAGCAGCGTATTGCACAGGTTCAGTCAGCACCGCAGCGTGACCTGAATCGGTTGAAGGAGAAATATAGCTTGTCTCCCAAAGGGCTCGCGAATCTTGGGGAATCCTTATTGGGAAAACAAATTGGAGAGAAACTTCAGGAAGGTGTGGGGTGGTATGAAATGGTCCAACCCTATCTTGGAGGAATAGAGTCTGGGGATTCTTCAACGGAGGATCGGCCAGCACCTGAAAGGGGTGAGGGAATAGACGTCCATTTTACCGAATATCAACCGGTGCCGGAATTTTTGATTCGATTGGCGAAAGTGTCCTTCCTTTTGGATATCGGTCAAATACAGGGACAAATCAAAAATATCACTCCAGAGCCACACATTCTAGACCTTCCCCTCACCTTTGCCTTTGCCGGGAAACAATTGAAGGATGTTCAAAGTGTAACCATTCAGGGGACATTGGATCATCGTAATCCGGAACAACCTCAGGATACCATCCAATTTCAAGCGAAGGAGTACCAACTTCAACCGGTGGCCTTGTCTACCCAACCCGAGTGGCCTGTCGTCCTTAAGAATGGGGTTGCTGATGTGACAGTTAATGCCCAACTTCGGGGTCAAGCCATTACAGCGATCGGCAGCACCGATTTGTCATCTCTGCAGGTAGTGGCCGGGAAACCCGGGGATGCTAATCCGCTGACCAACGCCTTAAGTGGGGCGGTTTCGGATATTTCGACGCTGTCGGTTCAAGCCGAAATCACGGGAACGGTCCAACAGTATGACGTGCGTATTCAATCGGAACTTGATCGGATCTTAAAAGAGGCTGCAGGAAAAATGGTGAAGAACCTCGCGGCAAGTTTTGGCAAGGATTTACAATCGGCGATTTCAGCCAAAGTCTCTGAGCCACTCAAGGCGTTGACCGGTTCACTCGGCGGTTTGGATTCCATCGGCGGCGAACTCACCAATCGCTTAGCCAAAGAAAACGATCTTTTAAAAGGATTGCTCGAACAAGGCTTGCCCAAGAATGCCCTACCCAAAGGTCTACCTGAAGGACTTCCAGACAAACTCCCCGGTGGTTTTAAGCTGCCATTTTAAATTGGCAGACCAATGAGAATATTTGAAATTGTTATGCAAAACTGACATCTATTTTATTTCGGATTTATCCTTACTACTACTAAGAGGGCCAGTCCTCTTCTACATTTTCATCTCTGCATAGAACAAACATTTTTCTTTTTAACTCGATTTCTGGTGGGCAAAGTTCGGCCGTTAGACTTTTGATATTTCCCCAACCTTTTAAATAGCCAGACAGATCATGGAGCTTTCCTCCGTGGTATTTTATGCATTCTTCAATTAAATGACTTGTTTGATTGGCATGCGTCATGGTAACTGGACTTTGCGGTTCCTTAGAAGCAAGTTTAATCCTTAAAAACCATTGTACAAATTCGTTATTGAGATTCAGTAATAGGTAAGATCCAAAATATTTACTACTTTTTCTAATTATGCCTGATCCAATGATTTCCGAATTAGGAAATCTGGTCATATAAAATGGTGAATATTCAGGCTCGTTAATTCCGAGCTCCCAATCTATAGCAAAGTCCCCACTTTCTAGCCATCGTACATTGCTTGCAATTCTATTTCCGAAAATTTCGGTAATGTGTTCATCTGAAGTAAAAGACAGGTCATTATCCGAAATAGTGGGAGCATTGTTATCCAAATCTGAAATTTGAATTTCTTTTACCGTATCCTCTCCATAAAGAGAATGTCTATGAATAGCTCCTGCAGGAATCACATAAGTTATCAAACCGAATTGTTTAATTTGCTTCAGAGATAGTTTTGAGAATTTATTGTCCAGATAGATTGGTATGGTTTCAGGTTGCGAAGCCCAAAAGGTGTGAAGTGGAAAGCGATTGACAAGTCTCTGTTTATATTTCCATCCGTCTTCTCGATTTGCGTAAGATGATCCATTTAAATGCTCCTGTAGAATTTCCTCCCATCTGGAAATAACCATTGGATCTCCTCTTTCCGTCAATTCTCTTCGATTATGGATAGTGCTTCTAGATAAGTTTAATTCTTGAGTATTTGAACGATAATCCAGACGTGCCCTCATCGCAGATGAATAACCATGCCCAAACCAATGCCTAAGGGCACCAACTGCAATTCCATGGGTGCAAATTAAATCCTCAACGTATTCAGGGGGTGTGGCTCTGGGATCTTTTAACGGATAGATATGTCTCGCCCAATAGAGCTTATCCCAAGATTCTCCGCCAGCATTTATGTGAGCAAAAACATACAACTCTCCTTCAATACCAGGACGATTGATTGGAAAGGAACGTATTCGAAACGTTGCGCCTTCCTCAGTTACATCTGGTATTTCACTTATGAATTCTTCTGGACGTTCAGCTTCTATTATGGTTTTTGTTCCGAAGTCGTTCACTACAATCGGAAATTCTACTCTTCGACACCATTTGGATATGAGGTTTGTAATTTGTCCTCGCTCTATATTCTCTCGTAAAAGGACTTCGATTTTTGTTCCGGTTTTTCTTCTCTGTGATTTTTCCCTAAGCAAATAATTCCTGGGACCCGAAAGACTAATTCGTATGGCACCATCATGGTTAGGACTGGTTGGTTTATATGTATCAACAATTACTAGGTCGCTCACGGCGAAGACAGAAAGGAACCCAATTCCAAAACGGCTTGTTGGCACGAAACTGAATTTTCGCCGAAATTCATCAGTCGTATAGTAGGACCGACCGACTTGAAGAAAATATCTTTCGATAATTTCTGTGTCCATTCCAATGCCCCAATCATTAATTTTAAAAATTTGCCGTTCCTCTAACTCTTCTGAAAGGGCATTTGTAATTTGTTTACATTCGATGCTTATATCAATCGGATATCGCTTTCTATATTCTTTTTGAACTTGTGTGGGATATTCCGGTGGAGCTTTCCCTTCCATTATTATGTCTGCGTACATTTGAGAACGTGATGCATCCAGTGCATTTTGAATTAACTCTCTGATAAACACTGCAGGGTGATCATAAACGTCATTTACCAGCCGTTGGAAAACGACTTCATGATCTAATTCAAATGTCCACTTAGAAGGCACGTAACTTGCTGTTGATGCTGGACGAATGTGGATAGTGGCATTTTCTCCATTCAGAATTGCCTGTGGCGGGTTCCACTCCTTGTGCCTAGTAAACCGTGCTGCAACTGCAGAGGAATTTTGGACTTCGTTAACGATCCAATGACACCAATCCTGTAATATTGTGTGTTCATCCTGTGTATGACAGTCTGCTCGAATTTCTATACAGTCTGGGCTAGAAAGCCTATGACTAATTCGTCGATATTGTGTCCAATGAGCCAGGCTATCCGCAGGTAAAGGACAAGCTACATTCAACAATAAAGGACAGGCACGGTCCGAGGTCATATCCAGTAGGTCTCCCAGCCGAAGAAGAATTGCCATTAATCGGACATTGACTTTTTCTCCTCGAATATCTCTTTGGTCGGGATAGCGCTCTCTATCTTCAAGTTCATGAAGATTATATCCATGTGCAACACAGACATCCGCTATGGTGCGGGACAAAATTGGATCATCAAAAGCAAATCGGCCTAATGATGCTTGGTGCTCACTAATTACATTCATGGCTCTAATATGATGATAACGACGGATATATTCTGCTACTAAGAAGCGAATTTGTAGATCAGCTAGGAAATTTCGAAGCGTTTCATCAGGTGGACGATTATTAGCTCGAAGTTGAATTATTTCTTCCCATCTTTTTTTTCCGCCACCAGAAGTAGTCCAAATTTTCCAATCTTCCGATTGTAATATATTCTCTTTTTCCTTATTTGAAGTGACCATTCCAGCATCATGTAGATAGGCTGCGGCAATTAATATATATGCCTCAACCGCTGAAAGCTGAATGGACCCCTTGTTTGGATCATCGTCGAAGAAAAGAATTTTTGATATCTGCAAAATGATTTCATCACTATGTTGAACAGTATGTCTGGTGTAATGTGGAAAGGTTTCGGGAATGTAGGCTAACCAATCTTGAATCGCTTCTCGAAGTTCTAAGGCCTTACCATGATAAACGGAGCTTTTTTGGTATA